>NZ_CP016591.1:0-601899 GCF_001698205.1 Tsuneonella dongtanensis
TTCGCTGCCCCGGGCCGATCGGTTCGGGTCTGCTACGGAACGAAAAGCAAACGACGCCGGTGCCGCAAGGCGCCGGCGTTGTCGTATGCGCGCACCGGTTATTAGAAAACCGCGCAAATCCCGCGATTCGCACTTTCGTAACATACTTAACCGTTTCGATTCAGTAGGTTGAACGCAAGTCTGCGGGATTCGGCGAGTCAACAGCCTTTATTTCAGTTTTTTTTCGACGTCGCCCTTGCAAGGCGCACGCGGCTGTTGAAAAGAAGTGTCCGCAGGGCGCTTGGACCGCCCCGCGATTACAGCTTTGGACCGGCCCGTTCGACTCGATTCCAGGTGAATTCGGGAAGTGGGAAGTCGTGCCCGGAGCGGGGGAAAAATGCGGGTCCGCAGAAGTCGCGCAAAGGCGAGGACGAAATGTCGATTAACGGGAGCGTCGGCAGCGGAAATGCTGCGCGGTACAGGGGCACAGAGGACGGCATGGAAGATCTGGAAGCGGTAAACCTGGCGGCCGATTGGGCAGACATCAGCCAGGGGCTCCGCAAGGACCTGGGTCACCAGCTTCACAGCCAGTGGATCAAGCCGATCCAGGTCGGCGGCTTTGCCGAAGACACCGGTACGCTCGAGCTGTACCTGCCGACCGAGTTCAGCGCCAACTGGGTGCTGGACCGGTTCCACGACCGGCTGAGCCTTGCCTGGAAGATAGCCCGGAGCGAAGTCCGCAACGTCGAGATCAAGGTCCACCCCGGCCGCCGCAAGCTGCCCGAACTGTCGTTCGGTGACGGCCGCCGCCCGGCGAACGACGGCAGCGACACCAGCATGATCGCAGTCGCCGCGGGCACCATCGGCGATCGCGGGTTCACCTCGTCGATCGGCCTCGACCCTTCGCTGACCTTCGCGGCATTCGTCACCGGCGAGGCTAACGTGCTGGCGTGCAACGCCGCGCAGCGCATGTCGGCGACCGAGCAGCCGCAGTTCTCGCCGCTCTACCTCAAGGCAGCGACGGGCCAGGGGAAGACGCACCTCCTCCACGCGATCGGCCACGCCTATCTCGGCAGCCATCCGCGTGCGCGAATCTTCTACTGCAGCGCCGAGCGCTTCATGGTCGAATTCGTCCAGGCGCTGAAATCGAACCAGACAATCGAGTTCAAGGCCCGCCTGCGTTCGTTCGATCTCCTGCTGGTCGACGACATCCAGTTCATCATCGGCAAGGCAAGCGCGCAGGAAGAGCTGCTCTACACGATCGACGCGCTGCTCGCCGAGGGCAAGCGACTGGTGTTCGCCGCCGACCGCGCCCCGCAGGCGCTCGACGGAGTCGAGCCACGGCTGCTCAGCCGCCTCAGCATGGGCCTCGTCGCGGATATCCAGGCGGCCGACATCGAACTGCGCCGCTCGATCCTCGAATCGAAGCTGACTCGCTTCGCGCCGCTCGAAGTCCCGGCGGACGTCGTCGACTTTCTCGCCCGCACCATCACGCGCAACATTCGCGAGCTGGTCGGCGGCCTCAACAAGCTGATCGCCTATGCCCAGCTGACGGGACAGGAGGTTTCGCTCCAGCTCGCCGAGGAACAGCTCACCGACATCCTCTCCGCCAACCGCCGCCGGATCACCATCGACGAGATCCAGCGCACGGTCTGCCAGTTCTACCGCATCGATCGCGCCGAGATGGCCTCGAAGCGCCGCGCCCGCGCGGTCGTCCGCCCGCGGCAGGTGGCGATGTACCTTTCCAAGGTGCTTACCCCGCGGTCGTATCCCGAGATCGGCCGCAAGTTCGGCGGACGGGACCACTCGACGGTGATCCATGCGGTCCGCCTGATCGAGGACCTGCGCCAGCGCGATGCGGACATGGACGGCGACGTCCGGTCGCTCCTCCGCCAACTCGAGAGCTGACGATGGCGACCGGTGCGATCGTCGACGGCGTTTCCTGCAGGGTGATTGCAGGGGTGCATAAGGGCAAGGCGGGCACGGTCGAGGATCGTCACGTCAGCAAGACCGGCGCAGTGACGATCACGGTGCGGCAAGCCGACGGGATGCGCTTCAAAACGCTGGCCAAGAACGTCGAGGTCATCTGAGCGCACGGCCTTGTCGACAGGCGCTGCACAGGATGCCAACAGCCGTTCCATGGCTTTTTCCCCTGAACGCCTCGACCGGTTCGCGCGGCAGATCATCATTCCCGAGGTCGGCGGCGCGGGGCAGTTCGCCTTGTCCGAGGCCCATGTTGCGATCGTCGGGCTCGGCGGAATCGGCTCTCCCGCGCTCCAGTACCTCGCCGGGGCAGGGGTCGGAAAGCTGACCCTTATCGATGACGGAAAGGTCGAGACGAGCAACCTCCAGCGCCAGACGATCTATTCTGAACGCGACGTGGGCCACGGCAAGGCGGTGGCCGCGCGGCGCTGGCTGGCGAACTTCGACCACAAGCTGGAAGTCGCGCTCGATGATCGGCGGATCGCGCCGGACAATGCCGCGCCGGCGATCGCGGGGGCCGATCTCGTGCTCGACGGGACCGACAATTTCGCCACCCGCCTGGCCGTCGCCGATGCCTGCGTGGCGAGCGGCATTCCGCTCCTCAGCGCAGCCGTGGGCCGCTTCCAGGGCCAGGTCGGAGCCTTCGCGGGCCACCTCGCCGAGCACGCCTGTTACCGCTGCTTCGTCGGCGACGCGTTCGACAACGACGACTGCGACACCTGTGCCGACGACGGCATGCTCGGCGCGATGGCCGGCTGGACCGGAACGTTCGCGGCGCTTCAGGCAATCCGCGTGCTCATCGCACCCCAGATGGGCGAGCCGCAATGGGGCACCCTTTTCACGCTCGACGGGCTCGCCCCGGGGATGCGGAGCTTCAGAATCTCCAAGGATCCCGGCTGCCGCACGTGCGGATCTTCACCCGCCTAGCACCTCGTCCACCCAGCCGGGGACCAGGTTGCTGGCAGGCCCCAGCCGCGTCTCGTCGAACCAGCCCGAACCCTGGCTGCGCTCGAGGTTGAGTTCGAGCGTCTTGGCTCCAAGGCTGCGCGCATCACGCACAAACCCCGCCGCCGGATAGACGGCGCCGCTCGTGCCGATACTGACGAACAGGTCCGCCCGGCGCAGCGCGGCGTAGATCTCGTCCATCCGGTAGGGCATTTCGCCGAACCACACGACGTCGGGACGCAGCGCGCGGGCTTCGCAAGCCGGACAGGCCGGCCGGTCGATCAACGGCCCAGTCCACCTGCTGCGCGTATCGCACGTGGTGCACCACGCATTGAGGTGCTCTCCGTGCATGTGCAGAACGCGGCGTGCACCCGCCCTTTCGTGCAGATCGTCGACGTTCTGGGTGACAATGAGCAGTTCGCCGCGCCATTCCGCATCGAGCTTGGCGAGGGCGTGATGCGCGGGATTGGGCTGCTTGGTCTGAATGGCCTCGCGGCGCATGTCGTAGAAGCGGAGGACGAGGTCCGGATCGCGCGCGAAGCCTTCGGGAGTGGCGACATCCTCGACCCGGTGCTGTTCCCACAGGCTCGGTGCGCCATCGGTCCCGCTGCGGAAAGTGTCGATGCCGCTTTCGGCGCTGACGCCGGCGCCGGTGAGGATGACGATGTTGCGGATGTCGCTCATGTCGCCCATGAAGCATGGGCGGCAGGGGAGTGGCAATGGCGCGTATCGGTATCATCGGCAGCGAAGGGCGCATGGGGCACGCGCTCGCGCGGGCCATTGCCGACGCAGGGCACGATCTTTCCGGCGGCGTAGACCAGGGCGGCAACACCGCGAACCTGGCCGAAGCAAGCGACGTGCTCGTGGATTTCACCGCTCCGGCGGCGCTTGAGGGCAACCTGCACGCCGCGGTCGGCGCGGGCATTCCGATCCTCATCGGCACCACCGGTCTCGAGCAAAGACATCACGCGGCGCTCGATTCGGCGGCCTTGGCGATCCCGGTCCTGCAGACGGGCAACACCTCGCTCGGCGTGACGCTCCTCGCCCACCTTGTGCGCGAGGCGGCCGCGCGTCTCGGACCGGATTGGGACATCGAGGTGCTCGAGATGCATCACCGGATGAAGGTGGATGCGCCGAGCGGCACGGCGCTCCTGCTCGGCGAGGCTGCGGCGAACGGGCGCGGAATCGACCTGGCAACCAACAGCGAGCGTGGCCGCGACGGGATCACCGGGCGCCGCGCGGAAGGCGCCATCGGTTTTGCAAGCCTGCGCGGCGGCACCGTCGCGGGCGAGCACAGTGTGATCCTCGCCGGTGAGCAGGAGCGCCTGACGTTGACGCATGTCGCAGAGGACCGGGGAATCTTCGCCCGCGGAGCCGTGGCAGGGGCGACGTGGCTCATTGGCCGCGATGCGGGCCGCTACACGATGCCGCAGGTGCTCGGGTTGGACTAAGGGAACGGGCGCGGGGCATGGCACGACTGCGGCGATACCTGCACCACCAACTGACCGTCGGCGCGGAACTCGACGGACACCTGACATGGATGAACCGTTTGCTGGTGGCGGTGATCATCGTTGCGGTGGCGACCGCGGTGCTATCGACAGAACCGTCACTGGGTGCGCGGTGGCACCGCGACCTGGTGATTGCCGAACTCGTCTTCGGAACCATCTTCGTCCTCGAATATGCGGCGCGAATCTTCGCAGCTGCCGAGGAGCCGGGACCCGAGAGCGCGTGGCGAAAGCGCTGGCACTTCATTCGATCGCCGCTCGGTCTGATCGACCTGGTCGTTATCGCCTCGACGCTCCTCCCGCTCATCACCGCCGATGTCGCGGTGCTGCGCATGGTCCGGCTCGTTCGGGTGATTGCAGTCATGAAGTTCGGCCGATTTTCGGCAGCATTGCGCGAGATCGGGGCCGCGATCGGCGAGCGCAAGGACGACCTGATCGTCACCGTCGCCCTCGCCGCACTGCTTCTGCTGTTCGGCGCAACTGCGCTGTTCGTGGTGGAAGGGACGGTTCAGCCCGAGGCTTTCGGCTCGATCCCGCGGGCGCTGTGGTGGTCGGTCAATACGTTCACGACGGTCGGTTACGGCGACGTCGTTCCGGTGACGGCACTCGGCAAGGTCTTCGCAGCGCTCGTCGCGCTGGGCGGCGTGGCGTTCGTGGCCATGCCGACGGGGATCATCGCGGCGGCGTTCTCCGATGCGATGCAGCGCCGCCGCGACCGAATGATCGAGGAAATGCGCGCGCACCTTGCCCGGCTCGACCGGATCGACGAGGAGGTCGAGGCCAAGATCGCCGCGCTGGAGCGCGCCGGCGGAAGGCGACCAACCGGAAAACCATGACGCGCGACCAGATTTTCGAATTCTTCCGCCGCCTTGCGGAAGACAACCCTTCGCCCGAAACGGAACTCGAATACGGCAACGCCTATCAACTCGTGGTTGCCGTGGCGCTGTCGGCGCAGGCGACCGACGTCGGGGTCAACAAGGCGACCCGGGCACTTTTCCAGGCGGTCGAAACGCCGCAACAGATGCTCGACCTCGGCGAAGACGGCCTGAAGGAGCACATCAAGACGATCGGCCTTTTCAACTCGAAGGCCAAGAACGTCATCCTGCTGTCGAGATTACTGGTCGATGAGTTCGGCGGCGAGGTGCCGCAGACGCGCGAAGAGCTCGTGCGGCTGCCGGGGGTCGGCCGCAAGACGGCCAACGTCGTGCTCAACTGCTGGTTCGGGCAGGAGACCTTCGCGGTCGACACGCACATCTTCCGGGTGGGCAATCGCACCGGTCTTGCGAAGGGCAAAACGCCCGAGGCGGTCGAGGCCAAGCTGGAGAAACGCGTGCCCGCCCCTTTTCGCCTGGGCGCGCACCACTGGCTGATCCTCCACGGCCGCTACGTCTGCAAGGCGCGCACGCCCGAATGCTGGCGGTGTCCGGTAGCGGACCTTTGCTCGTACCGGCAAAAGGTGGTCGAGAAGCCCAAGGGCCGTCCGGTCAGTTGAGGACGAACGATTCCTCTTCGATGCGGATGCGGAAGGTGCCGTCCAGCCGGAGCAACAGTCCGGTATACGAGTAGGTTCGCGACCCGCCTTCGATACCCCAATGGAACTGGCCGGTGGCAACGACCGCGTCGGGGCCCGCGACTTCATAGGCAAGTCCGATCCAGCGGAACTCGGTAGGTGGCTGCCATACGCTGGCATAGCGAGCGCGGATGTCCGGCAGGCTCCGGAACGCCTTTGCTGCATTCATGCCGAACCACGCACCCTCGGGGTGATAGCGCGCGACGATGGCATCGCGGTCACCCGCGGCAAGGTCATCGCCATAGGCAGCCATCCATGCCTTGGCCTGGTCCAGAATGGATTCCTGTGCGCTCATGATCCCCCCTCCGTCAGCCGCTGCACCATGCGCCCGCGTCATCGGAGATGCTAGACATCGTCGGCGGAGATCATCTCGCCCCGATCGATGTCGCCGACAAGCGCGGCGACGGTCGTGGTCACGGTACCGTCGCCGGTCACGTTGGTGGCGGTGCGCATCATGTCCATGATCCGGTCGATCCCGGCGACGAAGGCGATCGTCTCCAGCGGCACGCCGACCGCGCCAAAGACCAGCGCCATCATGATCAGACCAGATCCGGGGATACCCGCTGCGCCGATCGAACCCAGCGTGGCGAGTACGGAGACGAGGATGTAATCGCCAAGGTCGAGCGGGACGCCGAACAGCTGCGCCCCGAAAAGGGTCGCGAGGCCGAGATACATCGCGGTCCCGTCCATGTTGATCGTCGCCCCGAGCGACACCACGAAGCTCGAGGTCGGGGCGCTGACGCCAAGGTTGCGCTGCGTGCAGCGCAGCGTCACCGGCAGGGTCGCGCTCGACGACGCGGTCGAATAGGCCACCGCGATCGCATCGGCCATGCCGCGGAAGAAATCGACCACCGGCAGCTTGGCGACGAAGCGGATCAGCGAGGCGTAGACCAGCCCGATGATGAGGAAGCAGCCCAGATAGTTGAGCGCGACCACCTGGGCCAATGCGACGAGCGCGTCGCGTCCGAGCGTACCGGCAACCCAGGCCATCAGCGCGAATACGCCGAACGGGGTCAGTTCCATGACGAGGATGGTCACCTTCTGCATGACCACGGCCCCCGAATCGAAAAGGCGGGCGACCGGTCCGCCTTCCTCTTTCGCCATCACGATGCCCACCCCGACGAGCAGGGCAAAGACGATGAGCGGCAGGACGTTGGCATCGGCCATGACCTGGACGGGGCTTTGCGGAATGACGCCGAGCAGCATGTCGCGCCACGTCGCCTCGCTCGGCGCCGGCGGATCGCCGCGGACGATGGCGCTGGTATCCACCCCCAGCCCCGGGGTGAAGACGGTGCCGAGCGCAAGACCCAGCCAGACTGCGACCTGACTGGTCAGGAGAAACAGCAGCAATGCGCGCCATCCGACCGAGCCCAGCTTCCGCAGATCGCCGATCGATGCGACGCCCGATACGACCGACAGGAAAATCAGCGGCACCACCAGCATCTTGATGAAGGCGATGAAGACGTCGCCGACTATCTTGATGCTTTCGGCACCCGGTCCCCAGACAAGTCCGGCGACTACTCCCAGAAGCAGCGCACCGACGACCCGCTTCCAAAGCGGAATGGCAAACCAGATACCGACGATGATCCTCCGTGATGGCTTGGCCGCTACCCTAGGGAAGCGACCAGGCGATGTCACGGTTCCCGACGGGCGGTTGGCCTAGGCGAAGTTTTCCGGATCGAGCTCGAGCCCGCGCTTGCCGTCGGCGGCCGTGTGCGCAGGCGCTTCGGGATGCGGCACATACTCGGGTTCCTCCACCTCGAGCATGCCTTCCCACTTGGTGATCACCGAAGTCGCAACCGCATTGCCGACGACGTTGGTCGCGGTACGGCCCATGTCGAGGAACTGGTCGATCGCCAGGATGATCGCCACGCCTTCGACCGGCAGGCCGAACATCGCCAGCGTACCGGTGATCACCACGAGACTCGCGCGCGGAACCGCGGCGATACCCTTCGAGGAGATCATCAGGGTCAGCAGGATCATGATCTGCGTGCCGATCGACAGGTCGATCCCATAAGCCTGCGCGATGAAGATCGTCGCGAAGCTCATGTACATCATCGAGCCGTCCAGATTGAACGAGTAGCCCAGCGGCAGCATGAAGCCCGAGATGCGTCGCGGCACGCCGAAGCGGTCGAGTTGCTCGAACAGTTTGGGCAGAGCGGCCTCGCTCGACGCGGTCGAGAAGGCGATCATGATCGGCTGCCTGATGTACCGGATCAGGGTCCAGATCCGCCCGTGCAGGAACATCGCCCCGATTGTCAGCAGGATCGCCCACAGGATGACGAGGCTGAAGTAGAACTCGAGCAGCAACTCGACATATGTACCGAGGATCCCCAGCCCGCTCGCCGCGACGACGTTGGCGATGGCAGCGAACACCGCGATCGGCGCATAGCGCATCACGTAGCCGGTCACCTGGAGCATCATTTCGGCCAGCGCGTCGGCTCCGCGCACGAGCGCCGCGCCTCGCTCGCCAATCGCCGAGAGCGCGACGCCCGCGAAGATCGAGAACACCAGGATCTGTAGGATATTGTTGGTCGCCATCGCTTCGACGGCGTTCTTGGGGAAGATCGACAGGATGAATTCGGTCGCCTTCAGTTCCTTGACTTCGCCCAGGGCCGCCGTCGCCGCAGCGGCATCGGGGATCGGCGCACCGACCCCGGGCTGGAACAGGTTGACCATCACCAGGCCGAGGCCGATCGAGATCAGGCTGGCCGTGATGAACCACGCGATCGAGCGGACGCCGATCCGGCCCAGAGCGGCGCTGTCGCCCATGTTGGCGATGCCGACCACGATCGTCGACAGCACCAGCGGCGCCACCAGCATCTTGATCAGGTTCAGGAAGATGTCGCTCAGCAGCTTGAGCCACGGGGCGACGCTCTCCTTGATGACCGCAGGATCGAGCGTCGCGTTGAGCGCCTGCCCGACGACCACGCCCAGCACCATGCCGACGAGAATCCAGAACGTCAGCCTGCGGTCCATCGCGGCCCCTCCCCTCAAATGAGCGGCGGGATTATCAGCGGCTTCGCGCCAGCACAATCAGCCGTTTAGAGCGGTCCATGCAATTCGTGCATAGATGCGGGCGAGCGTTTCCAGATCCGCCATCGCGACTGCCTCGTCGCGCTTGTGCATCGTCGCATTGCACAGGCCGAACTCGATCACCGGCGCGAGGTCTTTCAGGAACCGCGCATCCGACGTTCCCCCGGTGGTCGAGAGCTCGGGAGCGATGCCGGTCTCGGCTTCGACCGCGGCACTGATCATCGCGGAAAACGCACCGGGCGGGGTCAGGAACGCTTCGCCGCTGATGACCGGCCGGGCGGTGCCGCCATGGCGCAGGGCCACCTCGGATATCCGCGCGGCGATCTCCTCTCCGGTGTGATGCGCGTTGAAGCGGACCGACACCCGCGCCCTCGCCTTGGCCGGGATCACGTTCGTCGCCGGATTGCCGACCTCGAGGTCGGTGATCTCGAGGTTCGAAGGCTGGAACCACTCGTGCCCGTCGTCGAGTTCGAGCGCGTCGAGTTCGGCGAGCATCGCCACCAGCTTCGGGATGGGGTTGTCGGCAAGGTGCGGATAGGCGACGTGCCCCTGCGTGCCATCGACCTCGAGCCATACGTTGACCGAGCCGCGGCGACCGATCTTCACCATGTCGCCGAGCCGATTGGCCGAAGTGGGCTCGCCGACGAGGATGAGATCGGGAATGTCGCCCCGCTCGCGCATGCGATCGATCAACGCGCGCGTTCCATGGACGGCCGGCCCTTCCTCGTCTCCCGTTATGACGAAGCTGATCGTCCCGGCATCGGCCGGCACCTCGGCGACCGCAGCCACCATCGCTGCGATCGCGCCCTTCATGTCCACCGCGCCGCGTCCGTAGAGGAGATCGCCACGCCGCTCGGGCGCGAAGGGCGCGGTGGTCCACCCTTCGCCGGGCGGGACGACGTCGAGGTGGCCCGCAAAGGCGAAGTGCCGCGAACCTTTCGGCCCACGGCGTATCGCGAACAGGTTCTCCACCGGTCCGTCGGGCGCTTCCCCTGTCACGAAGCGATCGATCTCGAACCCGAGCGGCGCCAGCATCGCCTCGAGGGCGTCGAACACCATTCCCGATGCCGGGGTCACGCTGGGGCAGGCGATCAGTTGCTCGGCGAGGTCGACTAATTGGGTCACGGGCGTCGCTCCGGTTCGGGCAAGGGTCCGGGCGCAAACGCGGCGTCGAGGTATCCCGCGATCCGGATGCCCGCCTGCACGATGCGGCGCTCGGCCACGGGAACCGCCGCCACGATCGCCTCCTGGGTCAGGATCGCCGCGTTCGATGGCGGCTCGGACCCGAAAGCGTTGGGGTAGACGAAGTCGCGCGCCAGGGCGTGGCTTTCGGCTCCCCACTGCGCTGAGTCGCCGCCGCCGAGGGCGGCGCGTTCGGCAGGCGAATAGCGCCGGACAAGGGGAGGAATGGCCGCGGTGACCGCACGTTCGGCGAGCGCGCCGTCCCAGATCGAGTGAAGGTTGAGCCCCGGTACGATCCCGTACTGCGCGGCGACGTCATTCCCGCCGCGGTCGTCGTTGTCGCCCGAGTGCAGCGGCATGTGGATGTCGCCCGCAAAGTGGACCATGAACGCCAGCGCCTCGAGCCGGACGTTCGCGGGGAGAGTTTCGTCCGCAAGGATGCGCTGGTTGCGCTCGATCTGCGCGGTCACGCAATTCCCGCCCGAGCAGCTGCGCCGCAGGTCGTACGGCTGGTCGACAGGCTGTGTCTGGTAATGCCACGCGAACGTGTAGCCCCAGCGCCAGCCCTCGCGGCGAAGGCAGTCGGGCCAGGTCGCCGCGTCGGCGAGGTTGCGGATACGGCAGTCGGGCGTGCCGAGCTCACGGTCGTGCGCGATCAGGCGAGCGATCGCCGTGCGAGTCTCCGGCCGCACGTTGGCAAGGGCGATCCGCGCGGTGGTCTCGTGCCCGAAATAGCCCCATGCACCCGCGATCGAGGGCTGGAGGAGCAGAAGCGCCGCGAGCGTCGCGATCAGCCTTGGGAGGGCACGGCGTCGAACTGTTCCAGCACCCATTGCTCGTCCTCGGCAGCCTTGATCCACGCCTGCATCCATTCGTGTTCCCAGACCGCCTCCATATAGGCCTTTGCGAATCCCGGCACCGGCACACCATACGTCACGAACCGGCTGACCACCGGTGCATAGAACACGTCCGCGGCCCCGAACGTGCCGAACAGGAACGGCCCGCCCCGGCCGAACCGCGCACGGGCCTCGGCCCATAGCTGGAGGATACGCACGATGTCGGCCGTCGTCTCTTCGGAGAACCCGACGCCTTCGTGCCGCATTCTCACGTTCATCGGGCACTGGCGGCGAAGCGGCAGGAAGCTCGAATGCATTTCGGCGACCATCGACCGGGCCATGCCGCGCGGCGCATCGTCCTTGGGCCAGAAACGATCGCGGCCCACCTTGTCGGCCAGGTAATCGAGGATCGCCAGGCTGTCCCAGATCACTGCGTCACCATCCCACAGGATGGGCACCTTGCCGCTCGAGGGCTGGATCTCGCCCATCTCGCGCTTAACGTGCTCCCATTCCTCGCCGTAGATCGGCACGGTCAGCTCCTCGAACGCGAGGCCCGACTGCTTGGCCGCCAGCCAGCCGCGCAACGACCAGCTCGAGTAATTCCTGTTACCGACGATAAGCTTCAAAGGACTGCCCTGTTTCCCACCTGTCCGGGGCCCTAGGCGTTCAGCCTTGTGCTGTCGAGGCTGAACGCTGTCACACCTGTCACAGTGTCCAGGGGAAAAGAACTCGGCCTCCGACATTCCCGCCCCGGCAGCGAATTCGACGAGGATTCGGCGGGCTTCGGCGCGGTTCATCGCCGTCTGGTGACACGGCACGATGACTGTAGGAAAATGCTTTATCGAGAGGTAGTCTTGCCGACATGAGCCTGCGCCCGTTCCACCTCGCCGTTCCCGTTCGCGACATCGCCGAAGCGCGCGCCTTCTATGGCGGCGTCCTTGGCCTGCCCGAAGGCCGCAGTGCCGAGGCCTGGGTGGATTTCGACTTCTTCGGCCACCAGTTCGTCGTGCACCACGCGCCGCAGCGCGCCAGCGGGGACGCCGCGGTCAACCCCGTCGACGGCCACGGCGTGCCGGTTCCGCATTTCGGAGTGGTGCTGACCCTGGAGGCGTTCGACGCGCTGGCCGCGAAGATGCGCGACGCCGGCACCCGCTTCGACATCGAGCCCTATACCCGCTTCGCCGGAGAACCGGGCGAGCAGAAGACCATGTTCTTCCGCGACCCCAGCGGCAACGCGATCGAGATGAAGGCGTTCGCAAGCCTCGAATCGCTGTTCGCGACCTAGGCCGCTGAGGTCAGGTTTCGGAATCCGCGAGCACCGCCGCGCGCAGCTGCGCGATCCCCATGCCTTTCTCGCTCGAGGTGGCGTGCACCTCTGGATAGGCGGCAACGTGCTTGCGCGCTTCCGCCCGGGTAGCATCCAGCACGGCCGCAAGCTCGCTTGCCTTGATCTTGTCGGCCTTGGTCAGCACCAGCCGATAACCGACCGCCGCTTCGTCGAGCAGCTTCATCATTTCCCGGTCGACATCCTTCACCCCGTGGCGGCTGTCGATCAGCACCAGCGTCCGCTTGAGGACCTGCCGCCCGCGCAGGAAATCGCGCACGAGCATCTTCCACCGCTCCACGACCTTCACCGGTGCCTTGGCGAAACCGTAGCCAGGCATGTCGACCAGCCGCAGCGCGAGCGGGTCACCCACCTCGAAGAAATTGAGTTCCTGCGTGCGCCCAGGAGTGACCGACGCGCGGGCCAGGCTCTTGCGGCCCGTGAGCGCGTTGAGCAGCGAGCTCTTGCCGACGTTCGACCGGCCGGCAAATGCGATCTCCGGCACCACCGGGTCGGGCAGGAACTTGAGCTGCGGCGCCGAGAGCAGGAACTCGACACGCCCCGTCAGGAGCTTGCGGGCGCGTTCCTCCAGCTCGGCGGCAGCGGCCTCTTCCTCGTTCACCCTTTAGCCTTCGCGTCGCGCGCCTTGGCCCGGTCCTGGTCGGTCTTGTCCTTTTCCGCCTGCGCCCGCAGCTGCGGGTGCTTGGAATAGAGATAGCTCTGCTGGGCCAGCGTCAGCAGGTTGTTGGTGATCCAGTAGATCAGCAAGCCCGCGGCAAACGGCGCCATCACGAACATCAGCACCCACGGCATGAACTTGAACATCTGCGCCTGGACGGGGTCGGTCGCAGGCGGGTTGAGGCGGAACGTCGCCCACATCGAGATGCCGAGCAGGACCGCCAGCGGCCCGATCGCAAGGAAGCTTGGCGGAGTGAACGGCAAGAGGCCGAAGAGGTTGAGGATGTGCGCCGGGTCGGGCGCGGAAAGGTCCTGGATCCAGAGCGCGAACGGCTTGTGGCGCATCTCGATCGAGACCATCAGGACCTTGTAGAGGCCATAGAAGATCGGGATCTGCAGCAGGACCGGCAGGCAGCCCGCGAGCGGGTTCACGCCCTCGGTCTTGTAGAGCGCCATGATCTCCTGCTGCTGCTTGGGCTTGTCGTCCTTGTATCGGTCCTGGATCGCCTTCATCTTCGGCTGGATCGCGCGCATGGCCGCCATGCTGGCGAACTGCTTTTGCGCGATGGGGAACATCAGGCCGCGGACGATGACCGTCAGCAGGATGATCGCCACGCCGAAGTTGCCCGCGATGCCGTAGAGCCAGCGCAGCAGCCAGAGGATCGGTTTCTCGATCACCCCGAACCAGCCCCAGTCGATCGCGTTGTCGAATCCGGCGATGCCGGCCCGCTCGTATCCGCCTAGGACCTCGCTCTCTTTCGCCCCGGCGAAAAGCTGGGTCGTGCGCGAGATCTGGCGGCCCGTGGGTACGGTCAGCGGCTGGTAGATCGCGTCGGCGCGGAACACTCCGCCGCCAAGCGAGCGGAAATCGGCATCCACCCGCGCGGTTGACTGCGGAACGATGGCCGACATCCAGTAGATGTCGGTGAAGCCGATCCAGCGCGCCGAACCTTCGGGGGTCAGTCGGCCGGCAGCCGCGATATCGTCGTAATCGGTCCCGAAATCGACGCCGTCGTCGAAATAGCCGATCGGGCCCGAATGGATCGTCCACTGGTCGAGACTGGCAGTCGCGGAGGTCCGGCTGACGGTTGCGAACGGGCGCACGACGATGGGTGCGCGCGAGGCGTTGCCCACGGTCTGCTTGGCCGTGATGAGGTAGTTGTCGTCGATCGACAGTTCGATCGTGAAGACCTGGCCCTCGCCATTGGGCCATTTCAGCGTCACCGGCTTTCCGGGCGCGAGCGGGCCGCCTTCGGCAGTCCAGACGGTCTTCGCGTCGGGGACCCTCAGCCCTTCGCCCACCCAGCCGAACTGGGCGAAGTGCTGCGCCGGCGTGCCGGCGGGGCTGAACAAGCGAACGGGGTCCGAATCCTTCTTGAGCGTTTCGCGACGACCCTTGAGCGTCAGGTCGTCGATCCGTGCGCCGACGAGGTCGATCGAACCCGAGACCGCGGGTGCGTCTATCCGGACGCGCTGCGGCGACTTCAACGCCGTGGCAAGGTCGCGCTTCTCGAGCGCCACCGCCGCCGGATCGGTCAGGCCACCTTCGCGCGTCGGGGCAGAGCTCGCCGACGGAGCCGGTGCTGCCGCCTGGGTCGGCGTCGGCCGGTCGGGTTGCGGATAGAACTGCTGCATCATCGCGTCCCACCCGAAAAGGAGCAGGCCGCACAGCACCACGGCGAGAAGGAGATTGCGCTGGTTATCCAAGAAGATCGATCCCGAATTCTGTCACTGTGGTTGTCGCGATATTCGCATCAGGGCACCGGGTCGTAGCCGTGCCCGCCCCACGGGTGGCAGCGCATTATACGCTTCAGGGCGATCCATCCACCTTTGATTGCCCCGTGCCTTTCGAGCGCTTCGATGGCGTACTGCGAACACGATGGTGCGTATCGACAAGTCGGCGGAAGCACCCGGCTGGGACCGAGCTGCCAGGCTCGGGCAACGAGGATGAGAACCTGCTTCACCGCTTGCGTCGCCGCGGCGGATCGCCCTTGCCTGCAGCGGCGCGCGACAGCGCGGCAACGAGCTCGTCACGCATCAGAGCGAAGTCGCGTTCGATCCCGCCTTCGCGACCGATCAGTACGTGATCGTGATCCGGCAGGCCTCGCTGCGGCAGCTCGCCGCGCAGCAGCTCGCGAAACCGGCGCTTCATCCGGTTCCTCACGACCGCGTTCCCGATCTTCTTGGTGACGGTCACTCCGAACCGCTTGCCGCGCCCGCCGTTCGGCTGCGCCAACAGCACAAAGCCGGGCCGCGCCACCCGCACCCCGCGATTCGCCGCGAGAAAGTCGGCGCGCTTACGAATGGTCGAGAGCGTCATGGGCGGCGATATAGGTGACTAACACACCGAATCAAAGTGCGAGTGCGCGGCGCCAACGACAACGGGCCCCCGACAAGGGAGCCCGCAAGCCCGACCGGGCGCCCGCAGCTGCTCCGAGGCCCGAGCCGAGGAAACAGCGGCGAGGACGAGCGCGCGGAGGCGCGCTCGAAAAATGTTACGCGCAGAGCTTCTTGCGACCGCGGGCGCGACGAGCGCGAAGGACCTTGCGGCCGCCGGGGGTCGCCTTGCGGGCGAAGAAACCGTGGCGACGGGCGCGCACGAGGTTGCTGGGCTGGAAAGTCCGCTTCATCGGATCCTCGAATATCTAAAACGCAAAGGGGCGGCCGAACGTGCAGCCGCCGTCAGGGGCGCGCCACTATGGGAAGCGGGACCCCAAGTCAAGGTAGGCGATCGAAGGCGATTGCTCCTGCGGAGCGGCCACGGTCACGTCGCCGTCGCGCGCCTCTCCCACCCAACGGCGCATGTCCTGCGCGGTCAGCCAACGCGCATCGGCGTTGGGCACGGCGTTTGTCATGTCATAGAAGGCCTGCGGCTGGGCGACGCCCATCTCGCGGTAATAGTCGACATAGGCCCGGTTGTAGGGCGAATCGGGGGCATAGTCGGCCGGCTCCCGCCCGTCGCTGTCGCGCCAGGCATGAACCGCGAATTCCGCCCCGTCGTCGATCAGGCGGCGTTTACCCGCCAGGAACAGTTCGACCGCGCCCGAACGTACCGAGCCGCCCGCGGGCACATGCGTCGCGAGGCCTCTGGCCCGGATCATCCGCCCCAGCTTCAGGTTGGCCGAATCGTCGTCCGTACCGGGGCATTCGACCAGCTCGAGAATCGCGATGCCGGGATGGTCGCGCAGCATCGCCTCGAAGTCGGCAATGGTCGCCGCGTCCGTCACGTCCACGAGCGCCGCGCGCTTCTCGTCGAGAACCCGGAACGGTCCATAATCCGCGACGCCAACCGTCGCCTGCTTGGGAGCGAAGGCGACCGCGCGCTCGGCACCTTCGTCCGCACGCTCCTGTGCCGCCGCCGGAGCGGCGACGATCGAAGCGGTCAGCGCGATAAGGGCAAACACGTTACGCACGATCTCTGGCTAACGCGCAGGCGCTTGCCAAAGCGCCAAACGTCATGGTTAATCGTCGCTTAAAACTAACGGTCCGCCGCAAGACCCAGCCACTCGACAGCCGGACGAATAGTCGGCACAAGCCATTCATTACTTGGGGGGTTTTGTGGTCGCACTGGTCCGGACGGTGGCCTATCTCGGGCTGGAGGCGCGCGCGGTCGAAGTGCAGTGCCAGGTCGCCCCGGGAATGCCGCGCTTCAATCTTGTCGGACTTCCGGACAAGGCGGTGGGCGAAAGCCGGGAGCGGGTGCAGGCCTCGCTTGCCGCCATGGGGCTTTCGCTCCCGCCCAAGCGGATCACCATCAACCTGTCGCCCGCCGACCTGCCCAAGGAGGGCAGCCACTACGACCTGCCGATCGCATTGGCGCTGCTTGCGGCGATGGGCGTCACCGACGCCGAACAACTCGGCGACTGGATCGCGGTGGGCGAACTCGCCCTGGACGGGCGGGTGGCTCCCTCTCCCGGGGTCCTGCTGGCCGCGATTCATGCCAACGAGGTGGACGCCGGACTGATCTGTCCGGCCGCGCAGGGATCCGAGGCACGCTGGGCGAGCGGCGTACCGGTCATCGCCGCGCCCGACCTCGTGAGCCTGCTCAACCACCTCAAGGGGACCAGCCGCCTGCCCGATCCCGCTCCGGGAGAGGTCGAGGATCCGGGCTTCGGACCGGACCTCAAGCAGGTGAAGGGCCAGGAGACGGCGAAGCGCGGGCTCGAGATCGCCGCCGCCGGCGGGCACAACCTGCTGATGATCGGCCCGCCGGGTGCGGGCAAGTCGCTGATGGCAAGCTGCCTGCCCGGCATATTGCCGCCGCTGACACCGGCAGAGGCGCTCGAGACGAGCATGGTCGCCTCGGTGGCGGGCACGCTCGAGAGCGGGCGGATCAGCCGCGCTCGCCCTTTCCGAGCGCCCCATCACTCGGCGAGCATGGCGGCGCTGACCGGCGGCGGCCTGCGCGTGCGCCCGGGCGAAGTCAGCCTCGCGCATCTCGGCGTGCTGTTCCTCGACGAGCTGCCCGAATTCCAGCGCGCGGTGCTCGATTCGCTGCGCCAGCCGCTCGAGACCGGAAAGGTCGACGTCGCTCGCGCCAATGCGCACGTATCCTTCCCGGCGCGGGTGCAGCTCGTCGCGGCGATGAACCCGTGCCGCTGCGGCCACCTTGGCGATCCCGCGCTCGCGTGCAGCCGCGCCCCGCGCTGCGCCGCCGATTACCAGAGCAAGGTCTCGGGCCCGATGCTCGACCGGATCGATCTGCATGTGGAGGTCGATCCGGTGAGCGCCGCGGACCTCTCGCTGCCTCCGCCCGCCGAAGGGAGCGCCGAAGTCGCCGCGCGCGTCGCCGCGGCCCGCGCGGTCCAGACGGCCAGGGCCGCGGAAACGGGCGCACGCACCAACGCGGAGCTGGACGGCGAGCTGCTCGAACGCTTTGCCACTCCCGACGAACCCGGACGCAAGCTCCTCATGCAGGCGGCCGAGGCCATGCGCCTCTCCGCGCGCGGCTACACCCGGATGCTGCGGGTGGCCCGCACGATCGCCGACCTTGCGGGCGCAGAGCAGGTCGGGCGCATCCATGTGGCCGAGGCGCTGAGCTACCGGCGGAGCGCGCCGCGGGCTTAACGCCGGGTTCACCGGGAGGCGGGCCTATCTTGCACGCAAGAAAGGGTCCGGTTTCATGCGCAGTCTAATGCTCGCCGCCGCCTGCCTGCTCGGGGGCTGCACGTCGTCCATTGTCGCCGACGGGGAGAGCGCCGCTGCGCCGCCACGGTCCGAGCCTTCCCTTCCTTCCGAGGCGTTTAGCCAACTGGCGGTGTACGACCGCCTCGTCCGCGCGGCGGCGGCGGACGCGAACGTGGTCTATTCGCCAACGAGCGTCTCCCAGGCGCTCGGGCTGGTCCACCTGGGTGCGGGCGGCACCACCAAGGAGCAGATCGAGCGCTTTCTGGCGATTGCCCCCGGCGAGACCGGCGACCGGGCGCTCGCCGCACGTGCCGCCTCGTTGCGGGAAGGCGAGCGCGGCGTGAAGGTGGAGATCGCAAACGCGCTCTTCCTCAGTCGCGACTGGAGCTTTCAACCCGCGTTTCTCGATGCCACCCGCACGATCTATGGTGCGAGCGCCGAGCGGGTCGATTTCATGAACGATCCGGCGGGCGCGGCCGCGGTGATCAATGCGTGGGCGGACGACAAGACCGACGGCATGATCCGCAATGTGGTCACCCCCGATACGATCCAGCGCGAGGCCGCGGCCTATCTGGCCAACGCCACGTTCTTCGAAGGCGACTGGTCGGCGCGCTTCAAGGGTGCCGAGACGAAACCGTTCCTGTTCGGCGACGGTACCCAACGCCCCTTCCACATGATGAAGAACGAAGGCGAGTTCGCGAGCGTGTCCGTGGGCAACTGGCGCGCGCTGCGGATGACCTACGGGTTCGAGCAGCGTCGGTTCGCTTTCGACGTGATGATGCCCGAGGCGCGGGTCGCCGATGTGCCCGCGCCCGCGCTTGGTCAGATCGACGCCATGGCATCCGCGCTCGACAAGGCGACGCCCGCGCCGGTGCGGGTGTGGCTGCCGCGGTTCGAGGCCGACATGCGGGCGGACCTGATCCCGCCGCTCAAGGCGCTCGGACTCACCTTGCCGTTCGACCGCGACCGCGCGGACCTTACGCCGATGGCGGAGCCCGGTCAGCGGCCGCTCCATATCGGCGAGGCATTCCAGGTGGCCAAGCTGCAGGTTTACGAGAGCGGGACCCGCGCTGCTGCGGTCACCATGATGGTCGCCATGCCCACCTCGGCGCCGCCGCCGTTCGAGGGGCCGGAATTCACCGTCGATCGCCCATTCCTCTTCGCCATCCGCGACCTCAGGACAGGAGAGGTCCTGTTCTTCGGCAGGATCGCGGCGCCGCAGCCGTTCGTGCCGAAGCGACAGGACGGTTAGGGCGTGGCGCTCGCGTCCATCCGGCTCTAGAGGACGCGTTCCGCCCACCACTTCCGACGGCCATCGATGTCACTCGCGCAAGCCGCGCTCTCTCCCGAACCGGAGCACAAATCGACGCTGGCGCTGCGCGTGGCCGCGTTCGACGCGCGCTGGCCGGGATTGCGCCGGCGGGCGGCGGGGATCGGGCTCGCGCTGGTCCTCGAAGTCGGATTGCTGCTTCTGCTGCTCACGCTCGGGACGGGCATCGCCGGACGGCGCGAAGCGGCAGAAACGCTGACCACGGTCGATTTCGCCGAAGAGCCGCCAGCACCCGACGCACCGCCTCTGCCCGAGGAAGAAGCCGCACCCACCGCGCTTCCCCGCTCGCAACCTTCGCCGCAGCCGGACTTGCCCGTTCCGCCGGTACCGCCGCCGCCGATGCCGCCGCCTGCCGCGACGATCTCGCCCAAGGTCGAGCCCGCACCCGCACCGGCAGCGCCGAGGATCAAGGCGGTCGTGCGCGACCAGGATGCAGGGCCCGCCGGTCCGCCCAACCGGCCGCGCTCCGGAGATTCGCAGCGGGTCGGCACGGCTTCCAACGGCGAGCCGCTCTATGCGGCGCGATGGTACCGCGAACCCTATCCCGAAGAACTGCGCGGCTATCTGTCCACTGCCGGCGGCCCCGGGTGGGCGCTGATCAATTGCCGGACCGTCCCCGATTTTCGGGTCGAGGATTGCGAGCTGGTCGACGAATGGCCGAGCGGGTCGCAGATGGGCCGCGCAGTGCTGGCGGCGTCGTGGCAATTCCGCGTGCGTCCGGCTCAGGTCGGCGGACGCGTGCTCGTGGGGTCATGGGTCCGGATCCGCATCAGCTATGAGCGCGACCGCGGCTGAATGCGCTTCAGCGCTCGTCGCTTCCGGAGCTCTGGTTCGATGCCCACCAGTCGGCGTAGGGGGTGTTCCTGGCGAGGTGACGATTGAAATCGGGCGCACCATCGCTCCACCAGACCGGTCCGCGCTCGCCGAGGGCGGCCTTGGCCGCGTGGACCCTCGAACGGGCAAGCCTGAGCGCGTCTGGATCGGCGCGAGCAGCGCGAACGGCCCGGCGCGCATCCATCAGCTCGTGGACGAGCCGTTCGCGCTCGCCGGGTTCGAGTTCGGGATTGCTTGCGCGCCACAGTCGGCCGCGCACGACGATGTAGCGCCCGTCGGGGGTGCGGGTCGCTCCGCTCAGCGGACCGCCGCAATCCGAGGGAAGCCGTCGCCGCTAGCGCGGTCGAAACCGGCAGCCGGTTTGGCACGCGTGCCGTCGGCGCGCAGACCAAGGTCGCCGCGCTTCACGAAACGAAGGTCCTTGGGTCCCAAAATCCTCCCGTCGTGCGAGAGGATCGAGGTCGGCCCGATCGGAAGCCGGTCTTCCTCGTCGACCAACACCGGGTCCTCGACGACTTCGCTGCCATACTTCTGACCCCACTGACGCAGCGCCACCATGGTAGGCAGGAGATCGAAACCCTTTGCGGTCAGGCGATACTCGATCCGGCGGCGGTCGTCCGCGCAGGGCTGACGATCGAGAATGCCGTGCTCGACCAGCTTGGCGAGGCGGTTGGACAGGATGTTCCGCGCGATGCCGAGTTCGCTCAGGAACTCCTCGAAATGATGCAGCCCGTTGAAGCTGGCGCGCAGGATCATGAAGCTCCATCGCTCGCCCATGACCTCGAGCGCCTCGGGCAGCCCGCAGGCGGTGAGTTCGTTCAGCGGTTCGCGCAGGTCGCCCATCGTCATCCTCTCGTGTCGCAGTCTTGTAGCCGTAACGGAAACGCCCTCAAACGGCAAAAAATAAGTTTTAGGTTGCAACCTGCAATCTAGTTAGATAGGTATTGATTCGCAACGGGTATTCGATTCGCAACTGACTACCCGCTGAACCGCTCGATGAAAAGGATTGCGATCATGACCCTCACCCTCCCCAGCTCGTTCAAGCCGGCTGCCGTCGTGGCCGCGCTCGCCTATACCACGCTGACCTTTGGCGTTGCGCTCACGCCCAGCCCGGCAGAGGCGGCCAGCGTGCCGTTCTACCGTGCCGAGGTGACGACCGTCGCCGAAGGCAAAGCCCGTCC
This sequence comes from Tsuneonella dongtanensis, assembly GCF_001698205.1. Classification (NCBI taxonomy): domain Bacteria; kingdom Pseudomonadati; phylum Pseudomonadota; class Alphaproteobacteria; order Sphingomonadales; family Erythrobacteraceae; genus Tsuneonella; species Tsuneonella dongtanensis. The sequence continues at coordinate 21,511 of NZ_CP016591.1, forward strand.
GATTGCCAGTGGCATGGTGTGGAAGTGCACCGAGACCGTCTGCACTGCCGGCGAGGCAAGCAGCCGTCCGGCCATCGTCTGTGCCCGGCTCGCCAAGGAAGTCGGACCGCTGACCGCGTTCACTGCCGGCGGCAAGGCGTTCGAGGCCGAAGAGCTCGCCCGCTGCAACGGCAAGTAAACCGTTCCCGACCACCCAGTCCTCTCCGACCCCAGGGTGGAACTTGCAGGCCCCGGCAGCGATGCCGGGGCCTTTTTTGGTCAGTTTCAGATCAGGCCGCGCCGAAGGAGATCGGCCTCCAGCCCGCCCGCATCCACGAAATGGTGAACGTGCCAGCCCAGCTCTCGCGCCGCGGCGATGTTGTCGGCGTTGTCGTCGACAAACAGCATTCCTTCAGGCGGATGACCGAAGCGTCTGGCCGCGAGGTCGAATATCGCCGGATCGGGCTTGGCCAGCTTCTCGATGCCCGACACGACGATGTCGCGCATGTGATCGAGCGGCGGGAAAGTCGGACGGAATTGCGCCCAGAACTCGGCCCCGAAATTGGTGATCGCGTAGAGCGGGATGCCGCGTGCGGCGAGCTTTTCGACAAGGCCCACGCTGCCCGGCACGGCACCCGGGATCGTCTCGAGGAAGCGCGATTCGTAAGCGTCGATCAGGTCCGCATAGGCGGGAAACTGGGCCTTGCACTCGGGCACCATCTCGGCAAGCGGGCGGCCCTCGTCGTGCTGGAAGTGCCATTCCTCGGTCACGACGTGGGCGAGGAACCAGTCCAGCTCGTCCCGGTCGGAGATCAGCTTGCCGAACAGCGCCCGCAGGTTCCACTGGATCAGGACCCGTCCGACATCGAAGACGACCGCGTCTACGTCAGGCACGCAAAAAGCCCCCGCTTCCGCGAGGGCCCTCTACTTGCGAACATCCGCGGACGAGCCGCGGCGCGCCGATCATCAGCCCTGGCGGGCCTTGAAGCGGCGGTTGGTCTTGTTGATCACATAGGTGCGGCCGCGGCGACGGATCACCCGGCAATCCCGGTGACGGTCCTTGAGGGACTTGAGGCTGTTGCGGATCTTCATGACATGGCCTTGAAATAGATACGGCACCGGAGATGGCCCCGATGCCGGTAAAAGCAAGCCGCGCCACTAGTGGGAGGCGCGATTCGCGTCAAGGGCGGGATCGCCGTTACGCCGCCCAGGCCGACTCTTCGCGGATCGAGCCCAACTTCTCTTCCCACGCGAGAGCATGGGCGACGATCGTGTCGAGGTCCGCGTGTGCAGGCTTCCACGGCAGCGTCGCCATGATCCGCGCGTTATCCGAAACCAGGCAACCCGGATCGCCCGCGCGGCGCGGCTCGAGCCTGCGAACCAGCGATCCACCGGTTACGCGGTCGACCGCGTCGAGCACTTCCATCACCGAGAAACCCTGGCCGTAGCCGCAGTTCATCGCCAGCGACTTGGCGGGATCGGCGATCAGCGCCTCGAGCGCCAGAACGTGCGCCGAGGCAAGATCGGACACGTGGATGTAATCGCGCACTCCGGTTCCGTCCGGCGTGGCAAAGTCGGTGCCGAACACCGCGACATGGTCGCGCTTGCCGAGCACGGCTTCGACCGCGACCTTGATCAGATGGGTCGCCCCGGCGGTCGACTGGCCGGTCCGGCCCTGCGGGTCCGCGCCCGCGACGTTGAAGTAGCGCAGAGCGCAAAAATTCATCGCATGGGCGGCGGCCGTGTCCGACAGCATTTGCTCGGTCATCAGCTTGGACCATCCGTAGGGATTGATCGGCACCTGCGGGCAGTCTTCCGACACCCGCTCGACATCGGGCACGCCATACGTTGCTGCGGTGCTCGAGAAGATGAAATGCGGCACGCCCGCGGTGACCGCGGCATCGATCAGCACACGGCTCTTCGCGGTGTTGTTGTGGTAGTATTTCAGCGGGTTCTCGACCGACTCCGGCACCACGATCGAGCCGGCGAAATGCATCACCGCGCGCGTCCCCTGGCTTTCGAATATCCGTGCGAGGAGCTCGGCATCCTCGATGTCGCCATGAAAGAACGGAACGTCGTTGGGCACAGCAAAGCGGAAGCCGGTCGTCAGGTTGTCGATCACGGCGACCGGGAAGCCGGCATCGCGCAACGCAAGTACGGCGTGGCTGCCGATATAGCCGGCGCCGCCGGTGACGAGAACGGGATGGGCGAGCTTCGCGCGGGTCTGGGCCATGCTGCGTGTCTGGGTGGAACATGGTAAACATTTCGTTCTCACCGGTGTCTTTTCAGAGACGGTCCATTCATCGACGGGCCATGCACTCTGCGCTATTCCGGTGAAATTACTGGGGCTTTTTCGAAGAGACACGCGATGATGAAGGCTTTCCTCCCGCTGGCAGCGCTTGCGCTCGCCGTACCCGCGGCGGCCACGGATGTGGCGGTGACGCGCTTTCACAATGCGGAATCGCTTGCTTCCGCCGCGCCGGGCCCGATCGCGGTGCGCGCCGGCGCGGGGCTCGAAGCCGGCACGCTCGAGACCCAGATCTGGCTCGATGCGGTCGCCGGAGCGCTGACCCGGCAAGGCTTCACGGTCGTCGCCGATGCCCCGCGCGTGGCCATGGTCTCGCTCGACCAGGAAGTCGTCCGCAGCGAGGCGGCGCGTTCCCGCACCGGGGTCAGCGTCGGCGTGGGCGTCGGCTCGGGCGGCGGATGGTATGGTCGTCGGCGCAGCGGCGTCGATCTCGGCGTCGGCCTCGGCATCAACCTAGGCGGAGGGCGTTCGGGCGAAGTGCTCGACAGCCGGCTTGGCGTAACGATCGTCGGCGAAGGCGGCGCGCACGCATGGGAAGGCCGCGCCGAAGCGAGCCCCCGCGCCAAGTCCAAGGACGCGCAGACCCGCGCGCTTGCGGGTGAAATGGCGGATCGGCTGTTCTCCGGCTTCCCAGGGGAATCGGGAGCGACTATCGGGGCGCGATGAGTGCAGAACCGACGAATCCCGACATCGCCATCGACGCTGAATTCGACAGCGGCAACATCGAAATCATCAGGATCGAAGGAGCCACCGCGCACCTTGCGATCCCGGCCGACCACAGATCCGAGTTCCGCCAGTGGTTTCATTTCCGCGTCACCGGCGCAGGGGGCCGAGAACTCGTGCTCAAGATCGGCGATCTCGGGACCTCGGCCTATCCCGAAGGCTGGCCGGGCTACCGCGCCTGCGTTTCGGAAGATCGCGACTTCTGGGGCCGGGCCGAGACGACGTACGACAAGGCCGAGAACGGCGGCACGTTGACGATCCGCCACACGCCTGCGAGCGACGTGGCCTGGTTCGCCTATTTCGCGCCCTACTCGATGGAGCGGCACCACGACCTCGTGGCCGAGGCCGCGGCCAGCGACGGCGTCAGCTATCGGCACCTCGGGCGCACGCTCGACGGGCAGCCGATCGACTGCCTCGAGATGGGCGAAGGCACCGTGCAGGTCTGGCTCTATGCCCGCCAGCATCCGGGCGAGAGCATGGCGGAATGGTGGATGGAAGGTGCGATCGAGTGTCTGACCGACCCCGCCGACCCCGTCGCGCGCGCTCTGCGGCAGAAGTGCCGCTTCCATGTCGTGCCCAACATGAACCCCGACGGCAGCCGCCGCGGCCATCTGCGCACCAACGCCGTCGGGACCAACCTCAACCGCGAATGGCACGAGCCGACGCCCGAGAAATCTCCCGAGGTGCTCGCGGTCCGCACTGCGATGGACGCGACCGGGGTCGACTTCGCGATGGACGTTCACGGCGACGAGGCGATCCCGGCCGTGTTCCTGGCCGGGTTCGAAGGCATCCCCTCGTGGACCGACGCGCTGGGCGAGAAGTTCTACCGGTTCGAGCGCATCCTCGCCCGCCGGACGCCCGACTTCCAGACCGCGAAGGGATATCCCAAGTCGAAGCCCGGCACGGCCAACCTCTCGATGAGCACCAACCAGCTCGCCGAGCGCTTCGGTGCCTGCTCGATGACCCTCGAGATGCCGTTCAAGGACAACGACGACCTGCCCGATCCCGATCAGGGCTGGAGCCCGGAACGCTCCAAGATGCTGGCCCGCGACTGCCTGGCCAGCCTGCTCGAATGGCTCGACGACAAGGACGCGTGATCCGGCAAGCGCGGATTCATTCGCCGGGCGCCAGTTGGAGCCCATGCGCAAATTACTGATCGCAGGTTCGATTTTGGCGGTGCTGGGCATCGCCGCGCCGGCCCACGCCACGGGCGGCCTCCAGTGCCGCACCGCCGATGGTAGCGACCTCGTCATTTCGGTCGGCTTCGGGCACGTGCCGGGGGCGCCGGTCGTCGCCACTCGCCTGTCCGCCAAGGGAAAGTCGATCACCGCGCAGGCCCCCCAGTGGTGGCTCGACGACAAGGAAATGCGGCTGGTCCTCACCGATCCGGAGGCGATGAAGACGCTTGCGACCGTGCGGACCAGGGCCAACGGCCGCTTCTATGACGGGTCAGTCCAGTGGCTGGGCAAGCGGCGCTGGGTCCGCTGCCGCGAGGACTGAAACCGCCCGCCGCCATCCATCCGCGGGCCGGCCGCGATCATCGGCAAATCATCAGCTTCCCATCATGGTCACCCTCTCCGACCTGGCGCATGCCTTTCGCCAGTGACGTACCGGAGGGCAGAATGACCAGTTTCAGGACGACCGGCATAGCAGCGGTCGGCATCGCGCTGTGCACGCTCGCGGGATGCGGCGGGGACAGTTCGGCCCCAACGCCGACCCCGGTCGCGACGTCGAGCGGCGGCACGGGCACTGCCGGAGCGTCCCAGGGCTCCAACACCCTGCCTCCGGCACCCTTCGCCCTGCAATCGAGCGCGACGTTTGGCCTCATCGGCTGGCAATACATCTCGTCCGAACGCGCGCCGACCGTGTTTGCGCAGGCCGGCGAAAAGGCGGGCTTCGAATGGTCCCAACCCGACAAGACCTACCGCATCAACCTTGTCGATCTCGGGAGCGGGCGCCTCGTCTATACTTTCGGCAAGCAAAGCAACGCCGCGGCGTTCTCGATCGTCCTGTCCGACGGATCCACGGTCCCCGCATCCGTGACGCTCTTCGAACGCGTCGGAAGCGTGGGCGACCTCTATTGGCAATCCGCCGAGGGCGCGAAGCCCTTCGTCTACGGACGCGCCATCTTCGGGCTTCCGGTTCCGGCCGGGCGACTGCCGACCACGGGCGGCCTGGACTTCGTGGGACCGGGAGGGGGGCGCAACGTCCTTCGGGTGGATTTCGCAAACCGCACCGTCATTGGGCAAGTCACCGCATACCATGACGGCGGCGGGTTCCACGCGGAAGGTCCGCTCGAATCCGGGACGATCGAACCCGCAACGCTGCAGCCCGACGGCTCCTTCGTCGCCAAGCTGACCGTGGCGGGCGCACCGCGCACCGGAGAGCTGCGCGGACGCCTTTTCGGTCCGAACGCCGACCAGATGGGCGTCTACTGGAACGCGCCCGCTCGCCTCGACGGCGATTGGACCGATTGGCAGCAGGTGCGGATCTACGAAGGCTGCCCCAACTGCCCGCCGTAACCGGTCATCCCACGATCGGTTTCAGAACCTTGATCGTCCTTGCATCGGCATCCAGTTCGACCTCGGCACCCGACGGCAGGCTGAGCTGGTTCGCCACGTGGCCGATGTTCGCACCCGTGAACGCGGGCACGCCGAGGGGCGCGAGATACTGGTCGACCACCTGGTCGACGGTGAAACCGTCGTAGTCGGGTTCGGTCGAGGCGCAGCGGGTGCACTGGCCGAAGACCACTCCGGCCAGCCCGTCGAGTACCCCAGCGAGCCGCAGTTGCTGGAACATGCGGTCCATGCGGTATTCGGCTTCGTTGATATCCTCGAGGAACAGCACCGCGCCGTCGAAGTCGGGCACCCAAGGCGTGCCCATCAGGGTCGACAGGATGGTCATGTTGCCGCCCAGCAGCCGTCCGCGCGCCTTGCCCCCGGTGATCGTGCGGCCCGGCCGACTGGTTTCTGCCTCGGTCTCCATCCCACCGAGAACCGGGCGCGCACCGGCAAAGGCGAGGTGCCACAGGCTCTCCCAGCCCTGCTTGTACCATCCGCTGGTCGCGTTGCCGCCGTGGATCGTCGCGTAGCCAGCCCGAACCGCGAATGCGAGGTGAAGCGCCGTCACGTCGCTGTACCCGATGAGGAGCTTCGGATTGTTTCGGATCGCATCCCAGTCGAGCAGGGGCAGGATACGCGCCGCGCCCCAGCCGCCGCGCACTGCGAAGACCGCCTTCACATCCGGATCGCGATACGCCGCGTTGAGGTCCGCCGCACGGTCGGCATCGGTGCCCGCGAGGTAGCCGTGGCGATCGCCGACATGCGGACCGAACTTCGGCACGAGGCCCATCGAGCGCAGCCAGTACTCCGCCCGGTCGAGCCCGTCGTCGGACCCTACGGCGCTCGCCGGGGCGACGACGGCGACGGTGTCGCCTGGGTTGAGGAATGGCGGCTTGCCGGTGGACCGCGCGTCGGCGACGCTCGCCAGCGGAACTGCCGCGAGCGCGCCGATGCCGCCGATGGCTCCCCTGCGGTCGATCACGCGAGGCTCGCCGGACCGAAAGCGTCGGGCAGCAGCGCCGACATCGTGGTGCGCCGAACCTCGTCCGGGCCGACGCAGAGGACCTCGGGATCCGTCCCGCCGAGCTGGGCGAGTTCGTTGAGGACCTGGCGGCACCGGCCGCACGGCGTGATCACGTCGACGCCCGGCCCCGTCACCGCGACCCTGACGAGCCCGCCGCGAACGCCGTCCGCCATCGCCTTCGCCACCGCGACCGTCTCGGCGCAGAGGGCAAGGCCGTAGCTCGCGTTCTCGACGTTCGTGCCGGTCACCACCGACCCGTCGGCAAAGAGCAACGCCGCGCCGACCGCGAAGTTGGAATAGGGCGAGTAGGACCGGTCCGCGGCAGCCCGCGCGGCGGCGATCAGGTCATCGTCGGTGATCGTCATCGGCGCTTCCTATCCCGCTTTTCACGAGGTTGTCGAAGGGGCTTCGTTGATCCAGCCATGCCCGCCGTCAATAGGCGCGGGCGTGCGCGCTACTGGCGCATCACCACCCAGCGCAGCGGCGCTTCCGAGGCATCGCCCCACAAGCCCTCGTTCGCCGTCCACATCAGCCAGGGGCGGCCCGCATAGGTCGGCTCGCGCCAGGTACCCACCACCCACAGGTGCCGTTCGATCCGCCCGGCCAGGTGGTAGCGGTCCTCGAACGCCTTCGAAACCTTGAGGATCGCGGGCTTTCCGGCGTGGGCCTCGACCTGGTTGATCAGCGTCATCAGTTCGCTTTCGACCTCGGCCTCGCCGACCGGCACAGGGCACTCGTCGGCCGTCTCGTCGAGCGCGATCGCGGGAGGCAGCAGGTCGCCGCCACGGGGCACCAGCACGACGAAGCTGGCGCTCTGGCCGTCGGCCATCGTGCAGGGATCGAACCGGTGGACCGCACCGACCTCCAGCCCCGCCTCGCGGGCCGCGGCCAGATTGGCGGCAAAGGCCGGGTCGCGGCGCACGCCGTCGCTCGCATCGAGATAGACGAACCGCGCGCCGAGCGCCGCGAGGGTCCCGAAGCGCACGTTACCGTCGCGGGCCGCTATCTCCGCGCCTTGATGGGGATACGCGTCCTGCGACGGGGTCCAGTGGCGCAGTTCCCACCAGCCCCACGCTCCCAGGAGCACGGCGGCCAGCACGAGCGCTGCGAGCGCACGCGCGCGCCAACCGATGCCCTTCCGTTTCCTGCCCACGAATCGCGACCCCTGTTCTCAGCCCTTGATATGGAGCACGCAGATCAGGGTGAACAAGCGCCGTGCGGTAGGATGATCGGTCTCGACCTTTCCGTCGAGCCGTTCGAGCAACAGGTCGGCCGCATCGTTGTGGATCGCCCGGCGGGCCATGTCGATCGTCTCGATCTCTGCCGCGGTCGCCTTGCGGATCGCTTGGTAATAGCTGTCGCAGATCGCGAAATAATCGCGGATCGGCCGGCGGAAGCGCGCAAGGCCCAGCACCAGCGTTTCCAGGTCGTGCCCGTCCATGTCGCCGATTGTCAGCACGAGGCGCCCTTCATGGACCGCAAGCCTCAGGTCGTAGGGACCGTGATGCCCGGCTTCGACCGCGCGCAGTGGCTTGAACAGGTTTTCCTCGATCAGGTCGTAGATCGCGACCCGGCGCTCCTGTTCGACGTCCGCGTTGCGCCAGAGGATCGTGTCCTCGTCGAGCGCAATTTTCGCGATGCGGTATTCGGCCATGGCGGAGGCGTCTTTCGCAGATGCGAAGGGGCCGGGGCAAGCGTATAAGCAAACCGTCCCCGCTATCCACAGCCACCTGTTGCAACGCCGCCCTTGCGCCCATGCCGTGCCAGCGCGCATTGCACGCGCATGGCCGACACCGACCTCCTTCTCCGCCCGGGGACCGCACCCGATTCGCCCGTCATCCGCGCGCTGCCCGCCAATATCGAGGCGGAGGCCGCGTTCCTCGGCGCGGTGCTGATCGACAACCGGGTGCTGGAGGAGCTGCCCACACCGCTGCGTCCGCAGCACTTCTTCGAACCCGTGCACCAGCGGGTGTACGAGCGCGTGCTGACCCTGCTCGACCGGAACGCGGTGGTCACGCCGGTCACCCTGAAGCCCTATTTCGAGGCCGACGAAGCGCTCAAGGAACTGGGCGGGATCACTTATCTCGCGCGGCTCACCGCGGACGGGCAGGGTCTGCTCGCCCCGCGCGAACTGGCCGAGCAGATCTACGATCTCGCCCTGCTGCGCGAGCTGGTCAGCGTCGGCCGCACCCTGGTCGAGAACGCTCTCGACACCTCCGAATCGGTCGCGCCGATGGAGCAGATCGAGGCTGCCGAGGCCGCGCTGTTCGAGGTGGCCGAGGGCGCCGCGAGCAATTCGGAAGCCTCGAGCTTCGGCATGGCGACGACCAAGGCGCTGCGCCAGATCGAGAAGGCAATCGGATCCGGCGGCCACATCGCGGGCACGACCACCGGGTTCGTGTCTATCAACGACAAGATCGGCGGCCTGCACGATTCCGACCTCATCATCCTCGCCGGGCGTCCGGGCATGGGCAAGACCTCGCTGGCGACCAACATCGCCTTCAACTGCGCCGAGCGCCTCCTGCGCGACCGGCGCGACGGGATCGACGAAAAGGCGAGCGTGGGCGCGGGCGTCGCCTTCTTCAGCCTGGAAATGAGCGCCGACCAGCTCGCGACCCGCATCCTTGCCGAGACCGCCGCGATCTCGTCCGAAGCGCTGCGCATGGGCAAGCTCAGCCGCGAGGAGTTCCAGCAGCTCTCGTTCGCAAGCCAGAAGCTCGCCGAACTGCCGCTCTACATCGACGATACGCCCGCGCTCAGCATCGCCGCGCTGCGCACCCGCGCGCGGCGCTTGAAGCGCAAGCACGACATCGGGCTGATCGTGGTCGACTACCTCCAGCTGCTCCAGGGCACCGGCCGCGCCAACGACAACCGCGTCAACGAGATTTCGGAGATCAGCCGCGGCCTGAAGACCCTCGCCAAGGAACTCGAACTGCCGGTGATTGCGCTGTCGCAGCTCAGCCGCGCGGTCGAACAGCGCGAGGACAAGCGCCCGATGCTGTCGGACCTGCGCGAATCGGGCTCGATCGAGCAGGACGCCGACATGGTCTGGTTCGTCTATCGCGAGGACTATTACGTCGCCGCGCGCGAGCCCAAGGTCCCCCAGGCCGACGACGACGCCAAGACCCACGATGCGCACAACGCCTGGGCCGCCGAGATGGAGCGGGTGCACGGCCTTGCGGAACTGATCATCGCCAAGCAGCGCCACGGCGCGACCGGCAAGGTGCGGCTGAAGTTCGAGCCCAAGATCACCCGCTTCTCCGACCTCGCCGACGACACGCGGGGATACGGCGGATACGACTGAGAGAGCCCTAGAGGCCGAGGTTCAATCGCCTGCTGACCGTATAGTCGACCACCGCGACGAGGAACCAAGAGGCTTTCCAGCGCAACCAGTTGAGCGGGTTGGCGCGCTTCTTGTGCACGCTGGGAGTGACGTGCACCGAGGCCGGTATGTGCCGGTCGATGAACTCGCGCAGCCGCTCGGCAAGGCCTGCATCCTCGATCCGGAGCATGACCTCGAGATTGAGGTAGAGGCTGCGCATGTCGAAATTGGCGCTGCCGATGTAGCATTTGTCGTCGATGACGATCAGCTTGGTGTGGAGCTTGGTCGCCATGAACTCCCAGATCTTCGTGCGCCGCTTGAGGAGGTAGGTGTAGAGCGCGCGGGTGGCGCCGATCGTCGCACCGTTGTCGCTCTTGCCCGCCATCACCAGCCGCGCGCCGTCGCGCCGCGCGACCGTCGCGATCGCCCGCAAGCTGCGCCACGAAGGCGAGAAATAGGCCATGATCATGTCGACCCTGCGCGCGCCCGTCAGGTCCGCGCGCACGCAGCGCGCCCAGCTCGAAAGTCCCCGTGTCGGCCCTCCGATGAGGACTTGTGCCGGCCCCTTTCCCGGATCCCACTCGCGCACCATGCGCCGGACCGCGCGCCAGCTCGGCCGCGGGTGGTGGGTCCATGCGTCGAGCTGGTCGTACCAGCGCGACAGGTCGCCGACGATCGAGCCCTCGATGACCACGCCCAGGTCCATCCAGCCCTGCTCGTCGGGCGATTCGAAATAGCTGTCTTCGACGTTGAACCCGCCGATCATCGCCACCCGGTCGTCGACGACGACGATCTTCTGATGGTTGCGGATCAGGTAGCGCTGGCTCCACTTCGCCGAGAAGCACGAAAAGCTGCCGCCTGCTTCCTTCATGGGCGCGAAGAAGGCTTCACGCGCATCGGCGCCGAACCCGTCGAGCAGGAGGTCGACCGCAACCCCGCGCCGCGCCGCGGCGGTCAGCGCATCGCGTACCGCCGTTCCGCTCGCATCCTCCGCGAATATGTAGAAGCACATCCGGATCGACTGGCGTGCGCTTTCGATCAGGCCGAGCAACGCCTCGAGCCTTTCGCGGCCGCCCGGATGGAAGGTCAGCGTCTGGCCCTGCGCCTCGACGGTGAACGGCGGCGGTTCCTCGAACGTCATGTGGGGGACGCCTAGTGGCATTTCCTTGACTTGGCGAGCCGCCCGCCCTAGTTGGCGCGCTTTCCCGACACCCTAGTTTACCGGAGTGCCACATGGCGCGCGTTACCGTCGAAGATTGCGTCGACAAGGTCCCCAACCGTTTCGATCTCGTCCTGCTTGCCGCGCAGCGCGCGCGAGAGATTTCGGGCGGCGCCGAGCTGACCATCGATCGGGACCGCGACAAGAACCCCGTCGTCGCCCTGCGCGAGATCGCCGAGGAGACCGTGGGCCCCAAGGACCTGCACGAATCGGTCGTGGTCGGCCTGCAGAAGATTCTTCCCGACGACGAGGACGAGGCCGACGAGATCGGCAGCCTCAGCCAGTCGGCAGAGGCTCTGCGGATCACCGCCGCCGCGCCTGCCCGCCAGACCTCGGTCGGCGGCGATTACGACGGCTGAACCCGCCGTAAACCGGATGCAGAAAGGGCCGCGGTTTCGCGGCCCTTTTTCGTTGGGTCTCCCGCGGCTATGAACCGCTTGGGGGTATCCGATGAGTGACGTGAGCGAAATCGCGGGCGGATTGGCGGACGGTGCGCTCGTCGCCCGGTCGGTCGAACCGCACGCCGGGGAATCGTCGCCCGGGACCGACGGCCATACGCACGAGACCTACTGCCTCAATTGCGGGACCGAACTGGTCGGCCCGCACTGCCACCAGTGCGGTCAACGGGGACACGTCCATCGCACGATCAGCGCGTTCCTGCACGACCTGGTGCACGGCGTCCTGCATTTCGAAGGCAAGGCATGGCGTACGCTGCCGATGCTGCTGTTCCGCCCCGGCAAGCTCACCCGCGAGTACGTACGGGGCAAGCGCGCGAGCTACATCAGCCCGATCGCCTTGTTCCTGTTCATGGTGCTGCTGGCCTTCGCGTCGGTTTCGCTCGCCGGCGGCGCGGTGGCGTTCGGCGACATTTCCGCCAACAGCAACATCGATCAGGAAATCGCGCGGGTCGAAGGGGAACTCGCCCGCCTCGAGACGGACGCCCCCTCGTCCGCATCCGGAAGAGAGGAGCGGGCCGACAAGATCGCAAGCGCCACCCGCGAGCTGGAGTTGCTGCGCGAGATCAAGGAAAACGGGTTATCGGCGGAGCTGATCCGGGAAGCGTCCGACAATCGCATCGCCGAAACCGATGTCCGGCTTGCCCCCAAGGTCGAAGGCACCGCGAAGCAGCCGCCCGACGACCCCCTCAACAAGGCCTGGAAGAAGGCCAAGCAGAACCCCCAGTTACTGGCCTACAAGCTGCAGAACACCGCCTACAAGTTCGGCTGGCTGCTGATCCCGATCAGCGTCCCGTTCGTCTGGCTGCTGTTTCCCTTCAGCCGCCGATACCGGTTCTACGACCACACCGTCTTCGTGACCTATTCGCTGGCATTCGCGCTGATGCTGCTTGCGATCGTCGCGGGGGCGGCGGCGTGGAGCGCGGCGGCGACGGTCGGGCCGATCGCCGGGCTGGTCCTGCTCGTCCACATGGCCGCACAGTTGAAGGGTGCCTACGAACTCGGTTGGGGCGGCCTGATGGTCCGCCTGCCCTTGCTCTACATTTTCGCTTTTGCCAGCCTCGCGATATTCATCGTCGCGACGGTCGCGCTCGGAGTTCTCTAGACGGCAGACTGCGATTTCAGCTGCAGGGATAGCGCGACTTCATCAGGTCGGAAAACGCCTGTCTGATGGTGACGCTCTTCCGCGAAGCTCCCGGATATGAGCGCAAGTGCGCGAGCAGGTCGTCCGAATTCATGCTCGCCTTTTCGGGCGGGCAGCTGTGCGGCTTCCTGCCCGCAGCCTTGTCGGCCTTGATCCGTTCGCGATAGCTCTGCCCGCTTGCCTGGACCTCGCCTTTCAGCAGCCCGACGTCGCTCGACATCAGGGCAAGCGGTCCTTTCTTCTTCAGCGCTTCCGCCTTGGCAAGGAACGTCCCCACGCTCATGTCACCAGGCGCGGCCAGCGCTGGAGACGACAGGGCGAAGAGCACCGCGGCGGCCGCGGCGAAGATAGATTTCGGCAAGCGTTGTCCTCCCGTCAGATCGGGCCGGACTTCCGTCATCGAGAATGAGCCGCCGCTGACAGGCCCGCGTCAGACCACCCCGAACGCCAGCATCGCGTCGGCCACCTTCTTGAAGCCGCCGATGTTCGCACCCTTCACGTAGTCGATATAACCGCCGCCCTGGTCTCCGTAGCGCTGGCAAGTGGCGTGGATGCCGCTCATGATGTCCTTGAGCATCTGCTGGAGCTCTTCCTCCTTCCACGCGCGGCGTTCGGAGTTCTGGCTCATCTCGAGGCCCGACACCGCCACGCCGCCCGCGTTCGATGCCTTGCCCGGCGCAAACAGGATCCTGGCGTCCTTGAACACGTGCACGCCGGCGAGATCGGTCGGCATGTTGGCGCCCTCGCTGACCGCGATGCAGCCATTGGCGACGAGCGTCTTGGCATCTTCGCCAAGGAGTTCGTTCTGCGTCGCGCAGGGCATGGCGACGTCGCACTTGACGCCCCACGGGGTCTTGCCCGCGTGGAAGCTGGCGCCCTTGAACTCGTTCACGTAGTCCTCGATCCGTCCGCGGCGGTGGGTCTTGTGGGTTTTCACCCAGTCGATCTTCTCCTGGTCGATGCCGTCGGGATCGTGGATGAAGCCGCCCGAATCGGACAGCGTCAGGACCTTCCCGCCGAGCTGGACGATCTTTTCCGCCGCGTGGGTGGCGACATTGCCCGAACCCGAGATGACCGCGGTCTTGCCGGTCAGGTCCTGCCCCTTGGTCGCCAGCATGTTGGCGAGGAAATAGACCGCCCCGTAGCCGGTCGCCTCGGTGCGGATCAGCGAGCCGCCCCATTCGAGGCCCTTGCCGGTCAGCACCCCGGTGAACTGGTTGGTGATGCGCTTGTACTGGCCGAACATGTAGCCGATCTCGCGCCCGCCCACGCCGATGTCGCCTGCCGGCACGTCGACGTCGGCACCGATGTGGCGATAGAGCTCGGTCATGAAGCTCTGGCAGAAGCGCATGATCTCGCGCACGCTCTTGCCCTTGGGATTGAAGTTGGAGCCGCCCTTGCCGCCGCCCATCGGCAAGCCGGTGAGCGCATTCTTGAAGGTCTGCTCGAAGGCGAGGAACTTGAGCACGCTTTCGGTCACCGAGGGGTGGAAGCGGATGCCGCCCTTGTACGGGCCGATCGCGTTGTTGTTCTGCACGCGCCAGCCGCGCTGGACGCGAATGTTGCCGTTGTCGTCTTCCCAGCAGACGCGGAAGGACACGACCCGGTCGGGCTCGGCGATACGGCGCAGGATCTGCGCTTCGTGGTACGCTTCCTTGTCCTGGATGAAGTCGAAGATGTCCTCGGCGACTTCCTGCACCGCCTGGACGAACTCCGGCTGGTGCGAGTTGCGGCGCTTCACGCCTTCCATGAACTGATTGAAATCGACGTGGTCGGAAACGGCCATTGATCTTCCCCCCCTTGGGATATGACACCGGATTGGCGCGACTCGACCCGCGTACTGTCTTATTGTTGCAGGAAGACAGACGAAAATCGCGTCGCGGGCAAGCGTCGGTTCGATTCGGCGCGCGGCCGGCGGATTTCGACCTCTTGCCCTGCGGCTCCGCATGGCGCAGGCTTGCCGGGGGACGATCGGGATCGCTGTTCGAGGAGGGCAAACGGTGACAGGCTGGCTACCGACCAAGTGGACGGCGCAGTTGCGTCGCGCGCCCTCGATGGGGCGAATTTCGCCCTGACCGGCGACAGGGAGCGACTGCCGTTTCAAGCCAAGCGAACCAGAGAATGAGCGAAGGAATGGCCACCGGGCTACTCCGGAAGGGCTGGCGCAACGTGCGCGAGGCCGGACCGCGGCGGCTCGCCCTCACCGGCGTGCTCGTTTTCATCGCCCTTATCGTCGCGCGCTTCGGCTGGGGCTTCACGCCGGACAGCGAACTGCCCGTGGTGAGCCCGGCCGAGCGTGCGGTGTACGACTTCCGCAGCTATCTCGTCGCCGACAAGAACCGGATCGAGCAGGACCAGCGCGTCGTCATGGTCGTGTATGACGACCAGACCCTGGCGGAACTGCGCAAGCGTTCGCCGCTCGACCGCGGATTGCTGGCCAGGGCGCTGGCGAACCTCGACACGATGGGCGCCAAGGCGATCGGGATCGATATTCTGTTCGACCAGCCGCAGGACGAAGACGACGAGCTGGTCGCCGCGCTGCGGGCGATGCGGACACCAGTGGCCGTCGGTTATGCCAACCAGGCAACCAACGAGGGCAGCATCGAGTGGGAGCAGGAGCAGTACCTCAACGCTTTCCTCGCCCGGCTCGAAGGGAGCAATGCGAAGCCCGCGAGCGTCCGCCTGAGCGACCTGTTCAATGTCACCCGCATCTGGCCCGAAATTCGCGACGACCTGCCGCCAGTGCTGGGGCGGCGCATGATCGAGGAGGCCGGGGATGGAGCCTCCACCCTTCCCGGGTACACCGGCTCGATCGCCTACCGCCTGACGCGCAACACCGAAGAAATCCCCGAGTTCACTTCGCTGCCGATCCAGACCCTGGCCGACCCAGCCCTGCGCGAAGCCCTCAAGCCGGCGATCGAGGGACGCTATGTCCTCATCGGCGGCGACATCGTCGATACCGACCGGGTGTCGACCTCGCTGAGCGAATGGTCGGGCGCGATCGAGCCGCCGGGTCTTCAGGTCCACGCGACGATGATCGCGCAGATGCTCGACCGCAAGGCATTGCCCAAGCCGCTGCCGATCACGCTCTGGGCCTTCGCGTTGCTCTTTGTCATGATGGCGGTGCTGACCGGGCTGCTCGAGTGGGGCAGCTGGCGGATCTACGCGCTGCTCGGCGCGCAGTTCGTGGTCATGCTCGGGGTCCCGTTCGTGCTCGCGTTCCGCGGGGTTGATACCTACGGCCTGCCGGCGGTGGGGTGGGTCATCGGCTGGATCCTGGCCTTCACCGCGGTCACCTCGGCCGCGCGCACCGCGGGCGCCGTCCAGCGCAATTTCGCCCAAGGAGCGCTGGGCAAATACCTGCCGCGCGAGATGGCCGAGGAGATCATCGAGCATCCCGAACTCCTGGCGCTCCATGGCGAGAAGCGCGACATCTGCGTCGTGTTCAGCGACCTTGAGGGGTTCACCAAGATGAGCCACGCGCTCCAGCCGGAGCAGGTGGCCAAGCTGGTCAATCGCTACCTCTCGCTGCTGAGCAACGCGGTGCTCGATAACGGGGGCGTGCTCGACAAGTTCGTGGGCGACGCGGTGGTCGCATTCTGGGGGGCGCCAATCGCGCGGCCCGACGATGCCGAACGCGCGGCCAGGGCCGCGCACGCGATCTGGCTGGCGGGAGAGGAATTCCGGTCCGAGGTCGCCGCCGCCGAACCGCACCTTCCGCCGATCGGGCGGACCCGCGTGGGCGCGCATTTCGGCGAGGCGGTCGTCGGCAACTTCGGCGGCGAAAACCGGATCCAGTACACCGCGCTCGGCGACAGCATGAACACGGCCGCGCGACTCGAGGCCGCGAACAAGAGCATGCACACCAAGGTGCTCGCCAGCCGCGAACTGGTCAGCCGCAGCGGGCTCGACTGGTGGCGACCAATGGGCCGGATCGTGCTGCGCGGACGCAAGCAGCCCGTCGAGGTGTTCGACATCGCCCCGGAGTGGTCGGCAGAAGACCGCGCGGAACTGGGCGAAGCGATCGGGATCGCCCCCACGGATGCGCAAGCGGCGGTTAACCGAATAAATGCTCTACAGGAGCGCTATGGAAATGACATTGCTATCGAAAATTTGCTACACCGCATCCGGAACCTCAACGAGGAGGGGGCCTATGTCCTTTCGTAAGAACTTTGTCGGCGCGTCGATCGCGGCCGCCCTGCTGGCCCTGTTGCCGGCATCACCCGCTCTGGCCGGCGTCGTGGTCGCTGCCAGCGGCCCTTCGGCCAAGACCTATCCGGTGGGGCGCAAGATCGGGCCGACCGACAAGATCGTGCTGCAGGCGGGCGATACCCTGACCGTGCTCGACGAGAAGGGCACCCGCGTCCTGCGCGGCGCGGGATCCTATACCCTCGCGACGCAGACGGGCGCCGACAAGAGCAACACCTTTGCGTTGCTCACGCGCCAGCGCTCGGCACAGCGGATGCGCACCGGGGCCGTGCGCGACAGCAACACGGGACCGGTCACGCGGCCGAACCTGTGGTACGTCGACGTTCGCCAGGCCGGGCCGATGTGCCTCGCAGACCCGACCGAAGTCCGCCTGTGGCGTCCGGCCACCGCGGGCGAGCAGCTATACGCGATCGGCGTCGGACCGTCGCAGGTCGCCAGCCGCGCCAGCTTCGGCGATGGCGACATGCTGACCGTATGGGACCTGTCGCAGGCTCCGATCACCGACGGGGCGAAATACGTCATCGCCGGCGGAGACGGAAAGCCGAACGAGATCACCTTCCGGGTGCTCGATCCTGTCCCCGAGGATGCCGAGGCGCTCGCCGCCACGCTCATCGAGATGGGCTGCAACGCGCAGCTCGACGTGTTGTCGTCGGCCATGATCGCTTCCGAGGAGTAGCGCTCCGCCGACACGGGCCGCATAGAGGGAGGCGCCAGATCTCCCCCGCCACTGGTTCACGATCACGGCCCCGGCTGCAGAGCCCGGGGGCGTGGCCCGCGCGTCGAGGAGTTAGGGATGAAGGCTACGGCCACGGAACGGCCATCGACGCGGCGAGCCGGCGCGGCTGGAGTCGGCGACGACGATTTGTGGCAAGTCCATTGCGAGCGGGGCGCGGATGAGGCAGGGTGCCTGCCAGGGGATGGGGAGACCGACTAGTGCTTTCCAGAGCGGTTAGGGGTCCGCTTTCAGGCATCGCGACGGCGCTGGCATTTGCCGGCGCCCTTATGGCCGCAGGCGCGGCCTACGCAGCCGGCGGGCAGTATCTCGGAGTGGCGAGCTGTGCGGGGTCGACCTGCCACGGCCGCGCCGAAGGCAACGGTGCCGTCGTCCGGCAGGACGAAATCGCGACATGGCAGGAGCCGAGCAGCGCCTCGGGCGCGCACAGCCGGGCCTATGCAGTGCTAAGCTCGCTCCGCGGTCGGCAGATCGCGGCGACGCTGGGCATCGAGGCGACGTCATCGGGCGAATGCCTGCAGTGCCACGCGACCCCTGCCCCGGCGGCAGCGCGCGGTCCGCGGTTCCAGCTGTCCGACGGAGTCGGCTGCGAAGGATGCCACGGTCCGGCCGAGCGCTGGCTTGCGACCCACTACACCGTCGGCGGCAACCATGCGAGCAACCTTGCCGCAGGCCTCGTCCCGCTGGAAAATCCGCAGGTCCGCGCGCGCCAGTGCCTCGACTGCCATTTCGCGGGCTCGGAGCCCGGTCAGTTCGTCACGCACCGGGTCATGGCCGCAGGTCACCCGCGCCTGTCGTTCGAGCTCGACCTGTTCTCCGCCCTTCAGCAGCATCACGACGTCGATGCCGATTACGTGCGCCGCAAGGGCGACCTGTCGAGCGTGCGGCTCTGGGCGGTCGGCCAGGCCGAGGCCGTGCGGCGCGAGATGGCGGTGTTCCGCGATCCCGCGCGCAACAGCCAGGGCCTCTACCCTGAATTCTTCTTCTTCGATTGCCACAGCTGCCACCGGGCGATCACCGACGGACCGCAGCGCCGCCTGACGTTCGAGACCAATCCGGGCCGGCCGATTCGCTTCGGCACCCCGCCCTTCAACGATGAGAACATCATCATGCTGTCGGTCGCGGCGCGCACGCTTGCACCGGCGCAAGCCGCGAAGTTCGACGAAGCGACGGCGGCGTTCCATCGTTCGATGGGCCAGGGCCGCGCCGAGGTTGCGGCCGCTGCGCAGCGGCTGGAAGCCGCGGCGGGCGCCTTGTCCGACGCGCTTTCGCAGCGCGGATACGGCGGCAACGACGCGTTCCGCGTAGTCGCGGCGATCGCCGATCGCACGACCGCACCGCGCTTCACCGACTACGCCGGCTCGGCCCAGGCCGTGATGGCGATCGATACGCTGCTCAACGCGATGGTCCGCGAAGGCCGGATCACCGTGGGCGCCGCCGCGGGTATCCGCGCCTCGGTCAACCGGGCCTATGGCGCGGTGGAAAGCCCCGAAAGCTACAATCCCGCCGGGTTCCGTTCGGCCCTCGGGCAGGCTGCGCGCAGCATCGAGGCTCTCCAATGAGGGTCTCTCCCCGGGTCGCTTCGCTTTCGATAGCGCTGCTGCTGCTCGGCTCGTGCGGCGGCGGCGGCAGCGGCAGCGGCTCGGGCGGCGGTGCGACCGCGGGACCGGCGCCGACCCCGCCGGCGACTCCGACGACGCTCTATTCGGCCCCGGCACAGGAATCCCTGAGCGTTGCCGACGTCCAGCGGATCATCGCCCAGGCTGCCGGTGAAGCCGACGCGCGCCGCCGTCCCGCAACGATCGCCGTAACCGACCGGGTCGGCAACGTGCTCGGCGTGTTCGTGATGAACGGCACGATCAATCGATCGCTGACGAGCCGGCTGACCGCGCTCGGCGTGCTCAACGATGTCGATGTCGACCTGCAGGGCACCAACGTCGACTCGGTCATCGCCTCGATCTCCAAGGCGCTCACCGGGGCCTATCTCTCGAGCGGCGGAAACGCATTTTCGAGCCGCACGGCGAGCATGATCGTGCAGTCGAATTTCCCGCCCGCACCGAACACGGTCGGGCTCGAAAGCGGGCCGCTGTCGGGCGTGCAGTTCAGCCAGCTGCCCTGCTCCGATCTCAACACGCGCTTCCTGCCCGCCGGGGGGCCGGCGGCGTTCATCGGACCCAAGCGCGCGCCGCTGGGTCTCGCCGCCGACCCGGGCGGCTTCCCGCTCTACAAGAACGGCGTCCTCGTCGGCGGCATCGGCGTGATGGCGGACGGCGACTATGCCTTCGACAGCAACGTCGTCGACCTCCAGATAGACGACGAGGAGGCGATCGCGCTTGCAGGCCTGCAGGGCTTCGCTGCGCCCGATTCGATCACCGCCGACAAGATCACGGTCGATGGCGCGACGCTACGCTACAGCGATATGCGGGTGACGGACCTGAGCCCGCTCAAGACCGATTTCGCCGCGATCCAGGGACGGATCGGGCTGCTCGTCGCGGTCACCGGATACAACAACGGGCCGATCATCGCCGGGACGCCCTATGGCACCGAGGCCAGCGGATACCGGTTTGCCACTTCGGCCGAGTTCGCCTTTCCCGACGCATTCGTGCTGTCGAACGGAAGCGGCGGCAATCGCTACCCGATCCGCGGCGGCACCGATGCCGGCTCGGTCGCTCAGCCGCTGACGGCCGCCGAATCGCGCGCGATCCTCGAGGAAGCCTACCGGATCATGAGCCGGTCGCGCGCGCAGATCCGCCGCCCGCTCGACAGCCGCGCGCAGGTGACCATCAGCCTGGTCGATACCAACGGCAGCGTGCTCGGCATCGTGCGCGCGCCCGATGCACCGTTGTTCGGGACCGACGTCTCGCTCCAGAAGGCAAGGACGGTGACGTTCTTCTCGGGACCGTTTGCGGCCCAGCAGCTGATCGACAATCCCGATGCCGAGGTCGCCGGCTACGTCACCCGGGCGCGCACGTTCTTCAACGACCAGACGGCGCTGACGGGCAAGTGGGCGTTCGGCGCGCGTTCGATCGGCAACCTCGCCCGCCCGCACTTTCCCGATGGCGAAGCGGGACGGCCCGAGGGCCCCTTCTCGCGTCCGATCGAGGACTTCAATCCGTTCGCGACCGGCCTGCAGGTTGCGCTCATCAAGTCCAACGTCCTGCAGCATGCGCTGTTCACCGAAGGAAAGCCGTTCAACGATACGGCGCAGCAGTGCACCCTCATCCCGCCCGCGCCCAACAACCAGCGGCGGCTCGCCAACGGGATCCAGATCTTCTCTGGCGGCGTGCCGATCTACCGGGGCGGCGTGCTGGTCGGCGGTATCGGCGTATCGGGCGACGGTATCGACCAGGACGACATGATCAGCTTCCTGGGCGTTCACAACGGGGCCGCGCGGGTGGGTTCGATCTCCAATGCGCCCGCCAATATCCGCGCCGACCAGATCGTGATCCCGGTCGGAGCGGGCGTGCGCCTGCGCTACGTCAACTGTCCGTTCGCACCGTTCCTGGACACCAACGACCAGAACGCCTGCCAGGGTCTCTAGTCGCCCGGCGGTGGCCGGTTCCTAGTCTTGCCGGAAGTGAACAAACGCCTGCCGCGGATCGGTTACCCGCGGATTGATCGCCAGCGCTTCCTTGCGGACTTTCCCGGCTTCATCGGTGCGGCCCAGCGCATCGAGGGCATCAGCCTTGGCAAGCTTGAGCGACGCCGAACGGAAGCCGGCCGCTTCGCCCTTTTCGACCACGCGCACGATCGCCTCGTGCTTGCCTGCCACGCCAAGCACGAAGACGTAGTCGGTCATCGGCTGGAGGTAGGGGCGCACGGCGTAGTCGGATTCGGCCATCGTCAGGGCGCGGTCGATATCGCCCGCCAGAGCGAGATGCTCGGCATAGTGACCGGCGTAGGTTTGCGGCAGCACCGCCGCGCGCGCTTCCCAACCCTTGCGCGCGCCTGCGAGGTAGCGAGCCTTCGCCGCCTCGTCCCCGCGTGCCTCGGCCAGGACGACGAGCGCGCCGTAGACGTCGGGATCGCCGGTGCGCTCCGCCACCTTGCGATAGGCCGCCTCCGCGCCCGCTGTGTCGCCTTCCAGCGCGAGCGCTTGCGCCACGAATGCCTCGGCCAGCCAGTACCCGGGGAACCGCGCGTCGGCGGCGCGGGCCCACGCGGCGGCCGCTTTCCAGTCGCCCGCGCCCAGCGCAATGGCACTGCGCTGGAGCATGAGGCGCGCCAGCTGGAACGGGCTCTGCTGCGGCGTGCGCAGGGCAATCTCGACCAGTCGGGCCGCCTCGGCAGGATCGCCCCCGGCGAGCGCCATGTTGGCGCGGCGAAGTGACAGGCCAAGGTCGTCGCCGCCGGCACAGAGACGCTGGGCCTCCGCGATCCGGCCGCGCTCGAAGGCGACTTCGCAGCGCATTCCCTGCGCGTCGGCCGCATCGACGACATTGGGCGGGGTCACCGATTCGTCGAAACGGGCGAGGGCCTTTTCGACATTGGCGAGATCGTGGATGAGCAAGGCCGCACCGGCCCGCGAGAGCGTCGGGCCCGACGGCCAGGGCGCCGAAGCGATCGCTTCCTCGAGGATGCGATTGGCCTCGGCCATGTCTTCGGCGCTTGCCGTAAGGCGGGCGCGCGCCAGCAGCGCACGCGCGACGCCTTCCATGCGCAGCCAGTCGCCGGGCTCGCGCGCGAGCAGGTATCGCTTGCCTTCGAGGTTGCTGTCGGCCGCGGCGAGCGCCTCCGCGAACGTCCGCGGCCCGTAACCGGGGGTCAGGCTGGCGGGGTCGAGCGGCTGCGCTTCCACGGTCGAAGGCGCACTGCGGAAATATTCCACCGCAGCCACGCCCGAGACGACCAGGACCGCCGCGGCGATACCGGTAACGGTCCGCCGACCCGCGCCGTCCTTTTCCTGCGTCACATACGCGTTGCGCAAATGTCGAGCCCGATGTTGACGAGGTCGTCCCCGATCGCGTTCATCAGCATGGTCAGCTGCGCCGTCTGCTCGGCGCGGAACTGACCCTGCAGGTCGGCGGTCTGCGGTGCATCGTTATAGGCGATGCGCATCGGCCCGCCGATGATCGCCGGGGCGATCGCGGGCATACCCATGCGATCGACGGTGACATAGGCCGACTCGGGATCGTTGCGGAAATTGAAGCTCGTCCCCGTAGTCGCGGCCAGCGGCGGGTTGCCCTGCGGTGGCGCGAGATATGGGAAGGTCGTGATCGGCGCCCGATCGCTCGAAGGCGGGTTGAGCGGGAGGTTGGCGAACGTCCGCAGGCTCTGCCCGCTCTCGGTGAGATCGAGGAACAGGAACGCCACCGTGATGTCGACAGTCTGGTCGTCGAGATCGCGCCCGTTCGGGAAATCCGCGGGCCGCGACAGGTCGAACGTCAGCGCGTCGGGCACGATGATCTCGCGCACCGTGCGCCCGCCCGTGTTCGGGACGATCTGCGTGAAGCAAGGTTCGACGTTGTAGGTGAAGGTCGTCTGGCTGCCGGTGCCGCCGGTAGCCGTAGCGACTGGAGTCGGCGTGGCGGTAGCTGCGGGCGCATCGCCGCCGCCGCAACCGGACAGGGCGAGGATCGCGCCGAGCGAGATCGCGGGTGCAAGAAGCCGGGTCATAGCTGCCCCCCGAAGCGCTGCGTGGTGGACCACAGCTTTATAGTGCCGTTGCCGAGTCGCTCGCGCGGGACCTCGATCACGAACGCCGTGTCGTTCTGCGCCGCGAAGAAATCGCGCGTGTTGTTGAAGCGGATCTGGCCGGTGGTGCGCGATTCGCGAAGGCCGCGCGAATCGAAGAAGAACGGATCGTCATGCAGGCCCGCGCGGGCGCGCACGCCGTCCTTCTCAAGCGTCGTTTCGACCGGCCCCTCGATCGTGCCGGTCACGCCGGGGATGCCCTGGAACCGGACGCCATGCTCGTTCGGCCGAGTGCCCTGACCGAACTGGACCCGGATGGTGATCTCGGGCGTGTCGTCGGGCGGCGCGGTCGAGATGAACAGTTTGTAGAGCACGTCGCGGTCGTAGAACGCCGGCGCATTCGGATTGTTGGGACCGCCGAACGTGACCGCGAGTCGCACGGTCCCGGGGCCATGCCATGCGAAAACGTCCGCTATGTCACCGGGCAGATCGACCGTCGGATCGACCGACGGATCGGTACGGGTCGGCGGATCGAGGTGATCTGCGGCCCGATTGGGCGCGCCTGTAAGCACGAGCACAGCAGCTGCCGCGACGGCGGTACTACCTGCCATCCTGGCCAAATTCCGAAGTCTTGCCATCGACGTATCTCCCTCGCAGCTTCTCTGCGCCCGCCCATCGAAGCAGGTCCATTCTCCCCTACCTGTCCGATTTCGCAAGTTCGCAATTGCTTTTGGTGCGGATTTTTCGCAGTTTTCCGTCAGGGAAGGGGCGAAAAATCGCATGTCTGCTGCGCTGACACTGCTGTCTGCCCTGGCTCTGTCGCCTGCGACGGACGGCCAGACCCCTCCTGACGCCCCCGATTCGCAACACGCGGAGGCAGTCGAGACGCAGGCCGCAGCCGAGCCCGCCGAGGTTCCCGAGGTCGACAACGAGGTGATCGACGGCCGGCGACGGCCCGGATACGATTCCCCGCTTCCCGATCGCCAGTCGCAGACGAACCCGGGTGCGGTCCGCGCGCCACCGCCCGAGGCGTTTCCCGCCGACCAGGTGCCGATTCCCGATCGCTGGCGCCTCATCGAGACCCTGGGCGTGGTCAAGGAACGCTGGTTCGATCCCTACAACCAGAACACGCTCAAGGGCGATCGTCCGCTCGATCCCGACAAGTGGCCTCTCATCAAGGGGCACGACTGGTTCTTCACCGCGAGCCTGATCAGCGACACGGTGATCGAACCGCGCACCTTCCCCATCCCCGTGGGCCTGCAGACGACCGAGCGCCCGGGCAGCCTCGACGTGTTCGGCAAGGACGCAAGCTACGTCCTGTCGCAGACCTTCATCGCGGGCGCAGCGCTGACGAAGGGATCGACCGCCTTCAAGCCGCCGGACATCGAGTACCGCGTCGCGGTCGCGGTCAATTTCAATTACGCCAACGTGCCCGAGCGGCGCGTGCTGCTGGTCGAGCCGTCCGCGCCGAGCCACCGCTTCGACTATTTCGTCGGGGTGCAGGAAGCCTTCATCGACTACCACATCCGCAACACCTCGGACCGGTACGATTTCGATTCGATCCGCGTCGGCATCCAGCCCTTCCAGAGCGATTTCCGCGGGTTCCTATTCAACGATCAGAACCTGGGCGTCCGGCTGTTCGGCAACCGCGACAACAACCGCTTCCAGTACAACCTGGCGGCGATCTGGCGCGTGTCGAAGGATACGAACTCCGGGCTCAACGACCTGACCGTGCGGCCGCGCGACGACTGGCTTTTCATCGGCAACGTCTATCGCCAGGACTTCCTGATCCCGGCGCTGACGAGCCAAGTGACCGTCGCCTACAACATGAACCGCGAAGGCGACGAGTTTCATTCCGACAAGAACGGCTTTCCCATTCGCCCGGCGCTGCTGGGCGATCACCGCCCGCGCAACTACGACGTCGTGTACGTCGGGTACAACGCCGACGGACGGATCGGTCGCCTGAACCTGACCGCGAGCGCCTATGGCGCATTCGGCGAGGACCGCTTCAACTTCTTCACCAGCAAGTCGGCGGTGATACGCGCCTATTTCGGCGCGGCCGAGCTGAGCTACGACAAGGACTGGATGCGCTTCCGCCTGTCGGGCCTCTATGCCACCGGCGACAGCGACCCGACCGACAACCACGAAGGCGGCTTCGACGCGGTGTTCGAGAACCCGGTCTTCGCCGGCGCCGACACCAGTTACTGGATCCGCCAGACGATCCCCTTCGCCGGCGGCGCGCGCGCGGTTTCGCTCAACGGACGCAACGGCATCCTCAATTCGCTGCGCTCCTCGAAAGAGGAAGGGCAATCGAACTTCAACAACCCGGGCACGATGATGATCGGCTTGGGGGGAGATTTCGACCTCACCCCGACGCTGCGCCTGTCGACCAACGCAAACCACCTGTGGTTCGAGAACACGAGTTCGCTGCAGGCGCTGCGCAACGAAGGCTCGATCCCGCGCGAGATCGGCTGGGATCTTTCGGCATCCGCCATCTGGCGGCCGTGGGCCAACCAGAACGCGGTCGCGCGCCTCTCGGCCGCCGCGCTCGTCCCGGGCAAGGGATTCCGCGACCTGTTCGATAATTTCAACGACAACCGGAATTACTACTCCGTGCTCGCCAACGTGGTATTTGCCTACTGATGGCCCGCGCCGATCGCCTCCTCGCGCTGTTCGCCCTGCTGGCGCTGGTCTGCGGGATCGGCTGGTCGACCTCGCGCGCAGCGGAAGGCGAAAAGCCGGTCAAGCGCGAGTATCCGGTCTATCCGGCGGCGCCGCTCACCCAGACGATCGCCGAGATGGCGTCGAAAAGCGACGGCTGCACAAGTTGCCACGTGGCGAGCGACGCGCCGACGATGCACCTCTCACCCGCGGTCCGGCTCGGCTGCACCGACTGCCACGGCGGCGATGCCTCCGTCGTCGGCAATCCGCAGCTCGATCGCGACGATGCGGTCTATGTCGCCGCCCGCGACAAGGCGCACGTCCTGCCGACCTATCCCGAAAGCTGGCATTTCCCCTCGTCGGCCAATCCGAAGGCGAGCTTCGCGCTGCTCAACAAGGAAGCGCCCGAGTTCGTCCGCTTCGTCAATCCCAGCGACTACCGGGTCGCGCGCGAAGCGTGCGGTGCGTGCCACATGCCGGTGATCGAGGCGGCGGAACGCTCGCTCATGGCATCGGGCTCGATGCTCTGGGGCGGCGCGGCCTACAACAACGGCATCGCGCCGTTCAAAAGCTACATCTTCGGCGAAGCCTACACGCGTGACGGCGACCCGGCGAAGATCGTCGCCCCCGGCAGTCCGCCGGGAACGGTGACCGACCAGCAGAAGGCGCGCGGCGCGCTCGCGGCGCTCTATCCGCTACCGGCCTGGCACGTGATCCCGCCGGGCGACGTGTTCCGCGTCTTCGAGCGCGGCGGGCGCACGATCAATCCGATCTTTCCCGAGATCGGCCTGCCCAACCCGACCGGGCAGATCCAGCGGCTCGACGAGCCCGGCCGGCCGGACCTCAAGCAATCGAACCGCGGGCCGGGCACCGGCCTCAGGGTGGCCATCCCGGTGCTGAACATCCACAAGACCCGGCTCAACGATCCGTTCACCTGGTTCATGGGGACCAACGACCAGCCGGGCGACTATCGCCATTCGGGCTGCGCGAGTTGCCACGTGGTCTATGCCAACGACCGCGAGCCGCGCCATTCGCTGACTTATGCCCAGTACGGCCGCGACGGGCAGACGATCACCGCCGACCCCACCATCGCCGACAAGCGGGAACACGGCGCGCTGAAGGACGGGCATGAAAAGGGCGACCACGGCGACGAAGCCATGGGCGCCGGCGACGACCGCGAAAAGGGCCACCCGCTCCAGCACGTATTCACCCGGTCGATCCCGACCGCGCAGTGCATGAACTGCCACATGCACCAGCCGAACATCTTCCTGAATTCGTTCCTCGGCTACACCATGTGGGATTACGAATCCGACGCGCCCGCGATGTGGCCCGAGAAGCAGAAGTACCCGACCGCCGAGGAAGTGCGGAAGGTCAATGAGCGCAACCCCGAGGGCGCCGCGCCCAAGGGCAAGTGGTCGGACGTGGATTTCCTGCGCAACGTCTACGACCTCAACCCCACGCTCAAGGACACCCAGTTCGCCGACTATCACGGCCACGGGTGGAACTTCCGCGGCATCTTCAAGCGCGACCGCCAGGGCAACCTGCTCGACAAGGACGGCAACATCGTCGCCAACGACGATCCGGAGAAGTGGCGCAAGGAAGGCGAAGGCAAGTTCGTGCCCGTCGGCGTGAACCCGGGCAAGTCGGTGCACCTGATGGACATCCACGCCGAGAAGGGCATGCAGTGCGCCGATTGCCACTTTTCACAGGACAGCCACGGCAACGGACTGATCTACGGCGAAGTCGCGAACGCGATCGAGATCACCTGCAAGGATTGCCACGGCACCGCCGACGCCTATCCCAACCTCATGACGAGCGGCCCGGCCGCACCGCCCAAGGGCAACAACCTCGCGCTCATCCGCAATCCGGACGGTCAGCGCCGGTTCGAATGGACCTACGATTCCGCCGGCCGGCAGCAGCTCATCCAGCGTTCGATCATCGATCCCAAGCTCGAATGGCGGGTGAGCCTGGTGAAGGACACGGTCGACCCGGCGAGCCCGCGGTTCAATGCCAAGTCGGCACGTGCGAAGCTCATGAGCAGGACCGGCGCGGAAGACGGCCTGTTCTCGTTCGGACCGGGCATCGCTGCCGGCGACCGCGCACACCGCGACGAGGAAATGACCTGCTTCACCTGCCACCTATCGTGGACCACGAGCTGCGGCGGATGCCATCTTCCGATCGAGGCCAACTGGAAGACCAAGGAGCACCACTTCGAAGGCGAGACGACGCGCAACTTCGCGACCTACAACCCGCAGGTCGCGCGCGACGAGATGTTCCAGCTCGGCAAGCACCAGACGACCAAGGGCAACGCGGTAGCCCCGGTCCGCTCGAGCTCGGCGCTGGTGCTGAGCTCCACCAACATCAACCGCGAACGCATCTACGTGCAGCAGCCGCCGGTAAGCGCGATCGGGTTCTCCAGCCAGGCCTTCGCGCCGCACTTCCCGCATACCGTGCGCACGACCGAGACGAAGACCTGCTCGGACTGCCACCTGTCCGAGAAGGACGACAACAACGCCATCATGGCGCAGCTGCTGCTGCTCGGCACGAACTACGTGAACTTCCTCGGCCTCAACGCGTGGACCGGGCTCGAAGGCGGGTTCGAGGCGGTGCGCGTGACCGAATGGGACGAACCGCAGGCGGTGCTCGGCAGCTACCTGCACAAGTACGCCTACCCGGACTACTACGCGCAGTTCGTCGACGAACACGGCCGCGAGCTCAAGGACTGGACCCGCGGCCAGACCTTCGACAGCAAGATTTCGGGCGAAACCAAGGCGTTCGAACGTTTCGCCAACGTCCACGAAGGCACCCGCGACAAGGTCGGCTGCCTGCAGCTGCGCGGCGAGTACATCTTCGTCGCCGAAGGCAAGGGCGGCTTCCGCGTCTACGATGTCGCCTCGATCGCCAACAAGGGATTCTCCGAGCGGATCGTCACCGCGCCGTTCTCGCCGCTGGGTCACGACACGCACGTGCCTTCGAAGAACGCGACCTGCATGGCGCTGCCGACGAACCAGCCGATCAACCCGCTGCGCAACACGCCGGAAATGCGCGAGATGAACCAGGAGCAGGACTTCCTGCCGATCTACAGCTACGCCGCGATCACCGATGCGGAAGAAGGCCTGATCCTGGTCAACGTCAACACGATGGCCGACGGCGAATTCCGCAACAACAAGCTGAAGCGCAGCGTCACCTGGAATCCCGACGGCGTGCTCTACGGCGCGCGGCACATCGTGCTGGCGGGCGAAGTGGCCTACATCACGGCCGCGCAGGGCCTGGTCGCGGTCGACCTGAAGGACCCGCTGAAGCCGCAGGTTGCATCAATTGTGCCCCTCGACGACGCGCGTGCGAGCGCGATCCAGTTCCGGTATCTCTGGGTGACCACGCGCAATGGCGTCGAGCTTCTCGACGTGACGAACCTGCGCCAGCCGGTTCCGGTGCCGTCGGGCACGATCCCGATTGCCGACGCGCGGCGTCTCTATCTCGCGCGGACATACGCTTACGTCGCGGCGAAGGGAGAAGGCCTCGTCATAGTCGACGTGACCAACCCGGCGGCGCCCTCGATCTACAAGCGCGAGACGTTCGGCGGGCGCATGAACGACGTCGAGGACGTGGTCGTAGCGTCCACCAATGCATCGCTCTTCGCCTATGTCGCCGACGGGCGGAACGGGATGAAGGTGCTCCAGCTCACCAGTCCCGACAGCCAGCCCAACTTCTACGGTTTCAGCCCAGCGCCGATGCCCGAACTGATCGCCTGGGCGAAGACGCCGAGCCCGGCGCTGGCGATGTCGAAGGGCCTCGACCGCGATCGCGCGGTGGATGAGACGGGCGGGCAGATCGCGGTCTTCGGCCGCCTGGGCTCGCGCCCGTTCAACCGCAGCGAGATGGAAAAGCTGTTCCTCACCAGCAAGGGCGTGCCGTGGAAGGTTTCCGACACCCCCGACATGAAGCGCTGGGTTGCGGGAAGCGGCCCGGTTCTGGCGGCCGCTCAGTAATCCCGGGCCGCAGCCCGAAATGCGCGGCTGACTAGTCGCGCTCGCCGAACATGTCGTGGATCATCGGCTGCAGCTTGTCGGTGTAGTGCGCAAGCGCGTGCCAGCCGCTGACGTCCTCGTAGTGGCTCACGATCGAGCTTCCGTCCCAGCGGTGCAGCGCATAGCTCGGCGGCTCAGTGGTGATGAGGTCGCGGCCGTCGGGGTGATCGCGGTCCACCGGGCGCAGGTCCATCGCGACGAGCGGTGCGCACGATCCGGTCACGCTCAATGGGATTCCCCGGAACGTCGAGTGGATCGGCCGGTGCAGGTGTCCGCAATGGATGCCGCGGATCTGTTCGTGCCCTTCCACGACGTCGCCGAAGCGCACGATCCAGTCTTCCGTCGCTGCCGGGTCCATCCAGTCGATCCCGCTCACGACCGGCGGGTGATGCATGAAGATCAGCGTCGGTGTGTCGGGATGCGCTGCAAGCTCGGCCGCGAGCCACCGCGCCCGCGCTTCGCAGAATGCGCCGCCGTGGCGACCAGGCTCGAGCGTGTCGAGCAGCAGGATACGCAAACCGTCCGCGTCGACCGCATAATGCACGAACCCGCCCTCGCCCTTAATGTGCGGGAAGGCATGGAACAGTCCTTCGCGGCTGTCGTGGTTTCCGACCATCGGCCACACCGGGAAGGGGCAACCTGAAACCAGCGCGGCCGCATCCTCGAAGCTTTCAAGGTCGCCATTGTCGGTGATGTCGCCCGAGAGGATCAGCATGTCGGGGCGGTTGGGCCCGCCGAGCAGCCGCGCGAGCGTCGCGCGGAAGCGCCGGAGGTTCAGTTCCTCGGGCATCTCGTCCGGGTCGAACCCGATGTGGATGTCGGTCAGCTGCGCGATCAACATTGCCGCGCTCTCCCCGAACCGTTGCGACCCAAGCATTCGATCATGTTTTCGTTTTCCTGTCCGCCGCGTCCTTGCCGACCCGCACCGGGGCCAGTTCTCCGCGTGGATGATAGCTGTGGCACATGGCACAGCTCGACGGGACCTTTGGCTTCGCCGCGTCCTCGCCGAGGTGGCACGTCCGGCAGGTCTTGATGCCGGGCAGCAGCACGTCGGTCGCCGAACTGGAGGTCGGCGCGGCATGGCACGTCGTGCACTTTTCGCGCTTGTGCGGCTCGTGATCGAACCAGCCGTTGGCGATGTATCGTTTGGGCTGGACGACTTCCATCACGCCGCTTCCGCTCGGGAAGTGGCATTCGGTGCAGACTCCGCGCGTCGACAGGACGCGCGAGGCGAGCGGAACCGACGAAGCCTGGGGCGGCGCGAAGTTGCCATAGTAGAGCCCGCCCGGAGCGAACTCACCCGGGCGCTTGCGCCCGCTGGCGATCGGCCTCCGCGGCACGCGATCGGCGGCTGCCAGGTCGGCACGCATCTGGTCGATGTCTCCGTGGCGCAGTGTGCGGAAGGTCCCGCCGACCTTGTCGAAGACGAGGCTGTGGCACGTGCCGCAGCTCGTTTCCATGTCGATCTCGCGGAAGCGCACGCCGTCCGACGTCGGCGTATGGCAGTCGGCGCATTCGAGCGGCGCGCCGTAGCCCTTCCCCGCCCCGAGCCGCCGCGCCATCTGCGCAACGCCCCCGCCCTTCGAAAGGTGCATCGCATGGGGGAACTTGAGGCCGTTAAATTCCTTGGGCTTGGTGTCCAGCGACAGGCGGGTCGCCTTCTCCGCACCCGGCACGGTCAGGACCGCCGCCTGGAACTGGGGATGCCCTTTGCCGAAGTCGTGCGCGTTGCCGAGCGGCGTCTTGATGCGCTTGTCCATCGTGCCGTGGCAGTCGGCGCAGAACTTCTGCGCCGGGGGTTCCATCCGCCCTTCGCCTTCGTGCTCGGTGTGGCAATCGGTGCAGGCGCCCGCGCCGGGCTTGTGGAACACGTCCGCGATGTCGCGCTGGACCTGATCTCCCCAGCTCAGGGGACCGCGGGCGAGCGTGAGCCTGGGCTTGGCCGAATGGTCGCCGATCTTCTCGTGGCAGGTGAGGCAGGTATCGTCACGCACAGCGACGAAGGGCTTCGCGTGGCAGGCCTCGCAGTTGTCCTCGAGCCCGCGGTGCGCGAGGCTGAGCTTGCCGGTCGACCAGCTGGCATCCATCGCGACCTGCCCTGGCTTGCGGTAGTCGGGCTTGACCGGCTCGCGGTTGATGTGGCTCCAGATGGGCACGACGAGGAAGGCGAGGAAGATCGCTATAAGCAGCGTCCAGGCGACCGGTCGCTTGCTCGGAAGCCAGGTGTTCGCAAGGCGGAAACCGTGGGTGCCGAGACCCTCGCCGCTCTCCCGCTCTTCCTGGCTGCGGACGGTGACCTCGAACTCCCCATCGGGCCCGGCGGCAAAATCGATGCGGTAGGAACCCAGAATGAGCTCGGCGCCGCCGTCGTCGATCGTTTCGGCGGTGCGCTTCCGTCCGTCGAGCGTGAACCCGAGCGTTCCGGCCGCCTCGAACGTCAGCGAGCGCCCTTGGGCGGTGACGATGACGTGGTGCTGCTCCACCGCAAGGTCGGGAATCGCGACGTCGTTCTCGGCCGAACGGCCGATCGTCAGCCGCTCGCCGTCAACCGTGCGCTCACGGACGATCTCGCGCCCTGCGGCGGTGGTCTGGATCTGGCGGAGGCGGAACGTCATCGCGGCGCTACCAGTAATAGAACACGCTGATCACGTGCGCCGTGAGCGCGCCGAGCAGCGCAACCGTCGCCGGGATATGGACGTAGAGCCAGATGTCGAGCAGCGCGCGAAGGCGCATCTGGCGGCGGATCTGTCCGAGCTGGGCCGAGCGGCGCTGCAGCAGGCCGAAGACCCTGTCTTCGTGCTCGTCACGCGAACGGTCCGCCGCGAATGCGGCAAGCGCCCGCTCGGTCCGGCACCGCGGATAGCTGTTCGTCAGGCGCGCGATCACCCCGGCCTTGAACGCATCCTGCTCCAGCGCCGCAATGACGAGGTCGCTCTCGTCGCGGGCCAGCGGCTGCGCCGCGGCCTCGAGCTGGCGGTCGATGGCGCCCAGTGCCTCGACCATCTGCTTCTTCGACATGTCGCCGCGATTGGTCGAAAGCTTCTCGGGCAACGTGGCATAGACGACCACCCCGTAGAGCCCCGAGAGGATGACCAGCATCATCAGCGCATAGGCGAGCGTGTGGACGTTCCAGCCGAGCTGGAATCCGGTGTGCAGCGTGGCGATGACGATCAGGGAAAGTCCGAGATAGACATGCGCCGAAGTCCATGCCTTGAGCGACCAGCGTCCCTCGGTCATGGCGCGCTTGCGAATGCCGAGCAGCGACAGCCAGACGATCAGCGCCACGCCGATCGTGCCCAGCGTGTAGCCGTACCAGGTGCCCCCGTTGGGCCGCGGGTCCACGTCGGCGAAGGCGTAGCCGATCGACAAGATAACGCAGAGTGCGATCGCGATCTTGAGCCAGCGGAAACGCTTGTGGACGAGAAAGCTCTCGTGGTCGCTGGGGCCCCGGCGGCTTCCGCTCTCGTTGGCGAGGCTCGCCATCAGTCGTCCCGATCCGCCTGGCTGACCGCGAGGAACTTCTCGGGGCCGACGCGGATCGCGGCGCCGGTCGGGCACGCGCGCACGCAGGCCGGACCGCCTTCGATACCCGAACACATGTCGCACTTGATCGCGACCTTGGGCGTCTCCTTGCCCGATTGTTCGGCCTTCTTCTTGCGCCAGGCATAGCTCGCTTCGCCGGGCCCGGGCCCTATGCCGAGCATGAGCCACGACAGCAAGCCGGGCTTCTTTGGCGGCTTCGCGTCCATGCGGATCACGCCGTAGGGACAGTTGCGCTGGCAGTTGCCGCAGCCGATGCAGGTCTCGTCGATGAAGACCTCTCCATCGGGGCCGCGCTTGATCGCGTTCGGCGGGCAATCGGCCATGCAGTGCGGATGCTCGCAGTGGCGGCACGAAGTCGGCACGTGGAGGTGCGCGTAGGTCTTGCCCGCCTCGCGGTCGAGTCGCGACAATCCGTCGTGGCTGTCGGCGCAGGCCTTTTCGCAGTTGTCGCAGCCGACGCACAGCGTCTGGTCGATCAGCAGCACGTCGGTCGCCTCGCCGATGCCGTTGTCGACGAGGAACTTGGCGGTCTGGGAGTAATAGTCGGCCGCGTCGCCGAAGCTGTCCTTGCGGCTCTCGATGAACGCGTTGACCTCGCGCCGGCCGGCCATGTCGGCCAGCGCCTTCTCGCGCAGCTTGGGCTTGCGCTCGAGCAACTTGACGAAGGCCTCACCGGGAAAGCGCACGACCTGGCTCTTGATCGCGGCCTTGACCGTCGCCGTGCGGCGCGATCCGTCGATGACCGCCATCTCCCCGAAATACGATCCGGCGGGCAAGTAGCTGAGGAACACCGGGTTCCCGCCGATGTCCTTTTCGACGATCATCGATCCGCGGCGGATCACGAAGACGTCCTTGTCGTCGTCGCCCTCGGCGATCACCACTTCGCCCGCCCGCTTGTCCTCGACCACCGCCGTTTCGATGATCTCGGCGAGATCGGACGGGGTGAGGCCCGATCCGAACATCTGCAGGAGCTGGCGCTCGATCGAGATGCGGTTGACCGCGCGCGCCGCGCTGGGCGCGGTGGCGAGCAGCTTGAGCGCCGCGTTGCGCGAGAATTCCAGGACGACGGTGGGCTCGGCAGCCCGGATCGTGGCGCCGCGCCGGCGGCCCGAGATCAGGCCGACTTCGCCGAAGATCGAACCTTCCTCGATCGGCACCGTGATCGAGGGGTCCGCTGGATTGACTTCGACCGCGACCGAGCCCTGCGCTATGGCGAACATCGACGATCCCGGAGCGTTGCGTTCGAAGATCACCTCGCCCTTCCCGAACGCGCGCGCCCGCGAATCGAGCATCAGTTCACGCAGCTGCAGGGCGGACAGTTCCTGCAGGATGATGACATTGCGGCCGAACAGCTCGAGCCATTCGTCGACCGACTTGTTGCCGGGCAGGCCCGCGAACTTTTCCTCGAGGATCGGCTCGTCGGCGGGCTTGAGGCCGTCGTTGCCCGAGAGGAACTCGATGACGTCGTAGCCCTGGTTCATGCAGTGCTTGATCAGCGGATACCCGGCGAGGGCGCCGATGACGTAGATGCCCGGCACGGACGATTCGAAGCGGGGGCTGAGCACCGGATAGGCGACCCGGTCGGCGCTGGTGAATGTCACGCCCGTACCGGCCTTGATGACCCGCTTGCCGTCGCGCTCCTCGAACTCGGCACCGATGCCTTCGACGAAGGCGCGCGGCGGTGCGGAGCCCATACGCGCGATCACCCGGTTGCAGGGGACCGTGACCTGGCCGTCGCGCGTGTCGAAGACGATCTGGCCGTCGCCGATCGATGCGGCGGTGGTTTCGCGTCGGACGATGATTCGCCCTTCGGATTCCATGGCCAGCAACGCCTGCACGTTCGCTTCCTTGGCGGTCGCGAAGTCGGCCGACCGGTTGACGATGGTGACGGTGTTGTTCTGCTGCGGATCGGCGGCGAGGCCCATCGCGTTCTCGATGCCCGCGTCCCCGGCACCGATCACGGTGATGTGTTCGTCGACGTACTCGCCGGGATCGTCGAGCTGGTACTGGACGATGGTGCCCTGCGTGACGGGGCACCGCACGAGGTTCGGGTTGCCTTGGGTGCCGATCGCGAGGATCACCGCCTTGGCGCGCACCGTCACGCCGCGCTTCAGCGTCAGCGTGAAATCCCCCGCGTGGCCGGTGATCGAGGACACTTCGGCGTCGAGCATGACCTCGACCTTGTTCTCGGCGATCTGCCGGTCCCAGGTCTCGAGGATCGCCTCGCGCTTGCCTGCGTCGAAGTCGAGGTCGGACCGCAGCACGAGATGGGCCGGGGTGGCCATCACGTGCTTGCCCTTCTGGTATTTGAAGATCGTGTCCGAGAGGTGGTCGGTCTTCTCAAGGAGGACGTGACTGAGGCCCTTGGCAGCAGCATGCGCGGCGGCACTCAGGCCCGCTGGGCCCGATCCGACGATCGCTACGTCCACTATCCCCGTCTCGGTTCCCGGCATGCCACCCCCCAGGCAACGGCCCATCATAACCACGACGACGCGATTATCCAGCGCGTTTGCTGGAAAGTGACCTGCTTGCTAGATGAGGGCTCGATCAGGGAGGACGAGAAGGTGGCCATTGGCAAGGGCGGAGTGATTGCGGCAGGTGCGCTGGTGCTTGCCGCAGGAGCGATCGGATACCGTCTCATGGACGCGGAGGATTCGCCCGCGGCGGCCGCCGTGCCCGCGGATCCGCTGACCGCGCTGGAGGCCGATGCCAAGGCGAACCCCGGGGATGCAGGCGCGTGGCAGCGCCTCGGCATCGCCTACTTCGACGCGGGGCGTTTCGCCGACGCGGCAGACGCTTACGGAAAGGCGAGCGAAGCCGACCCCGGCAACGCCGCGCTGTGGTCGAGCCTTGGCGAAGCGCTGGTGATGGCGAGCGAACGCGATCCCATGCCCGATCGCGCGCGCGACGCATTCCGCAAGGCGGTGTCGCTAGATGCCAAGGACCCGCGCGGGCGCTATTTCCTGGCGGTCGCAAAGGACCTGACGGGCGACCACCAGGGCGCGATCGGAGACTGGATCGCCTTGCTTGCCGACACGCCACCCGGAGCGCCGTGGGAAGCGGATCTCGTGCGCACGATCGAGCAAGTCGGCAAGATCAACGACATCGAAGTGGCCAAGCGAATCGCAGACGCGCGCGGCAGCCAGCCGGAGCCCGCTGCCGGACATCCGGCATTCGATGCCATTCCCGGTCCAAGTCAGGAACAGCTTGCCGCCGCAGGCAGCATCCCGCCCGGCGAACAACGCGCAATGGCCGAAGGCATGGTCGCCAAGCTGGAATCGCGCCTGGCCGGAGATCCATCGAACATCGACGGCTGGATCATGCTGATGCGCAGCCGCAAGACGCTCGGCCAGGATGCGGCTGCAGCGAAGGCGCTGACGGCAGCGATCGCCGCCAACCCTTCGCGCAAGGCCGAGCTGGAGGCCGCAGCCAGCCAGCTCGGTATCAGCCGCTAGGCCGACACCCGCCGGTCAGGACGCGGCGGGAGCCTCTCCGCCGAACCGACGTCCGGCCTTGGGAATCGCCGAGCCGCGCACCGGCTTGGCAGTCGGCGACGCGGGCGCGTCGGGACGGTCGATCTTGCCGTTATCGAGCAGGGCCCTGATCTCGTCGCCGGTCAGCGTTTCGTACTCCAGCATCGCCTGCGCGAGCAGGTGCAGCTTGTCCTCCTGCGTCTTCAGGATTTCGGTTGCGCGACGGTGCGCGCCTTCGACAAGCGCCTTGATCTCGGCGTCGATCAGCTTGTTGGTCTCGTCCGAGCCCATCGTGCGCTGGCTGCCGCCGTAACCGAGGTAGCCTTCCTGCGACTGCTCGTACTGCAGCGGGCCGAGCTTCTCGCTCATGCCCCACTTGGTGACCATGTTGCGGGCCAGCGAGGTCGCGTACTGGATGTCGGACGACGCGCCGCTCGAGACCTTGTCGTGGCCGAAGATGATCTCCTCCGCCACGCGGCCGCCCATGCTGACCGCGAGGTCGGCATGCATCTTGTCGCGGTGGTACGAGTAGTTGTCGCGCTCCGGCAGGCGCATCACCATGCCCAGCGCGCGGCCGCGCGGGATGATCGTTGCCTTGTGGATCGGGTCCGAGGCCGCCTCGTGCATCGAGACAAGCGCGTGGCCAGCCTCGTGGTAGGCGGTCATCTTCTTCTCATCGTCGGTCATGACCATGCTGCGACGCTCGGCGCCCATCATGACCTTGTCCTTGGCGTCCTCGAACTCCTGCATGGCCACGAGGCGCTTGTTGCGCCTGGCGGCCAGCAGCGCCGCCTCGTTGACGAGATTGGCGAGGTCCGCGCCCGAGAACCCGGGCGTGCCGCGCGCGATCGTGCGGGCATTGACGTCGGGCGCCAGCGGCACCTTCTTCATGTGGACCGCAAGGATCTTCTCGCGCCCGTCGATGTCGGGCACCGGCACCACGACCTGGCGGTCGAAGCGGCCCGGACGCAGCAACGCGGGGTCGAGCACGTCGGGGCGGTTGGTCGCCGCGATGATGATGATGCCTTCGTTGGCCTCGAACCCGTCCATCTCTACGAGGAGCTGGTTCAGCGTCTGCTCGCGCTCGTCGTTCGAATTGCCGAGGCCGTGGCCGCGGTGACGACCGACCGCGTCAATCTCGTCGATGAAGACGATGCACGGCGCGTTCTTCTTGGCCTGTTCGAACATGTCGCGCACGCGGCTGGCGCCGACGCCGACGAACATCTCGACGAAGTCCGAACCCGAGATGGTGAAGAACGGCACGCCCGCCTCGCCCGCGATGGCGCGCGCGAGCAGGGTCTTGCCGGTACCGGGCGAACCGACCAGCAGCGCCCCCTTCGGGATCTGGCCGCCGAGCTTGGAGAACCGCTGCGGATCGCGCAGAAACTCGACGATTTCCTCGAGCTCTTCGCGCGCCTCGTCGATGCCGGCGACATCGGCGAATGTCACCCGTCCCTGCTTCTCGGTCAGGAGCTTGGCCTTTGACTTGCCGAAGCCCATTGCCCCGCCTGCACCGCCGCCCTTCTGGACCTGCCGCAGCGCGAAGAAGGCGATGCCGAGGATGAGAATGAACGGCAGCGACTGGATGAGAAGGTAGAGCAGGACGTTGGGCTGCTCGGCTTCCTTGCCGGAATAGGACACGCCCGCGTCGTCGAGCATCTTGGGCAGGCCGGTATCACCCGCCACCGGCGTGGTGGCGAAGGTATCGCCGTTCTTCATCGTGCCGGTGATCTGGTTCGGCGCGATCTGGACGTCCTTGACGCTGCCGGCAGCGACGCGCTCGCGAAATTCGGAGTAGCCGATGGACGAGCCGGGCGCCTGCCCTGCCTGACCGAACATCGAGACGACGAGCAGCAGCGCGAGGAAAATTCCGCCCCACACCATCAGGCTCTTGATCCAAGGATTGCCCCCGGGGCCGGACCCCTGCGGGTTGTTGTCGTCGTTCATATCGATGAACCGTCCTTTCCTGCACACGAATGTAGGCGCGCAGGGGTGAATGGCAAGATAACCGGCCCGTCTAAACGACGAGGCGCGAAAGGCCTCCTGGGTCATTGCCGCCGCGCATCCGGCATGTCCCGGAGTGTGTACGGTAGCGCGGGAACTTGGTCGACGGTCGGAAGTTTATGTCCAGATGAGGGTCGGGACCAAGGATAGAAGCAGCGCGACCATCCGCGAGGTCCTTCGCAGCGAAACCGGCCAATCGCACGATCTGCTGGACCAATCGCTGGGCTCGCTCGATTTGTGCGAGCGCGGCGAATACGCCCTGTTTCTCCAAACCCAACTGGCGGCTCGTCGCCCCATTGAGGCTTGGTGCGCGGTAAATGTGCCCAACGAATTCCTGCCGCCCCTGCAATCGCCTCTGATCGAAGCGGACCTGCGCGCCATGGCTTCGCTTGTGCCCGAGACCGTCATCGGTTCCTTGTCCGCCCCGCCCAACGGCTGGCTGGGAGTGGCCTGGGCGGTAGCCGGCTCGTCGCTCGGCAACCGCATGATGCTCAAGCGCTTGGCAAGCCGTGGGTCGGATTTGCCCCGCTCGTTTCTCGGCGATGACGCCATGCCCGCCTACTTCGCGAGGATTCGTCCGCTGCTCGAGCGACCGGCTGCGGTTGCGGAAGCGCTCGCAGAACAAGTCGCCGCCGCCGGGGCTGTCTTCGGGACGTTCGCAAGTGCCATCCCGCGCGCGATACAAGAACCAGAGTTTGAACAAGCCGCATGAATACCATGTACACCACGGTCGACCTGACCAACTGCGATCGTGAACCGATACATCTGCTCGGCCGCATTCAGCCTTTCGGAGCACTCGTCGCAGTCAATGCAGACTGGATGGTTGCGCAGTATTCGGAAAACTTCGACGCGATACTCGATGCGCAGACGACGATTGCACCGGGCATGCGGATCGCCGATCTCTTTCTCCCCGAGGCCGTCGGCGCATTGCGCGCTACGCTCGGCCAGATGCGCGGATCGGACTCGGTCGAGCGGATTTTCGGCCTGATCCTGACGGTCGGCGGCGCGCCGTTCGATGTGGCCGTCCATTCGACGGGCCCCCTGACCATTATCGAGATCGAGCCCCACGATGCGGCCGGCTTTGCCAGCCATGTCGGCACTTTGCGTGCCATCATGGCGGAACTCGAGACCTGCGGCGAGACCATGGCACTTTGCCGCGAGGCCGCCGGCCAGATGAAACGCCTCCTCGGTTTCGACCGGGTCATGGTCTACAAGTTCCACGAAGATCTGTCGGGCGAAGTCGTGGCCGAAGCGCGCGAGCCCCATCTCGAGAGCTATTTCGGTCTGCGTTATCCCAAGACCGACATTCCGGCGCAGGCGCGCGCGCTTTATCTGCGCAACCCCTTCCGCATCATCAGCGACGTGAACGAAGACGGCGTTCCGATCCTGCCGGGCGTCAGCATCGAGGGCGCGCCGATCGACCTGTCGCTCAGCACCCTTCGCGCGGTATCGCCGATCCACCTCGAATATCTGCGCAACATGGGCGTCGAGGCATCCCTGTCGATCTCGATCGTGGTGCGCGGCAAACTCTGGGGCCTGTTCGCGTGCCACCACTACGCACCCCGCGTGCTGCCCTATTCCTTGCGCACCGTTGCCGAGCTCTTCAGCCAATTGTTTTCGCTGCTCCTCGACCGCGTGCTGACGGATACGGGCACGCGCCTGTCCGCGAAGGGTCGCGAGCTGCACGACCGGCTGATGGCGCGTCTCGCGGGTGGAGTGCCGCTGCTCGACAGTCTCCCCACACTCGAAGCGGTGATCGGCGACATTGTGCAGCATGACGGTTCGAGCATTTATATCGACGGGGTGTACAAGTCGCGCGGCTGTGGGCCTACCGAAGAGCAATTCATGGCGCTGATCCCGGCGCTCAATTCGGCTTCGACCAGCCGGGTCTTCGCCTCAAACGAGCTTGCGGCTCGAATACCGGCGGCTCAGGCCTTCGCGGACAAGGTGGTCGGAGCGATGGTCGTGCCCGTCAGCCGCCGTCCACGGGACTACTTCGTCTTGTGGCGGCGCGAACTGCCGCAGGTCGTCACCTGGGCGGGCAATCCGGAAAAGCCCGTCGAATACGGGCCGAGCGGTTCCCGGCTCACCCCGCGCAAGAGCTTCGAGGCGTGGCAGCAGTCGGTGAACGGCAAAAGCGCGGAATGGGCTGAAGACGAATGCCAGATCGCCGAGTCCCTGCGGGTCACCCTGCTCGAGGTGATCCTCCGACTGACCGATGAGGCCGTGCAGGATCGGGCCCGCGCGCAAGAGCAGCAGGAACTCTTGATCGCGGAACTCAACCACCGCGTCCGCAATATCCTGAACCTCATCCGCAGTCTCATTAGCCAGACCCGGCGCGAGGCGACGGACGTCGCCAGCTTCTCCGACCTTATCGGCGGACGGATCGGTGCACTCGCCACCGCGCACGATCACATCACCAAGGGCAACTGGTCGCCTGCTTCCTTCAAGGACCTCGTGGCCGACGAGGCTAGGGCCTACCTGGGCGGGAAGGAAGACCGTGTTTCGGTCAACGGCGACGACGTCCTGATCGCGCCCGAAGCGTACACCGTCGTCGCGCTCGTCATGCACGAGATGATGACGAATTCGGTGAAGTACGGCGCGCTGTGCGACAGCCGCGGCACCATCGCCATCGACCTGTCGCGCGATCGCAATGGCGACCTCGAGATCGCCTGGACCGAACGCGGCGGCCCCGCGGTGCAGGCCCCGCAGCGGCGTGGCTTCGGATCGACGATCACCGAACGGTCGATCCCGTATGAACTACGCGGTGAGGCACAGGTCCAGTACAAGCTCGGCGGGGTAGAGGCGCGCTTCGTCATTCCACAGCGCTTCGTCCGTGCGGGTGCAGCGGCCAGCGGCGATGGCGCCGGTGCAGGAGCGGCGAAAGCCACGAATGCGGCGGCCGCGCCCGGCGAGATCCCCGAGCACGTGCTGGTGGTTGAAGACAGCATGATCATTGCGATGGACACCGAAGACAGTCTTCGCTCGCTCGGGGTCAAGACAGTGACGACCGCCAGCAACGTGAACCAGGCGCTCGCCTCGATCGAGCAGGATCCGCCCGAGCTGGCCATTCTCGATTACAATCTGGGCACCGAGACGTCCGATCCGGTTGCGGCGCAGCTTCGCGAGCGAGGCATTCCGTTCGTGATGGCGAGCGGCTACGGCGAGCTCGAGGACAGCCTCGATGAATTCGGCGCGTTCGCGTTGCTCAAGAAGCCTTACGGCAAGGCCGAGATTGCGGCCGTGCTCGGGAGGCAGGCAGCCTAGACCGACTGGACGAGGAGCGCGCGCCCACGGAACTCAAGGCGCGCCTCTCCAAGATCGCCCGCCAGTCCGCAGCTCCCCGGCGGGATCGCCAGTCCGTCGATGACGACGCTGTCGTCGAGCGGGACGACCAGCGTTGGCCTGCCGCCGTAGCGCGCGAGCGTTTCGCCGTTCGGCGCGCCGTCGGTCCGGTCCAGCCGGAAATGCGGCCCGTCTACCAGCTTGACCGATCCATGCGCGGGTACATGACACCGCAGGGCCGGATCGTGCGGTGCACCGCTCGCGACCGCGATTGCATCGTCCAGATGGAGTTCGCGCGGGCGGCCATAGTCGTACAGGCGATAGGTGACGTCGGAATTCTGCTGGATTTCGACGAGCGAGATTCCCGCCCCGATCGCGTGCACGGTTCCTGCGGGCAGGTAGATGAAATCGCCCGCCTCGACCGCGAACCACTCGAGCCGGTCCTCGATCGATCCGTCGATCGCGGCCGCGCGAATCGTCTGCGGCGCGATCTCCTCAGCAAATCCAACAGCAAGCTTCGCTCCGGGCTCGGTTGACAGGACAAGCCAGCATTCGTCCTTGCCCCGTGAGCCGGGTGGCGCATCCGCATCCGACGGATGGACCTGGACCGAGAGGTTTTCGCTCGTGAACAGGTACTTGACGAGGAGCTGCGGCAATTCGGGCGGCGGGTCGAACCAGATTTCTCCGACGCATTTGCCAGGCGATGTGCTGAACGGCGGCGGCAAGGCGTCGCGACCCCACACCTTTTCGACGGTTTTCGTTTCGAGCGCGCGAACGGTCGTCACTGGTTCGTGGGCCCCGGCAACTTGCCGACGAGTTGCGTACCTTCTGCGCTGGTCACGAGGACCTCGTCGCCATCGACGACGACGATCACATCCTGGAGGCCGACCACCGAAACACGCGGGCCGTCGGTATCGACGAGGACGTTCCGGCAATCGACGAGATCGGCCTTGCCGCGTGTCCGGTTGCCGTCGGCATCGCCTGCGAGCGCGTCGCGCAGGGCGGCCCAGTTGCCGATGTCGGACCACCCCATGTCGGCCGGCACCACCGCCGCGCGGTTGCTGTTTTCCATCACAGCATAATCGACCGACTCCGCGGCGATACCCGCGAACGGCCCCGCGGCGGGATGAATGGTGGACCCGTCGCGTTCGGCCCCGTTGATGGCGGCGCGCACCGCCTCGACCATCGCCGGCCGGTGCGCGGCGAGCTCGTCGAGATAGGCACCCGCCAGGAACGCGAAGATCCCTCCGTTCCAGGCATAGCCGCCTTTGGCGAGAAAGGTTTCCGCGGTCGCGCGGTCGGGCTTTTCCACGAAACGATCGATGCGGTATCCGCCCGCGATCGCCTCGCCCCTGCGGATGTAGCCGTAGCCTGTCTCCGGCCGCTTGGCATTGATGCCGAAAGCGACGAGCCAGCCATCTGCGGCCAACCCTGCCGCCGCGCGGGCAGCTTCCCGGAATGCCTCAGCGTCGGCAATGTGATGATCGCTCGGACACACGAGCATGATCGCGTCTGCGGGCAGACTGGCAGCGGCGAGGCCGATTGCGGGCGCGGTGCTCTTCGCCGATGGTTCGACGATCAAGGTCGCGTCGGGGGAGGACTGATCCGCGACGAGCGCCATGTGATCTTTGCCGGCGACGATGATGGGGCTAGCGAACCCTTCTCCCCGGCATCGGTCGAGTGTCGCCTGAAACAGCGTGCGCTCTCCCGTCAGCGGCAGGAATGGCTTCGGCCGCGCCTTGCGGCTGCGCGGCCACAGCCGGGTGCCGCTTCCGCCGCACAGGATCACGGGAATGATCGTCGGTTCGCTCATCGCAAACGCGCGCTTAGCACCAAATTCCTACCGAACCGCCTAAGCAAAGTGGCCAGGCGCGATCAGAACCAGCGCTGCCTCCAGTAGAATGGTGCGGCCACCGGGTTGCCCGCGGAATCGGTCGCCGGCTTGAAGCGCAGGCGGTCGACGACGAGGCGGCAGGTGATCCGGTCCGCCTCAGGGTCGGGGCTCGGCTTGAAGACGCTGCAGTTCGACGCGCGTCCATCGGTGCCCACGGTCACCTTGACGATGACTTCGGTGCCGATCCGCGCCTCGCGACCGCCGGGCGGGACGGGATAGTCGCGCGCGTTGTTGATCCCGCCCGATACATGGACCGGCTTGGTCGCGATGCCGCCGCCCTGTCCGCTTCCGCCGTTGCCGCTTCCGGTCCCCGTGCCGGTGCCGCCCGCGCCGGTACCGCTGCCCTGTTCGCGCGCGCCCGATGTGTCGGCCGTGCCGGTCGAGGTCGCCTTGGGCGCCGGAGGATCGGGCTTCACC
Source organism: Tsuneonella dongtanensis (assembly GCF_001698205.1). Lineage (NCBI taxonomy): Bacteria > Pseudomonadati > Pseudomonadota > Alphaproteobacteria > Sphingomonadales > Erythrobacteraceae > Tsuneonella > Tsuneonella dongtanensis. The sequence goes on from NZ_CP016591.1 coordinate 66,127, forward strand.
TTGATCTTGGGTTCGGGTGCCGCCGTGGGCTTGGGCACCGCCTGCTTGCCCTCTTCGCCAGAGGCGCCCGCGTCGGGCTCGGGTTCGGGCGGGGGTACGTACTCCTTGGTCTCCACCGTCACCGTGAATGTGGAAAGGACCGCGTCTTCGACCGACGCGGTCATGGTCGGGGCAAACGCCTTGGCGAGGCCGTAGAAGGCGGCCACGTGCAGCAGCACGATCAGGATCAGCGTGCCTGGCCGGGGCCTGCGCCGTGCGCTGGAGAAGTTGTCGTTGGCCGCCATGGCGACCCAACGCTGCGCAATGCGCCTGCGTTCCGCAAGCGGATAAACGAACGGCGGCGCTCCACGGTGGAGCGCCGCCGCCGTTGTTCGGGTTTCAGCTGCGATCAGAAGTCGTAGCTCAGACCCACCTTGATCCGCCACAGCGACGAGCTCGGCTGCACCAGAGCGGCATCGTCAGGCGCGAACGAGCTGATGATGTAGCGACCCTGCGCATCGACCGGAGTCGATGGCGTGTCCACGACGTTCACTAGACCTTCGAAGTCGCGACGGCGGAACACGTTCCAATCGCTGTCGAGGAAGTTCAGGAAATTGTCGAGGGTTGCGGTAAAGCGGAATTTGTCGCGACCGTTGAGCGGTCCTGGGAATTCCTGGGAGAAGTTGAGATCGAGGTCGTAATACCACTCGTTCGAGCAGGAATTGCGCTCGATCGTCCGACCCGCGTACTTCTTGGCGCACGGCAGCGCATCGATGTAGTTGACGAGGCTCTGCACTGCCGCCGCATTCGATGTGGGAGCCAGATTAGGATCATTCACACCGGTCGGAATGTAGAGCAGCGCGTTGTCGTTGCCGGATGCGCTGTCGTAAAACCGGCCCGAACCACCGAAGGTCAAGCTGTAGGGGCGGCCAGAACGAGCGACGAAGGTAAAGCCGAACCCGGTCTTCGCCTCTTCGCTGATGAACGCTTCCTTGAACTGCGCCGCGAGCGTGATGTTGTGCTTCGTCGAATAGAAGCTGCGTGTCGCTGGCGGATTCTGGCGGTCGAACGCCGCGGTTCCGTCGTAGTTCGAACCTGCGGTCGAACGGTACATCGAGCGGCGGTCCTTCGAATCGGTAAAGGCGTAGCCGATATTGATGAAGGTCGATCCACCCTCGGTGAACAGCCCGCGTTCGAAGCGCTTCGCCAGGATCGCCGAGGCGATCTGCGAAGTGTACTTGCCACCGTTGGTCAGCTGCAGCTCATCGTCACGCGACGTGCTGAAACACGCCGCGTTGACGTTGGTGTAGCTGATGGCGGTCCCATCCTGAACGAGTCGCGCAGTACAGCCCGCGACGGTCGGATCGATTGCCCGGTTGATCGGCCGCCCGTCGATTGTGAAGCCGTTGAGGCCGATCCGGAAGTCCGGCACCTGCGAGAGGTCCACCAGGGTGAGCGGGTTGCGATACTGGCTGCGGATGTAATCGAGGTTCAAGTTCCAGCCCGAGAAGAAGCTGCCACCCGCACCGAGCGTCGCCGACAATCCCAGGTTATAGCGCAGTACCGAAGGCATCTTGATGTCGGGATCGATGGACTGAGTATCGCCACCGCCCTGGGCCGCCAGCGCCTGTGCCGAATTGCGGACGCACTGCGGGAAACCCGTGAAACTGCCGCCTGACAGCACGTTGATGTTGGTCGTGCCGCACGACGTGGTGTTGAGGTTGCCCGGCGCGGTAGCGAAGCCATCGTTCTGGAACGCGTTGCCGAACCACACCACCGGGTCGCCACCGGAGAAGACGCCGACGCCGGCCTTGATCCGCAGGTTGCGCGCGAAGCCGAAATCGCCCGCGTCGTAGTCGAGCGCGAAGCGGGGCGCGACGACCGGATCGATATTGCTGAAGCCGATCGTGTTGGCCTGGCCATAACGCTGGACGAAGCGCGAGTTGAGACGCGGCCGGTCACCGTCGTACCAGTCGACGCGAACGCCTCCGATCAAGTTCAGGCGGTCTGTCACGTCCCATTCGTCCTGGACGAACGCGGTGTAGATCGTCCGCGAGAACGCTGCCGCAGCGCTTTCGATATTGCCGTCGCGGCTGTTGTTGATGTCAGCCCCGATGGTGGTGCCCGCTGCCACCGCGGCCGGGTCGGTCGTGCTGAAGCTGGTGCCATTGTTGGGCGTACCCGCAATCAGTGCGTTGACGTCGCGAAAGTAGAGCGTCCCCGTGCCGTTCTGGACGAACAGGTTGTTGAGGTCGGCCTTGTTCATCTCGGCGCCGAAGGTGAGGGTGTGCGCACCCTGGTTCAGGATGCCTTTGGCGCGGAACTGGTCGACGGACACGCTCAGTCTGTTGGCCGAGCGCGAAAATCCAGGACCAGCGACAAACAGCCCGCGGCTGGTGCCATTGTTCACCCCGACCACAATGCGTGTGATCGGGTTCTCGTCCTGCGCCTCGCCCCCACCGAGCGGGCTCTGTTCGTCGGTGATTTCCGATCGGGAGTACCCGAACTCGGTCGAGAAATTGTCCGACCAGTTCGAATATAGTCGGCCCGAGTAGTAGTCCGACTGCGATCCCGATGCATAGAAGTTGTTAAGGCCGGTGATCGTCGACCGGCCGAGGCCGGTGTTGTCGGTCATGTCGTCGGCCTGGACCTTCGCCTCGTTGACATGCTGATAGGTCGCCTCGAGACGATGGTTGTCCGAAAGGTACGCATCGGCGCGAACGAAATACCGATCGCTCTTGAAGGGCAGTGTACGGGCCACACCGCCGACGTCGATACCGTAGGAATTATTGAGAACACCGGCGATCTGATCGAACAGCGCCTGCGTGATGAATGTCCGGTCATTCGCCAGACCCGCGCCCACCGGTCCGGATTCGACGGCATCGACGACATCGACACGCTCGTAGGCACCGAAAAGGAACAAGCGATCCTTGATAATCGGCCCGCTGAGGGTTCCGCCGAAGCGCAAGTCCCGATTGACCCCGTTGGCGGCAACGCCACCGGCCCGGTCGCCGGACAGATCGAGGTTCGAGTACGTGATGAACGCGCTGCCGCTGATGTCGTTCGAACCCGACTTCGTCACCGCGTTGATCGCGCAACCCGTAAACGATCCGTAGGTTACGTCCATCGGAGCGAATTCGACCGAGGTCTCACGGATCGCATCGTACGGGATAGGCGTGCCGGTGCGGCTCGAGAACGGAGTGTCGGTCAGACCGTAAACGTCGCCCTGGTTGATCCCGTCGACGGTGAAGGCGTTCGAGCGGTCGTTGCCGCCAAGGCATGAAACGCGGTCCGATTCCTGATTTCGGTCGAGGCTGACGCGCGGGTCGATGCGGATGACATCGCGCAAGTCGCGCTCGAAGGTGGGAACGCTTTCGAGCACCGCGAGGCCAAAGGACTGGCCGGGACCGGTCGTGACGGTGGTCAGGTTAGCGCGCGCTCCCGAGACAACGATCTCGCCGCCACCGGCTGTCAGAGCAAACGAAAGGTCGGCATTGCCCTGCAAGGTCAACTGGACGCCCTCAACCGTCTGGCCCTCGAAGCCGCCGGCATTGGCTGCCACTGTGTAAGGGCCGCCGGTTACGAGGCCGTCGGCGCGGAAGTTGCCGTCTGCGCCGGTCGTCAGGCTACGCTGGGCACCCGTCCGGATGTCGGTGATCGTGACGGTCGCGCCGGGGATCGCATTGCCGGCCTCGTCAGCGACGGAGCCTTGGATACCGGACGTGATCTGCTGCGCCATGACGGGCGCGGGCAGGATGGCGGTGGCGGAAAGGCTGACGACGCTCGCAGCCAAAAGATACTTGAGCTTCATGGAATGACGATCCCTTGCATTCGATGAGGAGAATCGGGTGAGGACAGGGTTGCCGTTAGTCGGCTAGCGCGGCTGCCAGAAGTATCTTCTGTTACGGGTGTGTGACAATCGCACGCGGAGTTATCCACACACCCCGCCAATCAACGAAGCTGCTTGATTTCGCTGCCTTTTTTCATGTTGCCGCAATGCAACATACTGACAAAAAAGTCAGTAAAGGCTCATCGCGGCGCGTCGCATGGCGAATCAGGCGAGGTTTATCTCGCGAAGCCGCTGCTGCAGGAACTCGTGGCTCGAGATCGGCTCGGGGTGATCTTCGGGTCGCGCCGGGTCGATGCAGCTGTCGAGTGTGACGATGTCGAAGTCCGGGCGGAAGTGCAGGAAGAACGGCATCGAGTAGCGGCTGCGATAGGCCGCCTCGCCCCGGGGATTGACCACCCGGTGCTGGGTCGACTTGAGGCGGCTGTTAGTGAGCCTGTCCAGCATGTCGCCGATGTTGACCACCAGCGCGCCTTCGGGCGTGTCGACGGCCTTCCATTCGCCCTTGGCGGTCAGCAGCTCCAGACCGGCTTCCTCGGCACCGAGGAGCAGCGTGATGGTGTTGATGTCGCCATGCGCCGCGGCGCGGATGGCGCCCTCTGCATGCGGTCCGTCGAGCGGCGGATAGTGGAGCAGCCGCATGACCGAGTTGCCGTCCTCGACCGTCGAGGCAAACCAGTCTTGCGGAAGGCCGAGGTGGATCGCGATCGCTTCGAGGACGCGGCCGCCGGCCTTTTCGAACGCCGCATAGAGCTCGGTGAAAGTCTCGCGAAAACCCTCGACCTCGCTCGGCCAGACGTTGTCGGCCATGTATTCGGACAGGGGATGTCCTGCGGGCAGCTCGCGCCCGACGTGCCAGAACTCCTTGAGATCGTGGACCGCGGCATCCTTCGCCCGCTCGACGCCGAACGGGGTGTAACCGCGCGCGCCGCCTCCGCCTTCGATCTTGTAGGCCTTCTTGACCTCCTCAGGCAGCGCAAAGAACGCCTTCGAGAGTGCCTCCGCGCGCGCGATCAGGTCCGCGGGAATACCGTGGTCGCGGATGACGGCGAAGCCGTATTCGCGGAACGAGCGACCGAGTTCGTCGGCGACTTCGTCGAGTGGGCGGGCGATCGATAAGGAGGCGATTTCGGACATTGGTTGCGACTCTAGTAAGGAAGGAAAAGGCCGGCGAGCGCGGCGCTCATGAGGTTGGACAGCGAACCCGCGGCCAGCGCCTTCAATCCCAGCTTCGCGATCACGGGTCTTTGATTTGGGGCAAGCCCGCCGGTCACGGCCATCTGGATCGCGATGGATGAGAAGTTGGCAAAGCCGCACAGCGCGAAGGTCACGATCGCCCGGCTGCGATCGGACAGCGCCGCGGCATCGAGCTGGCCGAGGTCGATGAAGGCGACGAACTCGTTGAGCACGACCTTCGTCCCGAACAGTCCGCCCGCGACCGACGCCTGATCCCACGGCACGCCGATGAGGAACATGACCGGTGCGAAGAGAAAACCCAAGAGCTTCTGGAAGCTTAGATTGCCGAAAACCTGACCCACGGAAAAGCAAAGCCCTGGCTCACCAGTGGCGCAAGCTGCTCGCAAGACACCCTCGCCGAAAAGGCCGAGAATGCCGTTGGCGAGCGCTACCAGCGCGACGAAGGCGAGCACCATGGCGCCGACCGCGACCGCCAGCTTCACGCCGGTCTGCGCTCCTTGCGCCGCCGCTTCGATCACGTTGGCGGGCTTCTGGCCTTCCTCGAAGGTCTCGGCGAGTTCCACTTCGTGCGCCTTGCCGCCTTCGACGAGCGCCGCCGGGCCTTCGGCGCTGATGCGCGCTTCGGGCAGTTCGATCCGGTCTTCGGTTGCCGGGGCCGGCTCGTCCTCGTCCTCGTCCGGCATGATTATCTTGGCCATAAGGATCCCGCCGGGCGCCGACATGAATGCGGCAGCTAGCAGATAGGGCAGATATTCCGACCCCAGCAGGCCCGCATACGCCGCGAGGATCGTGCCCGCGACGCCCGCCATGCCGACGGTCATGAGCGTGAACAACCGGCTCGGGGTCAGTGCGGCGAGATAGGGCCGGACGACCAGCGGGCTTTCCGACTGGCCCACGAAGATGTTCGCCGCCGAGCCCAATGCCTCGACCCGGCTGACGCCCGTGACCCAGCCGATCGCACCGCCGAGCCAGCGCACCAGGCGCTGCATGATGCCGAGGTGATAGAGGATCGACACGAGCGCGGCGAAGAACACGATTACCGGCAAGGCGCCGAGCGCGAACGTGTTCTGCAGCGGATTATCGCGGCCGAACAGGAATGCCGTCCCTTCGTTGGCGTAGGACAACAACGCGGCAACCCCGTCGGACATGCCCCGGATTCCGGCCACGCCCCACGGCGTGCGCAGGACGATGAATGCCAGCAGCGCCTGCAGCGCAAATGCCGAGCCGACGATCCTGAGGCTGATCCGGCGCTTGCCGTTCGAGAGCACGAAGGCGATGGCAAGGATCGCGACGATCCCGATAAGGCTGGCAACGACTGGCGGCATGAGTCCCCCGCATAATGGCGTCCGGTTACGATTGAAACCGGAATCGCGCCTGCGGCGCGGCGGGCTCTTTTGGGTTCCCACAGGCAATCGCGCAAGCGTCCTTCGCCTGCGCTTTTCTTTTCGCGAGCGCGGTGCCAATCCGTCGCGCCATGAACGAAACCCTTTCGGCCCAGCCATCCGAGGTCCGCGTGCCACGCGCGCTGTTCGTCTATCTGCTGCTTTACGGCGGCATGACCGTGCTGGCGGGCGTCATGGCCTACAAGCAGGTCGCGCTCTGGCCGACGAGCCTTGCGGTCGAATCGGGCATCTTCGCGTTCTTGCTGCTGGTCGTGATCTCGAGCACCGTCTCGCAGCTCTACGGCGATGCACGGGCACGCCAGCTCGTGTGGTGGGGTTTCCTGCCCCTGTTGGTCTCGTCGCTCCTGATGCAGCTCGTCCTCGCCCTGCCCGCTTCGTCCGAGATGGTGCAGTTCCGAGCGGACGACCTGACCGCGTTCGAACGCGTCCATTCGCAGCTCTGGCGCGTATGGATGGCAGGGCCCGCGGCCTACATCGTCTCCCTGCTGCTCAACGTATGGATCTTCTCCAAGCTGCGCGGCGAGGGTGGTGCGGGCGGCACCCTGGGAATCATGGTCCGCGGGGCGATCGCCTCCGCGCTGAGCCAGGCGATTGATTCGGTGATCTTCATCACCCTCGCCTTCTACGGCGAATTCGACATCACCAACCTGCTGATCGGGCAGGTCCTGGCAAAAGTCGCGCTGTCGATCGTGCTGGTCCCGCCGCTGATCGCGCTCGGCGTCAGCCTCGCCCGCCGATTGGACCGGGGCTCGGTCTAGCCGGCCCTCAGCAGGTCGCCGATGTCGGCGACCGGAATGCCGTGCCGGGCGAGGAAATCGCCCATGTCCTCGATGCGCGCCATCTCCCCGTCGTCGCGCATGATCGAGCAGATGACCGCAGCATCGCCCGCCCCGGCCCTGCGGCAGAGTTCGATTGCCGCCTCGGCCGCGGCGGGCCGCTCGGCGACGCCGCCCTCCGCCGTGATCAGCGGAAAGATGTGACCGGGGGAGACGATGTCGCTGGCGGTGGAGCCGTCCGCGACTGCGACCGCGATCGTATGCGCCCGGTCCGCAGCCGAGATGCCGGTCGATACCCCGCTCGCCGCCTCGATCGAACGACCGTGCGGACGGCCCGACTGGTTCTCGCGGCCCGGATTGATCAGCTCTATCCCGAGCCGCACCGCGCGCGCCGGGGTCACCGCGAGGCAGACGAGCCCGCGTCCATGCGTCGCCATGAAGTTGACCGCCTCGGCGCTGACATGCTTCGCGGCGACGCAGAAATCGATGTCGCCGCCCCGCAGGCGGTCACCGATGATCACGATGACGCGCCCTTCGGCGAGCGCCGCGAGCGCGGGCTGCAGCGGCCCGCTCACTGCTTGCCCTCCCCGAGCGCGAGCGCCGATGCGCCGCGAAACGTCTGCTTGCCGACGAGCTCGAGCTGCAGCCGCGCGCGGTCTTCGAGGCACTCGCCGTCGGGCGAGAACAGCCCGTGATAGACCTTGACCGTCGCGCCCATCGGCGTCGGCCAGCCGCGCAAGGCATGGACGATGGAGCGCAGCGTCTGCAGCGTGCTCATCGTCGCCTGGTCGCCATAGGCCGTTGCGATCAGGCCCACCGCGCGCCCGTCGAGATAGGGCCGCTCGTCCTTCGCCAGATCCTCCAGATAGTCGAGCGCGTTCTTGACCAGGCCGGAAATGCTTCCGTGGTATCCCGGCGCCGAGATGATCACGCCGTCGGCAAGACGAACCGCCTCGACGAGTTCGGCGCCGTCCTCGATGCCGTAGCCCTCGCCTCGGTAGTGGGGCAGCGCGCGCAGGTAGTCCCCGCCGAAGATCTTCACATCCGCCCCGGCAGCTTCGGCCGCAGCGCCGGCAAGCCGCATGGCCTGTTCGGTCGAACTTCCGGGGTTCACGGTGCCGCCGATACCGACGATACGGGTGGTCATTGCGGGCACTCCTGCTGCATGTATTCCTGAAGCGCTGCGGTCTCTTCCGCCGAGAAGCGCAGGCCAAGCTTGGTACGGCGCCACAGCACGTCCTCGGCTGTGCGCGCCCATTCGCGAGTCATCAAGTGGCGCATTTCGCGCAACCTCAGGCCGTGGCCGAAATCCCGGCCGCAGTCGGACAGATCGGCGGCCCCGTCGAAGATCGCGAAGGCGGTGGTGCCGTAGGCACGCACCAGGCGATGCGCCGACCCTGCGAGGAACGGGAACCGCGCGGCAAAGTCCGCTTCCAGAGACGCGGCGCCATCGACCCTGAAGTCGCCCCCCGGAAGCGGCGCATTCCCGGTCCAGTCGTCGCCCTGCAGGCATGGCAGGCGGTGCGCCAGTTTCTCGACTGCTTCGGCGGCGAGGTGGCGATATGTGGTGATCTTGCCGCCGTAGACGGTCAGCAGCGGCGCGCCCTCATCGGGCTCGGAAAGGTCGAGGTCGTATCCGCGTGTCGCCGCTTCCGGCCGGCCCGACCCGTCGTCGATGAGGGGACGGACGCCCGAGTAAGTCCACACCACGTCGTCGGGGGTCACGGGCTTGCGGAAGAAGCGGCTCGCTCCTTCGCACAGATAGGCGATCTCGTCGGCGCTGGCCTTGATCGGTCCCCCGTCGTGGTCGACGTCGGTGGTACCGATGAGCGTGAAATCCTCTTCGTATGGAATGGCGAAGAAGATGCGGCCGTCGGGCAGCTGGAAGAAATAGGCGAACGGGTGGTCGAACAGCTTGCGGACCACGATGTGCGAACCGCGCACTAGCCGCATGGCCTTGTCGGGCTCGAGACCGCTGCCCGTCAGCAGGTCGATCACGCCGGGTCCTGCCGCATTCACCACGGCGCGCGCGTGGAACGTCTCTCCGCCCGCCGCGATGGTCCAGGCCTCGCCATCGCGGCGCAGCGCGGTGACCCGACACCGGGTCCGCACTTCGGCCCCACGATCCGCCGCGTCGCGCGCGTTGAGGACGACCAGGCGCGCATCGTCGACCCAGCAGTCCGAATAGACGAAGGCGGTCGGGAATTCGGGCTTGAGCGGCACGCCCGCCGGATGGGTCGCGAGCGACACCGTCTCGGTGGCGGGCAGCCGCTTGCGGCCGCCGATATGGTCGTAGAGGAACAGTCCCGTGCGCACGAGCCAGCGCGGGCGCAAGCCGGGCACATGGGGCAGCACGAAGCGCATCGGCCACGCGATATGCGGAGCGATGCCCCACAGCCGCTCGCGTTCGGACAGGCTCTCGCGCACGAGCCCGAACTCGTAATGCTCGAGATAGCGCAAGCCGCCATGGATGAGCTTGGTCGACGCCGACGAAGTGCCGCCGGCGAGGTCCCCCGCCTCGAGCAGGAGCACTTTCGCGCCACGCCCCGCCGCGTCGCGGGCGATCCCGCAGCCGTTCACCCCGCCGCCGATGACGGCAAGGTCGTAGAGAATTGACGCCTGGCTCACCGGATCAGTCGAACTTCAGCGGCCCATGTTCGATGTGCGGCAGCACGTAACGCGCGAACATGTCGCACTCGTTGACGTGGGGATAGCCCGAGAGGATGAACGCCTCGATCCCCTCGGCCTGATAGGCGCGCAGCTTGGCGAGCACCTGGTCCGGCGTGCCGACGATCGCGGCGCCGCAGCCCGACCGGGCGCGACCGATACCGGTCCACAGGTTCTCCTCGACGAAGCCGTCGCCGTCAGCGGCGCCGCGCAGTTCGGCCTGGCGCTGCACGCCGTAGTTCTTCGCATCGAGCGAAGCCTCGCGAATAGCGCGGCCCTTCTCGTCGTCGAGCTTCGACAGCAGGCGGTCGGCGTAGGCGCGCGCCTCGTCCTCGGTCTCGCGCACGATCACATGGACGCGGTAGCCGAACTTGAGCGTACGGCCGTACTTCGCCGCCCGTTCGGTAAGGTCGGCGATGTTCTCGCGCACCTTGTCCATCGTGTCGGGCCACATGAGGTAGACATCGCAGCCCTCAGCTGCGCATTCGCGGGCTTCGTGGGACAGGCCGCCGAAATAGAATGGCGGGCACTTGCCGCTGATGGTCTTGATCCGCGGCGGATCGAGCTTGAGCTGGTAGTGCTCGCCCTGGTGATCGATGCTCTCGCCGTTGAGGAGCTGGCGGACGATCTTCATCACTTCGGTCGCACGGCCATAGCGCGGACCGCCGGGCATCGCCTGTCCCGGCATGTCGGACGAGATGATGTTGACGTTGAGGCGGCCTGCGGTGCCATCGGCGTTGGGGCCGAGGATACGGTCGAGCGTCGCGATCCGGCGCGCGAGCTGCGGGGGCCAGTCCTCTCCGATGCGGGTCGCCCAGAGCAGCTTCATGCGGCGGAGCAGCGGCGCCATGGCTGCCGCGAACACCGTGGTGTCGAGCCCGAGCTGGTACCCCGAGGGCAGCAGGATGTTGTCGAACCCGCCCTCTTCGGCGCGCAGGACGATGTTGCGGCAGTGCTCCCAGCTCGACTGGAGCTGCGGATCGGGCACGCCGAGAAACTCGTAGTCGTCGTCGCAGAGCGCGGAGAACCACGCGATTTCGCATTGTTGCGCTTGGGTCATGGAAGCCTCTCTCCTCGCGCGGCGACGAGCACCGCGTACCAATCCTGCCGGGTCCAGCGCATCGCCAGCGCCTGCGCGGCTTCGGCGATGCGCCCGGCGCTCTGCGAACCGACGATGGGGATGATCCCTGCCGGATGCGCCATCATCCAGCCGTAGGCGGCAACGCTGCGACTGGCGCCCTGCTCCTTGCCGATCCGGTCGAGCTCGGCAGCGACTGCCTTGTCGCGCGCGCTTTCGGGCGAAAGCAGGCGGCCGCCTCCAAGCGGCGACCATGCGAGCGGGGTCAGCCCCAGCCGCATGGCCTGGTCGAGCTCGCCGTTCTCGAAGCAGTCGATGCGCAGCGGGCTGATCTCGGGCTGGGTCGCGACGAGCTTGTGCGTCAGGAAGTGCTGGAGCGCCTCGGTCTGCTGCTGCGTGAAGTTCGATACGCCGATGGACCGGATCTTCCCGCCGGTCACGGCATCGTCGAGCGCCCGGGCAACCTCCTGCGGGTGCGCCAGGATGTCGGGCCGGTGGACCTGCCACAGGTCGACCATGTCGACCTTGAGCCGCCGCAGCGATTCGTCGATCGCCTGCGCGAGATATTCGGTCGACTGGTCGTAGGGCAGCGGGGGCCGAATGCCGCCCTTGGTCGCCAGGACCATGCGAGCGCGAAGTCCCGGCTCGGCCGCGAGCACTTCGCCCAGCAGCGCCTCGGCATCGCCGAACCCGGCATTGCCGTCGAAACCATAAATGTCCGCGGTGTCGAGCAAGGTGATCCCGGCGTCGAGCGCGGCGTGCACGAGCTTTGCCGCCTCGCCCGCCGAACGACCGTTCTCGGCCAGGCGCCACATGCCCCAGGCAATCGGCGACACGTCGATCCCGGTGTGCCCGAGCGACCGGGTGGCAGGCGGGGCGGGCAAAAGGCTCATGCAGATCTCCGGGGCGGCGGAGCGACCGAAGCGCGCTCGACCAGTTGATGGGGCAGGCGGCGATGCTGTGTCTCGCCGCCCGCGATCAGGATTTCGGCCGCGGTGTGCGCCAGCTCGGCCATAGGCTGATGGATCGTGGTCAGCGGCGGCCAGACGGTCCGCGCGAGCGTCGTGTCGTCGAACCCGGCGACCGACAGTTCGGACGGTACCTCGATCCCGCGCGTATGCGCCTCGGCAAGAACGCCGGCGGCCATGTCGTCGTTGGAAGCGAAGATCGCCGTCGGCGGCTGCGGCATGTCGAGGAGGACCCTCGCCGCGCGCATCCCGCTGTCGAAGTCGAACTCCCCGTCGATCACCAGCGCGGGTTCGAACGCGATACCCGCCCGATCGAGCGCCTTGCGATAGCCGTAGAGCCGTTCCTCGCTCGCCATGTGGCTCGGATGGCCTTTCACGAACCCGATCCGGCGGTGTCCATGGTTGACGAGATGCGTGGTCATGTCGTCGCCCGCCTGGACGTCGTCCATGAACACCGAACTGGTGAGCGCGTGGTTCGTCCCGGGCGAAATCCGCACGAACGGGATGTCGAGGGTGTCGAGCACCGACAGCACCGGCGCGCAGTCGGTCACCGGAGACGACAGGATGATCCCGTCGACGTGGGTTTCGGAGATCAGCCCTCGCACTTCCGCGCCCACCGACGGATCGTCGACGTCGACCGGCTGGGCGAGCAGGCGGATGCCCTGCGCATGGCAGAAGTCCCAGCACCCCTTCTGGATCTGGAAGGTATAGTAGGGACTGTGATTGTCGTAGATCAGCGCGACCTGGTTCGACTTCGCACCGGACAGGATCCGCGCAGCGACGCTGGGCCTGAAGTCCAGCTCGGCCATCGCGTCTTCGACCCGCTTGCGAGTCGCTTCGCTGACGTAGGGATGACCGTTGAGCACGCGGCTGACCGTCTTTACCGCCACCCCGGCGCGCGCGGCGACATCGCGGATGTTGGAACGGCCGCTCATGCCGCCAGCGCTTTCGGCAGGCCTGCGAAGATCGCAGCGTGCGGGCTCCCGGGTCGGTAAAACACCGGAGGCTCGCCAACCGGCGCCGCCACTGTGTGCGTCCCGGGAGCGAAGTCGCGCCCCGACCAGACGTGCCGCCACGGCGCATCGCCGGGCAGGACGACCTGCCGCGCTCTCGCGCCCTCTTCGACTACCGGTGCCACCATGAGGTCGGACCCGTAGAGATACTGATCCCGCACCGCAAACAGGGCAGGGTCGTCCGGATATTCGAGAAACAGGGGTCGCTGGAGCGGGAGCCCGGTCTGGGCCGCTTCGTCGCTCAGCGCGCGAACGTATGGGGCGAGCGCGGCGTGCACGCGGCTCCATCGCGCGAAGCAGGCGAGAAGTTCCGGGGTGCTGTCGTACTGCAGGTTGTCGTCGGGCCGGTTGCCTTCGTGACTGCGCATGACGGGTGCGAACGCGGCCAGCTCGCACCAGCGCATGAGCAACTCCTCGGTCCGCACATTGCCGAGCAGCGAGGTGTATCCGCCGCAGTCGGAATGGCTGTAGGCGTTTCCGACCAGCCCCGATGACAGCGCGGCGGTTATCACCGTGCCGATGCCGTCGTGGCGGGTGAAATCGACGCACTGGTCGCCCGCCCAGAGCAGGGGGCAATGCGCCTGGACGCCCGAAAACCCGGCGCGCATGAAGAAGACGGCGTCGCCGGTCTTACCGCGACTGGCCAGCGCGCGCGCGTTCACTTCCGCCCACAGCACCGGCCACCGGTTGTGCGCTTCCATCGGATCGCTGCCGTCGGCCAGCCTGAGATCGGTGGGAAGGTACTCGCCGAAGTCGGCCATCCAGCCCATGATGCCGCGGTCGAGCATTTCGCGACCGAGGACACGCTCGGCAAACCAGTCGCGCGTTTCCGCGCGGGTGAAGTCGATCACCCCGCAATCGAACTCGCCGAAGTCGACGAGATACACCTCGTCGCTACCCTGCTGCAGGCAGAAATGCCCGCCCTCCAGCGCCTCGGCATAGAGTTCGGCGTCGTTGGACAGATACGGGTTGGCGTATGCGAGGAAGCGGATCCCGCGCCGGGCCAGCGCTTCGATCCGCGCTTCGAGATCGGGGTATCGCGCCGCACTGCGCGCGCCGAGTTGCCAGTCCCAGAACAGGCGGCGACCAAAACTCGTCTCGCGGATGCCCGCCCAATCCTCGCACCACAGGCCGGAGATCGCGGCTCCGGCTTCGACGAAGCGCTCCAGCCGGTCGAAACTCGATGCCCCCGACTTGAGGCCGACGATCGCACCCCCGATCGCCCAGTCCGGCAAGGGAGGCTGGCGGCCGAAGCGGCCGGCAAGCTGGCCGACCAGCGCCTTGGGGCCTTCTGCGGCGAACAGTTCGAAACGGGCCATGCTCGACCACACCTCGACCGCGTGCGCGACCGGATCGGTGAAATCGAGCACGCTGTAGCAACTCGCGTCGAGGTGCACCGCGATCCAGCGCGACGTGAGGAACGTCGGTTGCGGATAGTTGGTGTGATAGTAGTCGCCGCCGGCCATCCCGGCCTCGTCCATCGCACGGGTCAGCGCGGTCGACTTGTCGCGGCCCACCCCGGGCTCGCTGGTCCACATCGGAAACCGACGTCCGCTCAGCGCCAGGTAGCTCATCTGCTCGCCGCCGCCCCAAACGGTCTCACCCGGCTCTGCGTGAAAGCGAATGTAGATGCGATCGAACGCGGGATCGTCGCAGCTGACGGTCAGCCCACCGTCCGACCAGTCGAGGCGAGCCCCGTCGAAACGGACGCCGGTCGGGGTCGCGCTCCACTCACCCAGATCGCGACGGTCTCGCGGCGCATCGTCGATCCTGAAGTTGCCGCGAACCATCTCGATGTCCGGCGTTCCCCGGGCGATGGCCAGCGCAGGACAATCCGGGGCATGGCGCAACACGACCCGGCCGCCGAGAAGCAACTCGAATCCGCCATCGCGCGCCCTGAATTCGACCGTTTGCGCCATTTCTCCCCCGGTTGCGTCCGCATAAAGGCCTGAAAAGCCGACTGCGCCGCCTGTCCCATATGACACCGCTTGACATACCGGGTCAATGCGCGCATTTCAAGGGCAACGAAAGTTCGTTTCGCAGGGAGAGATTTTCATGATCCGTATGGGTTTCCGTTCGCGCGCGCTCGCGCTGTCGGGCAGCATGATCGCGCTTGTCGCGGCGAATCCGGCGCTCGCGCAAGATGCTTCCGATGCCACCGACGAGGGTGGGATCGAGGAGATCATCGTAACCGCGAACAAGGTCGCCGAGAACGTCCAGGACGTTCCCATCGCAATCACCGCGCTGACGTCTGATCGTCTCGAGACCGCCGGGACAACCAGCCTCGAAGGCATCACCCAGCTCGTTCCGTCGGTCACGTTCCGCAAGGGCACGACGAGCGCCAACAGCGCCATCGTGATGCGCGGGGTCGGCACGATCACCTTCTCGATCGCCGCCGAGCCGAGCGTGTCGACCGTCGTCGACGGCATCGTCCTCAGCCGTTCGGGACAAGCGTTCATGGATCTCGTCGATGCCGAGCGGCTCGAAGTGCTGCGCGGCCCGCAGGGCACCCTGTTCGGCAAGAACGCCAGCGCCGGCCTCGTCAACATCGTCTCGAAGGGTGGTACGGACAGCCTCGAGGCAGAGGCGCGCGCCGAGTACTTCGAAGGGGACGAGTATCGCCTGCGCGGGTCGCTTTCGGGTCCGCTCGGCACTGACCTGAGCGCGCGCGTGACCGGGTTCTACGGCAGTTACGATGGCAACATCACCAACGTGTTCGGCGGCCAGAACAACCAGGTCAACGGATATGAGCACTACGGCGCCCGCGGCATCCTCGACTATAACGGACCAAGTGCGCGGGTGCGCTTCATCGCTGACCTGTTTCGCGCCAACGACGATTGCTGCGCCGACGTGACGACCGTCAGCCGCGGCGCAGTCCTCGATGCCGAGCTGGGCCTGCCCGGCGGTGTCGCGCACGGCCTCGACCAGCGCTTCGTGAACCACAACCTGGTCACGCAGACGCGCGACCGGCAATGGAGCCTCACCCTGTCGGGTGACCTTGACTTGAGCGATACGCATACGCTGAGCGTCGTCGGCGGATATCGCAACTGGCGGAATACCGAGTTGCGCGAAGGCGATTTCCTGCCGCGCGCGATCGTGGGTACGGCCGAGCTCCACGATGAAGGTCTCGTGACAACCGAACAGCTGTCAGTCGAAGCGCGGATCGCATCGGACAGCGCTCTGCCGTTTTTCTACCAGGTCGGCGCCTTTGCCTGGCATTCGGACAACACTCAGATATTCACTCGCAGGGACATCACTTGCAGCACGTCGACGTTGCCCTTGGCGCCGAGCGGCGCCCGGCCTTGCAACGTAGCCGATACGGTCAATACGCTGTTCCCCACCGCCACCTCGAACAGCGACGTCAGTTCGTCCAACTTCGCCGTGTTCGGCCAGGGGACCTTCCGCCTCTCGGACCTGATCGCGATCACCGGGGGCTTGCGCTACACCTGGGACGACCTGTCGTATGTCCACGTCCGCGCGCCGGGCGTGAACGCGACCAACGGAGCTCCCGCAACGGGTCCGGGCATTTCGGGCAATCCCGCGGGCGGAACGATTGCTTCGGGCGGCAACGGTACGAACATCTCGCGCGGAAGCAGCACCAACGGCAACCTTTCGGGCAAGGCCGTCCTGCAGATCACCCCTTCGGACGACGTGATGCTCTACGGCAGCTACACGCGCGGCTACAAGGGACCGGCGTTCAACGTCTTCTTCAACCACACCGCACCGACCAACGCGATCCCGATCGACGAGGAAACGTCGGACGCGTTCGAAATCGGTGCCAAGACGCAGTTCCTCGACAACCGCGTCCAGCTCAACGTCGCGGCCTTCTCGGTCGAGTACGACGGGTTCCAGGCCAATAACTTCGTCACTCTCAACGGTGCGGTCGTAACGAACCTCACCAACGCCGGCACGGTGAAGTCGCAGGGCTTCGAAGTCGACATGCTCGCGGTTCCGGTGGACGGTCTTACCCTGCGCGCCAGCGCGGCCTATGCCGATGCCTTCGTGAAGCGGTTCAACCCGAATCCGCAGACCAACGCGCCCGACGCGCGCAACGGCACCCAGCTCCCGCTGGCGCCCAAGTTCGTCTACACGCTGGGCGCCGGCTATGAGGGCGATCTCGGCGGGATGAAGCTCTACCTCGACACCGATTTCCGCCACGTCAGCAGGCAGTTTTCCGACCTTGGCGAGAGCGGCCCGATCGACCCCTACGGAATCTGGAATGCCTCGGTCGGCTTCTCCGATGCCGACGACCGTTATCGCCTGACGTTCCACGCCCGGAACATCACCGACGAGAGCTATGCGCTGCTCAACGTCAGCAACGGCCAGCGCCTGCAAATCCCGCGCGATGCGGACCGGTACTTCGGCGTGAGCCTACGCGCGCGCATCCGGTAATCGGACAAGCCCGTCGGGTCGGGCACAGCAGCGGCCGCGGAAGGAGACTTCCGCGGCCGTTTCCTTTGGCCGGCACACTGCTAGGATCGCCGGCACCGATATGGGTGGCCGATGATCGATACTCCGCTGCTTCTCGCCTTCATCGCGGCCGCCGCGCTTCTGGCGATCACGCCCGGGGTCGATACGGCGATCGTCCTGAGGGCGGCGGCTGTGGACGGAAAGCGTTCGGCACTGCTGGCAGCGCTCGGCATCGGCACCGGCTGCCTTGCATGGGCTCTGGCGGTCTCGCTCGGCCTTGGCCCTCTGCTGGCTGCTTCGGAAATGGCCTACACCGCGCTCAAATTGGCGGGCGCCACGTACCTCGTGTGGCTGGGAGCACGGATGCTCATGCAGCCGCGCGGCGCGTTCGCGCCGGACGTCAACGTCGGAACCGGCCGGGGAGCCTTCGCGCGCGGCCTCTTCACCAACCTCCTCAATCCCAAGGTCGGGGGATTCTACGTCAGCTTCTTGCCGCAGTTCGTGCCGGCAGGCGCGGACCTGGCCAGTTCTTCTCTGATCCTCGCCTGCATTCACATCGCGTTGTCGCTGGCGTGGTTCGGCGCGATCATCGCAGCGACGGGGCAGATCGGGCGCCTGCTCCGGCGCCCCGGCGCGGTCGGATGGCTCGACCGCGCGACCGGTGTGGTGCTGGTCGGCTTCGGCCTTCGCCTCGCGCTGTCGACGCGGTCCTGAGGGCTACTCGCCCTCGTCCTCAGCAACGATCCGCGGCACGAGGAAGTGCACCCAGGCAAGCGCCGTGAGATAGGCCAGCGCAGCGGCCCAGAACAGCGGGGCATAGCCGACGCCCGAGGTGAGCAGCGCGCCGGTCGCTTCCTGGATGCCGAAACCCGCGACGTTGCCGGCGATGGCACCGATCGCCATCACGGTGGCGACGCGGCGCGCGGGCACCGCATCGGCCGCGAAGCCGAAGATGTTCGTCGAGAAACCTTGGTGCGCGAAGAGACCGAGGCCGATGATCGCCGCCGCGGTCCAGGCGCTGTCGACCGTCAGCGCCAGCGGGATCGGCAGCACCGCGAGGCCATAGAGGAACATACCGGTCTTGCGCGCAGCGTTGACCGAGCGCCCCTTGCCGAGCAGCACGCCGAACAGCTTGCCCGCCGTCAGCGCGCCGACGGCCGCCATCGTGAACGCGAGCGCGGTCGGCCCGACGAGTTCGGACTGCGAGAGGTTGAACACCTTGTGGAACAGGTCGGGCAGCCAGAAGGTGAAGAACCACCAGAACATGTCGGTAATCGCCTTGGCGCCGGCGATCGCCCAGGTCTTGCGGTCGGACAGCGCCTCTCCGTAGGACGAGCGCACGGGTGCGCCCTCGACCGCCGCGGCACGCGGCAACGGCTTCAGCCGGCGCGTCCCCATGATCCAGAAGGCGAGCCAGACGAACCCCAGCAGGCCGGTAACGATGAAGGCCGCCTTCCACCCGAACACGACCGCGAAGGGCACGACAGTCAGCGGGGCAAGGATGTTGCCGATGTTGGGTGCGGTATTGACGATCCCCATGCCCATCGTGCGCTGACGGATCGGCAGGTATTCTGCCGCCGCCTTCACCGCCGCGGGCGTATTCACCGCCTCGAAAGCGACCAGCGCAACCCGCGCGGTGACGAACTGGGTCACCGTCGCCGCGACCGCGTGCGCCATGCCCGCAACCGACCACATCGCAACCGCGGCACCGTAGGCCAGCTTCACGCCGAAGCGGTCGATGATCCAGCCGACGAACAGCAGCGCCGCGGCGGCGGCAAGCTGGCTGGCGGACGCGAAGTGTGCGAATTCCGCATCGCCCCACCCGTACTCGGCAGAAATCGTCGGCTTCAGCAGCGAGAGGACCTGCCGGTCGACGTAATTGATGATCGTGCCAAAGAAGAGCAGCGCGATCAGCCAGTTGCGCGTGCGGGCCAGAGCCCGGTCTTCGGCAGCCTGATCTGCCGTGCTCGCGCTAACCCCGTCGGTCATCCCCGCCACTCCCTTGCGCGCCCTTGCGGCGCGTCACGCTTGCACGATACCCATTCGCGCGCGTAAGGGAAGGATAATATGACACCGTCGGACAATGGCGCCGCTAAGGGGCGGATCGACTGGGACGCGCTGCCCTATGGCGGCGACCTGTTCGGCGAGATCTACCTGGCCGAAACGGCGCCGGCTCCGGTCGATGCGAAGCCGCCGCGCAAGCCCCTCTCCCGCTTTCTGCCCGGGCTCGCGGTGGTCGGTGTCGCCGCGGGAACGGCGGCGTGGCTGGCCGAGCATTACGGTTTCCCGATCATCCTCCTCGGCCTTCTCATCGGCCTCGCGCTCAACTTCGTCGCGCGCGAAGAGACGACGCATCCGGGACTCGACCTCGCAAGCCGAACCTGCCTGCGCTGGGGCATCGTTGCGCTGGGGTTCCAGGTCACGCTGGCGCAAGTGCTCGACCTCGGACCATGGCCCTTCGCTGCGCTCATCGCCATCATGCTGGTCGCCTTCTTCGCCGGGGTCGGCGGGGCGGCGGTATCGGGGCAGTCCCGCTATGCTGGGATCCTTGCGGGCGGTGCGACCGCGATCTGCGGCGCGAGCGCGGCGCTGGCGCTGTATGGAATCATCGGGCGCGACCGTTTGAGCCAGGCGCAATTCGCGCTGACGCTCGTGGGGGTCAGCCTCGCGAGCGCGCTGGCGATGTCGCTCTACCCGGCGATCGCGGGCGAGATGGGTCTCACCGACAGTCAGGCCGGGTTCCTGATCGGCGCCTCGATCCACGACGTCGCGCAGGCGATCGGCGGCGGCTTTACCTATTCGGACGCGGCGGGGTCCGAAGCGACGATCATCAAGCTTTCGCGGGTGGCCCTGCTCGGGCCGGCGATGATCCTGGTCGCGCTGTGGATCGGCAATTCGGCCGTGGATGCCCGCCAGCCGATCTGGCGCCGGGTTACGCTGCCATGGTTCATCGTCGGCTTCGTGGCGCTGATGGCGGTGAACAGCACGGGCGTCGTGCCCCCCGCGGTTCAGGCAACCTTGATGACAGCATCCAAGACGCTGCTGCTGTTCGCGGTCATCGCAACCGCGATGCGGTCCGACATGGCGCTCATCATGCGGCTCGGCTGGCGCGCCGCGACTCCCGTCGTGTGCGCCACTCTGGCCAGCTTCCTCGCCGCGGTTGCCGCCCTCTGGCTGGGTGCCGCCTGATCCCTGAAAACGTTGGGCCGGCCGCCTTCCGCGAGGAAGACGACCGGCCCTGCGCCCCCGAGTGGCCCCCCGGCGTGAACTAGAACTTCTTGCGCAACTCGACCACGAACTGACGTCCGCGCGGACTGTGCAGTTCGCTGAAGAAGCCGAACGACTCGTCCGCCAGCGGAGGATCCTCGCCGAACACGTTGTTCACCGCGAAGCGAAGCCGCGTGCCGTCGAGCGGCGTGTCGTTCTTGATCGAGTAGGCGACCGACAGGTTCATCGTGAACAGGTCGTCCACCGGATAGAAGTTCGCGTTCGGATCGTCCGACACGATCAGCACGTCCCGCACCACGCTGGTGTCGTAGACCTTGCCGACGTACTGGCCGAACACGCCCACTTCGACCGGGCCCTTTTCCCAGTTGATGGAGCCGCTGGCACGCCACTTGGGCCGCCCCTCCACCTCGAGAAGCTCGCCAAGCCCGCCGACGGTCACGTCGAGCGGCAGGGTTCCGGCAGCGACCGCGTCAAGGATCTCCTGCCCGTCGGGCCCGGCATCCTGCACGAAGCTGATCAGGCGGGCGGCATTGAGGCGCAGGCGGAAATCGCCCAGCCCGAAGTCCGGCACTCGGTAGTAGAGGCCGAAATCGACGCCCTTCGACGTGCGGCTGTCGAGGTTGAGATAGGGGTCGAGCACGAAGTCGATCTTGCCGGCGGGCTGAAGGCCGGTGCCGGTGAACAGCGCAACGTCGTCCGCCGTCGGAGCGAGTCGGATGACGTTGGGGTTGGTGCTGCCGTTGAGGCGGCGCAGCAGGTCGAGCGCGATCGCGTTGTCGTCGCCGAACGTGCCGACCAGTCCGGTCTGGCGCACCCGCCAGTAGTCGGCCGTGATGGTCAGACCGGGAATGAACGTCGGCTCGAGCACCACGCCGAGGTTGATGCTGGTGCTGTCTTCGGGGTTGAGCGTATCGGCGCCCGACCGGAAGCTGATGACGCCGGCCCCGGGGCACGCGCCGAGGCTCGACAATTGCCCCTTGGCAACCTGGGCGGTGCAGACGACGAAATCGTCGCGGGTGTTCGACCGGGTCGTGCCTGCATCGTTCACCTGGACGAGGTTCGGTGCGCGGAAGCCCTGCGACCAGGCCCCACGGAAAGTCAGCCCCGGAAACAGGGTCCACGAGGCCGCGACACGCGGCACCGCCGCGGTCGCGTCGATATCCTTGAAGTGTTCGACGCGCCCGGCCAGCTGGAGGTTCAGCTGTTCGACAAGCGGTATGTCCATCTCGGGGCTGACGATGGGCACGAAAACCTCGGCAAAGGCCGAATAGACTTCGCGCACCCCGCTCGTGTCAGGCGAGGGGCTGGTGCCCGCGACATCGCTGCCGTTGAATTCGCCGGTCACGCTGTCTGTGAAGGTGATCGTTCCATCGAGCCGGGGATCGCGATCGTCGTAGAACGTTTCGCGCCGCCACTCGACGCCTGCGGCCACGCCGAGGTTGCCGCCGGGGAGCGAGATCAGGTCGTCGCGGCTGAGCTTGAAATCGGCGAGCGCGAGGCTCGTCCCACCCTTGCGGAACACATCGATGCGAAACGGGTCGATCGACGATGCCGGGTTGGGCGTGCAATCGCCCTGCCCCGGATCGCCGGTCACACAGCCGCCGTTGAACGGATTGTATGCGTCGGGCGTCGTGAGGTTGATCTGGTTCTGCATCGCCGTGAGCGAGACGCGGTTACGCGCCAGGTCGATCGAATCCGCTTCCGAATAGACGAAGCCGGTATCGAAATCCCACGCGCCGAAATTGCCCCGCAGACCGCCGACGAGACGGTACGTGTCCTTGTCGACGGTCACGTCACGGTTGCCGACATCGACGAAGCGGTAGCGCTCCATGATGATGTCTGCGCCGGTCGACGGGATCGTCGTGCCCGGCAGGCGTTGCGGGTTGGGCTGGCCGTTGCGCAGGGTCGGGCCGAAGGGATTGTAATAGGCGTTGCGCGAAATGCCGACCGGTACTGCGCTCAGGATCGCCGACGCCTCGATGAAGCGGCGGTTCTCGGAGCGATAATAGCTGCCCTCGAAATAGGCCTCGACATTGTCGCTGAGCTCGTAGCTCAGCAGCGCCAGTGCATTGTAGCGATCCTTTTCGCTGATCAGGTGACTGCCGAAGTTGGTGTTGTAGCGGACCGCCGTCGTCGGGGTGGTGCCGTCGCGGGCGCACAGACCCGGCCCGAAGGTCATCCTGCAGCCGGGGAACGTGCTGGGTTGGAGATAGAAATCGTCGTCGCCGATGGGTGTGCGATTGCTCGGCGCCTGGATGTCGAACTGGCCAAAGGGGCCGAAGGTGTTGCGGTTGTTGAAGGATGCGTCGTCCGCGAAATCGGTCCCGGCGACGAGCGGGATGCGGTTCTCGTCTGCGGCATAGATGCGGTCGCGGGCGAGCAGGCCGTTCTCGTGGAAATAGCCGCCGTACAGCGTCAGGTTGCCGCGGCCTCCGCCGAAGTCGAAGCCGAACCCGCCGCTGAGCGCGTAGTTGTAGAGGCCGGTCCCGTCGGACAGGCGCACCTCGCCCTCGACGAACCCGCCCTTCATGTTGCCCTTGAGGTGGGTGTTGATCACGCCCGCGACGGCATCGGCACCGTAAATGGCCGAGGCACCATCGCGCAGGACTTCGATCCGCTTCACGCTTCCCGGCGCGATCTCGTTGGTGTCGGACGAGACGACCGGCACCAGCAGCTCGGTCTGGAAACCGGGGTGCAGGGTCATCCGGCGGCCGTTGATCAGCAGGAGCGTGTTGCCCGTGCCGAGGTCGCGCAGGTTGATCGAGCCGACGTCGCCGCGCGCGCTGTTCTGGGTCGAATTGTTCTGCTCGTTGAAAGCGACGTTGCCGGCTTGCGGGATCGAGCGGAACAGCTCGTCGCCCGATGCGGCGCCGGTGGTTTCGATCGCCTGCTCATCAAGGACGGTTACCGGTAGTACGTCGTTGATCTGCGCGCCTTGGATCTGCGTGCCCGTGACGACGATCTGCGGCTCGTCGGTCGCTGACTGCGGATCAGCCGTTCCTGCGGCGTCCTGGGCGTGGGCCTGGCCTGCGAAAGCGATGAGGCTGGCCCCGCCCAGCAGGGCAAGCCGCGTCATTGTGTTGGTGCGCATCGATACCTCCCGATATTTGATCATGACTTGAATGCCGCCCGGTTGATCCAGGCTTCGAATTGTTCCGGCCACTGGTTCAGCGTCTGCTGGGGCGTCCCCAAGCCCCAGCCATGGCCGCCGTCAGCATAGACGTGAAGTTCGACGCTGGCGCCAGCTTTGCGCAGCGCCTCGAATAGTGTGAAGTTATGGCCCGGAGGCGTGGTCTGATCGTCCGCGGACGAGAACAGGATCATCGGCGGCGCGCCCTTGGCGGCATAGGTATCGAGCGACCACGCGGCCTCTGCCTCGGCAGTGGCCTTGTCCCCGACGATCTCCCGCCGGGTCCGGGTGGTGTCGAAAGGTTTGCGCAACGAGACGACCGGGAACAGCAGGACCGCGAAATCGGGGCGGGCGCTGGCGGCCTCGAAACGGTCGTTTCCTGCATAGAGCACGCGGTCGGGCTGCAGCGCGCTGAACCCCGCGAGATGTCCGCCGGCAGAGAAGCCCATGATGCCGATCCGATTGGGCAAGATGTCGAATTCAGCAGCGCGCGAGCGGATGATTCTTATCGCCCGCTGCGCATCGGCGAACGGGGCGCTGGCCTCCCATCCATCGCCGGGCAGCCGGTAAAGCAGGTCGAACACGGTATATCCGCGGTTCTGCAGCCAGCGCGCTGCGGGGGCGCTTTCCTTCCATTCCTGGATGCGGAAATACCCACCGCCGCCGCAGATCACCACCGCGCGGCCGTTGGGCTTGGCCGGGCGATAGACGCGCATCCGCGGGACGGAGATGTTCGAAATGGCGCCGTAGCCCGCGCCTTCCTTGCCGATCTTCTCGGGGCCCTTCGGCCCACCGCGACCGGGAGGCGAACCGGGCCAAAGCGGTATTTCCTCCAGCTCGTGCGCGAATGCGGCGCCCGGCATCGAGCCGAGCGCCAGTGCGACGGTGCCGCCGATCACGGAGCGGCGCGAGGCCTTCAAATTGCCTCTCCCGCCGGGTGGACCGCATCGTGCGGGCTCGTCCGTTCGTGAAGTTCGGTATCGGCCGGCTCAAGGGGTATCGCGCGACCCGCCATCGCGGCGGCCAGTCGATCGCGGTCGAGTGCGTTCTCCCACTTCGCGATCACGATCGTGGCGACCGCGTTGCCGACGAAATTGGTCAATGCGCGGCACTCGGACATGAAGCGGTCGATGCCGAGGATCAGCGCCATGCCGGCCACCGGTACCGACGGGACGACGGACAGCGTCGCGGCGAGGATCACGAATCCGGCACCCGTGACACCGGCGGCGCCCTTGGAACTGATCATCGCCACAAGGACCAGAGAGACTTGCTCGGCGAGGGACAATTCGATCCCAAGTGCCTGCGCGATGAACAACGCGGCCAGCGTCATGTAGATGTTGGTGCCGTCGAGGTTGAACGAATAGCCCGTCGGCACGACCAGCCCGACTACCGCCTTGCGACACCCGGCGATCTCCATCTTCTCCATCAGGCTCGGCAGGGCTGCTTCGGACGACGATGTGCCAAGCACAAGGAGCAGCTCCTCGCGCAGGTAGCGGATCAGGGCGAAGATGGAGAAACCCGCCATCCGGGCAACGAGACCGAGCACAACGAGCACGAACAGGATCGAGGTGATGTAGAACGTGGCGATCAGCGCCGCGAGGTTGGCGAGCGTGCCGATCCCGAACGTGCCGATGGTGAAGGCGATGGCTCCGAAAGCGCCGATCGGAGCCAGCTTCATCAGCATGTGCACCAGCTTGAAGATCACCGCGGCCGCCGACCCGAGGATGTCGAGGACCAGGTCGCTGTGCGGCCGGGTCGCAGCGATCGCTACGCCTGCGAGGATCGAGACGAGCAGCACTTGCAGGATCGATCCCGCGGTCAGCGCGCTGAACAGCGTCGTCGGAATGATGGCGAGCAGGAAGCCGGTAATCGTGGTTTCTTCCGCCGTCGCGGCGTAGTTGGAGACCGCTTCCGCATCGAGCGTCGCGGGGTCGATCCCGAGCCCGGCTCCCGGCTGGAAAACGTTGGCGACGACAAGGCCGATGATGAGTGCGAGCGTGGAGAAGAACAGGAAATAGGCGAAGGCCTTGCCCGCCACGCTGCCCACCGCCGCCATGTCGCGCATGCCGGCGATCCCGGTCGCGACGGTCAGGAAGATAACCGGCGCGATGATCATCTTCACCAACGCGATGAACGCATCGCCGAGCGGCTTCAGGCTGGCGCCGAGGTCCGGATAGAAATGGCCCAACGCCGCACCGGCGACGATGGCGGCTACGACCTGTACGTAAAGCTGGCGATAGAGCGGCTTGCGGACACGCACCGCGGCTTCGCCCGCACTGGCAACCTCCATTTGACCTCCCCCGCGCCCGTTTTCGTCGACGCGTCCGAAATGATCGCGCGACGAGACCCAAAGATCAAATCGCCCGGCGATTATCTTTTATTCTGGTATATCATGAGCTTATCCGGACCTACGCCGTAAAATTCCGGATATCCGCACAATAAGATTGCTGTTTGTGCAGAATTCCGCACACTACATCGTATGCAGGTGCTTCGCCCACTCTGGACTTGGATAAGCCGGCATACCGGGTTGGTTGTCGGGGGGCTGGCCGTCGTGGCGCTGTCCGCCATCGCCTTGATCGTGATCGACCGGTTCGAGCGCGCGTCCGCTCTGTCACAGACGCGCGCAGTGGCCGCGGGAGATGCAGAGATACTGGCGGGTGGCCTGCGGAGCGAACTCGACAAGTTCAGTCTGGTCCCCCGAGTACTCGCCGAGGACCCGCAGGTCGGCGCCCTTCTCGATGGTACGCGCGCGGAGGTGCCTCGCCTCAACCGGCGTCTCGAGCAGGTTGCGCGTCAGACGGGCGCGGCGGCTATCTACCTGATGGACGCGGACGGACACACGCTGGCGGCCAGCAACTGGAACCTTCCCACATCGTTCGTCGGATCGAATTACGGCTTTCGGGACTACTTTCGCGACGCACTGCGTGCCGGGTCCGCCACGCAGTTCGCACTCGGCACGGTGAGCCGACGTCCCGGTCTTTACATCGCGCAACGCGTGGAAGCCGCGGGAAAGACCATCGGGGTCGTAGCGGTAAAGGTCGAATTTACCGAACTGGAGGCGGATTGGCGAAGCGCGACCTTGGGTGCCTTCGTCACCGATGGCGATGGCATCGTTCTTATTACCAGCGATCCGGCATGGCGTTTCCGCGCCACGCGCGCCATCGATTACGAAGCGCGTAACCGGCAAAGCGATCTCCAGCTCTACGGAGTGGCTCGCTTCGATCGCCTTGCCGAACCGGCCGGCGATGGGCAACTGGTGAGCACACCACTGGAGATCGGTGCCAACACGATCCTTCCCAGGGGCTGGACGATCAACCTGCTTGTCGACCCTGCGCCGCAAGTCGCCGCCGCCGTCGCGACCGGGCGGCTGGCGCTGTTGTCGGTGCTGGTCGCATTCGGGCTCCTCGTGGGCATCGCAATCCTGCTACGTCGCCGCCGCGAGGCGCGCACCAACGCCTTGGTCGCGGAGCGCACGGCGACCTTGCGCGAACAGCTCACCCAGGCGAATCGACTGGCAACCCTGGGCCAGGTGTCTGCAGGGATCGGCCACGAAATCCGCCAGCCCGTCGGCGCGGTCCGCGTCTTTGCCGAGACCGGCGAGAAGCTGCTGGCCAAGGGCATGGTCGAAGAAGCGCGCACGAACTTCGCGCGGATCGTCGAGCTTGCGGACCGGATTGGCGTGGTGACCGGAGAATTGCTCAGTTTCAGCAGGCGCGGGACGCGGGCACCGCGGGTCATGCCCATCGGCCAGGCGATCGACGGGGCGCTGCTGCTCCTGCGCGACCGGATCGAGCGGCTCGACATCGCGCTCGAGCGGCCATTGCCGGGCGTGGCCGCGATCGAGGTGCGCGGCGAGCATGTCCGGCTCGAACAGGTGCTGGTCAATCTTTTGCAGAACGCGCTCGATGCCGCGGGCCACGCGGGCCGTGTCGCCATATCGGTCGAAGCCGACGGGGCGAACTGCCGCGTCACCGTGGCCGACGACGGCCCCGGCGTGCCCGCGGGGGTCCGCGAAACGCTGTTCCACCCCTTCGCGACCACGAAGGATCAGGGGATCGGTCTCGGGCTCGTTATCTCGCGCGACATCATGCGCGAGCTCGGCGGCGATCTCGAATACTCCGAAGGCGCTTCCGGCGCCTGCTTCATCATGACGATCCCCCGCGCATGAACGGCACATCAAACGTGCCGGTAATCTACGTCGAGGACGACGAGTTCCTTGCGGCCGCGTCGGTGCAGGCGCTGGAACTCGAAGGCTTCGCGGTGACCCGCCATGCCGAGGCCTTGCCCGCGCTGAAAGAACTGTCGCGGGATTTCCCGGGCGTGGTCGTCAGCGACGTCCGCCTTCCCGGGATGGATGGCCTCGCGTTCTTCGCACGCTTGCGCGAGATGGATCCGGACTTGCCGGTCATCTTCACCACAGGCCACGGAGATGTCGAGATGGCGGTCGCAGCGATGCGCGACGGTGCGGCCGATTTCCTGGCCAAGCCCTATGCCGCCGACCGCCTCGCCCGCTCGATCCGGATGGCGGTGCAGAAGCGCGCGCTGATTCTCGAGAACCGGCGTCTGCGGGAAGAGCTCGGACAGCGTGCCGAGCGCCACATTCTCGGCACCTCTCATTCGGCCGATCGCCTGCGCACGCTGGTGGCCGCGGTTGCCGCGGCAGAGATGGATACGGTGCTCGAAGGTCCGCCCGGTTCCGGAAAGACGTTCACCGCCCGACTGCTCCACGACCTCAGCCCAAGGCGCAGCCGCCCCTTCGTCGCGGTCGATGCCGCCGTCCTGATGCACCCGGATGCCGAGCTTCTGCTGTTCGGGCGAGACCCGTCTGCGGGGTTGTCGCGGACCGGCCTCGTCGAGCGCGCGCAGGGCGGCACCCTGCTCCTCGACGAGATCGAGAGCGCGGGCGGCCAGCTGCGCGCTCGCCTGCTGTCGATCCTCGCGAGCAGGTCGATCCTGCCGATGGGAGCGGAGCGTCCGCGACGTCTCGATATCCGGCTGGTGATCGCCTTGCGCAGCGATCGTGCAGCCGGGTCCGAGGATCTGCTCGACCACCGGTTGAGCCCGGTTCGGATCAGCCTGCCACCTCTGACCGAGCGGCGAGACGATCTCCCGACGATTTTTCGCAGCTTCGTCGCACGGCACGAACGCGAACTGGGCATGGAATCCAGGCCGATCGGCGAGCAGGAGTGGCGCCATTTGCAGGTCCACGACTGGCCGGGCAATCTCCGCGAACTCGATGGTTACGCCCGTGCCTTCACCTTGGGCCTGACCGAACTGTCTTCCGATGGAGCCGCTGCGGGCCCGACCCGATCGCTCGCCGATGGCGTTGCCGCATTCGAACGCACGATGATCGAAGACGCGATGCGCCGTACCCGGGGCGATGTCGGCGAGGCGCAACGTCTTCTCGGCACGCCCCGCAAGACGCTTTACGACAAGCTCAGCAGGTATGGCCTGCGCGCGCGGGACTTTCGCCGCTGAGGAAGCCGGCGGGGCCGCTTAAGTCAGCGGCCCCACGGTGCCTTTCCGTTTTCTGTTACCCGTCGATGCCGTGTGAGCGTGCGTATCGTCCGAACGCGGCGATGACGAGGTAGCAGATGATGGGTACGACGAGCGCGATGGCGAGGCCTGCGCCGTCGGCGACGAGGCCGAGGGCGGGCGGGATCAGCGCGCCGCCGACGATCGCGGTGCACAGCACGCCCGAGGCCTGCGCGGCGCGCTCGTTGAGGCCCTGGGTCGAGAGGCTGAAGATCGTGGGGAACATGATCGAGTTGAACAGGCCGCAGGCGACCAGCGACCACGCCGCAAGACCGCCCGAGGTCAGCGCCGAGACGGCCAGCAGCGCGATGTTCATCGCCGCGGCCCCCGCCAGCACGTTGCCCGGCTTGATCGCCCGCAGCACGAACCCGCCGACGAGCCGCCCGACCATCGCGCCGCCCCAGTAGAGCGCGACCATCCGCCCGCCTTCGACAGGACTGAGGCCGAGCACGCGGTCCTCCGCCATGTAGGCGACCATGTTGCTCGCGATCGCCACCTCGGCGCCGACGTAGGCGAAGATGCACAGCGCGCCGAACTGCAGCCGCGGGGTCGAGGCCAGCAGCGCCAGCGTGCCGGAGTAGTCGGTCTCCTCCACCTGGCGCCCGTCGAGCGCCTTGCGCCAGAACCAGAACAGCGCCGCGATCGCCACCATCGCGATCGCAAGCCCGATATAGGCATGGCCGATCACGGTGGCTTCCGACACGCGGTAGGCGGTGAGCTCGGCCGGGGCCATCGCGGCGGTATCGACCGGAGCGGTATCGCCCAGCAGCAGCTCCGCCCCGCCATAGACCATCAGGAACACGCCGACCGAGTTGAACGCCTGCGCGAAGGTCAGCCGGCTCGACGCGGTCGAGGGATCGCCCAGCGTCACCACCACCGGGTTCATCGCCACCTGCAGCAGGGTGATGCCGCCGCCGATCACGAAAAGCGCGGCAAGGAAGCTGGCATAGACCCCGGTGTTGGCTGCCGGCAGGAACAGGAGCGCGCCGGCCGCCACCACCAGGAAGCCGACCACGAACCCGCGGATGTAACCGAGCTTGCGCAAGAGCACGCCCGCAGGAATCGAGAAGATCGCATAGCTGGTGAAGAAGGCGAACTGCACCAGGTTCGCCTGGAAATGGCTGAGCTGGTAGAGCCCCTTGAGCTTGGGGATCAGGATGTCGTTGATGTTGGTCACCCCGCCCAGGATGAAGAACACCGCAAAGACCAGGTACAGCACCCGCTTCGACCCATCGGACACGCCCGCGCCCCCGCTCGAATCGCCCGCCCCCACAGTCGAACCCGGTATCGGTGCCGCCATCGATCAACTCTCCCTGCACCCGACTTCGCGGGCTTGTTAACGTTCACATTACTTCTTGCCGCGATTGTCCGCGGCTGCAAGACCTAATTTGCGGGGTCGGTGGAGATGGTTTCACTGTGGGGCGCGCGGATGCTATTCCCCTCTCGAGCCGCGATGACCGGAAACGAGTCCTTCCCCTCCTCGAGAGACCTCGTCGATAGCTTCGGTCGAACGATTTCATACGTCAGGATGTCCGTGACGGACCGGTGCGACTTCCGGTGCCGATACTGCATGTCCGAGAAGATGCAGTTTCTCCCGCGCAAGGACCTGATGACGCTCAAGGAGATCGTCGATCTCGCGGATGTGTTCATCGCACGGGGTGTCACACGCATACGGCTCACCGGCGGCGAGCCGCTGGTCCGCAGGGATGTGGTAAAGCTCATCGGGTGGCTGGGCGAGCGACTGGGTCGCGGCCTGGAGGAGCTCACCCTCACCACCAACGGATCGCATCTGGCGCAATATGCCACGCAGATTGCTGACGCCGGCGTGCGGCGGGTCAACGTGAGCCTCGACACGCGCGATCCGGTCAAGTTCCGCCACCTTACCCGGCGCGGGGAGCTGGCACCGGTACTCGCCGGAATCGAGGCTGCCAAACGGGCTGGTCTCGCCATCAAGATCAACATGGTCGCGCTCTCCGGCATCAACGACGACGAGATTTCCGACATGCTGCGCTGGTGCGATCGTGAGGAGAACGACCTCACGCTGATCGAGACGATGCCGCTCGGCGCGATCGATGACGATCGTTCGGACCACTTCCTACCGCTCGACGAAGTGCGCCGACGCCTCGTCGAGGAGTTCGCACTCGTGCCCTCGCTTGCGCGAACGGGCGGGCCCGCGCGCTACTACGAGGCGGCCGGATTATCGACGCGGGTCGGCTTCATCACCCCGCTGACGAACAATTTCTGCGACGGTTGCAACCGCATCCGGGTGACTGCTACCGGCACCGTGTTCGGCTGCCTAGGCCACGATCAGAGCGTCGAACTGCGAGACGCGCTGCGGAGGGGAGGCGTTCCCGAAGTGAGCGCCCTGCTCGATCGACTGCTGGCCGGCAAGCCGCGCAGGCACGACTTCCGCATCGAACACGCCTCGCCCGCAGTCGACCGGCACATGAGCGTCACCGGGGGATGATGCGCGTTGTCATTCTTCGGGTTCGCGCGGGTTAGAACTCGATACCGGGGACGCTGGCGCCTGCCGGCAGTGCCTGCGCATGGGCAGGTGACCGCAGGAGGACGTCGGCATAGGCGAGCGCGTGCTGCGCGCCCGAGTCCTGGTTATCGAGCGGGTAGACGCGGCCGTCATCGCTTCGGCGGGCGCGGATAAAGGCCTCACGATCGCCGTTCGCTCCGAGGGGGCTGCCGAGCACCATCGTGGTCCAGGCATCGCCTGGCGCGGCGGGGCGTCCCGCGAGGCCGGCGACGAGCGGCGCAAGGAACAGTCGAGCAGTGACGAGCGCGGACGTCGGATTTCCGGGGAGCCCAAGGACGAGCTTGCCAGCGGCCTTGCCGAGCCAGACCGGCTTGCCGGGCTTGATCGCGACCTTGGCGAACAGCAAATCCAGCCCGTGCGGATCGAAAGCGGCCTTGGCGAAATCCCGTTCCCCCACCGAGGCGCCGCCGCTTACCACCACAAGATCGGACTGTCGCAACGCTTCGCCGGCTGCACGCTCCATGGCGGCAAGGTCATCGCCCAGCCGAAGCGTCCCGCAGAATTCGCCGCCATGACGCACGACCAGCGCGTCCACTCCGAAGGAGATGCTTTCGGGGATGGCGCCTGGCCGACCGCGCGCCGAACCGGGATCCGCCAACTCGTCGCCGGTCGCCAGCAGGCGGACACGTGGGCGCCGCCAGCACGTCACTTCCGCCAGGTCGGCCGCAGCAGCCGCCACCATTTGCCGCGGTCCCAGCAGGGTTCCTTCGGTCAGCAGCGCGGTGCCCGCCGCGAAGTCTCCCGCCCTGACGCGGATATTGCGACCGGGCGACGGCGCATCGGCGAATACCGCGCAATCGCCATCCTTCTCGACCACTTCCTGCACGACGACCCGATCGGCGTGTGCCGGGATCGGGGCGCCGGTGAAGATACGGGCGCATTCGCCCGAGGCGATCGAGCCAGGATCGTCAGCGCCAGCGAAGACTTCCGAAACGATCCGGAGCCGGACGGGCGGCTCTTCGAGATCGGCGCTGCGAACTGCATAGCCATCCATGGTCGAGACGTCCCGCGGGGGGGAATCGACCCGGGCGACGACCGCTTCGGCAAGCACGCGTCCGGCAGCCTTGGCAAGAGCGACGGGCTCCTTCCCGAGTGGGTGCGCCATGGTGAAGAGCCGTGCGCGCGCCTCGTCGAATGAAATCACGGCCGCTTCCAGTCGTCCGATTTGCCCCCCGACTTTTCGACGACGCCGATCGCGTCGATCGTCATGGTGCGGTCGATTGCCTTGAGCATGTCGAAGAGAGTGAGCGCAGCGACCGAAACCGCGGTCAGGGCCTCCATCTCGACCCCCGTCGGTCCCTTGGTCTTGACGCTCGCCTCGATCCGGAAACCGGGCATCGCCGGGTCGGGTGCGATCGCGACCGCAACCGAAGTGAGCGCAAGAGGATGACACATGGGGACGAGGTCGGCCGTGCGCTTGGCCGCCATGATACCGGCGATCTCGGCCGTGGAGACGACGGCACCCTTGGGAACGCGACCTTCCGCCACCGCGTCGAGAGTGTCGCTCTCGCAGCGCAGCACTCCCACGGCCTTTGCCATGCGCACCGTGTCGGCCTTGTCGCCGACATCGACCATGCGTGCGCGACCCTGCGCGTCGATGTGCGTCAATCCCATCGCGGCAGTCTCCATTGAGGCGCGCAGGGCGTGGTCAGTGGTGAACGACGCAGTCCGTCGCTAACCGGTCTCCGCGCCGGATAGCCTGTTACGCAGGGAATCTACAGGGAAATTCGCCCGTTGTGGCCACTGACGGGGCATCGGCGGCTCGCTATCTCCCCGGATTATCGAGGAAACTCGCGGCAGATTCCCTGGTGATTCAAACAGGGAATTATGTGACACGATGTGCCCCGATCGGCATTAATGCAGGGATCCCATGGCCACATACGACCTGCGGTATCTCAGGAAGCCGGCCCCGCTCATCCGCGCGATCGGGCGCGGGCACCGCGCATCGGACGAAGAGCTACTGGAGGCAGTCGACCTTGTGCGGCCAAGAATGCTGCCGCGAAGATTGTACAGTGAACTCACCCGCCAGCTAGATCCGGCAACCGAACGTCGCGGACGACCGCCATCCGGGAGGGTATCGAAGGCCGAGCTGATCCATGCCGTCGAACGGGTCAGACATCCCGAGATCCCGCCGGAATTCCTCGCGCACCTTGCTGCTCGGCTTCGCGCCGGCAGGCGGTTTACGATGGCCGACAGCAACCGCGCCTATCACCTGCGCTGGAGAACACGCAATCGGGACGTGCTCATCAACGGGCTCTACGACGAGGTTTACGAGATGCTCGAAAATAGTCCGCGCACAGTGGTTCACCCGATCCTTGGCACGTTCGAGGTACCGCGAGATCTGCGCCGAACGCGCCACGAAACCGCGCTACTCCTGACCCGGACAATGATGGCCGAGCGGCTCGGACTTTCGATGCCCGCGCTTTCGACAATGGCAAAAATCATCGCCGAGTCCCGCCTGAGAAAAAGACGGCCCAGAACGTAGGTCATCCACTCTCCTGACTGCACTATCTGAGCGCTCCTTCTTTCGACGGGAGCGCATCAATGACCGACATCAACCACCCGAAAATCGAGCTGCTGGCTACCAGCTCGCTGATCCCCAATCCGCGCAATGCGCGCACGCACTCGGACAAGCAGATCTCGCAGATCGCAGCGAGCATCGACCGGTTCACGTTCCTCGTGCCGATCGTGATCGATGATGCGAATGCGATCCTCGCGGGTCACGGTCGGTGGCTCGCCGCGAGGCAACTCAGGCTGTCCGAAGTCCCGACCATCCGGGCCCGCTTTCTGACCGAGGCTGACCGCCGCGCGTTTGTCCTCGCGGAGAACAGGATCTCCGACTTGTCGGGCTGGGATGACAACATCCTGGCTGAGGAACTGAACATCCTCTGGAATGACGGCTACGAGCTCGAGATCACCGGGTTCAGCACCGCCGACCTCGACTTCTCGATCCCGGAAGAGAAAGCAGCCCCGCCCGATGAGACGGTCGAGCTGCCCGACGCGGGTCCGACGGTCTCGCGGTCCGGTGACCTGTGGCAGGCAGGCCAGCACCGCCTCTACGTTGGTGACGCGCGCGAGGTTGCCAGCTGGGAAGCCCTGCTCGGCGATGAGCGGGCGGACATGGTCTTTACGGACCTGCCCTACAACGTTCCGATCGACGGGTTTGTCTCGGGAAACGGTAAGACCCGTCACCGCGAGTTCGTGATGGGCGCAGGCGAGATGAGCGCGCCCGAGTTCACCGCGTTCCAGCGCGCGATCTTCCGCAACTGCGTGCGGTTCTCCGTCGATGGCTCGATCCATTATCAGTGCATGGACTGGCGACACTGCCGCGAGACCCTCGACGCCGCAGATGGCATCTACGACCAGTGGAAGCAGCTGGTGGTCTGGAAGAAGACCAACGCGGGTCAGGGGGCGTTCTACCGGAGCCAGCACGAGCTGGTATTCGTGTTCAAGCGGGGAAGACCAGGCACACCAACAACTTCGGGCTCGGCCAGAGCGGTCGCTACCGCACCAACGTCGTCGAGTATGCGGGCACCAACACCTTCCGCAAGGGCCGCGACGCGGACCTCGCCGCACACAGCACGGTGAAGCCCACCGCGCTCGTCGCTGACTTCATCCTCGATTGTTCGAACCGGGGCGACCTCGTGGCCGATCCGTGTATCGGATCGGGCACCACGCTTATCGCCGCACACCGCACCGGCCGCCGCGGGGCGGGGATCGAGATCGATCCCGGCTACGCCGACACGGCGCTGAAGCGCCTCGCCGCCACCTCCGGTCTCGTGCCGACGCTCGTCGGCGATGGGCGCAGTTTCGACGAGATCGCAGCCGAACGCCTCGCCTGGGAGGACTGAGATGGAGATCGACGACGGGAAAGGCGAGGAGCCGGAAGATGGCGCAGTCGGCTACGGCCGTCCGCCACGGCAGTCGCGCTGGAAGAAGGGGCAGTCGGGCAACCCCTCGGGCCGCCCGAAAGGTACAAGGGGGCTCAAGACTGACCTGCGCGCCGAGCTGATCAGCCGCATGGAGATCAGCATGAACGGCAAGCGCGTGAGCGGAACGAAGCAGCAGCTGATGCTCCGTACGCTCACCGCACGGGCCGCCGCGGGCGACGTGAAGGCCACCCGCATCCTCATCGACCTCGTGTTGCAGGTATTCGGGCCCGAGGACCAGGGCGGCGGGCCGAAGACGTTGTCTCGCCCCGATCAGCAGATCCTCGACGAGTTGCTCGGTCGGAAGACCGGGCCCTCCGTCATTGCCGATGCTCGCCCGCAGGACCGGGGCGGGATCGGTGGCGAGACCCAAGATGACGCCATGTCCACGAACCCCGATCCCGACAACCACGATACCGACCGATGACTGGCTTTGCTGCCGAGGACCCGCAGGGCCTCCTCACCGAACTGTGCCGCAACGATTTCACCGCGTTCATGCGGCGCGCCTGGCCGTGGATCAGCGGCGGCGAACTCCTGATGTGGAATTGGCACCTCGACGCGATTGCCTACCGCCTCGAGCGCATCCAGCACGGTGAGACGAGGCGGCTGCTCGTCAACCTTCCGCCGCGCAACGCGAAGTCGAAAACGGTCTCGGTGGCATGGGTCGCGTGGATGCTGGGCATCGACCCGACGCTCAACTTCGTGTGCGTCAGCTACTCGCAGGAACTCTCGAACAAGATGGCGCGCGACTGCCGCGCGATCATGGAGAGCAGCTGGTACCGCGAGATCTTCCCCGGCACCGTAATCTCGAAGGCGCGCTCGGCCGCGTGGGACTTCGAGACCACGCGCGGAGGGGGCCGCCTCGCGACCTCGGTCGGCGGCACGCTGACCGGGCGCGGCGGCGACATCATCATTCTCGACGACGTGATCAAGCCCGAGGAGTCGTTCTCCGACACGGTGCGCGAGAGCGTCAACGAGTGGTTCCGCTCGACGCTCGCCTCGCGCCTCAACGACAAGATGACCGGCGCGATCATCTGCGTGATGCAGCGGCTCCACGAGCACGATCTCTCGGGAATGCTGATCGAGACCGGCGTCTGGGATCACCTCTCGCTGCCCGCTATCGCCACGCGCGACGAGACGATCATGCTCGCGCGCGGCGGGGTCCACCGCCGTTATGCGGGCGATGTGCTCCACCCGGCGCGCGAGCCGCTTGACGTGCTGCTGGAGCTGAAGGTCGCGATGGGCAGCCTCGCGTTCGCCGCGCAGTACCAACAGGATCCGATGCCCGCGAAAGGCAACGTGTTCCGCGCGAACTGGCTGAGGGTCTATCCCGCAAGACAGCAGTCCGAACGCTATGGCCAGATCGTCCAGTCGTGGGATACCGCCATCAAGACGGGAGCCAACAACGACTTCTCGGTCTGTGTAACCGCACGGATCGTCGGCAAGGAGGTGCACATCCTTCACGTCTGGCGCGGCCGTGTCGAGTTTCCCGGCCTACTCAGGCAGGCTGTCGCTCTCGCACAGGAGTGGAACCCCGGCACGATCATCATCGAGGACAAGGCCTCGGGCCAGCAGCTGCTGCAGGCTCTGCGTTCGGGTCACTTTCCCGGGGTGGTCGATCCGATCGGCCGCATCCCCGAACTCGACAAGCGCTTGCGCGCATCCGGGGTCAGCAGCATGGTCGAGGCCGGCCAGCTTCTCCTGCCCTCCGAGGCCGTCTGGCTCGACGACTTCCGCCGCGAACTCCTCGCGTTCCCCAACGCGCGTCACGACGACCAGGTCGATGCGCTCGCGCAGCTGCTCGACTGGGTCCGCCGCCAGTGGGTCCACGTACCGCCTACTAATTGCGGGCCGATGCTGGTCACGTTCCATGATGACGGAGGCATCGAGGTCTCGGGAGAAGATTACGGGCTGTTCGAGCAGAGCTGGTTCCCGCGCAAGCCGTTTGATCCTTGGGGGTGTGCCTGAATCAGGAGGGTCCAAACTCGCAAGATCTGCTGGTTGGTCCCGCGCGTTTCTCCACACACGCGAGGGGCGACAGCATGTTTCCTATCTGGTGAGTGAGCGTGCAGGACTAGTTCGCATTGAGGCCGACCTCGCGCGTGTGCAGACGCTCCTTCCAGCTGCTCTCGAGCGCGACCAGCGCGGCTACATCGAGGTCTGGCGAGGTGCGCTCGAGAATGCTGAAGCGTAGCGCCGATGGATCGCTTTTCCTGAGTTCGCGGTTCCCTCCATGGCCGGTCGCCGCATAGCCCAGCCAGCGACCGAGGATGTTGTCCGCTCCACCCGCCGAGCCGATGTAGGAAGAGCGGCGGTCGGCATCGTGGATCAGGTAGACTCCGCGCCACTGGGCGAGCGCCGCTCGCCAGGATGTCGGCATCGCATGAAGCTCATTCCATGCCAGTACCAGCTCGCGCCAGTCGGGCAGGCCCTGCACGAAGCGGCTCTCCTCGACGATTGTCTCGATCGGGAACACGCCTCGCCCCGCCCAGCGCCACCAGTTCTGGGCCGGCTTGGGCCACGCGACGGTCAGCTTGCCGATCCATTCGCGGTAGTGGTCGAGCGGCTCCAGATCGAACGCAAGGCAATCGGGAATGTCCGGCGAGCGCCCACTCATTCCGAGGCGCTCAAGCTCGGCATTGCCAGGGAAATCGCGATAGCCCGCGTGATCGAGCGTCGTCCACTTGCCGATCCGGTAAACCCCGGCAAAGGTCGCCCGGGCCGGCTCGAGACCGATGAACGATGCGATGTGACTGCCCTTCGTCATCGCCTTTTCGAGCGTCACCCACTGGATTTGCTGGTAGGCCAGCCAGAGCTCGGGTCGTTCCTCGACCAGCCAGGGCAGCACGCGGCGCAGCTTCTTCTCGATCGGGAAATGACGAACAGTCAGGGTGTCGGCGGGGTCGAGATCGACGAGTTCAAGCAATGTGTTGAAGTCGAGCACGGCACCCCGGGATCCGTTTACACATTAAAGGTGATAAACTGCCTTGGCCTCAATCGCCAATGCTTTGTGCATGGATATGCGCAAGCTCGTCGGCGACAACTGCGCCCGTCTGCGCAAGGAGCGGGGGTGAACGCAGGAGCAACTCGCGGAGCGCTCGGGTCTCTCGCAGCAGTATCTCAGCGATCTGGAACGCGGAAAGCGGAACCCGACGATCGTGACAGTCTACGAGATCGCGCAAGCGCTGCAGGTGTCGCATCTTGAATTGCTGATGATTTAGGCCTTCTCCAAGTAGCGATAATTGTCCCTGGCTGCTGTGAGCGAGCTAGCAAGCAAGGAAGTCGAGGTGAAACGGGGTCGGCAATGGTCCAGGATCAGCAGTGACCCCGCCCCGCGCATCCCACTGCCTTTGGCGGGGATATCTCCATCGCCGCGGAATAATCTCTGACCGTGCGCATCGGCACAAATGGGCCTGGCATCGACCGCAAGGCCTCCACCGCAAATCAGACCCATCGGCCTTGCAGCGCTTGATCGTCAACACGAGACGCAGGCGCAGCTCACTTTCGCGGCACCGACCGGAAGTTATCATTGGGAACATCGAGTGCTCGAATTGCCGGACACCGATGCCCAACTTGCAAAACCAACGATAAGCGACTCAAACAAGCGTTTCCTGGCACAACCGCTTCGCAGTCCTACTGATCAAGCTGTACGCCCCTTACCTCGATCGGCAGTCACTCGCATTGGCAAGCTCAATGCCGTGCAATCTGAATGAGATTCGCATCGGGGTAGCTGTATTGTTTTATCATTCCCGCTCCATGGAACTAGGCAGGAGATCCATCAGTACGAGAAGGGGGAGATACGATGAAATCACGGTCACGCACGAGATTTGCTTGTAGTTGCTCCAAGCTCGCAATGGTGCCGCTGTCGATGTTGAGTATCAGTGGGGCAGCGATCGCCCAGACAGCGCCTTCCGTCGCAGATGCCACCCCCCCCGAAATCATCGTCACCGCCAATCGGTCTGAAAGTTCAATTCAGGACGTCCCAATTTCAGTCACAGCGATCAGCGGAGACGAATTGCGCGATCGCAACGTGGTGAATCTGCGCGACGTTGTCGCGCTCGTACCGAACTTCTCCTTTCGAGATTCAGGTTTCAACATCCAGTATAACATCCGTGGGTCCGTTTCTATCCAGACCTCGGGCTTCCAAGAGCAACCTGTTTCAACATATATTGACGACGTTTTTCTAGGGTCACCGGTGGCAAACGACGCAGGTTTGTTCGACCTCGAGCGGGTCGAAGTGTTGCGTGGGCCCCAAGGCACTCTCTTTGGTCGAAACTCGACCGGCGGCCTGGTGAATTTCATCACCGCCAAACCGGACGAGGAATTTGGCGGATACCTTAATGTCCAGCTAGGCCGCTATTTTCATCGAGTGGCAGAAGCGGCAGTCAACGTACCTCTTGGGCCGAACGTTCGCACACGCTTTGCCGGCAAATACGTTGGCCGCGACGACTGGCAGAAAAATGTTGGCGCGGGTGGCGGCGGATTTGGAGCGCTGAATCAATTGGCCGGCCGCTTCTCTCTTGAAGCGGATCTGGGACCTGACCTGACCGCGTTGGTTCAAATCCAACATAATCGCAACCGCGATAATCAGTATGCCAACACCGGGCTTGGCGGGAGCGATCCCAGTCGCCTTGTTCCCGGCAATGGATCGACACGATTCAACTGCGATCTAGAGCGGATTCTAGCCGGCGCCTGTGCCGATGTCACCGGCGCAGGGGTGGTCCGTCGGGCCACTTTCATGCCGGCTGACAAGAAGGTCGTATCGATCGATGTGAACGACGTCTACCGCGACCTAAATTTCACCAACCTAATTGGCCGTCTCACTTGGAACTTAAATGCCCAGACAACGATCACTTCGCTGACGTCTGGCCAATTCATGACCTTCCTGAACTATGATGAGTTCGATGGGACCGATTATCTTCGGTTCGGTGGTGATCGCGGAAATAAAACCAAGCAATTCCTTCAGGAATTGAGGGTCAATGGCCAGTATGACACGATTGATTACGTTGCAGGCCTATTTTACCTTAATGTAGATTCTCGCAATACCGATGGCATCATCCCTGACCAACCACTCCGCTTAAACCCGACAACAAAATCCTTTGCGGTTTTCGCAAACATAACCGCAAGAATCGCAGAGGGATTGAGTTTGATCGCTGGCGGACGGCAGACTTGGGAAGATAAGGCAATTTCTGTTCGTCGTCCATTCACAGGAACAACAACGAACTCGTTTGACGACAAGCGAACGGATTCTTTTTTCACCTATCGCCTCGGCCTTCAGTATGAGCCTACTCCTGACGTGCTGCTGTTTAGCACGTACAGCACCGGCCAAAAATCGGGCGATTTCGACACTCCGAATTCCGCGACGGGCCAGACTAATTATTTTTTACCCGAACGAACTGAGTCGGTCGAAGTCGGAGCCAAGACCAGCTTTTTCAACAGAGCCCTTGTAATAAATCCGACATTGTTTTGGCAAAAGACCAAGGATTATCAGTTTGGAGCGCCGGCAATAGATCCGAACACTGGCAGACCAACGACGATAAATAATCCTATTGATTCCTATACTTCTCTCGGATTCGAGCTCGAGACGGTAGCCCGCCCGAGTCGGGGCATCGAACTTGGAGCGACTGTTGGCTATAACAGAACCGAGATCCAAGATCCGGGGACGCGCACGCAGACGGTACAAAACGTCGTCTATCCCTTAGATGGCAACCAGATGCCCGGCACTCCTAAATGGCAGGTGAATACTTACGGTGCCTACTCGGCCGACCTCGGCGATGGCAGCTTGCTGAAGTTCCAAGGTGAATATCAGTGGCAATCCAAGATTTTCTGGGACATTTCGAACAACCCGTTTGCAATTGAGAAACCGTATGGAATCGCGAATTTCCGGATCAACTGGTCGGATGCGAACGATCAGCTCAGTGTCGGCGCTTATGTCGAGAACGCGTTTGATAAAGAATACGCCTCATTACGTTTCTGGCTGCCCGGATTCCCGCTGTACGTCATCCAATGGGGCAACAATCCAGGTCGCACTTACGGGCTGACAGCTGGTCTGCGTTTCTAGCATGTCTCGATATCGTAAATTTGAGGAGCGTTAGGATAACGATTTAGTTCTACACACCAGATTGTTCCCGCGGCGTCGGCACTTCTGAGGGAAGTTTTGTGGCATGAGCCTGACCCGTCGGCAGACGACAATGCTTGGACTGCTCGGACTTAGCGGGTGCGCCTCTAAGTCACTTTGGCCCGCGACCGGCAAGTACGGCACCCGCCGCGAGGTTCGCCCGAACATCGTGCTGATTGTGTTTGAAGATATGAGTCAGCGCATCAGGGCGTTTGGTGACCCGATCGCGCGGACACCTTGGCTTGATGCCTTCGCCGAGCAATCCGTCTTATACCCAAATGCATTTGCAACCTCAGGAGTGTGCGCTCCCAGTCGATCTTCGCTAATCACCGGAGTTCATCAGCAGACGCTCGGCACTCATCATATGAGGACAAAGTCGCCGATGAAGGGGCTCGATGCAGGCGGACCGATTGATTACGAGGCGGTGCCTCCACCCTCTGTTAAAGCGTTCCCCGAGCTGTTGCGGATGGAAGGATACTACACTTCAAATAATGGTAAAACGGATTATCAATTCGGCGACCCATTCACCGTATGGGATAAGAATGGTCACGGCGCAGATTGGAGCGGTCGTCGAAACAAACAGCCTTTCTTCGCAATGTTCAACATACTTGAGACGCACGAAGGATATATTTGGCCAGAGGACCGGGAATCTGACGACCCACTTATAAACAGCATCACCGAAATAAATCGCCGCGATCTGAGAGGTAAGCGACGGCTAATCGATGCCGACGAGGTCAGGATACCGCCATACCTGCCAAATACCCCCATTGTTCGTCGGGATTTAGCTACTCACTATGACAACATTGCCTTCGCCGAGCGCAAAGCTGGCGATATTGTAGCCAAACTAGATGCGGAAGGCCTCCTTGACGATACAGTCATCATTGTGACCACGGACCATGGCGATGGTCTGCCGCGGATGAAGCGCACCGTTTACGATAGTGGGATCAAAGTGCCGCTGATGGTTCGCCTCCCCAAAACAAAGCGAGCCGGCACGGTCGATCCTCGCCTCGTCAGCTTTGTTGATTTGGCTCCGACTATATTGGGCTTAGCTGGTGCGGACGCCCCGCCATTCATTCAGGGAAGAGACTTTCTCAACGGACCGTTACGACACTACATCTTTGCCGCGGCTGATCGTCATGACGAGGTCCCCGGGCGTACCAAGGCGGTTCGCGACGCTCGTTTCAAATACATACGAAATTGCAGACCTGATCTGGCTGTTCTACAACATTTAAAGTTCCGTGATGCCCTGCCGACGATGCAGGAAATATGGCGCTTGGCAGCGAAAGACACTCTCACTCCTGAGGCTCGTCGTCTCGTAACGGCCCCTAGTTCGCGAGAAGAACTTTATGACACGGTAGCCGATCCAGACGAGGTGAGAAATCTTGTTCGTGACAACCAATACCAGCATGTTCTCAGCCGCCTGCGAAATGCAATGGACGCGTGGATTATATGCACTGGTGACCTAAGCGCTATTCCCGAGAGAGACATGGTCGAGGCAATGTGGCCACGATCTAAGCAACCGAAGACAGCTCCACCCCTAATATCCGTTGAAGACAACAGGGCCATTCTCTCAGGGGATACGCCGGGATCGAGCATCGGTTACAGTGTCGATAATCTGGATGCGTCGCGATGGATCATATATGCAGGGCCAGTCATAATACACTCGGGAATGACGATAAAGGCAAAGGCGATCCGTTACGGATATGCCGAAAGTGATACAGTCACATACAATATTGTTTGAATATTTCCGCTGCTTAGTTGCGATTCAGTCTACTTAGTGAGGACTGACGAATACGCCGATGAGCAACAAGACGAGATCGCGCTATCAATCTACAGGTTCGATTTCGACCGTAAATGCAGGCGCCGAGTATTCCGCCAAGATACGTCTTTCGCCGGAAAGTTGAACTTCGACTTCCTCGTGAATGTCTTCCGAAGATTCTCCAATTTTCAGTTTCAAGGCACCTGGCTCGACGGCCAATGCGCCATCGATGCCGTGAAAGGCAAAGCTTTCGGCAGGTAGTGTAAAGGCAACGCGGCGACATTCGCGCGCCGGTACCGGAACCCGGCTAAAGGCCTTAAGCTCCAGAACGGGCCGGGTGACACTGCCAACCGGGTCGGTCACGTAAAGTTGGACGATTGCGTCTCCATCCCGACTGCTAACGTTACGAACATCTACCCAAAGCTGTATGTCGTCGCCCACTGCGTAGCTTTCGCTTT
Source organism: Tsuneonella dongtanensis (assembly GCF_001698205.1). NCBI lineage: Bacteria > Pseudomonadati > Pseudomonadota > Alphaproteobacteria > Sphingomonadales > Erythrobacteraceae > Tsuneonella > Tsuneonella dongtanensis. Next base: position 110,167 of record NZ_CP016591.1, read on the forward strand.
TCACCTCAATGTTTGAAAATTCAAATTCGGAATAGCTGAGGCCATGGCCAAAAGGAAACAACGGCGAAGCTTGCTGATCAGTGTAATCACCGAATACCTGGCTGCGACCGGCCGACGGTTTTCGGTTGTAGTAGAGCGGCATCTGCCCGACAGATCGCGCCAGACTAACGGGCAAGCGACCGGAAGGGTTGACCAGTCCGTACAACAGTTCAGCTATCGCCTGCCCTCCTTGCTCCCCAGGCAGCCACGCTTCGACAATTGAGCCGACATTCTCGGCTGCCCAGCTGAGATCGAGCGGGCGGCCATTCAGCAAGACAAGCACAACGGGCGTGCCGGTTGCGACGACTGACCGCAGCATCTCCTCTTGCAGGCCCATGAGCTTCAGATCGACCCGATCGTTGAATTCGCCGTCAGTGCAGTCGCGCGCCAATCCAGAGCGTCCGCCAAGGCATAGAATGGCGACATCCGCCTCACGCGCAAGATCGACTGCCTGCTGCAGCCCGCTGCGCTCGTCGCCCCTGATAGAGCAGCCTGGAAGGTATGAAATCTCAACCTCAGCGGGTGCGACACTGCGCAAGCCCTCAAAAATTGAAACGGTGGGCGGAAGATGCTCGTCCCAAGATGGTCGCTCGATATTGCTGGCTTTATCGTAGGCGAGATCGCTGGCTGCGGCAGGCAAAGCGAACACCATATCGCGCGGGGGCGTAGTGCGGGATGTGTCTCCCTCAAAGTCAGGCATGCCGCCGAACTGGAATTCATAGAATGAAGGGTAGTGGTAGGCTCCTTGCACCAGCCGGGCTGAATTGGCCGCCGGACCGATTAAGGCGATTTTCCCAATTTTACGGTCGAGCGGCAGAAGCGGCCCGTCGTTTTTTAACAGAATGAGCGACTTGCCGGCGACTTCGCGCGATAGCTCCACAAATTCCGCACAGCCGAAGGCTAGCCCAACAGTCCCTTCGTCGACATAACGATTCTCGAATAATCCTAGCGAAAACTTCTGCCGAAGAATCCGCCGAACCGCCCCGTCGATGTCGGCTATTTCTATCTCGCCCTCCGCCAACGCTTTGCGCAGCGCGTCGTTATATAAGTCGAGTTCTGGCAATTCGATATCTATACCGGCCTTGATTGCCTGTTTGGCAGCCTCTTGCGCGTCGACGGCACTGTTATGATAACAATGCAGACTTGACAGTGTATCGTAATCCGAAACGACCGTGCCTTCGAACCCTAACTCATCTCGGAGAAGTCCGGTGAGCAATTCGCGCGATGCACCGCAGGGCACTCCGTCGATTTCCTGATAAGCGTTCATCACACTCCCGACGCCAGCTTCGCGTATCGCGGCTGTAAATGGAGGCAGGAATGTGTCACGAAGGGCGCGATGGCCGAAATCGGCGGGCGCCCAGTTGAGCCCGCCTTGACCCCCGCTGTAGGCAATAAAATGTTTGGCGGTACAGGCTATTCTCGGGCCGCGTTCAGTTTCCTGAGCGCCTCTTATGTATGCCACGCCCATGCGCCCAGCCAGCATGGGATCCTCTCCGAAAGTTTCCTCTACCCTGCCCCATCTGTGATCGCGCACGACGTCCAGCACCGGAGCCAGAACCTGGTGCGCGCCGACTGCTTGCATCTGCCTTGCGATAACGCCGCCAATCCGTTTGGCCAGATCGGGCTCGAACGTAGATGCTAATCCGATTGGCATCGGAAATGTCGTCGCTCCGCGGATCATCAGCCCGCCGCACCCTTCCTCATGCATGATTGCGGGGATCTTGAGCCGGGTGCGATGTTCCAACCAACGCTGGATGGCGTTGTTGTTGCGAGCCAGTTCCGCCGGTGCAAGCAACATACTATTCCGGGTGATGTGACCTACGCCGTTGTGCAAAACGCGCACAGCCACCTCTTCGAGAACCGAACCCGCTTCGGCGATCGATCGGCCCCACACCCCCCCGATCTGCGCAATCTTCTCATCCAAAGTCATCCGCGCGAGAAGATCGTCGGCGCGCGTGTCGGTGTTTAGTCCCGCGTCTAGATATCTGGCTTCAAAAGTCATTTCCGTCTTTCTGCGTGTCCTCGCCCGCGCTTAGGCTCGAGAGTGCTTTCAGTCAGAAGTTCTCCGAAACCCGTTGCGTTTGCAGGATGGCCGGCCAGCAAACAGGCGTGCCAAAAGGCCGCTTGATTGCTCGTGACAACGGGACGATTGAATTGATTCTCAAGCCGTTCGATCACTTCCAAGGCTCTTGTCGCCGTGCAAGAGAGGAAGATTCCATCAGCAGACCGCGGATCAAGCCGGGCCACCGCGTCGATCCAGTCCTGAGCAGAGATCCTGGCGTGATCGTCATCGTTATCGCTGCCAAAGCCGCTTGCACCAACAACTTCGATATGGTGCCTTTCAAACCATTCGATAGCCCGCTTGTTGACCTCTTCGGTATATGGTGTGGCGAGCACGATCCGTTTAATTCGGAGCTCTTTGAACGCTGCGAGCGAGGCGGATGCCGGGTTGGTCACGGAAATTTCCCGCCGCCCCTCTTGCAAGCGGGCGGCCAGCCTCTCCGGTCCGATAATCATCGAGGCGGCTGTGCATCCGAATACTATGACATCGAGCTTCGATTCCGGGACCAACAGTTCCCCGATCCCACCGAGCCCAGCGGCGAGCGCCTCAAATGACGCGATCGTATTGGGCGTCACAAGGGGAATTCGCGTCGTGAATACTGCGACATCGCCTTCGCTCGCAGCAGCCAGACGGTGAAAATCCTGCTCTATCGCCAAGTCGGTCGATAGCGCGATGAGCCCGATCCGTGCGTCCTGGCCGTGCGGCTCCACGGTGGTTGTCGTTAGCACACTTTGAATGATGATATGTGACTCCCCTTTTTGCCGATGGCAGTCCCTATTCAAGCTTGGGGCGTTCCCGTTATGAAACCTTTTGATTGGAGATACATCGGGCTCATACGGATAGTTGGCGGGACCTTTTTTCGTTTAGTTTGAGTGTTATAATCACTGACCTCACTATTCTTTCGCGATCTTGAGAAGGCTCCGTGCCGGGCCTAGACCGGATCGTGATCTCCTATGGCAACAGGGAAACAATAACCCGTGATCGACGATAACTGGACGGTCGAACTATCTCAAAAGCTAATCCGGCTTGATACGGTCGATCCACCGGGCAATGAGGAAGCCGCTGCGCGCGTGGTCGCCCAAGCGCTGGCCGAATATGGGATCGATGCGGAACTTCAGTCGATCGGCCCCGGGCGATCGAACCTCGTCGCTCGTGTGAAGGGATCGGGCGAAGCGGACGCTCTTATCTATTCGGCGCATTTCGACACCATTCCTGTAAATGCCGATGAGTGGTCGGTCGATCCCTTCGGCGGCGAAGTGAAGGACGGCCGGTTATATGGTCGCGGATCGACCGACATGAAGGCGGCGATGGCCGCGATGGTGGCTGCTGCGATCCAACTAAAAGAAAGCGGACAACCGCTCAAAGGCGATCTGGTTCTCGCTTTCACCGCCGCAGAGAATACCGACTGCCGAGGTGCACATCTGCTTGTGGAGAGCGGGATCCTAGAGGGTGCCGGTGCACTTCTGATTAGCGAACCGACCTCGCTCAAGGTTTTCGTCACCGAGAAAGGTGCACTGTGGCTGCGGGCGAGTGCCACCGGCGTGTACGGGCACAATGCCTTCTCGGAGGATCGCGATGGTGATCGGGGCAATGCAATCATCCGCATGGCCGAATTCCTGACCAGAGTGCGTGATCTCGAGCTCGATGCACCGGTTCACCGTCACTTGGGCCCTCCAACCATCAATGTGGGTCTGATCGAAGGCGGGATTTCCCGTCCCCTGATCCCGCCTTCTTGCTCGGCCTCCATCGATATTCGAACGGTCCCAGGCTTAACCAATGATGCGATCATAAAGGCGTTCGAGGCGATTGCTGGCGAGTATGTCACTATCGAATACGTTGATTTCAAGCCGGTGGTCGATACGGCGGATGATCACCCTTTCGTCGAACTGTGCATGGCGAGTTGCGAAAGCGTGTTCGGCTCCGCTCCAGAATTGACAGGGGTGCCATATTACACCGACGGTGCGATCATTGCGCCGGCGCTTCACATTCCGATGGTCATCCTCGGCCCGGGCGACGTCGGTAAGAGTGGTTCGATCGATGAGTACGTCGACCTCGACAAGCTGGCCCTCGCCCAGCAAGCCTATGTCGAAATCGCAAGGCGCGCCTTGCTGTGACAGGTCCGGTGATCGTTTCTTGCAAGCGCATTCGCGAGGTGGTCAAGCTCGATGAAAGCGCAATCACGGCGGTAGAGCAGGCATTCGCAAAACTGGCCAACGGCAATGTGATCATGCCCCCCGTGCATCAGATCTTGGTCGACGACTATCACGGTCAGACCTGCGTCAAATCAGCCTATGTAACAGGCGATCCATATTTCGTATCCAAAGCCGCGTCGACCTTTCATGACAACGGACGGCTGGGACTTCCCAAAACAAGTGGCCTAATGCTGGTGTTCGATGCGCAGACCGGATTTGTAGATACGATCCTGCTCGACGATGGTTATCTCACCGCGATGCGTACCGCCGCAGCTGGAGCTGTATCCGCAAAATGGCTGTCGCGTCCGGATGCTGACAGTGCGGCCATCATCGGCGCAGGCAAGCAGGCTCGCCTGCAGCTCGAAGCGTTGACCCTGGTTCGCGATATCCGTTTTGCAAGATTGTGGTCACCTACTTACGACAACGCTAGGCTGGCCGCTGACGAACTTTCAAAGCAGCTGGGCTTTACGGTGGAAGCCGCAGCTTCTCCGCAGGAAGCTGTGCGCGGAGCGGCAATCATCGTTACCACCACGCCGGCGCGATCGCCTGTTATCATGGACGAATGGGTGGCCCAGGGCACCCATATCACGGCCATGGGGTCCGACGCCCCCGGCAAGCAAGAACTTGACCCTGCACTGATCAAACGCGCAGCGCCCTATGTCTGCGATTCGCGAGAGCAATGTCGCACACTGGGCGAGTGGCACGCCGCGATCCGGGCTGGGGTCGTGAGCGAGTCGCTGGAGGCCGTGGAGATCGGCGAGATCGTGGCCGGCTCACGCCCGCTGGCGCGAGCGCAGGATGCTATCACCGTGTGCGATCTTACCGGACTGGGGGTTCAGGACGCGGAAATTGCATTGCTCGCAAGGGCGCGTGCGTGATTGAACTGCGAGTGATAGGCGAAGATCCGGAGGTCGACGGCAGCATTAAGGGCATGCCGCCCGGTCATCCAGCCGTCGCCCTTTCACAATTGGGCAAAAAGGAATGGTCGATCACTGCTGGCGATTTGCCCTTCCCCGTCGCGGTGCTGAAGCAATCGGCCATCGCGACCAATCGGGAATGGATGCGCCAATTCCTCACCGAGAGCGGAGCGCTGATTGCACCCCATGGCAAGACGACCATGAGCCCGCAATTGTTTGCAATGCAACTGGACGACGGAGCTTGGGGACTTACCGCTGCGACGGCCAATCAGATCGCCGTCTATCGCAAATTCGGCATCAATCGCATCCTGATGGCGAATCAACTCGTCGGTCGCGCCAACATTGCGTTTATCGCGAACGAATTGGTGCGAGACGAAAATTTCGAATTTTATACGCTGGTTGATTCCGTCGCCGCAGCAGAAATGCTGGCCAATGGCGCGCAGGCGGCCGGCTTAGAACGCGGCTTCAACGTACTTATCGAGATAGGCGCACGCGGGGCAAGAACCGGTGTCCGCAGTGTCGAAGAAGGTCTGACGCTTGCCAAATCGCTGCAACGCCTTGCGCCGCATGTGAGGCTGTGCGGTGTCGAATGTTACGAAGGTGTTTTTCCAACGGCGACGCCTGCTGAACGTGTCCAGCTCTCGGCAAAATTGTTCGCGAACATGATGATGCTTGCCGACGCTATCGAAGTGGAAAATCTGTTCGCACCGGGTGACATTCTGATAACGGCCGGCGGAACGGAATTCTTCGACCTCGCCGCCAGAACCATGGCCAGGTCGACCAACAGGCGCAGGACCTGCATCATCCGGAGCGGATGCTACCTGACTCACGATGATCTGGCATATGAACATGCGTTTCAGCGCATGCTCCAGCGCACCCCGGAATTGGAAAGGATTACGCCGCGCCTGCAGCCCGCGCTAGAAGTGTGGACCTGCGTTCAGTCGCGTCCGGAGCCGAATCTTGCCTTGCTTACCGCGGGCAAGCGAGACGTTTCGTTCGATTTCGACCTTCCCATGGCGAAATGGTGGTCGTCCGGTGGAGCGCAGCCGGAGCGGCTCGGCAAAGACTATGAGTGCTTCCGCCTTAACGACCAGCACATTTTCCTGCGCATCCCGGACGACAGCCAGTTATCGGTCGGGGACTATGTCGGATTGGGCGTCAGTCATGTCTGCACGACGTTCGACAAATGGTCGCTGATCTACCTGGTTGACGACGAATATGACGTCACCGGAGCGATCCGGACATACTTCTGACTCTACGTCACTTTACGCGCCGCTTACCGGATCTCTTAGCTGAAGGTCCCTGAGCGGCGCAAACTCGGCTACGGCCGCATTGGAGCGCGCTTTCATGTCCTCCCAGATTTCTGGATAGCTCTGTGCCGCGTTGTAGGATTCAGAAGGATCTGTAAGCATGTCGAAAAGCGGCGGATAATCCTGCCGCTCGAAAGCGTAAGCATATACCCGGTAATTGAACCGACGAACGAGTTTCCAGCGTTGCGTACGAATTCCTGCGACTTCGGCATTGTCGAACAGGATAAGCTGTTCATGAGGACTAGGCGCGCCGTTCTCCAGCACATCGGCGATGTTCCGGCCGTCGAATTCGCGATCTTCAGGCAAGGACACGCCAGCATAGCCGAGCGCGGTGGGCAGGATATCGATGCCCATTGCGATCGAGTCCGATATGCGCCCCGGGCGTATCTTTTTGGGATAACGCACAATAAATGGAACACGGTACCCCCCTTCATAGCCCGCGGAACCCTTGCGCCCGTGCAATTCGCCGGCTGATCCTTCGAACCAAGGTCCGTTGTCAGACGTAAAGATGATGAGGGTATTATCATCTATCCCCAGCGCAGCCAGTTGATCTATTATCGCGCCCACGCCTGTATCCATCTCCTCCACCACGTCTCCGAAGGCGTGTGCCCATGATTTTCCTTTGAAGGCGGGGTGCGGATCAAGCGGCAAATGCGGCGCAGTATAGGGAAGGTAGAGAAAAAAAGGCCTGTGGTGGTTCTTCTGGATGAAATCGTGGGCTGAGGCATTAAAGCTTGCCGTCATCATTCGTGGATCGATCTCGATCGAGCCGTGGCCGCCGCTGCCCTGCTGCAGCAGTGTCAGCGGGCGCGGCCCCTCGTTCCCGTGCAATGAAGTCGAGACGTATTCGAACCCGAACGACTGCGGCAGGAATTCCGGTCGTGCGCCGCCAAGATGCCACTTGCCGATCAAAGCAGTGGCATAGCCTGCTCGCTGCAAAAGGCTGGCAATAGTTACTTCATCGGGGCGCATACCATAATTGGCATTGGGCATCACGACTTCGTTCGCCAAGCCGGCTCGAATGGCATAGCGCCCGGTCAGCAACGCCGCACGCGAGGGCGAGCATAGGTTCTGTCCAGCATAGCAGTTTGTCAGCCGCACGCCTTCGAAGGCAAGCCGATCGATACGAGGCGTTCTGACGAGGCGAGAACCGTAACAGCTAAGATCCGCCCAACCGAGGTCATCAGCAAGGAAAACGATTATGTTCGGAGGCCGGTCTTGACTGCGGCCGGCGCTGATGGCGCTAGTGACAGGTAGAAAGGCGCTCCCCAGTGCCCCCGATACGATCTCACGGCGCCGGAAGGTCACGTGGCGAAAAGCTGGCTACGGTCTTTAAAGGCCTTGAATTCCAGCGCATTGCCGGATGGATCGAGAAAGAACATGGTCGCTTGTTCGCCCACCTCTCCGGCAAAGCGAATATATGGCTCTATCACGAACTCCACGCCTTCATCACGCAGACGATCTGCTAGGTGCGAAAACCTTTCCATGTCCAACACGACGCCGAAATGCGGCACCGGAACATCATGTCCATCCACTGGATTGTGATGACAATCTCCTTGTCGTTTCTCAGCCAAATTCGGATCGAGATGGGCAACGATCTGATGGCCAAACAGATCGAAATCGACCCATGCGTCGTCACTTCGGCCTTCCGCGAGGCCCATCGTCCCGCCGTAGAAGGCTCGTGCGGCAGCGATGTCGTGCACCGGAAACGCGACATGGAATGGGGAGAGATCTACGCTCATCACGTTCCTCCTATACGAGCATGGATACATCAATTGCGCAATGGACACCTTTGCGCACGTTCACCAATTGAGATATCGAAAGATCGGTCGCTAGGCTTGCATGCCGATAGGCTTCGCCACTCGATAAGCCGAAGCGATCTCCAAGCAGGAGAACCGCCTGACGCAACGCCTGCTTTGCCGCGAGTTCTAGATCTTCGTCGACAGCCATCGTGATTAGAATACCGTCGCGCTCGCCCCACGGAAAAGGAAGGAGCGCGCCGCCAGGCACAAGATCGAAACGGAATGTTCCGGAAAGAGCGGTCTCAGCCGCCGTCCCATTCACCTCGCCATCCCCTTGGATGGCATGCCCGTCTCCGCACGAAAAACCGGCGCCGGACTGATACACCGGAAAATGCACTGTGGCTCCCGGACCGAATAATCGGATATCCATGTTTCCGCCGAAAACGCCCGGAATTAAAGACGATACCCTCCCTAGCTCGCTTGGGGGTTGCACTGCCATAACGCCGAAAAACGGCCGCGCCTTGACGGTGCTGCCCCACGGGAACTCAATCGTGCCCCCCTGCGGGTCAACGGGTAAGATCAGTAAGTCAACGTCTGGCTCAAGTTCGGGCAGCACGCCGCTTCCGGGACCGATTTCATTCCAGGCAAAGTTCTGCCGTAACCGAATGTCCAGCACACTAACTGACAAAAGATCGCCGGGCTGCGCTCCTTCGATCGCAATCGGCCCGGTAAGGATGTGCGGCCCCATATCCGACGCAGTTGTAGCGACGATCTCAAGGTGGTCGGACAGTATCCCAAAACGCTCACGGTCTTTTGGCATTCGATCTTCGCCGCTCGAAACGGTATTGACCACGACCACGTCGCCCGGGTTTACTGTAACTACTGCTGGCAAGTGTGGATCCAAGAAGCCCCAATGTGTCGTCGCAGGAGAAGCGGGCAGGTTTATGGGCCTGGCCATTGGGCCAATCTTCGCAACTGAATCGGGTGTGCGCCACGCCTTCACACAGCAGAGATATATTCGAACTGGTCGCCGCCCGAGCGAAAACGACGCAGGCAATATGAATCGCGCTTGTTATCACATTTCCGTATTTGATCGCCGTTTTGGCCCGCCTGACCTACTGTGGTTGTTATGCCAACGCTGATCTTGGGGTACTGGCATGCATGTCAATTCACCGAGTTTGAGCGACGGAGAGATATCTGACTATGGTTGTCCGATTACCACCCTTGCACGCGCTTCGGGCTTTCGAGGCGGTAGCGCGTCTTGGCTCTCTGTCAGCCGCGGCCGACGATCTGTGCGTCACGCATTCGGCGATTGTCCACCAGCTGAAGCAACTGCAGGATTGGCTGGGCGTACCGCTCTTTGTCCGTGGGCCCAGAGGTCTGGAACTGACTGAAGCGGGAAAGCGATATCGCGTACCAGTCTGCGAATCTTTCGCGCGAATGGCCATCGAAACGCAATACCTCAGGAAGGAGCAAGATAATTCATCTGTGCGCGTAAGCGCACTTCCAATGTTCGGAATAGCCTGGTTGCTGCCACGTATGCCGGATTTCTGGGCTCGGCATCCAACAATAAATGTGGCACTTACATATTCACCACCCAACGTTCGCGAATTTCCTGATCACGATCTATGGATCGGCTTCGAAGAAGATTCGAACGTACCAACACGAGGGCGCGCGCCACTGATGAACGGGGCGACCGTTCCGGTATGCAGTCCGCTCTATCTTGACCGCAAGGGGCCCATATTACAACCATCTGACCTGACCGGTCACGACCTCCTCCACGAGGAATCATACGATCCGTGGAACGCGTGGTTTAGCGCCAATGGTATCGAACCCGAGCTGGCCGAGCGCGGGCGTGTCTTGACGGATGGAAATCTACTCCTTGCAAGCGTACTCGCGGGCGACGGTGTGGCGCTAGTTCACAAGGCTATCATCAGCCGACATTTGAAATCGCATACACTTGTCCAACTGTTCGACTGCCAAGTCGAAGAAAAGTTCGGCTATTTTTTGTCCTGGGATCCCGAGGTTACCCTACGGCGGAGTGTTCTTACTTTCCGGGACTGGCTTCTTGAATGTGCAAACGAGGCAATCGGTTAATGAGCGTGAAGTTGGAATGTCTTTGGCCCGTCGCGTCAACTCTGGGAGAAGGGCCGCGCTGGTCCACTAACGAGCAAAGTCTTTACTTCGTCGACATAAAGAAGCCGTGCCTCCATCGGATCCATCCCGAGACCGGCAAGACCCAATCATGGGTTATGCCAGACGAAATCGGCTTTGTCGGCTTTTCGGAGAACAGCGAAATGCTGGGAGGGTTCTCTGACGGGATCTATCGGATTGGGCGGAACGGTATCCGTGGAGAGCGAATAGCCTGTCCCGAACCCGATCTCCCGGGCAATCGGCTTAACGACGGGATCGTAGATGCCGACGGCAATCTGTGGTTCGGTTCGATGGACAATTCGGAGAAAGCAGAGACAGGTGCGCTTTATCGGTTATCGCCCGACGGCAAACTCGTAACGGTCGATCGGGGCTACTGCATCACAAATGGCCCTGCGTTCAGTCCCGACGGGAAAACTCTCTATCACACCGATACACTTAGGCGTGTGATATATCGTTTTGATATTGAAGAGACAAACGTCTTCAATCGCAAGGTCTTTGCGAGAATCGATGAAGAGGAAGGCTGCCCGGACGGGCTGACTGTCGATGCAGACGGGTGCATATGGTCGGGCTTGTGGGGCGGCTGGGGACTGTTGCGGTTTGCGCCTGATGGGGGACTGATTACAAAACTGGAAGTGCCAACCGCGAATGTCACAGCCTGCACCTTCGGGGGAAGGAACCTCGACACACTTTTCATAACAACAGCCCGCAAGGGATTATCGGATATAGATCTCCTACGACAGCCGCTCGCTGGCGGTTTGTTTGTCTGTGATCCGGGAGTAAAAGGGCTCCCTCAGCACCTATTTGCGTGAGGGTGCCCGAATGGTGTGTCAACTTGTACAGTCAGAAGGTTGCGCACCCATTTACGAGCAATATCGGGATGAACGCCATTGGCTGTCCCTGAAAGCGAACTGTACAGTCCGGCGATTGAAGAAAACAGGAGTTCGCCCTTTCCAATAGGGATCCTGACCATTGCCGCGGCAAGTTCTGGCTGGTGATCGCGACCATAGACCACAAGAACTTGAGCATCGTCGTTATCGAGCAACAAGCCATCCGCGAAACGCCCCAGTTGGTCTGGAGCAAACCAAGCGCCAGCGCCGCGCGGATCAGCTTGGTACTCCCACCCGAGGGCACATCGGCTAGGAAGGCCCGCAAATACCGCGGAATCTTCCCCGGCTATGTACCAACTGCCCGTCCAACTCGCCATTGCTGGCCCTAATGTACCCCGATTGGGTAGAATTCCAGTATTCTGAAACTGACGGGCCCAATGTTTTGTTTCCGCGCTGCCATCGGCTAGAATCACAAGGCGGCCGCCATTTTCTGCGTAATCAATAATGGCTTGAGTGAGCGCCTGGCGACCTTGTATCACAATCACAGGCGCCCGGAACAACTGCACTGGCGCGACCCCGATCTCTCGAAGGAAGGAGGCCAAATTACAACCTTCCTCCAAGATGGTGGCAGCAATATCAGGCCCCGAACGCCAATCGACTATGAATATGTCCTCCGTCGCCGTGAGTTCAGTATCCTGGAAAGTAGCCCCTGAATGCAGGCCGAGATACCCCGGCCCACCAACTAGGATCTCGATTCCTTCGAGGAGCAATTCGGCATACACTTCGCCGCCGCTGATTGTGACACTGCGCTTGGCAACCTCTTGCGCGCCCGCCGAGAGCTGCAAAATTCCGCTCCCAGATACACCGCAATCATTCACTAGGTAAACGTCCACTATCACTCGCGTGGACGTGGCGTGTACGAGGCCACGCGGCTTGATTACCAGTTGCAACGCACGGTTTGCGCGCGCGATTTCCGTGGGAGGCGCCTTGGGCCTTCGATACAAGTCGACGATCCCGGTATGCTGTTCAAATGGCTCGCTTTCCCAACCGCTCAGCGCGAAACCATCGACGTTGTCGGAAATCCGCATGTTGCCGATGACACGCGCCCAGAAATGCGCGCTTCGCACTGCTACTTCACGTGACAGCGCGGCGTGGTCAGCGAAAAATGGTCTCCATCCACGACGACCGAGAAAGTCGTCATAACCCTTGCGCAGCAATTCCTCGCGATCCGATTGCCAGCCAGTTGAAGCGGTACAGTCTAGCGGATCGGGCGAACCCGAACCGAGCACTTCACCCCAGAAAACGATCTCGGACCGATTGTCCGATGCATGGCTGAAATCTTGCGGCGAGCGATAAATCCAGTCCTGCCATACGCCGGGACCGCCAACCGTGTGATTGTCCCACCAGCCCGACCAGCCATCGCCGCGATCGTGATGATATGATGGGTCTCCAGGTAGAACATATGCTTGCTGGTCAGCGTAGTGTCGCATATCCTCCGGTACGTTCTCAGCACCGGCAAATCCGGACTTTAAGACGACAATTCGGGTTGGATCGGTCGCGCGAACCATTTCCAGAATGTCACGAACCGCCGGGTCGAGCGCAGATTCCTCTACCTGTTCGTTCTGAATTCCGACGACTACGTGCGATGGACTATTTCGATCGCGACGGATCATCCGCGCGATCTTCTCGCGCATGTAACCACGTTCGAACGCGCTGGCTCCGGTCCACGCCGCTCGACCTGCACCCGGCTCCTGCCATCGAAGCAGGCCTGCACGGTCAGCCGCTGCGATAGCGCGCGCATTGGCGATATTGCGGTGTGCAGTCAGCGTATTGAATCCTAATTCGCGAACTGCCTTAATTTCCGCTTTGAGAGCGGTTTCGCTCGGGAAAAGTCCGCTGCCCGGCCAATAATTCCAGCTGATCGCTGATCTGAGACGGATGCGTTTTCCGTTGATCCGAAACATTGCGCGGTCGCCGATACCTGTGACCGTAAACCAACGGAACCCGACTTTGACTGAGCGTCGGTCGCTGACTGTGTTGCCGACCAGACATTCTACGGTTAACTCGTAAAGCGTAGGGGAGAGGGGCGACCAGAGAGCGACGGCAGCATCCCGCACCTCAAAGCTTGCCTTACATTCACGCGTGATGAGTTCGTTTCGCCAGATTACAGTCTCATCGCTGCACGGTCTTAGAATACATCGACAGGTGGCGTCCCCCGAAAGCTGCACATCAATGTCGGCCGTGCCAGCGTCGGCGCGATTGCGAAAAAAAATATCGACAATACGCGACGGCCCGGTCGCTCGCAGCTCAATGCCGCTGTCCAATCCTCCGAAGCCGTGGCTTAAAGGAAGTATCTGCTCTCCCCAAACTAGTGCAAGAGCGGTTGGAGGCTCGTCAGCTCCGGCGCGATCGTGAAAGTCGCACCAGTCTAGGCGTCCACCAGGATTTGTGATCCGTATAGCAAGGCGATTGCGCGCACCAAGCCGAACCGCAGCTGTAGCGTCACAACTGAATGGCGTTTCGCCAATCACATCATAGCCGATTAGTTGTTCGTTGAGGAATACTTCCGCCCGTAATCGCGCTGCAGGAACATGCAGTTCGAACGTGCGCCCTGTCCAGTCGACAGGCAATTCGAAATCGTGCCAGAACCAGCTGACACCATAATAAATGCCGTTCTCGTCAAGCGGGTCGTTTTTGGCAAAAAAGTACTCGCGGCTCGAAAGTCGAGTCTTACCCCACCGACCCCAGAAATACTGCTCGACCGTCGCCGGCAGGCACGCGTGCGCCGCCTCGCCATTGGCCGCTTTCTGATCGAGTACAGACCATCCCCCCGTGGGAGCGCGTTGTTGCAACTCCGCTAGATCGAAAGTTCCCGGAAGATGAAGGGTGTCGTTGCGCCAGCCAGCCTCACGATCGGGCCAGATATACCATCCTTGTGACAGATCGAGCAGGCCATGGAGGATCGTTTCAGAACTTGCCGTAGCGGACATAAGCCTCCTTCGGATCGATGCCTCCCAATATTGCCTTGCGTACGAGGCTCTCCGTGGCAATCACACGCTCTGACTCAGTGATGATATCCTCCACCATCTCGGCTGGAATACGCACGATTCCGTCGCAATCGCCGAGAACGAAATCACCTGAGCGAACGATAACGCCTCCGATACTGATCGGTGCGTCGAATTCCTCTGGCACCCATGCCCCCACGATATCTCGCGGCGTGTGGAAACTTGAAAAGACGGGGAAACCAATCTTCCTAATGAAGCTTGTATCGCGGCAGCCGCCATCCACTATGAAGCCTCGCACGCCGCGAAATTGAAGCGTCTCAGCAGAAAGCTCCCCCATCAATGCTCGGCCAGAATCCTGCGGCTGGCATACCACGACAGAGCCTTTCGGTATGGCAGAGAGCATCTCTGTCCAACGGAGCAGACTCTCATGCGGGGAAATGCTCGGCTCTGGGCGACCGCGGACCGTGAAGGCCGGTCCGGAAGCTACCATGGCGCGGTCAAGGGGTACGATTCTGTATGGCAGAAGGCAGTCAGTAAGGCCGCGTTCTCGCAACACGTCGAACACAGCACCTGAATAACAGCCCTGCAATCTTTGCGACCAAGTTTCCTGTGTTTCAGACAAAATTACCCTCCATTGCTAAGTGAGAGCACGGTCGCACCCGCTTCGATCCGATGTACTTCGCCGTTCCAGTGAAGGTTGCCGGAGCAATTCGGCGGCACCAGCAGTTCGACCTCCAGACTCCGCGAATTAAGATGCCAGCCGCATCGCGCCGTGCCGTACGGGGTACGGACGCTTGCCGATGCGTGTTCGAGTTTGCCGCCAGGCCTTGGAGCGAAGCGCAGTCTACGCCAGCCGGGAGCATCTGGCGCCAGTCCCGCAACGCTAGAAAACAGCCAGTCGGTGCACGAGCCAAGCGCGACATGACAGAGCGAATTGCCCCAATCCGATTTGAGCTCTCCGTCGTCGTCGAACGGATCCCAAAGCTCGGGAATAGTGGTCAGCCCGCTGCGTTGCCAATAGGCGAAGCCCGGCCGCGACTGCGACTGGAACAGCGAATACGCCAAATCGGCCCGTCCGATCTGCGTCAAAGCCGGTAATATATGCGCGATGCCGTAAATGCCGCTCGTGAACTGACCTTCCTGTTCGACAACCCTTGCGAACTGCCTACAGACGGAATCCGACTTTTCTTGCGGCACCAAGCCCATGCTGATTGCGAGGGCGAAACTGGTCTGCGAACCTGTCCCGACAAGTCCATTTGAATTAATGAACTCGCCAGCAAATGCCTGCTTCGCCTTTACCCGATGATCGCAAAGTTCCGCAGTGGCATCATGGCCGAGCGCTGCGGCCATTCGCGCGACCCGATCGATGGTCTGTGAGAGGTAAGCCGTGCAGAGCAAGGAAGGGTCCGTGCCTTCGTCTCGCGCCAACCAATCGATATTGAGCAGGGAAGTATCTTCAGGATGCCAAATATAATCCGGAGCTGCGTTCAGCGAGTGCCTTACGAAGTGGAGCGCCGCCGGGAAAACGTTCTCCAGCAATCGAAGATCGCCAGCATGTTCATATGTAGTCCAAGGTATAAGCACAGCGCCGTCGCTTACTGCTCGGCCCAGTCCCGTCAGGTCCGGGCTGACCGTACGGAAGGGCGGCGGGGGTTGTTCATAGGCGGGCGCTTGGGGCGGGAATACGCCATCCTTGTCTTGCGCATCGAGAATGTCCCCAATCCATTTTTCTAAGAAAGGTGCCATCTCGAGCATCTTGCATGCAGACGGCATGAATTGCGCCGCATCACCGAGCCATCCAAGGCGCTCATTGCGTTGAGGGCAGTCGGTGAAAATGTCGAAGAGGTTCATCTTCAACGTCCGCCGAGCCATATCGAAGTAACTGTTCATGACAGGATCGGAACAGGAAAATTGACCGATCTCTTCGACGTCGCTGTGCGCGGACACGCCCAGCACGCGTTTTAGCTGATGCTCCCCATCGAGTCCGCTGATGTCGAAATGCCTGAATCCGCGATAAGTAAAGTGCGGCTGCCATTCGAGCAGTGAAGAGCCAACGGTTACCGTGTCTCTGCACCGCGCATTCCCGAGAGTGCCTGTTTCAAGACTCCCGTCTATACGACGCGCTTCGGCGAATGCGAGATTTACAATCCGTCCGTACGGCGCTGCAAATTCTAGCTTTGCCCAGCCTGTAATCGACTTTGCGAGATCGACGCGGATATCCCCGTTTTCAGTTGTCGAAATACACGATGGCGCCAGCATTTTCTGCACCCGGACGAACGGGCCCGGCGAGGGAACCAAGCTGCCTGCAGGTAGCGGCACTTCGCTACAAGGGCGCCATGCTTCGCAAGAGGATTCCGGCAGACACCAATTATCAAGTTCCCACCGCGCATCGAAGACTTCTCCACTGTACCTATCCGAGGCCAAAATCGGTCCGAACCGTCCCGTCCATTCGGAATCGGTAACGATGCAAACGATCTCGCCATTTTCCAGACAAGCTTCTAACTGCGCCAGCAACCCCGTCTGCTTGCCGTACACATTGCGCCGTCCTTCGAATCCGATCGCCCCTGCGAACCAGCCTTCGCCAAGGATAGCGCCCAGACAATTTTCTCCCGGCACCAGCAAATCGGTAACATCATAAGTGTCGACCAACAGGCGTTTGCGATAATCGGTCCACCCAGGCCGAAACAGACGGTCGCTGACGCGCTGGCCATTCAACCAAGGTTCGGCCAATCCCGCTGATGTAATGTGCAGACGCGCGCGCTTTACTGCTCCGCCGAGGGAGAAAATTCGCCGCAGGTGGGGGCAAGGTCGGTAATCATCGTGCGCATGCACAGGCGCAGGGAGACCAACGCACACCGCCGACCAATCCGAGCGGTCCAGCAACCCTATTTCGAAGCTACCTTCTTCCGAAAAGAGCTCCCGCCCATCATTCTCCCTCAGCGCAACATGCCAGAAAACCTGATCCCCGCTCAACAATGACGGTCCACCCCAAGGTACTAAATGACTCTGAGCGCTTAACATCCAACCGCCGTCCCAGTGGCCCCGCTCGCCACCATGTCGACTGATTATTCGCGCGCGGATTCGGAACGCCTCCTGCGCCCACCCAACTTGATCGAGACACCAAGAGAAACGCGGCTTACGCGTTGCCAGACCGATCGGATTCGGGCGCTGCTCAGTCAGAATTCGGAGAGTGGGCTCTAGAGGCTTCGCGTTCACTGCCACGCCTCATGCCATAGCAATTTATCAGGTTTTGGACTCGACAATAATCTTCATACGAATCCAAGGACGCGGTCTGCTAGCATCGGCCCGACGACAGCGAAGGAGCCGAACGAATGGCAGGAAGAGGGGAAGATCGGCCTCGGCTCCGGTCCAGAGCCTGGTTTGATGACCCGGGCCGAATAGACATGACCGCGCTATACCTGGAACGCTGGATGAACCAGGGAATTACGCCAGACGAATTGCGTTCCGGAAGGCCCATTATCGGCATTGCGCAATCCGGCAGCGACTTGTCGCCCTGCAACCGTATCCATCTCGATCTCGTCAATCGTGTCCGCGACGGCATACGCGATTCAGGTGGTGTACCGCTTGTTTTTCCCACCCATCCGATCGCGGAAAATTGCCGACGGCCGACTGCGGCACTGGACCGCAACCTTGCATACATGACGCTCGTCGAACTGCTGCACGGATATCCATTCGATGGAGTGGTGCTGACCACTGGCTGTGACAAGACCACCCCGTCCGCAATTATGGCCGCATCTACGGTCGACATTCCTGCGATCGTCCTTTCGGGCGGCCCTATGCTCGATGGCTGGCACGATGGAGAACTCGTTGGTTCGGGAACGGTTATCTGGCGTTCCCGGCGCCTGCTTGCAGCGGGCGAGATCGACGATGAAACATTCATTAGCCGGGCAACCGCGTCTGCACCGTCGGCTGGCCACTGCAACACCATGGGCACGGCATCTACTATGAATGCTGTCGCAGAAGCACTTGGCCTCTCCTTGCCCGGCTGCGCAGCCATACCAGCTCCTTATCGCGAACGCGGCCAAATGGCCTACGCGACAGGTAGCCGGATCGTGGAGATGGTGGCAGAGGACCTGCGCCCTTCTCGCATACTAAGCCGATCTTCGTTCCTCAATGCAATCGCCCTAGTTTCTGCATGCGGTGGTTCGACGAACGCTCAACCGCACATTAACGCAATGGCTAGGCACGCGGGATACAAGATCAAATCGGAAGACTGGCAGAAAGCATGGGACGTCCCGCTGATCGTCAACATGCAACCCGCTGGCGCTTACTTGGGTGAACGCTTCCACCGTGCCGGTGGAGTTCCGGCGGTACTTTTTGAGTTGCTGCGCACCAATCGAATAGATGGCACCGCGCTAGCGTGCACCGGTAAGACCATCGCAGAAGGCTTGGCTGGTAAGGAATCCCGGGACCGCGAGATGATCCTTACGCCCGAAGAGCCTTTGGCGACTCATGGCGGATTCCGGGTGCTTACGGGCAACCTGTTCGATTTCGGTATCATGAAAACCAGCGTTATTTCCGATCGATTCCGCAAATCATATCTCTCCCAACCGGGTCAGGAGGGGATCTTTGAAGTACGGGCCATCGTCTTCGACGGATCGGATGATTATCACGAGCGGATCAACGATCCCACGCTCCAGATCGACGAGTCATGCATCCTTGTCATTCGCGGCGCTGGTCCAATCGGCTGGCCTGGCTCGGCCGAAGTAGTGAACCTTCAACCACCCGATGCTCTGATACAGAAAGGAATAATGAGCCTTCCGACACTCGGTGACGGCCGCCAGTCGGGAACTGCGGACAGCCCGTCAATTCTCAATGTATCGCCGGAAAGCGCGGCCGGTGGCGGATTGGCATGGCTGCGAACGGGTGACACAATCCGTGTCGATCTGAACTCCGGTCGTTGCGACGCTCTTGTTGCGCCCGAAGAAATATGTCGGCGGCTTTCCGCAGGATCCCCTGAAATACGTGAAAGCGAAACGCCTTGGCAGGAAATGTTCAGGCAGACCGTCGGCCAGATGGAGGACGGGGCCGTCATGGAATTCGCCGTGAAATATCGAGGCGTCGGCGCAAAAGTGCCGCGCCACAATCACTAGATGCCTGAATCTTCCTCAACCCAGATCCATCGAATTCGGTTGCAACGGACAATCCCTAGTGGTCGCATCCAGTCATGAGGAAAGGCAAAACCGGATGAGCACGCAGGCCAGGTTTGCCCTGAAAGGTTTCCTGCCCTTCAGCCTATGTCTGGCGTCACTTACCGCGTGCGATGCTGGTGCAGGAGATAACCCCCTTGTGGTGATCACAAGCGGTGGAGCCATGCGAGCAGCTCAGGTCGATGTAATCGGTTCCGCGTATCGTGAGGTTGGCGGCAAGCGGGTGGTTTGGGGGGAAAGTATCGGGGGCAATCTGGTCGAGGTATACGCTCAAGATCGTGCCCGAAATGTTCTCTGGGACGCGGTAATCGCGAACCCCTCCTCCGCAACGCGCGCGTGCGAGCGCGGGATCCTCGCGAAGCTGGACCCTGCAGATATGCTTCCTGGGAATGACGGTACTATCGCTGAAGATGACTTCGTAGAGCAGGCCGTTTCCCCATGCTTTATCGGGTCCACAATGTGGTCACTTGTGCTGGCTTATCGCTGCGATTCACCAGAGGGGATTCCACAAGGTGCCGCCGATTTTTTCGACATTGAGAAATTCCCTGGACGACGCGGAATTCAACGCTGGCCGGTTTATACACTCGAGCTGGCTCTGGTCGCCGATGGCGTGCCGCCTGAACAAGTGTATGAAGTTTTGGCGACGAGGGACGGGGTAGCTAGGGCCTTCGCGAAGATCGATACGATCAAGCCACAAATCGTGTGGTGGGATTCGGGGGCGCAAGCTGCGCAATTGATCGCCGACCAAGAAGTATCAATGACCCTCGCACCGGCAGGCCGGATCATTTCCGCTTCCGTTGGGGAACAGCTTCCGATTTGCATCCAATGGAGAAACCAAATCCTGACGCAGGATGTGTGGGTTGTTCCCAAAAGATCGAAAAACAAAAAGGCCGCAATTGATTTCCTGAAGGTAGCCACTCGTCCAGATGTGCAGGCTAGAATGGCCGAGCGACTTCCATACTCGCCCAGCCGAATCTCTGCCCTTAAATTGGTTGGCAAGAGCCCTACCCTTGGCGTCGAAATGCGGCCGCTCCTGCCAACAGCTCCGGAAAATCTCGTCGAACCAATACGCATCAACGATCAATTTTGGGCAGATCATGAAGGTGAAATCCTGCCGCAGTTCTACGCGTGGCTCGAAAGCAAGTGAGTGTTGTACAACCCCTGGTCGGGACGAAAGTCCTTGAAATTGCTGGACGGCAAGCCGGCGCTGGTGTTGGACGGATCCTGGCTGATTTAGGTGCCAGCATCACTAAAATTATCCATCCAAATTATGAGCGAACCCCCGCTGAACTTTGGCTGGACCGGGGCAAGGGAATTAGATTTCAGCACCTTTCCGAAGCTAACATTGAAGCGATGCTCGAGACTACGGATGTCGTGATCGAGAATGGTCGACCAGGACGGCTGTCGCGATTCGGGCTCGACGCCGAGGCAGTGCGCAATGTGCGCCCGGAAATTGTCCACCTGTCTTTGCCTGGGTTTCCTGCCACCGATCCACGCAGCAAACTTCGCTCGAGCGAAGGCGTTATCTGTGCAGCGGCAGGCCTTTATGCAGAACGAGGCTGGTCGCATGCCCTTCGCGGTAACGGACCTGCGATCACCGACATGCCGATGGCATCTGCCTATGCGACAGCCTTTGGAACGCTTGCCGTGCTAGTGGCGCTGCTTGAACGACGGCGAGATGGTGTTGGCGATACAATCGAAGTTTCACTTCATAATGCGCTGCTCGAAGGGCTGAGCTACAACCACCTGAAGCTCGAAGACTTGCCTAATCGATATGTCGATCGGCGTGCCCGATGGGTGCGCAAAGGGGCTAAGTGCGACGAAACGACACTCCAACGCCTACTTGATCCGGTGTACCGTTCATATCGCTGCGCCGATGGTCGATATTTCTATCTGGCAACACCGCCACACCGCGACATTGTCCCGCGCACCTTATCCGCCTTGGGCCTCTGGGACGAACTGATCGCATCAGGCTTACCACTCGATTATCCTTATGCAGCCTCGGATCTTTGGAAAGATCGCGAAGAAGGCTCCATTTTCGGGCCTCCTCAGCTGGCTGATCGATGGTTCGACAAGCTTTATGACGGCTTGGTCTCACGCTTTGCCGAACGACCGGCCAGCGCCTGGGCCGACCATTTTCGGCAAGCCGGACTCAGCGGCCAGATCGTACAAACGCGAGAGGAGTGGCGTGCAGATCCTCATGCCCTGCAGAGCGGGCTGATCGATCAGGAGAGCGGTATGCCCGGCGTGCTGCTCTGGCCGATTGACGATGGGCCAAGAGGCGAAGCCGACCCTGTGTCCAATATGCGCGACGTCACCATTCTAGATCTGGCCAACGTGATTGCGGGTCCTACGTGCGCCGGCGCACTGGCGCGATTCGGACCGAGAATCATCAAAATCGATGCGCCGTCGCCAAACTTCGACCCATACATCACAGTGGTTCTTGCACTGCAATATGGGCGTGGCAAGGACAGTATGCTGCTTGATGTACGCACACCGCCCGGCCGGGACTTGTTTCACGAATTAGTGCGCAAATCGGACGTGATCACTTATAATGGCGCGCCTTCGCAACCGGGCGCTCTGGGTATCGCGCCAGCCAATTTAAGAGCTCTTAACCCTCGTGCCGCGTTGGTCCAAGTCAGCGCATATGGTGGTCCCTATACAGGCCCCAAATCGGATTGCCGCGGTTATGACGAAATCCTTCAGGCAGCGACAGGCATAATGGCCGCCCACAGGGAGGGGGACTATCCCCCCGAAGAATTTGCCCAATTTGGTTGCGTCGATGTGTTGACCGGCTTGCTGGGCTCTTGTGCGACTATGGCAGCAATACTCTCCCGTGGCGCCTCATGGGCGACATCTCTGGCGGCCGGAGCGCAGCTTATCCAACTGCCTTTGCTTTGTGGCGAATCGGGTGTTGGGGGACGGATCGAGACACTGGCCGATGGCTTTTATTACCTCGATGAAGATGTCCCGCCGATTTCTGATCCGGCGACTCTTTGCGTGGCGGAACTTGACGCGCGCGTGGCGACGCACGACTGGGCAGGTCACCGCGTAACTTCTTACCAAGAGCTTCGAGCAACCTTCGCTACCAATCGCGAAGATCTGCCCGACGCGATGACTAAAGGGATGGCGGCGTTCACGACTGACACCGGCCATCCCGTCGCGACATCGCTTACACTACTGGAGCAGACTGCAGTTCGCCGCGAGCGACCGATCATCGCGCCTGCTCGGCTGGAGAAATATGGGCAGTCGACCCGTGCCATTTGCGCCGAGCTAGGTTGCAGCGATGCTAAGTTCGAAGACTTGAAACAAGCCGGGGTGGTCGCGGAAAGCTGGCCGCAGCACACTCAGTTTCTTCCTGTTTAGCAACCAGTCAGGGTCGACCATGGAGATGGATGTCAAAGTAGATTTATCAGGTCGGGTCGCGTTGGTGACCGG
Source organism: Tsuneonella dongtanensis (assembly GCF_001698205.1). NCBI lineage: Bacteria > Pseudomonadati > Pseudomonadota > Alphaproteobacteria > Sphingomonadales > Erythrobacteraceae > Tsuneonella > Tsuneonella dongtanensis. Next base: position 133,024 of record NZ_CP016591.1, read on the forward strand.
CTCGACGAGCGGGATGGGCGAAGCGATCGCGCGGGCGTTTGCGCGCAGCGGCGCAATTGTTGCCCTTCATGGCCTCGGCGAGGCCGAGGCAATCGGCAACCTCGTAGATGAATTGCATTGTCTTAGCGGACGCGAAGTTGCCTATTTTGACCATGACCTGACCGACGCCGAAAACGGCGATCGGCTAGTGGACGAGGTCATCCGCAAGTATGGTCGACTAGACATTCTCGTTAACAATGCCGGTATTCAACACGTTTCGGATATTGCGGATTTTCCCCCCGAAGCGTGGAAGCGCGTACTCGCCGTGGATCTTTCGGCTGCCTTTTTCGCTACCCGCAGGGCGGTGGCTGGCATGCGCAAGCGCGGCTGGGGACGTATCGTCAACACCGCGTCAACGCTTGGTCTTGTGGCGGAACTTCACAAGGCAGCTTATGTTTCGGCAAAACACGGCCTGATCGGGCTAACCCGCGCGACGGCGCTCGATACTGCGGAAGACGGCGTGACATGCAACGCGATTTGCCCCGGATGGGTGTTAACTCCCCTCGCATCGCGGCAGCTGGACGCTGCTGCAGAACGCCTGGAATTAAGTCGTGAGGAAACCGCGCGTGATCATTTCCTGCTTCTCCAGCCGACCCGGCGGTTCGTAGAGGTCGACGAAGTCGCCGCGACGGCTCTGTTCCTGTGCAGCAATGCAGCAGCGTCCATCACCGGTGTCGCTCTCCCAGTCGATGGGGGGCAGATGATCATATGAGCGTTCCTCATCCACGGTACAACGAATCGATCGCCGAATTTCGATCTGTTGCGAAAAGCTACGACGGCAAGAGACTGGCGGTAGACAATCTCGATCTCGAGATCAGACGCGGCGAATTCCTGACCCTTTTAGGCCCATCTGGTTCCGGAAAAACAAGCGCCTTGATGATGCTGGCAGGCTTCGAGCGTCCGACATCTGGCCGTATTCTGCTCGAAGGACGCGATGTCGCAGACCAGCCTGCGCACAAACGCGATATCGGCGTTGTTTTCCAAAATTATGCACTGTTCCCCCATATGACTGCGGCACAGAACATCGCTTTTCCGCTTAAGGTTAGAAGGCTTTCCCGAGCCGAAGTCGAAGCCCGCGTCGAATACGCACTTACCATGGTCAGACTGGATCAGATGGGGAGCAGCCGACCGGGCCAGATGTCTGGCGGGCAACAACAAAGGATCGCGCTGGCCCGCGCGCTTGTTTTCAACCCATCGCTGATTGTCATGGACGAGCCACTCGGCGCGCTGGACAAGAATTTGCGCGAGGAAATGCAGTACGAAATCAAGGCGTTACACCGTCAGCTGGGTGTGACTATCGTGTATGTGACGCACGACCAGTCGGAAGCATTGACGATGTCAGACCGAATTGCTGTGTTTCAGAAAGGCAGGATTATTCAGCTGGATTCCCCGCGAACGATCTACGATCGGCCGGGCAACCTTTTCGTTGCCTGCTTCCTCGGGGAAAATAATCAGCTCGCTGGCAAGGTCGTCGAAAAAAGCAGTGTCGGACTTGGCAAAGTCAAACTTGCATCGGGCGATATCGTCCGATGCCAGTTCCCCCAAGCACATAATCCCGGCGCCGACGTTGTCCTGCTGGTTCGCCCCGAGGATGTGCTGATTGGCGATCTCGCGGTGGCGTGCGATTACAGGACAACCGGGACTGTCAGGGAGATGATCTACCATGGGCAGCATTTCCAGGTGTCGATCGAGTTGGCGGACGGCGAGGCCATCGTGGCACTGTGCCGACCAGGAGCCAGTGCTTCGCTGGCTGCAGGGACTGCGATAGCGATCGGCTGGCAAGCCGATCATGCGGTTGCGCTGGTCCGCGAGCCGTGACAGAGATTGCGCGCACAATCGATCGTCAGCGCCGACAGGATGGCCTGATCGGGTTTTCCTTGTTGCTTCCGCTTTTGCTCTACCTTGGCGTATTTCTCGCCGGGCCATTGGCAAGTATGCTCGTGCAGAGCGTATACGAGCCCTCAATCTCACGCGACCTGCCAGATACGGCAGCGGCCCTGTCTGACTGGTCACCGGATCGGCCGGTCCCTCAGGCGGCAGTCGACGCTCTTGTTCGAGAAGGTGTTCAATTACTGAAGCGTGAGCGGATCGGGGAAGTTGCAGACCGGCTCGACTTCGAAGTGCCAGGTGGCGGGGGGTTGCTTACCCTCACTTTGCGGAGATTGGCACTAGATGTGCCGAGACGCTGGGAAATAGGCACTCTCTCTGCGGTTGATCCCCGATGGGGCGAACCGGACATCTGGGCCGCGATCAAGCGCGGTGAGCATGCGTTGACGTTTACATTTTTTATCCGCGCTCTCGATCATCGCGTAAACGCGCATGGCGAGCTTGTGGCAGCGATTCCGGGCCAATATCCGCACCTGTCATTGCTCTGGAAGACGCTCTGGCTCGGCGGGATGATTACCGTGCTGACGTTGTTGCTTGCGTATCCGATGAGCTATTTCATCGCTGGCCTGCGCCCAAAGACGGCGCGACTTATCGTGTATGTGCTTGTGATGTCCCTGTGGCTGTCATTGTTGGTACGAGCCAGCGCCTGGATCGTCCTCCTGCAGTCTCGCGGACTGGTGAACGATCTGTTGATCGCGCTCGGCATACTCGGCCCGGACGACCGCGTTCAACTCGTCTATAATCTTACCGGCCTGATCATCGCGATGGTGCATTTCATGCTACCGTCGATGATCCTGCCCCTTTTGGCCGTAATGCGCAGGGTTCCGAAATCGCAAATGCGCGCTGCGCAGTCGCTGGGCGCCAAGCCGTGGGTTGCATTCTTGAACGTGTATCTGCCAATGACGCTCCCTGGCGTCGCCGTGGCGGTATTGTTCGGTTATATTCAAGCAATCGGCTTCTATATCATTCCGGCCCTGCTCGGCGGGTCGGATGGCCAGTTGATTTCAACCCTGATTGCCGCATACACGACCTCGACCCTGAATTATGGCCTGGCATCGGCCATAGGCGCGTTGCTGTTGATAGCTGTGCTGGTTCTCTATCTCGTTTATTCAAGGCTTACGAGCGGGGCGGATATTTCTTTGGGCAATGGCGCGGACATAGCAATAGTCACTGGCAATACGGCTCCCCCACCTCGCACGCGATCGGCACAGATTGCGTATGCTGCGCTGTGCGCGGGTTCGACGCTGATTCTGATCTTCCTCATCGCCCCAGTGCTCGTCATCATCCCACTCTCGTTCGGTCAGAGCGCATTTTTCACGTTCACGCCTGAAATGTGGCAAGGCGATGGCTGGTCGCTACGCTGGTACGAAGCGGTGTTATCCGACCCTCGGTGGCGAACCGCCTTTTCGAACTCCTTTATCATCGCGACCAGTTCCATGATCGTCGCATCCGTGCTCGGAGGATTGGCTGCATTGGGTCTTTCCCGGCCAACGACGCCTGCGCGAGGCCTCATTGCCGCGCTGTTCCTTTCACCGTTGATTGTCCCAATCGTCCTGTTTGCGACCGGCACTTTTCTGCTGTTTTCGAAACTCGGCCTGGTCGGCACTATGGTCGGTCTCGTGCTGGCCCATGTCGCGCTTATCTCGCCAGCAGTGGTGTTCAATGTCCGTGCGTCGCTCGCTGGATCTGGCTTCGACCTTCTACGCGCAGCAGCGAGCCTCGGCTCACCGCCAATGCGCACATTTCTTTCCATCACACTTCCGATTGCAGCGCCCGGCTTCGCGGCAGGCGCTTTGTTTGCTTTTCTCGGTTCCTTTGACGAAACGGTGATCGTCCAGTTCCTGACGTTCAGCCCGGATCAATTCACGTTCCCCCGCCAGATGTTTTCGGGTGTTCGCGATGAAATGAATCCCACGGTTCTTGCAGCAGGCTGTCTAGTAATGGCCCTCTTTTCGACTCTGTACTTTTTCGCACAGATTGCTGAATCACTGAGGCAAAGAAGAAGTCAGGCTACGTAGCTAGTTTTGGTCACTGTGTAGAATTCCCGGGCATGACTGCCCTGCTCCCGCGGACCAAAGCTCGATTCTTTTGTTCCCCCAAACGGCACATGATAGTCAACGCCCGCAGTGGGAAGATTGATCATAACCATGCCCGCCTGTAGTTCATCGCGGAAGCGGCGAGCGCGCCCAAGCGATGTTGTGCAAACTCCAGCAGACAGGCCAAACGGAACGGCGTTCGCAAACATGAGGGCTTGATCGTCATCATCTGCACGTATCACGCTCGCGATCGGCCCAAATATCTCCTCCTGATTAATCCGCATCTCTGGGTCAGTTTCGAGAAACAACGTCGGCGTGAGGTAATAACCGTCAGTGGCCAGTTTCGGTCGGTCGCCGCCAACAATCCGGGCGCCCTCCTTCCGTGCGAGGTCAATATAGGAAAGATCTTGCTTGAGCTGGCGCTCATCGACGACGGGACCAATCTCGGTAGCGACGTCAAGGGCATGACCCACCCGAAGTGCAAGCATCCGCTCAACCAGTAGTTCGACGAACCTATCGTAAATGCCGGCGGTGACAATCAGCCGCGAAGAGGCCGTGCACCGCTGTCCGGTTGAAAAGAATGCACCGTTCAAACAAGAATTCACGGCGACATCAATGTCAGCGTCGTCCAGCACCACCATGGGATTCTTGCCTCCCATTTCGCACTGGACCCGGCGCCCGGATGCAGCACGCGTAGCCGCAATCGCGCGTCCCGTTGACACAGATCCGGTGAAACTAACTGCATCGACCTCGGCGCTTTTTACGAGTGCATCGCCGAGAGTGTGTCCTGGCCCCATGAGGAGATTGAAAACGCCACGGGGCATACCTGCTTCGGCAAGTATTGACGTTAACGCATGCGCACTAGCTGGAACGAGTTCAGCTGGTTTCAGAACGACGGTATTGCCAAAGGCCAGCGCTGGTGCTGCTTTCCAGGCTGGAATTGCAAGCGGAAAATTCCAAGGAGTAATGAGAGCGACGACACCCACCGGCTCACGGCGGATCTCCACGTCGATCGCCGGCCGAGTTGATCGAAGCAACTCGCCACTTAGGCGCAATGCCTCGCCCGCATAATATTTGAAAATTTGTCCCGCACGGGCAGCTTCGCCGATACCTTCCGCCAGCGTCTTGCCCTCTTCGCGCGACAGCAAGCGCCCAAGTTCGTTTTTTCGCTCAAGAATCAGGGCTCCAGCGCGATCCAGAATGTCGCAGCGCTCCTGAGGCGTGGCACGCGACCATGTTGGCAATGCTTCGCGAGCAGCCGAAATCGCCCGATTAACATCTTCCGTGCCGCCTTGAGCGTAATGGCCCACAATGTCGGAAGTGTCGGATGGGTTGATATTCGGCTGCGCCGTACTTGCCCCAACCCATTCCCCTCCGATAAAATTGCACTGAGTCTCCACTATTCGGTCTCCTGCTTACCGATGCCTAGAGCCATCCCGCGTCAACATGATACTCGCGGGAGGTGCACATGGCCGCTTCATCGGAAGCGAGAAAAGCCGTCATCGATGCGACATGCTCCGGCTTGATCCTTTCTTTCAAGCACTGAGCTGAAAGAATTTCCTGCAAGGTTTCGGGAGTGACCCACAATTCTTCTTGGCGTGGTGTCGAGACAGCCCCGGGTATGACGCACACGACGCGAATGCCGCTAGGTCCTAGATCGCGTGCAAGTGCATTGGTTAGGCCGGTGATCGCCGCCTTTGCGGTCGCATAGACCGGCATACCCCCAAGGCCGACATGCCAACTGATCGAACCTATATTGATAATCACACCACGGCCGGCCGCGACCATATCGGGCACAGCAGCCTGAGCAGCGAAAAAGTAATGACGCAGATTCGTCGCTATAAGCTCATCCCAAGAGGCCGGGTCGACCGTGGAGATGGGCGTCCGGTCATCCCGAGCGGCATTGTTGACAATGATGTCGAACGGGCCAAGCACATCACGCAATTCTTTTTGCGAAATGGCGAGTGAGCCAAGGTCGCGTAGATCGCACGAGCGGAAGTGGGCCAGCTTACCAAGCCGCTCTGACGCCATCGTTCCAGCATCCTCGTCGATGTCCACGAAGCCGACGCTTACCCCTTCTTTTACGAGACGCTCGACGATTGCGAGGCCGATCCCTGAGGCCCCCCCGCTGACGAATGCTCGACGCCCCCTCAGACAGGTGTAGATATGCGAAGAAGAGCTCATAGCAGACCTCTGTTCGCTAAGTTTCGCATCAGCGCCGCCAATCCAAAGGTCCACGGTGGGGTCAAGTGAGAATGATTGACCCGGTTGCGAAGCGTCCCGAGACGGGGAGAGCGAATCTGCACCTCGTCCCCCAAGTGATGGGTAAAACCCTGCCCTCTGACATCCCGATCTTGGACAGGGGCAAAAAGAGTGCCGAGGAATAGCGCGAACCCATCTGGGTAATGGTGGTCGCCGCTGCAGGTTTGGGCCACCAGATCTTTTGGATCCCGTGTGATTTCGCGCATCGAAACCGTCTCACAAAGTCTGAATCCATCTTCGCCGACCACCTCGAGTGTCACATCGGCGTCGCGGACATCATCGAGCGTAAATTGATCATCGAACAGTCGAATGAAGGGGCCGATCGCACAGGAAGCATTGTTGTCCTTAGCTTTGCCAAGTAGCAAGGCGCTACGACCTTCAAAGTCTCGCAAATTGACGTCGTTTCCGAGCGTGGCACCTAAGATGTTTGCCCGACTGTCGCAGATCAGGACGACCTCAGGCTCCGGGTTGTTCCAGTTCGAGTCAGCCCGCACACCAACTTCCTCACCCCAACCAACCGCCGCAAGGCAGGGCGCTTTCGTGAAGACTTCTGCGTCAGGACCTATCGCAACCTCCAGATATTGCGACCAGTAGCCGTCAATTTGCAGGCGTTCCTTGAGGCAAAGCGCTGCCTCAGAGCCAGCCTTAACGGTCCGCAACTCGCCACCAATCAAAGCCTCAAGTTCTTTGCGGATTTCGCGCGACGCGCCTGGATCGCCCATCGCTCGTTCTTCAATGACCCGTTCGAGCGCGGATACTGCGAAGGTAACGCCACAAGCTTTTATGCATTGCAGGTCAACCGGCGCCAGTACCCTTACTGCACCGCCCTCAATATCCCGAACGGAACCGAGAATGGGCCCATTCGCACTCAAAATCTCTGTTGCACTGCAGTTTTCCAGTATTTCCGACATCGTGGGGGCAAGATGGCTAAGATTTACCATTTCGCTATTGCGAATGGCGACGGGCGTAGGCCCTCCCACGGCGTCGTCCCATACTCGGCCCACTAGGACGGCATTTTCGCAATCAGTGGGCAACAAGCCATAATTTTCATCGACGGCCATAGCGACGAAGGCTCCATCAGAAGAGAAGTCTCAAGCAGGATACGGTCATGGCCGCCGAGACAACAGTTCTACACATATGTGCTGAAAAATAATTGGCCCAGCCGGCGCTGCCATGAGTCGTGCTCATATAGTGGAGCACCTTGTCCTGAAAATTTTTTGGAGTGGGCACGCAGTTTTTCGGTGGTGGAAGCGTGCCCGCAGTTTCAATCTTCGATTTTTAACCGAAGGACCGGCGATGAATCCGAAAGTGATCATAACATGTGCCGTCACCGGCGCCGGTGACACACCTGGTAAAAGTGAGCATGTGCCAGTCACCCCAGTCGAGATTGCTGACGCGTGCCTTCAGGCGGCCGATGCCGGAGCCGCAATCTGTCACATCCACGTGCGTGACCCTGTCACCTCTGTCGCAAGTCGGAACGTACAGCTTTACCGCGAAGTCGTTGAGCGGATCCGTGTTCGTAATAATTCTCTGATCCTCAACCTGACTGGCGGGATGGGCGCTGACATTGTCTTGGGTGATGACGATCCGCTAGATTTTCAGCTTGGCACGGATTGTGTCGCACCGATGGACCGCATTCCTCACATCCTTGAGCTCAAACCGGAAATAGCGTCACTCGATATTGGAACAATGAATTTCGACGATGTTATCTATGCAACCAAACCGGCTTTTTCTCGCAAAATTGCACGCGCCTTTCGTCAAGCAGGAGTACGGCCAGAGATCGAGGTTTTCGATCTAGGACATATAGAGCTTGCCAAGTCTTTGATGGCCGAAGGGGAATTCGTCGAACCCACCTTGTTTCAACTCTGCCTTGGCGTGCGTTACGGAGCTCCGGCGACCACGGAAGGCATGAAAGCGATGAGGGATTCACTACCCGATGGTTCTATCTGGGCAGCCTTCGGTATCGGACGACAGCAATTTCCTATGGTAGCGCAAGCGGTCCTGCTTGGCGGTCATGTGCGCATCGGACTTGAAGACAATCTATACCTCAAGCGTGGCGTCCTCGCTACAAACGGAGAACTAGTAGACCAAGCCGCAAATATTATCCGTATTTTGGGTGCCGACATTGCGTCACCTGATGAGGCCAGAGAAATCCTGCAACTCCGCAAGGCGCCAGATGCCTGACAGAACTTCGCTCGGCAGTATAGTTGGGACGGTCTCTGCCGACATGGTTGATGACCGTGGCCATATGAACTTCCTCGCCTATCAAGCGGAGGCGGATCGCGCGACTGCCAATTTCTGGGAGTCAGTAAATGTTGAAATCGATGCTTTAACGTTCGTTACGTTAGAGACGCACGTTTGCTATTTCTCTGAACTTCTTTATGGCGATTCCTATGAAATCCGGAGCTTCCTTGTTGCCTACGACAAGAAGCGTTTCATAGTTAGCGACTGGATCGAGCGACACAGCGTGCTCGTGTGTCGCGTGGACGTCCTCGCGATCTGCTTCGACCCCCATTCGCGGAGAGCGGCAGCCTTCAGCGAGAAAACTAGAGCGCAGCTCCAAACACTTTTGCAACCAATGCACACATTACTGACTCTCAATCGCCTCTAGTCGCAATTGATGAGAGGACGGGGTTTTAATCCATTGTCGATAGATGCAGCGAGCCGGGGATGTTTTGCATTACTCCTGAGTGAGACGAGTTGGTCGCCCGACAAATTTTGCTCAATGCCCAACATCAACGTCGCCGCGAGTGATGGGATGGACGTTGAAAGTCTGCAGGATTATGCGGAGCCGGTGTCCGCGCTTGTCCCAGATCGCGCAGGACTACCCAATCAGTTAGGCAGACCATGAGCCCCCCATCGTCGCGCACGGAAGAGAACCAGGCGACTCAGGTTCAGAACGCGCTAACTTGAGCGTCTCGATGAGTGCACGGCCCGCCCGTGTGAGCGGTTTTCTGGGTGAGCGGTGAATGGATAGTCGGGCATGAATTTCAGGCGAATCGATAAGAGCCATGTGAACTGCGCCGGCCCGCACCAAGGATGAAACCGCGGCTTCGGGCGCGATGGTCAATGCGGCACCTTCGATTACGAGACCCATGCAGGTTGGAAATGAGTCGACCTGATGAGCGGGCGTAAGCGTCAAGCTCTGCGCGGACGCGAGCTTGTCAAGGTGCCGCCGCATGCCGCTGCTCCGCCCCGGTAGGACCAGAGATCTCGAACAAGCTTCAGAAAATGGCACTGCGGCACATTCGAACGGCTTGCTGGATACAAGACATAGGCGTTCCTCGAGGAGGACTTCGGCCAGCTCATGGTCTCCGATCTGGGCGGGCGGGATATAGGTCAACGCGAGATCGACCGTCCCCTTCGCCAGCCAGGAGATGATCGCGGGCCCGTTGCCTTCGAGAACGCGCAAATCGACCTGGCGGTGGTTGTGCCGCATCAGTTCGATAGTCCGCGCCACGATCGTCTGCCCCACCATGGGAGTGATGCCGAGGGTCACTCGGCCCGATGTATAGCGCGAGGATGCGCGCACCGCTTCGCGGGATTCGGCGAGCTGCGTCAGGCTATCCTCTATCGCTCTGAGCGCAGTCTTCCCCGCTTGCGTGGTCGCAACCCCACGGCCAGTGCGGTGCAACAAGGGGGCGCCGAAATAATGTTCGACAGCGCCGACAATCCTGCTGACCGCCGGCTGGGAACTGTTGAGTTCGCTTGCAGCCCGCGAGATGCTGCCCAGGTTCGCAACGAGCGCGAAAGTCTCGAGATCGCGAATTTTCATGGGTATGGGATATAACGAAACACGCATAACACAAATGCTGAAATTCACACTTCTGCAGCCCACTCGACCAGTCGATGCTCCTGCCAGATCAGGAGACTTCGATGCTGCGAATTACTCGGTTTACGTCCGGAGCAGTTATCTTGGTGGCTCTGCCCGCCGTGCCCGTACACGCCCAGAGCGCGCCCCCGGCAGCAGACGAATCCGAGCCGATTATCGTGACCGCTCGCCTGCGCGAAGAAGACGTGCAGGACGTTCCGATTTCGATTACCCAGCTCGACAACGAAACCCTCGAGCGCGCAGAGCTGAATGACCTTCAAGATGTCGCAGCTCTGGTGCCCGGTCTCGTGTCCTCGTCGCCATTCGGCCGCATCAATGCGTCGCCCTCGATCCGAGGCATAGTAAACGCCGGGCTCGGAGAGGAGCAGCCGGTCGCATTCTTCCTCGACGGCGTCTACATTTCCGGAAGAACTGCGCTCAACGGTACACTCTTCGGTCTGGAGCGGATCGAAGTCGCCCGAGGGCCTCAAAGCGCGTTATACGGTCGCAACGCTTTTGCCGGAGCAGTGAATTACATCACGAAGCGGCCCGGCAATCGACTGGAAGGCAAGGCCCAGCTCACCGCCGGGACCCAGGATCTTTATGAAGGCAAACTCGAGGTCAGCGGGCCCATTTCGAGCGCGCTATCGCTCGGCGGCGGTCTTCTCTACCGGACCGATGACGGGTTTTTCAGGAATTCCGTTTCGGGCGGACCCGAGGTCGGCAGCAACAAGACTGTTGCCGCGCTTGCCGCCGCAAACTGGGAACCCAGCGATGCGCTAACAGTCTACGTCAAGGCTCTCTACACCGACGAAAAGGACGGGGCGCCCCCGCATTTCCTCGTCCCGGCGAACAGCCAGCCCGACCAGCGCACCGGGTTCCCCCGCTATTACACCGGTGAGTTACCACAGTCGGGCGCCGGCTTTTTCACCAACCCCGAACATCAAGGCGTTGAACGGGAGGCGCTGCGCCTGTCGGCCAACGTCGATCTCCGGCTCGGTGACAAGATTCTCCTGCAGTCACTGACCGGGTACAACGCCAGCGACGGCTTTTACGACTTCGACGCCGACTACACTGCGAGATTCTTCAACCGGACTCTCGAAGAATTCGACCGGTACGACATTTCGCAGGATTTGCGCCTCAGTGGTGAGAATGGTGATGCGACCTTCAATTGGCTTGTGGGGGGTAGCTACTACTACCTCACTGACGACCTGCTGGCGCGGAACTATCTGCCCGGCTTCGGGCAAACGCTTCCTGTCGGTACACTTACAACCCGAACAACGAGGACATGGTCGGCATATGGCGCGCTCGAATTGAAGCCGAGCTCGCAGGTGAGCCTGCGGGGCGAACTTCGGTGGCAGAACGAGGCAGCGACCTTCGACTCGCAACTCGTCAATCAAGCGGGAGTCCCGCTCGATCTCGAGGCCGACTGGGATGCATGGCTCCCGCGCTTCACCGCATCCTACTTCCCCGGTGCTGGGAACACGATGATTTACGCGAGCATCGCGCGCGGGTTCAAGGCAGGCGGCTACAACAGTTTCGCCAGCCTGTTCGACACCGAGCGCACTTACGAGCCGGAAACAAACTGGACCTACGAGGTCGGCGCCAAGACCGAACTCGCGCCGCGCGTTACGATCAACGGCGCTCTCTTCTGGATGGACTGGAGCAACCAGCAGGTCATCGGCCTTTCGACCCGTGCCCCGTCGAACAACCAGTTCACCACGAACGCAGCGCAGTCGCGCTCGCGCGGACTGGAGCTTGAGCTCGCTTATGCTTCCCACAACGGCTTTTCCGGCAACATCGGCTATGCCTTGATCGATGCCGAGTTTCTCGAATTTCAGGATCAGGATCTGGCCTTCGTTCCCATCGGAACCGACGTGTCGGGTAATCGCATTCCGCGGACGAGCAAGCACACGCTGAATGCCACCCTGCAATACGAAGGGGCAATCGGCGCCAGTTCGAGCTGGTACGCCCGAATCGATGGCTCCTACCAGTCAAACCAGTTCTCCACGCCGGCAAATCTCGCTCGAACCGGCAGCCTGACCAACGTCAATGCCCGAGTCGGTGTGGAGTTCGGGCGGGTCGAGGTAGCGGGATGGGTGCGCAACCTGTTCGACGACCGCAACCCGTACGTGGGCGTTCGCTGGTTTGACGCGACGGGGACCTACACCGGACTTCCGCCGTTCCAGCGCGCCTGGCTGGTCACCGCGCGGGAAGGTCGGCGCGGAGGCATCTCGTTGACTTACCGTTTCGGCAGTTGAGCGCGTCCGCCGCGATGGCTTCCACGGCCAGCCATCAGTCCAGTACCGCAAACCGGCAATGGCGTCTGCGCAACCGCCCCGTCGGAATAGTCGACGGCGACACGTTCGAACTGACTGAATGTCCCGTGCCGCAACCACGCGAAGGCGAGTTTTGCGTCCGGCTCATCTTTCTGTCCCTCGCTCCGGTCATGCGGGCCTACATCGTTGACGGAGGGGTCATCGAGGAACGATTGCCCATCGGTTCGGTCATGCGGGGCAGGGGTGTGGGGGAGGTCATCGCGTCACATCACCCCGGGTTCGCGGTCGGGGACATCGTCCATGGACCGTTCGGCTGGCAGGATTATGCGATCAGTGACGGCAGCGGGCGGGTCTTGAAACTTAACGCACGTGTCGGCTCGTCCTCGCTCGCCCTCGGCGCTCTCGGCTTGACCGGATTCACCGCTTATTTCGGTCTGTTCGACATCGGACGCCCTACCGCAGGCGATCAGGTACTCGTAAGCGGCGCTGCAGGAGGTGTGGGTTCGGTCGCCGGTCAACTTGCCCGCATCGCAGGATGCCGCACGGTTGGCACTTGCGGAGGGCGCGACAAGAGCCGCTGGATTGTCGACGCGCTGGGGTACGACGCCGCGATCGACTATCGAGGGGCCGACCTTGCAAGTGCGATCCGGGAGGCGCTTCCGGACGGGATCGATATTTACTTCGACAATGTCGGTGGCGCTCTGCTCGAGGCAGCCATCGACCACATCCGTAACGATGGTCGGATCGTCGTTTGCGGATCAATCAGCCAGTATCTTTCGGGCGAGGACAAGCGAGGTCCCAGTAATTACTTCGACCTCGTCTATCGCAATGCCCGAATGCACGGCTTCCATATCTATCATTACGAAAACAGGTTCCGAGAAGCGGAGGAGCGGCTCGCGACCTGGATCGAAGAGGGCCGGCTCGCGCCGGCAGAAGATCGGCGCAGCGGCTTTGAAACGATGCCCGAAGCCCTCAGAGGCCTGTTTGAAAGCGCCAACTTCGGAAAGTGCGTGGTACAGATCGGCGATGATCCGCTGGCTTAGCTTCTTCTGGTTGCTCGTGGCGCTCCCTGCAGCGGCCGTGGCAGAACCCGCCGACCGTTCGCGGTTCATCGGTCGCTCTGCCGAGGTCACCCGGCATTTTGCGGACCTGCCGGACGGTCAGATTCACTTCCGCAAGGCGGGAAAGGCGGGTCCGCATGCTCCCGTCGTATTGCTGCACCAGAGCCCTAACTCAAGCCAGATCTATGTGGAATTCATGGCGGAACTCGGACGGGACAGGCAAGTTTTCGCGCCTGATACCCCCGGGTTCGGTGAGTCCGATTTGCCTGCCGCAGTTCCCGAGATTGCCGACTATGCGCGAACGATTGCCAAATTTCTGGAGTCCCAGAGCCTCGGACAGGTAGACCTGCTCGGGTATCACACCGGCGCGGCGATCGCCATCGAGCTCGCGCGTCGGTATCCGGAGCGCGTCCGGCGGGTGATCCTTGTGGGAATTCCCGCCTTCACACCCGAAGAGGCGGCGGCGTTTGAAGCACAACCTTGGCCGACGCCATTCGATGGGGCAGGAAATGCCGTCGCCGAGTCATGGCGCAGCACGCAACGCTGGAAGGGCCCGAGACAGAGCGACTCATCGATGCGGCGGTGGTTCGATCAGAAAATCGCCAACGGACCTACCGCTTGGTGGGGGGCGCGGGCCGCCTTGCGCTATCCGACGATCGCAGCCTTGGCGGACGTGAAGGCACCGATCCTATTCATACGCCCCCGTGACGACCTATGGGACATCAGCCTGCGCGTATTACCGGCGATACCCCATGCCCAACGACTGGACATGCCGCACTTCGGGTTCGCGGTCTTCGAAGCTGCGCCAGAGGAAATGGCAGATCGCGTCCGTCGGTTTTTCGATGGCACCTTTGTGCCGTGACTCCCCTGCTGAAAAGAACGACGTTCGTAGTCGCAGACGCCCAGCGCTCAGCCGAACGCTACGAAGAAATTTTCGGGTGGAGCCGTTATTACGATGACGAGTTAGCGGTTGATGGGCGTTTTCCGCCGATCGCGCCCGATGGCAGCATCGCACGCCTGATCATTCTAAAAGCCGACGATCCGCGGATCGGAATGATCGGTTTCCTCTCATACTGCGCGTTCTTCCCAGCTCCGGTGGCCGATGCGATGAGGATCGGCTCTGCGGTTCTGGTGGTGGAAACGCAAGACGCAGATAGTCTCGCCCGCCGGGCCCGCGCGTTTCCCGATATACAGGTGATGGGTCCTGTGAGTTGGCAAGTGCCATCGGCACAAGGGTCGGTATTGACCCTGCTTACGGTAAGTTTGCGCGATCGTGACGGTCTATACTGGGAAGCAAGCGAGCGTCGCTTGCCCTGAACTAAGTTTCGGGGCGGCATGAGCTGTCAGTGTCGGATGTACTGCGCACCATCGCCAATGCGCCGCTCGCTGCGAAAGCTCCCGACGTCGGGATGCTTTCTCTCTCCGCACCGGCCTAGTCCGCATTCCTCTGGACCACCTCGATATCTTTCAGATGGCCGATGACTGATCTTATGTTAAACGCGTGGCGGTATCGGTCTTCGCCTGGGGGTCCGAGAGCCCGAAGGGCTCTCTCTCCCATACGCGAGGAATGCCCATGAAAATGTCGGGCACTTTGCGTGCGCGGTCCAGCCGCTTCTTGCCATCGCCTAGTGGCGCGTTGCCAAGAATGGCAGAAATGCGTGGTGAGCCCTGCTGGGTTCGAACCAGCGACCTACTGATTAAAAGTTACAGCGGCGGCCTTGTTTTCGAATAGGTTAGAGGGTAGTTTATACTCAGCGTTTATACCTTTTCTCCGGGGAGGGTGCACATCCGTGGCCAAGCAAACTGCGAAGAGCCGACATGCGCTCTCTGAAGGAATCATCGCAATCCGCCGCGGCTTGGCCATCTATAAAACCGGGGCGAGTCCCTACTGGCAGGTACGTGTTCGGAACACCCGGACCGGAGGATACATCGTTCGGTCGACCAAGGAAACCTCGCGAATCTCGGCTCGGAAGGCCGCCGAGGAGATCGCGGAGGAAATACTTCTGGGCGTAAGGTCAGTAGAAAAATCTAGTACTTTTGCCCACTACGCGCAGCGGTTCCTAACGAAAGCCATGACCATGGCGAAGAACGGCGAACGGAATCCGAATTACGCTAAGGACCTTCGCTATCTGCTGGAGAACCCCAACTGGGGACTCCTTCGATTTTTCGGCGATCGAGATATCAGGGAAGTTAAGACCCGCGATTACTACGAGTACAATGAGTGGATCCGGGGGATTCGTCCGAACATCACCGGCTCTACTCGACGCATTATCACAGCAGCCTTCCGAAACGTTCTGAAGGAGGCAAGGGACGACGGACTGATCGACGCTCTCCCAGCGACCCCAAGAGCGAAACAGAAGGACGCGCCGCGTTCATTCTTCCCCTTCTATCCCTTGGTCTCCAAGGAAGACAGCGTGTATCGGAAGGTACTTCTGACAGCTAAGGCCCTCGGCCGCGAAGGCCGCAAAGTGCGTGGCAGAGCGATCACCATGGAGCTCTACGATCTCGTCGTCTTCACGGCTCACTCGTTTATGCGTCCCACCATATCTGAACTGTACGCACTGAGGCATTCAGATGTGACTGTTGCGGATGATCCACGTGGGCTGGTGCTTCAAATTCGCGATGGAAAGACCGGCTACCGCTCGGCACGTACAATGCCAGGTGCCGCCTATGTCTTTGACAGGATAAAGAAGCGCTATCCTAACGCTGAGCCTAGTGATTTTCTGTTTTATCCTCAGTACCTGAACAGAGTGACTGCCGCGAGGCTCGTCCAACGGCAGTTCAAGGTCGTCTTGGAGGAGGCTGGGCTAAGCGAAAGTCCCGCTAAATACAGCATGTACTCACTGAGACACACCGCCATCTGTATGCGAATAATCAATTCTCACGGCAAGGTTAACATATTCACCCTAGCCAAAAATGCGGGAACGTCCGTCGAGCAAATAGAGCGCTTCTACGCGCGGCATCTTCCTATGAGCCGAGAAATGGCCATAAATCTTCAGCAGTTTGGCTCACACGAGTAGTCCCAAACCAAAATCTTGACCGTACAGAACTTTTCAGCCACCTTCTTGATTAGACACAGGGGGTGTCAATGGTTGGACTCTACGCGAAATGGGTTGTGCTCCCCTTGGCGTTGGTCGCGGGTGCATGTGGATCGACTGACCAGTTTGCATATACCTCAAGGACGGATGATTTCGAAGGAGGGACCATCAGCGAGGCCAAGGCAAGAGTCATGGGCGATGGCAATATCAAGAACATTTTGGAGGTGTCTGTCACCTGTCGCAACCCCGAAACGGCTTCGGATCCAATCGAAAACGCTACCATAAGCTTCCGCGCCTTTAGGCGTGGCGAGGGTGATCCGCTTAAGGACTTTGCGATTAAACTGGATGACGCGCCTCCCATAGAATGGGATGAGGTAACCGAATACGACACTTCTGAGTACAGTAACGAGTTGACGCTCAATTATCTATTCGCGGTTCTCGCCGGGCTCGACCCCAATCTCCGCGCCAACGTGCTTCTGTTGGGAGCTGCGGAGGAAGCCAATCCGTTCAGCGGATTCGCAGTCGGACTCACTGGCGCAATGATGGAGGGGATGAGCGGAGGCAAATTTAAACGTCTTCCAGAAGAAGCGGTCGAACGCGCATTATTTGAGAAGGCGCGTTCAGCCAAGACTTTGAAGGTTCGCTACGAGACGGAGCGCGGAACCGAAGGCACCGCAACCTTGGACATACAGGAGGACGCGTTTCGAAAAGTGCTTCGGGATTGTGGTTGGCTTCAGACGGCAGCTGCTCCCAACTAGGGTTTGTTCTGATCATCAAACGGGGGGAAGATGAGGAAAACGATCTTGGCCGCAGTGGCCTTCAGCATACTCCTGGCAGGTTGCGACCAAGCCACTAATGAAGAGCGGAACGAGCTCCGTCCAACCGCGAAAGCTTCAGCACTCGACGGGGAAGCTATGAGCCTCAAATTCGTTTGCAACGGTTCGCCGGGCACCTTCGAAATGGTTCTAAAAAATGACCCCATCCGATCGAAGGACCTGCCATTTAAGGTCGGCTCAGTTGAGTACTTAACGCCCTCTCCTTGGGGCGATGAGGGAAAGGGATGGGTGGCGGAATTCGATGATCACTTTGTAGTCAATGATCAGCTCTTCTGGAAGGATGCAGAGGCAGGGCGTAAAATCGTTTGGCTCAGCCCCGAGAGCGGTGACGCTATCGAGTGCAATCCTGCTAATCAGCCCGAAACGGCGGCGACCGATGCCCCCTCGGTTGGATCGATGATAGACGACTGGAGAGAGTACAACGGTCGCTGTCGAGGTGGCTCGGGAGATGACGCGGAGACTTGGGCAGCTTGTGAGAAGAGAGATGCACTAGGCCAATCTCTTAAGAAGGCGAATTGGTGCTACGGAGAGAAGGATCAGTGGGCCGGTGACGCCGATTGGCATCGCTGCTCGGGGACGAGCCTGTGAGGGATCAGCTCTGAAGCGGACGAAGTCAGATTAGGTCGACAACCCTGCGCTGCGCGGCGGAATCGCAGTCAATGTACCTTTGGGTGACTTGCAACGACGAGTGCCCGGCCAAGACCTGTACATCTCTTAGCGATCCTCCAACGGTCGAAATTCGCCGAGCTGCGTTGGTAATGAAGGTTCGACGACCGCTGTGAGATGAGCATCCGTCGAATCCAACCTGCCTGTACCACTGATAGAACATATTCACGATGACCTGCGGAGCGACCCTGTCGCTTCGTGAACTCGCCACCACATGAGCACTGGCGGGGAAAGGCCACTCTGACCGCCTTCTTGAGCGTTCTGCTCCCAGTGCCAGTCTCAACGCTTTTGAGATTGGGACGCTTCGCCCCGAACAACCTTTGGATGCGGAGTTCGGTAAGCTGATTGAGTCGGCAAGTTCACCATCGGCATCGGTGACCATTGTCCAACGAAGAGAAGCGATCTCTTTTGCACGTAAACCCGCCTTGGCCGAAAGAAGGAAGATCAGTTCGTTGCGAACGCCGTTCCTCTTGGTCCGTAGGTACGCACACATGGCGTCCACCTGTGTTTGGGAGAGCGTCTTCGCCTGTTTTCCGAGCGGCATTGATGGGGAGTTCCGATGATAGAAGTTAATGCCGACAGCCTAGTATAATCTCCCATCCAAGGCACGGCGCTCCACCCCGAGAAATCACCAAGATTTACAGACGTTTAACCGACTGGATTATGGAATCGATATTCTATAATCAGACTCTCGAGCTACTTCTCTTAAACGGGGCCAACTGTACCGTCACGTGAATGGATCGTCGCCGTCGACATCTTTCCGAAGCGCCGCCGAATTCGAAGAGTTTGCAGCTAAGTGCCTGTTACTGAATCACTTTAAGCCATTGACTTTCGCAGAAAAAACGCATACAGTCATGGCAATCCGATGCTTAGGCGGTCGGTATGAGATGGTACATAATCCATCGAACGGGGCGAAAGCCCCGTTTTTGTTATGGCAGCCATTTCATACCGTATCCGACGATTGCTCCGCTGCTGGGTGACCGGTCGTACTTTTGACTCTTAAGTAGCGCCTCGACCTGTTTGCAGAAGCTTCCAAGTGACACTTCATGGCCCATTCGTGCCCGAATGAGCATGTGGCTCGGGTGCGCGATCAAATCTGCGAGTTGGAGCCCGGCAACATTGTCTCTTTTGTAACGAAATTTAAGATGGGACGATGGTATCCGTTCCTTCATCCGATCCCGTGAAACGTAGAAGGTGCCCTTCGACTTGACCTCTATGAAGGCGCTTTGCAGTCTCTCGTCCTTTTTGCCGAGGCGACCCTCGGGCATAATGTCTCCAATTGCGCCCTGTCTCTCAAGGAACTGAACATATTTTTCGACCAAGACCTCTATGAGATAATGGTAAGGCTGCTTGTTGGTCCATCGCCACTTCGCCAACATAGCCTTTTTGTCGATCAATGCCGTTATGACGCGGTATTGGCAGTCAGCCATAGCCGATAGGATCAGCGCGTCGAATTCGTCACGGCGCTGCTGTTCACGCAGCCCAGAGAATGCGCCGTTCGATTTGACGATCTTTTTCCGATGGAAGATGATGGGGTCATCAGGGTCGTGATTGAATACGGTTGCCTTTATGGCTGCAAACCGAGGCGCGAGTTCATCTCGAGCCTCTGCGACCTGCATAGCTACGCCGGTGAGGCTAAGGTATCTCTCGTTGTCTTCTGACACCGACTGCACATCATCGGTGCCGACTTCGTCTATGTAGAGTCGGTACATTTAAGCCATATGGCAGAAACGCGAGGCAAAGCGGACTGCGAATTCGACAAGTTTGCGGAGGCCGCGGAGGCCCTGGACTGTCGGGACCGATATCAGATTTTCACGAGCGCCCGTGGCAACTGTTTAAAGTGAACGTCAGCGGCGCGTTGAATCGTTACCAGTGGTGGTCGTCCAATTCCGGTCTTGGTGGTTCGGAAGCCGAAGGATCAGTCGATATTTTTGTCTTAGTCCGACTCTCATTCTCGGTTGCTGTAATCCACTCGCGAAAACTAAGAATATTTCGATCTCGTACGCTGTCACCTAGCGCTTCTGCCCTTTTCCGCTCGTCTAGAATGCGAACCCCTTCTTCGATTACGTATTTTACCATCAACTCGATGAGCACTGACGTCCTCGATTTATCGTTTGCGGCACACACAGCGTCGAACGAATCTATCAATTTATTTGGAGTACGAAAATTTGCTAACTTCGTTTTTTTCATCTGTGTAATTTCCTTTTGTTACATCTAATCAAGGCACCGTCTAGGACGGCACCTTCGTTGATTGATTTTGACTGAAGGCGGAGGAAAGGAGTCTATACTCAGCGATCCGCATTACGCTGCTTCAGATGAAGTGACTAAGCTGCCAATCGAAGGCGGCAGAGTAGTCGGCCTTGTCCCGTAGCTTGGTGATGTATCCAACCCAGCCTTCGTCGGCGGATTGTACGTCCACTTCTCGGTGCCCCCAGTCCGTTCGCTCCCAGAGCTCCGAGATCAGCCTCGGATAGGTCGGAACCAGATCCTCTCGGGGGCAATCCAAATGGATATGGTAGTGTAGCCGTTTGTCGTTCGTTCCTTCCAAGGCGACCAAACATGGGAGCCGTTGCCCGTGCCGCAGATATGCGGAGCCATAAACTCGGCGATTTAGAAGATTCAGGAAATGCCGCATATTTCGCGACGCGAGGTCGGGGGTGATCTTGACCAGTGCCCCTCCAGGAAGAGGTAGGCACTGCTTCAACGTGAGCGTCACTGCGAAGGGTCGCACCCAATCCACATTCTGAACCCACCCCCGGATCGCTCGTTGGAGGAGTTTGTCATTGTAAGTCATTGGAAAAGCATAAATCTCCGGTAAAGACGGAATATTTATGCGGACTCGACCTCCCGACTGCGGTTCTTTTGATTAAATCGACGTGGGTCGAGAAGCGGGGGAGAAATGGCGACGCCACAGGTTGAGTTTACACCTGTGTATAACTTTCAACAGGTCGAGCACCGGACTGCGAGGTACCGATAACTCGTTGAATTTTTATTGAACATGTTGGTGAGCCCTGCTGGGTTCGAACCAGCGACCTACTGATTAAAAGTGTGCCAGATGTCCATTCCGCTGATCGAAGCGGGCGCGTTGATTTACGCCTAAGTGACAGAAATGCTCGCTTTGATGTCCTGTCCCGCGAGGTCCTAGCCGGCCAGCAGAAGCCATTGCGCGCCATCAACGGCGCGAAAGTGACGGACATGAGACGGACATGGCAACACAGCGCATAACTGACCGGCTTGTTCGAGAACTCGCCGCACCTTCTAAGGGAAAGCAGATCATCGTTCGCGACGATCTTGTGATTGGTTTTGCTGTTCGGAAGACAGCAACTGGGTGCACGTCCTTCGTTGTCAACTACGTCTGCAATGGCGTCGAGCGCCGCTACACAATCGGATCACACCCTGCATGGTCGGTCGCAGGTGCGCGGGATGAAGCAAAAAGGCTGCGGCGACTGGCCGACATCGGAAATGATCCTCTAATCGAACGCCGCCAAATCCGCGCAGAGCCTACATTGTCGGAGCTTTGGGATCGCTACGCTCGTGACATCCTGCCGCGCAAGGCGGAGCGAACGCAGGCCAATGAGCGTTCGATGTGGAAACGCCTGATCCTTCCCGACCTCGGTCGGAAACGCCTTCGCGACATCGAAGCCGGTGACATAGACCACTTGCACAATCGCATCAGCCGGAAGACGCCTGCGCAGGCAAATCGCGCGCTTTCTAGCGTCCAACATGTCTTCGCGACAGCTATCCGCTGGCGGCTTATCAGCCACAATCCAGCGGTCGGGGTCCAGCGCAACTCCGAAGTGGGTCGGGAGCGTTATCTTGATACAGCCGAGACCGAGCGACTTATCGCTGCACTCGATGCGCGGGGTGACACACCTTCGACGCTTCTTATTCGGTTCCTACTGCTCACCGGCGCGCGTAGCGGGGAGGCGTTGAAGGCCACGTGGGATCAGTTCGACCTCGATCTCGGCGTTTGGACAAAACCCAGTAGTCATACCAAGCAACGCAGGGTTCACCGCGTCCCACTCTCCGACGATGCGTTGTCGGTGCTTCAACGAGTAGCGGACCTGCGCCGATCCGAGTTTGTTTTTCCGGGGGCGAGAGATGGGCACCTCACCACCATCAAAACCGTCTTTACCTCGATCTGTGCGGAAGCAGGCTTGGCCAACCTTCGGGTGCACGATTTGCGGCACTCGGCCGCATCGTTCCTTGTGTCCGATGGCGCATCGTTGCCGATTATTGGTCGCCTGTTAGGTCATACCCAAGTCGCGACAACCAATCGCTATTCACACTTGGCGGATGAGCCACTCCGGCTCGCTGCCAACCAGCTTGCTCGAAAGGTGCTGTCCAATGGGAAATAAGAGACTTCTGAGTGGCCCTAACGAGATCATCAATGCCGAGCGGCTTTTCAGGCAATCGGTTCAGCGCGGAAAGCCCGACTTTCGATTTGTCGCTCTTGCCATCGGAGAAAATCCATACCGCCCTCCTACGTGGGCAATTTGGGAGTGCATCATTGAAAAGGATCGCGCGGCACGAAAGGCGGCGAGCGGCACTCGCGAAGTGAGCGACATCCTTGACGAGGTAGTGCGGTTTTTCGCCAAAGAGGAGTTCCGACGTGACGGTTTACCGGGAGAGCGTGCCAAGCCCGCGCCGTCGTTGCGACTGGCAATACGAACAGCGTGCGAGACACTGAACCTGAGAACCAAAGAACGTAGCGGGGGAGCAGCCGAAGCGTCTTGGATGAAGGATGTAGAACGAGCGTGGAAGCGTGAGCAGCAAGAGGACGTAGTCGACAGCACCTATGTATTGTTGAATTGGGAGACCACCAAGCGCATCGACGAGATCATGCACGCATTGCTTGCGGACGAGTTCGGCGAGCCGAGAGACATTCAACAATCGCTTTGGATCTCAAACGAACTCGAACGAGCGGCCTCGCACGACAAATAGCGTGGCAACGATGTCATGTGCGCTGCGGCCAGAACGAGTCATTCGGGGCTTGAAACAGCCGCTCAAGCACCGAGGCACACATGAAAAATCTCAATGCACCCGACCTCCTATCGGCGAATGACGTCGCCGAATTGCTAGGCGTGTCGCGCCGCACCCTCAGTCGTTGGAACCGCCTCAGGAAGGGTCCGCCTCGGGTCAAGGTCGGACGCTTCATGTTCTACCGCCACGCCTCGCTCAATGAATGGCTGCGCGCTCACGAGGTTGGCTTCACTGAAACCGGGTGCACGCAATGACCAAGTTGAAAGAGCAGCAGCGGTTCAGGAGACGCCTACTGCGCAAGATCGCTATGCGCGCCAAAGGCGCACAAGGGGCGATAGGTGCTCCGCTTCTAGAGCGCGAGATACGCCGTTATCTTGGTTCGCACCGGGTCCAGTGTTCGGCGCTCTACGACATCTGGTGTAACGATCTCGGCGCTTGCAAGGCGATGGCACCGTGGGTTGTGGCCCAGCAACAGCCGGTGGTTCCGCTACATTATGGGCGTCTGCGGACCGCTCCGGTGGAATGGCACAACAAGCCACGCCGCACGTCGGGTTACCGGAAAATCTGTCGGTTCAGTCCTATCGAGAAGATGTGGCACGTCCTTATCAACGACCTGATCCACGCGATGCACGAGGCACGCCCTCACATTGGCGACTGGCGAGGGCGAGGCAGAGACCACCAGATGGGCCAACTGCTCGCCGCTATCCACTCTCCGTGGCAAGCCGTGGTGGTTGCCGACATTCGGCGTGCCTTTTCGACCGTCAATGTCGATGCAGTTTACGATCTTCCCTACCTGCCCGAACAACTGATCCGAAGGGCTATTGACTATCGGACGCACGAGTTCGTTCGCAGGGACAGAAGCGACGATGCCAGTCGAGGTGACATGGTGTTGATTGATGACCTTGAAATGGCCCCGTGCGGTTTAATGGAGGGTTCGCCTGCGTCGAACGCCATATTCTCTGTGCTGTTAAATGATCTGCCAGATCACCTTGACGAAGAAATACAGTGCTTCGTCTATTGTGACAATGTCATTCTACTCGCACCGAGTGTGCTGCATGCCCAGCGGGCAGAGAACGCTCTGGTTCGGCACTTCACCGGCCATCGCGCGGGGCCATTTCAGGTCACGTCTCAAGTCTCGCCAGTTTTTGAGCCCTTCGAGCATCTTGGATATGCGCTGCGGTTGGCAGATAATGGTCTCGAAGTTGGTCTCTCCGACAAAAACTGGAACGAGTTCTGTCGTCGCCTCGATGATCCGAAGAAGCACCCCCTTGAGGCGGCTATTTGGCTTCGCACCTCCTTCCCGCGTCTGACGGACTGTGAACTCGAAGTGCGACACCAGACAATCATTGACGAAGCTGCTGCGCGTGGATTGGTTTTCGGTCCGACTGCGGGTTTAGCTCCCAGATAGGCACATTACGGTTAGCCACCGCCCACATCTCCTCCGGCGCTGAAAGGCATTGCAACCCGTTGCATTACAGGCCCGGACTGAACTGAGCCTCAACTTGTCGTCTGGCGACCAGCTTAAGGAAGTCAGCTACGTCCATCAGCCACTCCTGCTGTGCGGGGCGGTATGTGTCGTGTAGTCGCTTCGGAACGACGAGTTGCAGATGCTTCGCCCGCATCTCGTCCGTTTGATTTTCCGAAATGCCGGGTGCAAGGGTGAGCAGATGCTTCTCCGGGATGCGCGTCGCTTCGGACAGGACCTGTCGCCAGCGATCCTTGAGTGTCGACTTCGCGCCCAACATCGTCAGTCTCGCAGGATCGAAAGTGTCATCTCTATATTCCTGTTGACCGGGAAACAGGAAGTCCGGCTTGTTTCTGTTTTCCGTTTCTGCGCCGCGCACGTATCGGATACCATTCTCGGTAAAGAGGGCTTCGAGATGATTTTCGAGCGCCTGTCCCGCGCGGGCCTTGCGGCGGTTCTGCACGCTCAAGGAGAAGCCCAAGAAGCCCTCAACATCGGCATCTCCTGCGGATAGGAAACCGTTGGCGATGCGCTCAGCTACGACCCGTCGCTCCAAACGCCGGAACATTAGTTCTTCGCGCTCCATCCACGCCAGCAGGGTCGCGTCCGGCTCGTCGCGGGCAGAAAGGCCCGGCAGCGATTTACGGGCAAGGTGGGAAAACACTCGCGTGGTGGGAAAGGTGAGCCCGAAAGGTGCGATAAGGCCGTCCAGCATATCGGCTTCCGGTTCGTCGGGGTCCAAGCCGAGTTCGTCGAGAATGTAGCGCGCAGCGAAGTCGAGTTCGCCACTTGTATCCGGGGTCAGTTCGCGTTGCTCAAACTGCAAGCCGGGCTGTTCCGACAGGCCGAACAGCCAGAGCAACTGGCTCTGGATAGTCGTGCCGTCCGGCGTAACGATGAAAAACAGTCGATCATCCGGCCGATGCGCAACAAACAGGGTATCTCCGGGGCGCATCATGTCCGTGATCGTGTTGGTTTGGTAGTAGAGCCGCCATTCAGCCGAACGCTTCGGGTCTTTCGCCCGGCTGTCATACCACGACAACTTGCCCTCCTCCGAAAGGGCTTCCTGCTCGGCACCGAGCCAGATGTAGGTGGCCTCGAAACGGGCGTCGGCTCCGCCACGGGGGAAACTTCGGGTTTGCTCTCCTAAGATGCGGAGCAAAACCTTTGAACCCGTGACCTCGTGCTGATTTGATTGCGATGCGCTGGTATCTACTGCCGCAAGGCGTTTCGCGGCGACCGACACGAACTGATCCGATAACAATCCTCTGCGCACGCTATTGCCCCTTAATCTCCAACTCCGGCCGATCTGATCGCAGCCAGTCCGAGCATTGATCTATGACGCCATCGAGAGGAAGGCGCGTTCGACCCTTCAATGCGCACTCCCACACCACGCCGATCCGCCACTCCTGATCGCGCAGTGCTGTATATGCTCGCGCATCGACTTCGCGGTTGCGATTGATTTTTCCTAACCAAAAGTCGGTGCGGGTGGAGGGCAGCCGAAAGAGATGGCAATCATGTCCGTGCCAAAAGCACCCGTGCGCGAACAGTGCGGCTCTATGTTTCGGGAAGACGAGATCAGGGCTGCCGGGCAGTCGCCGGTCATTCAGCCTGAACCGAAAACCCAGCCCATGCAGCCCCTTTCGCAGGACCATCTCTGGCTTTGTGTTGGTGCTCCGTATCCCCGACATCATCCGGCTGCGCACGGCAGTCGAGACAATGTCAGCCATCTGTCATTACCGGCTCGCGAATGGGGCGGGTCACGGTCGCAACGTCACCCCTCTCCGACTGGGACCTGATAGCCGCGCGGATGTGGGGCTCCATAGCCTTCGCGATGAACTCGACCACCGGCACGACGACGGCGTTACCAAATTGACGATAGGCTTGGGTATCAGAGACCGGGATGCGCCAACGGCGCTCACCTCGATCAAATCCCATTAGGCGGGCACATTCCAGAGGCGTCAGGCGACGTGGACGGTTGCCGGGTTGCTCGATCAGCACCTCCGACCCGTCCTTGTAATAACGCGCCGAAAGCGTGCGAGCGACGTCGTTCGGACCGAACAGGCTGAAACCAAACCCGTTGCCCTTCGCCTGGTGCTTCTCCTTGTAGCCTTGCAGATACTCCCACAGGCGCGGCGTGAGGGTATATTTGGGATCAACCTCGTCGTGAGGCTGGAGGATGCTGCCGAGTTTTGGCCCGGTTCCCTTGTCAGGCACTTCCAGCTTTCCGAGGTCGAAAGTGCTTGGCTCCCGGAAGCCGACTATAAAAATCCGCTCGCGCTTCTGCGGCACCCACGGCTCCGAACTGATGACCCGCGTTTGGACGTGGTAACCGAGTTCGTTGCGCAGGACGTTTAGGATCGTAGCGAACGTCCGCCCCTTGTCGTGGCTCTCCAGATTTTTGACATTTTCCAGCACGAACGCGGCGGGCTGATGGTGGGCGATGATCTGAGCCGTGTCGAAAAACAGCGTGCCTTGGGTGTCACACAGAAAACCATGCGGACGGCCCAAGGCGTTCTTCTTTGAAACGCCAGCGATGGAGAACGGCTGACAAGGAAAACCTGCAAGCAACACGTCATGCTCCGGCACCGTTGCCGGGTCTTTTGAAAACTCGCGAATGTCACCGCCGATTGGATGGTTGTCACGGAAGTTCAGCGCATAGGTCTTCTGAGAGTTTGCATCCCATTCGGACGTGAAAACGCAATGTCCGCCGATGGCTTCGAACCCCAAGCGCAAGCCGCCAATCCCGGCAAAAAGATCAATGAACCGAAATGAAGACGCCGGTTCGGCCTGATCGCCGCCGTCTCGGCCCGCGTCCCGTAGCACGCTTAATGCGAGGCGCGACGGACGGGTCGTGCCATTGGCGTATCGGTATGCGGTTCGCTCCGACACCTCCAGCTTGGCGGCAGCCTGCGATAGCGTCAGCCCCGCATTGTCGCAGAGGCGCTGAAACTCACTCCGAACCGTATTGCCCATGCGAGGGAAAACCATGCCCTGCTCCCTGTGTCGATTGGTGACACACTGACGCAATCAAACCGAGGGGGCAAGCGATTTGTTCCGCTAATGTTCCCTTCTTGTGGGTTGTGCACGCTTTAACTGGACCACGCATGGCCCTCCTCATGATAGACGTTGCCCACGTTGTATGAGGGGCTCACAGAGGTCAATTATCGACCTTGTTAGACGTTCTTACTGATCCTTTGGCCCACGGTGGACAAGGGCGCAGTCATGGGAAGGCCGCGCGCGAGGCAGCTTCATCTAGTTCCGCCCCCTTCGGCATCCGACCAATCTCCAACGTCCTTCGAAGGAGGTCCAAGAGCAGATCACTCGCAAACTCGACGGCTGCCTCTAGTTTGGCCCCATCGACATCTGAGCCGTGAACAACCTTGGATCGAATGTCGTAGGCTCGTTTCACGTCTCGGAAGCGGGCCGCCTTGGCCTCGCTGTCTCCTCCGTGAAGTATTGCCGCGTGCAACGCGATGCTCCTGCGAAGTTCCGCGTCGACGTCGAGGAGGCTCTCGATGCCCGCCCACAGAAGCATGATTTTCGCATCAGCGTCCGGAAGGTAATGAGCGTTGTTGTAGTATCGCTGCGCACCCCTAAACCTGCGCTCCCCAAGCAAGGCACTGTAGGTGTCGAAGTAATTTGCAGCCCATCTCACTTGGTCCGGGGTAATCGCCACGCAAGGGAGCGGCCGGATGAACGTGTGGCGGTTCGTTAGGCTAAACTCGTGAGGGTATTCAGGAACTCCGCTGTATAGCGAGATAACGTGCGTCCGGCATGCCAGCGCCAGAAGACCAAAAAGCCAAATCGCGTTCCAACTCTTTCGAGCGAGAGCCTCGCCACCATCGGGGTGCTCGACCACTATCGAGAAGGTAGCCAGCCTTTCCATGGAAAGGACGGCTGCATGCGTCTGAAACTCCTCCCCGCCTCGGCTCCCAAATGAAGTTTCGAAAGTAATAACCTTGGGCGACACGCTGATGCCCGGTGCGAGTTCGGCGGGTTCTTCAATGGCCAAGCCATGACCTGCGATGTAGACCTGCGTGCCTTTGCCAGTTCGTATTGATACCATGCGTTTCAACTAGCCGATGGTGTCGTTCTCACCAAGGCGGGGCGATGACAACTCGGACAGGTGAGGATGTGCGATGGACGCGGCTTGGGCAGGGGTAGCAGGTGCAGCAATCGGTGCACTCGGCACAATGGGCGGCAATATTCTGACCCACTGGCTCCAGACTAGACGACAGTCCTCGCTCGTGGAGAGACGGCAGGAACGGCTCAGACAGATGTTGAGCAGCGACAAATACACGTGGCGCAGTCTGGACGCTCTGGCAGCCTCAATCGGAGCCGACGAGCAGACCACCGCCGAGTTGTTGTTGGAGATCGACGCAAGAGCATCGCTCTCGAACGGCAGGTCTTGGGCGCTCGTAACGCGCGCGCCCTTTCCCGAAGACGTGCAACCCGAGCGATAGTGCAGAATATGAGTGGCCTCGATCCTCCGCTTGCGATGATCCGACTGAGAATAACCTAGAGATAAGCGTCAATTTCGTCGCTGACTTCCTGTTGTTTAGGCGGGAACGCAGGCCCCACATACCTGATCCCTGCCTGCGACAGCTTGCACCAACGAGGGAGGCGCTTGCCCACATACATGTTCCGAAGTTCCGGTGCCGCTCGCTCACCGACAAAGCCGAGGCGGTCGGGCATCGCGTGAGGGGCGTTCGGGAAGTTCTCCAAGGTGCCGGGCAGCCACTCATTCGGCCTAAATGCGTCGAGTATCAAACCCCCTCGAACTGCTACGACTAGATCGAGTTTCGGGAGATGCTTGCGGTTCAGCTTCCAAGCGAACCGCGCGGCTTCATAAGTCCCTCGATCATCGACCGTGTTGCGCACCCCGACGAGCAAGCAGTTATGCTCCCACGAAGCAGGCTCTGCTTGATAGCGCGCTACGAGGTCCGTGGTGCGAGCCGCACCGAACAAATCTGACCGATGCCCAGCGACTGAGTTCAGGAGCGAGGGGTATACGTCAATTAGAGCCGCTTCGACCTCGTAGGCGGTTGGTTCATCCATCCCATGCCGGTGAATATGATGGTCCACTTCGTGCCCTGCCGTCTTGATCTGAGCAATAAGGGCCAGCTTTGGTGAGAGGATGCTGCCCTCCGGAGACTTCTCTCCAGCCGCGTGGTGGAATACGCGATTACCTCGGCCCTTCCCGACATAGAAGGTCTCGCCGCTGCGCGGGTCAACCAGTCGATACACGTAAAAGCCTAGCTGCTCGATCACCTCGTCACGAAACACCGACCCAGCCTTCCACAAGGGAGATAGAGGATACCGATACACTGAAAATAACCGAGATAAAGCGGCAGGCTGCCCGTTTTCGATGCGTTCACTTTACCCTCGACCGCACTCCGCACCCGGCTAGGCTCCTCGCAAGGAGACCAAAGATGTTGTGTGGCTACGCGCGGGTAAGCACTGTCGATCAGGTGGCGGGGCTAGAAGCCCAACAGCGCGAACTCTCAGCAACGGGGTGCACCAAGCAGTTCGTCGAACAGGTTTCGTCCGTCGCGGAACGCCAGCAACTGTCAGCCGCACTCGACTTCGTCAGAGACGGAGACACCCTAGCCGTCACCCGCCTCGACCGTCTCGCGAGGTCGACCTCTGACCTGCTCCGAATTGTTGATCTGCTTGAAACCAAAGGCGTGGCGCTCCGCGTGCTCGACTTTGGGGGGACGGAGATGGACACAAGTTCTCCGGCAGGACGTTTGACCCTGACCATGTTTGGCGCGCTGGCCCAATTCGAGCGCGAGATCATGCTCGCGCGGCAAAAGGAAGGCATCGAACGAGCTAAGCGCCTCGGGAAATATCAAGGTCGGCAACCGACCGCGCGTCGTAGGCTTCCTGAGATGCGCGCCCTCGCTGCCGAGGGGGTCAGGCCTTCCGAGATCGCCGACCGCCTGAATTGCAGCCGAGCGAGCGTCTATCGCCTTCTTGCGGAAGACCGGAAGTGAGCGACCCGGCCGAATTGTTTGCGCGGCTCACCGGCGAACTGGAAGACATGCACGGGGTAGCCGTCGAAGGGCAGGTCGCCAGTCAGCCGCCTGAACTGCTCCGCGCTCTTGCCGATGCGCTTGCAACCGGGTTGCAGCGTGCGGCTCGAACCTTGCTCGAAGCCCGTATGACCATAGACGCCCATGACTGAGGGAGCGGGAGAACCGCACGATCTGGTAATTGGGCGACAAGTCGTCGAGGCTATCGGGCAGGGCTTTCCACTGCCGCGATGGGGCTGGTCGGTTCCCGGTCCATATCAGGGTGCGACAGGAGCGGAGCGTGTGCTAGCATGGCAGAAGGTCAGGGTTGCCGAGCAACTTGGCCTCATGCCGCCAAGAGAACGGTGCAGCGGATGTGGGAACGCGGCGGACCACCAGCACCACGAGATTTACGCTCGCGAGTTTTCTTGCCAGCCTATCTGCCGATCCTGTCATTACCATGTGCACAATCGCTTCGGTCGACCGGGCGAATGGATGCGTCTGCTTGAGACGCGAGTATCGCTCAAGTCATGGCTTTGGACATTCCCCCGCAAGCCGATTACCCGAGAGCAGGCGCTCCGGATCGCAGCCGAGCCCGACCTACTCAGCGCGCTTCGCCGCTTTTCTTCGGATCAGCGATAAGGGCGCAAGGGTCGATCTCCAGACGGTCGGCCATGCGCTCGATCACGTCGATTGTCAGATTGCGCCGAGCCTGTTCCAGATGATTGACGTAGGTCCGATGGACATCGACCAGTGCGGCGAAATTGTCCTGCGACAGTCCACGCTCGGACCTTATGCGACGGATGTTCGCAGCAAGGTTTTGGCGCAGTCGCATCGAGCAAGATGGACCACAGCGCAAAAATCCAGTCACCAGCCGATAGGCTACAAAGGGACTTCACCTCGATCACACATCGCCTAGTGTAGACCATTGTCTACACGGAACATGGTGTTGGTGAAAATGAAGGCTGACGAACGGATTTGCCCGGCATGTGCAGAGGTTGTGAAAAGGGCCGCCTCTCTCTGCAAGCACTGCGGTCACAAGTTCAGGAGCATTGATCCCGCAGAAGCCCCACCCTCCTTCGATGCCGAGCGGGAGGGTAGGAACTTCAAGACAGCACTCGCCTTAGGGATCATCGGCATTATTTCGCTGGTGGCCTACTGCACTCCCGATAAAGCGGCCAATGATGCGGCCAAAAGCGCCAATGCAGTCGCGACAGCGAAGGAAAGTCCGCTCGCAAATGAGAGCACGCAGATGGCTTGGATCGGCAAATCGCAGGAAGGAATTAAGGCGAAGCTGCGCGACCCTGATAGCGCCGAGTTTCGCGATAGTCGGTTTTACTCCGGAGGGTCAGCGCCTGTGGTTTGCGGTGAGGTGAACTCCAAGAACGGCTTCGGCGGTTATGGCGGGTATCAGCGGTTTATCGCCTCGGGCGAGAAGTTGGCTTTTCTGGAGAGCGAGATGACATCATCGAGTGAGATGGATGACGCATGGAAGAAGATGTGCGTGAAAGCGCCGACCGACGAGGCGCATGTGCCTTGGTGAGCAACGCGGTCGGACACATGACGGACACGGGCCCTGACTGCCGACAAAGGGAGTTGCCAAAAATGGCAGAAATACGTGGTGAGCCCTGCTGGGTTCGAACCAGCGACCTACTGATTAAAAGTCAGTTGCTCTACCGACTGAGCTAAGGGCCCGACCGCGGCCGCCCTAGGACAGCGGGCTTGCGCGGGTCAAGCGGGCTTCGATCTGCCCGACTGTCAGGCCGGTCAGCGGATCGCGCCATGCACGGGCGATCCTGGCGGCGGGAGCGACGGCGAAGCGCCTGTCGTTGAACTCCGGATGGGGGATTACCAACCGCTCGCTGAACCAGGAGCCGCCGCTCCAGAGTGCTATGTCGAGATCGAGCACCCGGGCGCCCCAGCGGGCTCCGCGGCGGACGCGGCCGAACGCGTGCTCGATCGCCTGCAGCAGGTCGAGCACTTCTTCGGGCTCGAGCCGCGTCGAAATCACCGCCGCGGCATTGGCATAATGGCGGCTGGAGGGGCCGAGGGGAGCGCTGTCGACGATCGGCGACATCGCGTCGACGGCGAGGCCCGCATCCTCGAGGGCGGCGAGGGCAGCTCGCAACACCTGTCGCGGCAGTCCGAAGCGCGGATGCCGCACGTTCGATCCCAGCGCGACGAGGAACCGGTGCCGCATTCCGGCCCTCCTCAAACGTCCTCGCAGATCCGTCCGTAGAGCTGCGGGCGGCGATCGCGGAAAAAGCCCATCCCCGCACGGTGCTTCGCGGCGCGTGCAAGGTCGATGGTCGCGACGAGGGCTCCGGTGTCCCCGGCACCATAGTCGCACAGGAAATCGCCCCATTCGTCGGCGATGAAGCTGTGGCCGTAGAATTTCTGCCCGTCTTCCGTGCCGATCCGGTTGGCGGCTATGACCGGCATGCAGTTCGACACGGCATGGCCGAGCATGGCGCGGCGCCACATTCGGCTGGTATCGAGGTCGGCGTCGTAGGGCTCGGAGCCGATCGCGGTCGGGTAGAAGAGAAGCTCGGCGCCCATGAGCGCCATCACGCGGGCGGTTTCCGGGTACCACTGGTCCCAGCAGATCCCGACGCCGATACGCGTGCCGAACAGATCCCATACCTTGAACCCGTCGTTCCCGGGACGGAAATAATACTTCTCCTCGTAGCCGGGCCCGTCGGGGATGTGGCTTTTGCGGTAGGTGCCGAGGATTTCGCCGTCCGCGCCGACCATGGCCAAGGTGTTGTAGTAGTGGTGTCCGTCGCGCTCGAAGAAGCTGGTGGGGATCGCGACCTTGAGCTTCGCGGCGAGCCTTTGCATTGCCACGACGGAGGGATGCGCGGCGGTCGGCCGTGCGAGCGCAAAGAGCTCCTCGTCCTCGACCTTGCAGAAGTACGGGCCGGAAAAGAGTTCGGGCGGCAGAACGATCTGCGCGCCGCGGCTCGCCGCTTCCTCGACGAGAGCGGAGACCGCGGCGATGTTCTCGGTCTCGTCGGCGGACGAGAGGTCGAGCTGGAGCGCGGCGACGGTGACTTCTGGCATGCCTGCCCGGTTATTTCTCCCGCAACGCGAAGTCCACCTGAATGAATACGTCGGATGCAGTGGTACCGAGCATCACCCGCGGCGGTCCGCTCTCCGGCCGGGGAGCGGTGTTGATCACCGGCGGCGGCGGCGGCGGGGCGACGGGACGGGGCTGCGCGGCCTCCTCGACATCGATCGTCATCATGGCGTCGGCGCTGCGCAGGTACCGCTGGCCCTGCTGGCCGCCCGCATCGCGGATATAGAGAACGCGGGAGATTTCCATGCCTGCCGCTTCGGCATAGGCCTCTGCTCGCCGCTTGGCGGACTTGTAGGCATCGGCGTAGGCCAGGTTGGCGACCTTTTCGGGGTCGGTCATCGACAGGTTCGGACCGGAGACGACATTGGCGCCCGCCTCGGTGACCGCGGTCACCGCCTCGCTGATCTTCGCGGCATCGCGCAGCGTCACGTTGACGACATTCGATGCCTGGAACTGGCCCTTGCGCGGACCCCAGTCGACGCGCTGGACGCTGACCGCGCGGGTCTGGATGTCCTTTTCCCGGACTCCGCTCGCTTCCAGAGCGCGGACGATCTCGGCGATCTTCTTTGCATTGGCGGCGCTGGCGGCTGTGGCCGAAGCGGCCCACGTCTCGATCCCGGCCTGGAATTCAGCTTTGTCGGGGCGCGATTCGGCGTGCCCGGACGCGCTGACGGAGAGCAACGTCTCACCGCGGTCCACGCCGCGCGGGTCGGCAGGGGCATCGCCGCACGCGGCAAGCGCGAGCGGCAGGGCAGCGGCGAAAATCAGGTGACTGCGGGGCATCGGCGACTCTCCCAGAAGGAGGCCGATCCAGACGGCCCCACAAGCCGCCTTATTTTCGCCGCAATGTGAACTCTCCGTGAATGATATAGTGTTACATCAAGCGACGGGGAGGCCTCGCGGCCTCACGCCCTCTTGCGGAACAACAACGTCATGCGGTCGGTTTCGCCGAGGTTCTCCAGTTCCGGCTTCTTCGTGCGCCACGAGGGCTTCATCTCCCAGACGCCCTCGGCGTGGTTCGCGGGGTCCTTCGGATTAGCGTTGTACTCCGCGCTGCCGACCAGCTCGAAACCGTGCACCTCCATGAACTTGATCACGTCCGCCTCGCGCAGGTAGCCCTTGCTGCCGTCGGTGAAGCTATAGGGTGCGTCTGCCTTCGCACGGTGCTGCTCGATACCGATCATGCCCCCGGACTTGAGCAGTTCGCGCATGGCCTTTATCTCGCTGTCGGCATTGTTCCAGCGCATCATGTTGTGCAGCATCCGCATCACCAGGATGCGATCGAAGGTACCCTTCTGGTCGTCGGGGATGCTTTCCAGCGTCATGCCCATGAACCGTTCCGCGGGAATGCCCGACCATCCGGCGATGTCCGCCGGATACTTCGCCGCGCCGGCGCGGATTCCTTCCTGCGCCTTTTCGTTGAATGGGCCGGAGGTCGGATTGAAATAGAGCCCGACGAGCTGGCCTTTCGGCCCGAGGTAAAGGCCGAGGAGCCGGGAATACCACTCGCCACCGGGCGCGTATTCGCCGACCTTCATCCCGGGCTCCACACCGAAGAACGCCAGCGTTTCGGCCGGCTTGCGCCACTGGTCGCGCGCCCTGTCGGGATCGCGCAGCGGGTTGGCGACCGCCGCGGCGAGGTCGGGGTTCACCGAGACTTTCGCGCTGGCGTGCATCGCCTTGGGCTTGGCTGCGTGATGATCGGCCGAAGCGGTGGTGGCGAGGGCGAGGAGCGGAACGGCGGCGAGCGCGATACGGCGCATGAAGATTCTCCC
This sequence comes from Tsuneonella dongtanensis, assembly GCF_001698205.1. Classification (NCBI taxonomy): domain Bacteria; kingdom Pseudomonadati; phylum Pseudomonadota; class Alphaproteobacteria; order Sphingomonadales; family Erythrobacteraceae; genus Tsuneonella; species Tsuneonella dongtanensis. Next base: position 168,258 of record NZ_CP016591.1, read on the forward strand.
GGGAAAAGCGTTGTCAGCGCACACTATCGTCGCTGCTCGCCGTGACAAGCGACAAGCGGCTTCCTATCTCGCCTGGCGCAAAGGAGATACGATGTGAACGAGCAGGCGATCGTTGCTGGCGGGTGCTTCTGGTGCACCGAAGCGGTGTTCCGCGACGTGATGGGCGTAAGCGAAGTCGAAAGCGGCTATATCGGGGGGCACGTCCCCGACCCGACCTACAAGGAAGTCTGCTCGGGCAGCACCGGGCACGCCGAGGGAATCCGCGTGACCTTCGATAATGCGGTCATTTCCCTTCCCGAGGTTTACGACGTTTTCCTCGGCACCCACGATCCGACCCAGCTGAATCGCCAGGGCAACGACGTGGGCACGCAATACCGCAGTGCGATCTTCCCGCTCGACGACGCCCAGCGCGCCGAAGCGGAAGCCGCAATCGCGCGCTGGAATGCCGAGCATCCCGGCCAGCAGGCGGTCACGACAATCGAAGGCCCAGCCGAGTGGTATCCGGCAGAGGACTACCACCAGGAGTACTGGGAAGGCGAAGGCCAGCGGAACCCCTATTGCCTGGCGGTCATCCCGCCCAAGCTGATGAAGCTCAGGAAGAGTTTCGCGAACAAGGTAAAGGGCGAAACGGCCTGACGGAAGCGGCCCGCGAAGCGACGGGATCGACGCGGTGGCGGCAGACAGCGCCGTGCCGCACGCATTTGTCTTGAAACGGGTATGAGCTAACACGCACTTGACGGGCTTCGGCGTGGCGGCATTCCGCCGGTGTCACTCCGCCTGTCGGGAGATGCCCGTTTGGAACACGTGATCGAGTACGGAAACTACATGCCGCACGGCATGTGCCTTTTGTGGCAGCCGTGGCTCGTGCTGCTATGGGCCGGGTCAGACCTGCTGATCTTCCTGTCCTACACTGCGATTCCGCTCGCCCTCATCACCGTGCTGCGCAAACGGAAGGACGTGCCACAGGCGCGGCTCGTGGTGCTGTTCGCATCCTTCATCCTGCTGTGCGGCCTGACTCACATGCTCGGCATCGTGACCCTGTGGTATCCGATCTATCCCTACGTTGGTTGGGTGAAGCTCGCCACTGGGCTCGTCTCCGTCACGACCGCGGTGGTTCTATTCAGGCTGATCCCCGACCTGATCGCCCTTCCCTCACCTGGCGCGATGAATGCAGCCAACACGAGGCTCATCGATGAGATTGCGGCACACCAGGCGACGCTGGCTACGCTGGAACGGCAGGTGGAAGAGCGGACGAAGGAACTGAAGGAAGCGAATGCAGTGCTTGCGGTGCAAACGCGTGAAGCGGTCCATCGGAGCGGCAACCTGCTTTCAGTAGTGAACTCTCTCGCGGTTCAGACGGCGAAGGGCACGCAGCGCACAGAAGAATTCCTCGGCGTCTTCCTCGGCCGGGTCCGCGCACTCGCCAACGCCACCAAGTCGATCGAACGGAAGAACGAATCATCCATCGAGCTCGATGCAGTCGTTGACGAAGGACTCGGAGTCTTCGAAGAGATTTACGGCGAACGCTTCACCTATGCGGGCCCTCCGCTCGTCATCAACCCGGAAGCCGCGCAGCAAATCAGCCTCGCACTCCATGAACTCGCCACCAATACCCAGAAATACGGGCTCTCGGCCGCCGAGACTGCGCATGTAGAGGTAAGCTGGGATGTAAAACACAGCCAGTTCGAGCTTGTCTGGCTGGAATACGGTGCTCCCGCGCTTTCCGATGAGCCGAAAGAGGAGGGGTTCGGCTCGAAGCTGCTGACCCGGGTCGTTCCGACGATGCTGCGTGGACAAGCCTCGCGGACCATCGAGCAAGGCAAGCTGGTCTATCGCCTCACTGCGCCGCTCGAGGCGGTGGTGGCAAGCGAAGAGGGCGGCGACTCCGACCGGATGGCGGCGCGGATCGTCGACGAGAGCTTCGGCCTCGACTCACGCTGAAGGCAATACGAATGGCGCAGCATTCCCCGTTCAGGCTGACTTGATCAGGCTGCGCGGCGCCAGCGGGCAGCGAAGAAGCCGTCGAGACCGCCAGCGTCCGCCAGCATCGCCGGATCGGTGCGGAGCCAGCCCTCCGCCGTGGGTTCGAGGCCGGCGGGAAGTTCGTCGGAAGCGACGGGGAACGGAGCGAGCGAAACCCGCGCAGCCTGCATCTCGCCTTCCTCGGGTTCGAGCGAGCAGGTCGCGAAAACCAGCATGCCGCCGGGCGTGAGCCAGCTCGTGGCGCGATCGAGGATAGCCGCCTGCAGCTCGGCCATCTCTTCGATCTGGCGCGGACCGATGCGGTGGAGCACGTCCGGATGGCGGCGGCAGGTGCCGGTCGCGGTGCATGGCGCATCGAGCAGGATCGCGTCCCACCGTGCGGACGGCTCCCATGTCAGCGCGTCGGCGGCGACGACCTCGGCGGCCAGTCCCGTCCGTTCGAGGTTCTCGACCAGCCGGTCGAGGCGCTTGAGGCTCTTGTCGACGCTGGTCACCCGCCACCCCGCGGCAGCGAGTTGCAACGTCTTGCCCCCCGGCGCGGCGCACAGGTCGAGAACGGCCCTTCCCTCGCCGCGCCCCAACAGGCGCGCCGGGAGCGAGGCAGCAAGATCCTGCACCCACCACTCGCCCTCTTCAAACCCCGCAAGCCGCTCGACAGCGGTCCCGCGCGGTAGCCGGACGTGACCCGGCGCGAGGGAGATGCCGCCGAGTTCGCCCGCCCAGCGATCGGTCGCGCTCCAGTCCTTCAGGGCGATGTCGAGCGGGGGCGGATCGGCGAGCGCAGCGGCAATCGCGGTCGCGCGCTCGCCCCATCGAACGACGAGAGCCGCGGGCAATGTCGGCACCTCGGGCAAACCCGCGCCTTGCTTCGTCAACGCGGAGAAGACGCCGTGCGCGAGCCGTCGGGGCCCGCCGTCGAGCAGTTCGAGACCCGTCGCGATCGCGGCGTGCGGCGGCGTGTCGAGGCGCAGCACCTGCGCGAGCATCATGCGGAGCACGGTGCGCGGCTTGGCGTCGTCGGGCAGGCGCTGCTTCGTGGCCCCGTCGATCAATGCATCGAGATCGACCAGCCAGCGAAGGGTCTCACTGGCAATCGCGCGGGCGAGACCGCGGTCGCTCTGCGTCAGCCCCTTAGCGAAGGCACGCTCGGCCATCTCGAGCGTCTCGCCGCGGCGGAGAACCGCGTCGAGCATGCGCAGCGCGGCGGCGCGCGCGGGAAGTCCCTGAACCTTGGCCATGCCGCGGCCCCTATCGACGATTGCGCTTGGGCGCCAGCGCGCCCATCTTGCCGCCATGAAACGCGCAACCAGACGTCCGAAGGAGTTCGCCAAGCCTGCGCACTGGTCGAACGACCCGCCGCCCGCGCCGGCACCGCCGCGCGACGACGAGGACCTGAGCCCCACCCGCTATGGCGACTGGGTCAGGAAAGGCATCGCGATCGACTTTTAGAGCGGCTTGAGGGTGATCTTCAGCCCGTCCTTCGGCTTGGGGATCGGCCACGGCTGCCATTCGGGCGCGTACCCGTCCGCCACCTCGATCCGGTAGCGCTGAAGCAGTTGCGCCATGAGGATCTTGACCTGCATGTAGGCGAAGTGGAGCCCGAGGCACATGTGCGCCCCACCGCCGAACGGCACCCAGGCATACTTGTGCCGCGCCTTCACCTTTTCGGGCGTGAAGCGCAACGGATCGAATGCCTCGACGTCGTCGCCCCAGTGCTCCTCAAGCCGGTGGGTAAGGTAGACGTTGAACCCGACCTCGGTTCCCGCGGGAATCCGGAAGCCCTTGTACTCGAAGCTGCGCAGCGCGCGGCGCGGCAGGCTGGGGACCGGGGGAATCAGGCGCAACGCTTCCTTGAAGGCCATTTCGACGAGTTCGAGCTTTCCGAGGTCATCGTATGCGGCGCCGCGCGGAGTTCCCGATGCATCGGGCCCGCCGGTCACGGCAAGGATTTCCTGCCGCAGCCTTTCCTGCCATTCCGGGTTCTTCGCAAGCAGCCACACCAACGAGGTGGCCGACGAGGTGATCGTGTCGTGCGCCGCCATCATCAGGAAATTCATGTGGTCGACCACCGCGTCGACGGGGAGCAGCGACCCGTCCTCTCTTATCGCGGTGGCGAACTGGCTGAACATGTCCTGCCCCAGCCCTTCGCCCGCGCGCCGACGATGGGTTTCGCGCGTGAACAGGTCGACGAGGTAAGACCGTCCGTCCACCCCGCGCTTCATCTGGGTGAAGGGAAGTGGCCGGCGTATCGGCGCGACCGAGGCCTGCACCATGTCGACGAAGGCCTGGTTGATCTTCGGCGCGTCCGGTCCCAATCCCCCGCCCAGGAAGCTCTCTGCCGCCAGGTCAAGCGTCAGCTGCTTGATCGCCGGGTAGAACAGCATGTCCCCGGTCCATCCGGCGACTTCCGAAGCGATGCCCCGATCGAGTGCTGCGGCGTAGTGGCGCATCGGCTCGGGCTTGAAGGCGATCGACAAAGCCCGCCGGTCGACGCGGTGGTGCTCGAAATCCATCAGCATAAGGCCGCGCGGAAACAGCCTGTGCAGCGTCGGCCCCCAGCCCTGTTCCGAGCTGAAGATCTTGTCCCGATCCATCAGGATCATCTCGTTGGCCTCTGCGCCGATCAGCGCGACATGCCAGCCGCCGAGCGCCCAGTTCTTGTAGACGGGTCCATAGGTCCGGTACATGCGCCAGCCGAAAGCGATCGGGTCCGCCAGCAGGCGAAACGTATTGCCCACGAGCGGGAGACCGCGTTCACCCGGAATGTGGGCAAGCGCCGCGTCGTCGGGATGGCCCACGCGCCAGTTCGCAGGCGGAATCTCGTCGGTCGGGTTAGTCCGGATGGGCGGTTCGGCGAGCGTGGCCATGGGTAGCTCCTTGAAACTTACCCTGTTGTAAGTGGCCTAGAGCCAGCCCGCAAGCTCGCGCCGCACCAGACCCTCGAGCATCGTCATTCCCACCTCGCCCGCGTTGAGGCAGGCGAGCGCGGCATAGTGGGTGCCGCCCGCCTCGACGAACTGCTCGCGACCGCGGATGGCCAGCTCTTCCAGCGTCTCGAGACAGTCCGCGGAGAAGCCCGGAGCCGCAACCGCAAGTCGGCGGGTGCCGGCCCTGGCTTCTGCTTCGAGAGTGTCGTCGGTCGCGGGTTCGAGCCACTTGGCGCGCCCGAAGCGGCTCTGGAATGTCGTGACCACGCGCAGGCCGGGACGGGAGAGCGCGGCTTCGAGCAGCCGCGCGGTCTTGCGGCACTGGCAATGATACGGATCGCCCAGGTGCAGGGTCCGCTCGGGCATGCCGTGGAAACTCAGCAACAGCACCTCGGGTACGAAGTCGAGCGCATCGAGCTGCGCACCCAGGTCGGTCGCAAGGGCGTCGATATGCAGCGGGTCGTCGTGATACGGAGGCAGGATGCGCAAGGCGGGTTGCCAACGCATTGCGCGCAGCTTGTCCGCAGCCTTGTCCACGACTGTCGCGGTCGTCGCGCCGCTGTACTGCGGGTAAAGCGGAGCCAGCAGGATGCGTTCGCAGCCTTCGTCCATGAGCGCCTGCAACTCGTCGCCGATCGAGGGCCTGCCATAGCGCATGGCATGCCTGACGCGCACTGCCTCGCCCAGCCGCGCCTGCAGTGCAGAAGCCTGTTCGGCGGTTATCGCTGCGAGCGGGGAGCCCCTTTCGGTCCAGACCTGGCTGTATGCATGCGCGCTCTTCTTCGGGCGCGTATTGAGGATGATCCCGCGCAGGATCGGCTGCCAGACAAGCGGCGGAATTTCGACCACGCGCCGGTCGGAGAGGAATTCGGCCAGGTAGCGCTTCACGCTCCTGGCATCCGGCGCGTCCGGGGTGCCGAGGTTGACCAGCAGCACGCCGATGCTGCCGCTCTTTACGGGAGGGTGCTCGGCGGGAAGCGATTGGGGTTGCCAGGTCATAGGCCCTCGGACAGCAGGGGAAGGCGGCGCAGGCGCAGGCCGGTCGCCGAATGGAGCGCGTTGGCGATCGCCGGCGGTGCGACCGCGACGCCGATTTCGCCGGGGTCTGCGGGTTCGCCCTCGCCGGGGATGAGCTCGACCGCTATCTCGGGGCAGTCGCGCAGCTGCGGCAGGTTCAGGCTGGCGAGCCGGCTGGCGGTCGGCAGGCCCGCTTCGTACGCCAGCGCCGATCCGGTCGCCAGGCTCGTTCCGAAGACCAGCCCCCCCTCGATTTGCTGGCGGGCGATGTCGAGATTGACCACTCGGCCGAGATCGACCGCGACCGAGAGTTTTTCAACCCGGACGCCGCCTTCTCCCGCCCGGGCAGTGGCGACGCAGGCAATCCGCGCGACCGGACCACCGATTTCGGGGTCGCCGATCCGCCAGCAGGCGATCCCGTTGCCGCTCTGGCCTGCGCCGCCATCCCATTGGCCGAGGCGGGCGGCCCGCTGGAGGCACTCGGCAAGCCGCGGATCCCCGCCGAGCATGGCCATTCGGAAAGACAGCGGCTCGCGCCCGACGCGAGCGGCAAGCTCGTCGATGAAACTCTCGGTCACGAAAGCAAGATAGGCCGGGGCGTTGCCGCGCATTCGCCCGCTCGGCAGGCCGACGTCGACCGGGACGTGGTCGATCGCAATGTCCGGGATAGCGTAAGGTCCCAGCGCACCCTCGAACGCCAGCGGATCGGGCGCGGAGTCCGTTGCGCGTCGCGCCGCCAGCGCAGTCTTGTTCCCGAACAGCCGCGCGCCGAACTCGGCGGTGGTGGACGGCATCGCCACCCGCAGCCGGAGCCCGGTCGGCGACCCGTCTTCCTGGGCGGTCCATGCGCTCGCGAGACAGGCAAGCGGCGCGCGCGGGCGACCCGCCACGTGCTCCTGCCACCGCGACCAGACGAGCTGGACCGGGGCGCCGACCTCGGAAGCGATCACCGCGGCTTCGATCGCATGGTCGTGCTCGAGCCGACGGTCGAAGCTGCCCCCTGCGGCCATCGGGTAGAGCACGGCGTCGTCGGCGGACAGGCCGACTGCCTTCGCCGCGGCCGCCTTGGCATGGGAGGGCGCCTGGGTCGCCATCCACAGCTCCAGCTTTCCATCCGCGAGGCGCGCGGTGGCTGAGGCGGTTTCGATCGTCGCGTGCGTGGCGGGAGCGATCTCGTAGCGATAGGTTACGGTGGGTTCGCCATTGTCGGCATCTCCCGCGCCGCGCGTCACCACGCGGCTGGCCTCGCCCTTGGTCAGCGCCTCGTCGATTGCGGTAGCGATCCGCTCGCTACTCGCGCGCCCCGTCGTGCGCCAGACCGGCGCCATTGCGGAGAGAGCCTTCTCCGCCGCCCACCAGGTATCGGCCACCGCTGCGATCCAGCCCCGCGACTTGACCACATGGCGCAAGCCGCGGACCTTCGCCGCCGCCTCGTCGTATCCGAGCAGTTCCGTGTCCCCGATCGGGCCATGCCGGATCGCGGCATAGAGCATTCCCGGCAGCCGCACGTCGCCCGCGAAAGGGAATGTCCCGTCGACCTTGGCCGGCAGGTCGAGGCGGGGGAAGCGCAGGCCCGCGGCCTCGGTCACCGGATCGGGCACCTCGGCATAGGGCGCCGGGTTGAGCGGGGGAGGGTCGGGCGGCTCATAGGCCGCTGCCTCCTCCGCGAGCGCCGCGAACGAGAAGTGCTTGTCGCCATGAAAGACGAGCCCGCCGCGAACCTCGCATTCTTCCCACGCGACATCCCAGCGGTCCGCCGCTGCCATGCAGAGCATCGCCCGTGCTGCCGCCGCCGCTTCGCGCGCGGGGGGTTCGTAGGCGGCCAGCGAGGTCCCTTCGGCGGTGGCCGTGAAGCCGGTCATCTCGGCCCAGCGACGCAAGACGAGCTTGCGCGGGTCGTCCGCGAGACCTGCGGCAAAGGGCATCCACAGCGGCGCCCACTTCGCGGCGAGCGGCAGGTTGGGATAGGCGCCCGAAACCGGCGCCGGCTCCACCGCGACGGTGCGCCAGTCGGCGCCCATCTCGGCGGCGATCACCTGCGGCAGGATCGTGGACACGCCCTGCCCCATCTCGAGCTGCGGCACCGCCACGGTGAGGACGCCATCACGCGCCAGCTTCAGCCACGCCGAATAGGCCCACTCGCCGCGCCCGGGGGTCAGGGGAGTGCCGTAGTCCCGTGGCCAAAGTCCCCAAGCCACAAGCAGCCCGCCGCCGACCGCGGCGCCCGCAAGCAGGCCCCGGCGACTGACATGCATCGCTAGGCCGCCCTCTTGTCGAGCCAGTCGGAGACCTTGCCGGCGATGGCGGCGAATACCGACGCGACCTCGCCGTCGCCGGCCGCCGGTGGTTTTCCGGCATCGCTTGCTTCGCGCAGGCTCAGCGTAAGAGGAATGCGCCCGAGGAACGGCAGGCCCGCCGCCTGAGCGGCCGACTCGACCCCGCCGCGACCGAACGGATCGCTGACCTCGCCGCAATGCGGACACGTATATCCGGCCATGTTCTCGACCAGCCCGATCACCGGCACCGGCCCCTTGGCGAACAGCTCTGCAGCTCGCTGTGCGTCGATCAGGGCCAGGTCCTGCGGGGTCGATACGATGACCGCGCCGGCAGGGCGATGCTTCTGGAGCATCGTGATCTGCACGTCCCCGGTGCCCGGAGGCAGGTCGAGCAGCAGCACCTCGATACCGTCCCAGTGCGCGTCGATCAGCTGGCCGAGCGCACCTGACGCCATCGGCCCGCGCCAGGCGAGCGCCTTCCCGGGCTCGACGAGATGACCCATCGACAGCATCGACACGCCGAAACGGCTCTGCACGGGGACGAGCTTCTCCCCGCGCGCTTCGGGCCTGACGCCTTCGGTATCGAGCAGAGTGGGCTGGCTCGGCCCATATATATCGGCGTCGACCAGTCCGACCTTTCGGCCCATCCGCGCCAGGGCGACAGCGAGATTGGCGGTGAGCGTTGACTTGCCTACCCCGCCCTTGCCCGAGCCGACCGCGATGATGACCGGGGCGGCAGGCTTGTCGGCCATGACCGCTACGCGCACTTCGCTAACACCCTCGGCCTGTCCGACCAGGTCCCTGACGGCGCCTTCCAGATCGGCGCGGGTCGACGCATCGAGCCCCGACCCGTCAAGGATAACGGTTACGACGCCGTCGCGCGTCTTGAGCGACCGGACGCGCGCCGCGACGCTGTCGGGCAGTCGGTCGATAAGCGACTTCTCATCCATATGCCGCCGCGCACTAGCAGCAAAATCGAAGCTGCCACCCCTGTTTTTCCCGCCGAGGCTTCCTATAAGTGCCCCATGGACATGAATGATGGGTTGGGACGCGTGATCGGCCTCGCAATGGCGGGGAAGAGCCCGTGGGGTGGCGGCAAGAAGCCGGAAGGCGAGCCGGAGGTACCCTCGACGGGCGACGATCCCGTGCAGCCCGGTAAACCTGCCGCGGATACCCCTGCGGACGACAAGCCCAAGCGCAAGGGGCCGCGCAACCCCTGGCTTCCTGTTGGCGACGAGCCACGCCGCTCCGCCAGCATCGAGGACATCTTCAAGCATCGCGGACCCGAAGGTCCGCGGCGCACGATCGGCGGCGGCGGCGGTCCCGGTTTCCGTCTGCCCGAGCGCCCCGGCGGGAAGAGCTGGTTTCCGCTCGCAATCGGCGCGATCGTCGCCGTCTGGCTCGGCTTTTCGATGATCCACCAGGTCGGACCGAAGGAAGAAGGTGTCGTCACCACCTTCGGCAAGTATTCGCGCACGTTGACGCCCGGCCTCAACGTGACCTTCCCCTGGCCGATCCAGAACGTCGACATCGAACAGGTCAGCGAATTCCGGATCGAGCAGATTCCCGAAGGCACCGCGCAGAAGCTCATGCTCACCGGCGATCAGAACCTCGTCGACCTGAGCTACATCGTCCGCTGGTCGATCAAGGACCTGAAGCAGTTCCGTTTCGAACTCGCCGATCCCGAAGCGACGCTGCGCGACGTTGCCGAAGCCGCAATGCGCGCCTCGGTGGCGACCAAGCAACTCGACGACGTCCTGTCGGGCGCCGGCCGGGCTGACATCGAGGGCTCGGTGCTCACTCGCATGCAGGCGATCCTCGACGCGTACCAGTCGGGCATCGCTGTTCAGGGCGTGCAAATCCGCAAGACCGACCCGCCGAAAGAGGTCGAGGAAGCGTTCAAGGACGTGTCCGCCGCGCAGCAGGATGCCGACGCGGAAATCAACAAGGCCGAACTGTATGCCCAGCAGGTGCTGGCCAGGGCGCAGGGCGATGCCGCTTCGTTCGACAAGATCTACGCCCAGTACAAGCTGGCACCAGAAGTGACGCGGCGACGCCTCTACTACGAGACCATGGAACGCGTGCTCCGCAACAACGACAAGACCGTGATCGAGGCGCAGGGCGTGACGCCGTATCTGCCGCTGCAGGAAGTCCGCAAGCGTCCTGCCCAGAATGAAGGAGCCCAGTGATGGAGACCTTCTTCGAAACTCACCGCAACTCGCTGATCGCGATCGCCGTCGCGATCGTGGCGGCTCTGTCGACAATGGTTGTCGTGCCCGAGACCGAGGAAGCGGTCATCATCCAGGCGGGTCGCCCGGACCGGGTTGCCAACCGCTTCAAGCCCGACGTTCCCTATGGCGAAACGGGCGCCGGTATCGTGATGCGCATTCCGTTCTACGAGCGCGTCGAACGGATCGACAAGCGCGTGCTCAACGTCGACATGGAGCCGCAGACGGTTCTCTCGACGGACCAGCTCCGCCTGAACGTGGATGCTTATGCGCGCTACCGGATCATAGACCCGGTGCGCATGGTACAGACCGCAGGCACCCTCGCGACGGTGGACAGCCAGCTTTCGGCGGTGCTTTCATCGGTCGTCCGGCAGGAACTTGGTCGGCGCAGCTTCGCCTCGCTTCTAACGGCCGAGCGCGGGACGACGATGGCCAACATTCGCACCAAGCTCGACGCACAGGCCCGCAAGTACGGCGCGCAGGTGATCGACGTGCGCATCAAGCGCGCCGACCTGCCCGACGGCAGCCCGCTCGAATCCGCATTCCGCCGGATGCAAAGCGCGCGCAAGCAGGAGGCCGATACGCTGCGTGCGCAAGGCCTCAAGAACGCGCAGATCATCCGTGCCGAGGCCGAGGCCCAGGCCGCGAAGATTTACGCCGACGCCTATGGCAAGGACCCGGAATTCTACGACTTCTACCGCGCGATGCAGAGTTACGACACGACGTTCGCGCCGGACTCAAAATCGGGCAGTTCAATCATACTTTCGCCCGACAACGAGTACCTGAAGCAGTTCCGCGGACGGCGTTGACCGTTGGTCGATGCGTTCAATCGCGGTTAAGCCCCGCGCACGAGATTCTGGTGGCGGGGACATATTGGCAAGATGCAAGACAAGGATACGACCCGCGTGCGATATTCCTACGGACTGACCTCGGCGCTGCTGCTTGGCGGCGCGGCGCTCACGCTGGCCACCGGTTACCCGGCAGGCGCGCAGGTGGCGCAGAACGACGACAGTCAGATGGCCCGGATGGTGCCTCGCGCCGGCGCGCCCGAGAGCTTCGCCGACCTCACCGCGCAGCTTCAGCCGGCGGTGGTCAACATCTCCACCCGTCAGCGCATCCAGGTTTCGAGCGGCGGCAATCCCTTTGCCGGGACGCCATTCGAGGGCCTCTTCGGCAATCGCGGCGGAGGCCAGCCCCAGACCCGCGAAGCGCAGTCGCTGGGCTCGGGCTTCATCATTTCGGCCGACGGCTACGTCGTCACCAACAACCACGTGATCGCGCCGCAGGGCCGCGGAGAGGTCGAGGAAATCACGGTCACGATGACCGACGGGACCGAGTTTCCTGCCAAGCTTATCGGTAACGACGCCTCTTCCGACCTGGCGGTGCTCAAGATCGAACGGCGTGAGCCGTTTCCATTCGTTCGATTTGGGGATTCGAGCCAGGCGCGCGTGGGCGACTGGGTGATCGCGATCGGCAATCCCTTCGCGCTGGGCGGTACGGTAACCTCGGGCATCGTCTCGGCGGTCTACCGCAACACCGGCTCGGGCGGCGCGTATGACCGTTACATCCAGACCGACGCCAGCATCAACCGGGGGAACTCCGGCGGACCGCTGTTCGACATGCAGGGCAACGTCATCGGCATCAACAACGCCATCTTCTCGCCCTCGGGCGGCAGCGTGGGCATCGGTTTCGCCATCCCCGCCGAGATCGCCGCGCCGATCGTCGAGAAACTGCGCAGCGGCCAGGACATCGAGCGAGGTTACCTCGGCATCCAGATCCAGCCTGTTGCGGGCGACCTCGCCGATTCACTCGACCTGCCGCAGAACCGTGGCGAATTCGTCCAGTCGGTCGAGCCGGGGCAGGCTGCCGACAAGGCCGGAATCAAGCCTGGAGATGTGGTGACGAAGATCAACGGCAAGGACGTGACCAGCGACCAGACGCTGTCCTTCCTGGTCGCCAACATCGAGCCTGGCACCCGCATCCCCATCGAACTGTATCGCGAGGGCGAGCGCCGCACGGTGACCGCCACGGTCGGCAAGCGGCCGAGCGAGGAAGAGCTCGCGCAGTCGCAGATGTTCAACGGCGACAACCAGCAGGAAGACAACCGTCCGACCCCCGGCGCGAGCAGCGGCGAAGCGCTTGCCGAGAACCTGGGCCTGCAGGTCTCGCCGCTGACGCCGCGCTTCGCGCAGCAGCTCGGCGTGTCGCCCGACAGCGGCGGCCTGGTCATCCTCGGCGTCGATCCCAACGCCGACGTGGGCCAAAAAGGCCTTCAGCGCGGCGACATCGTCGTCACCGCGAACTATCGCCCGGTCAACACCGTTGCCGATCTGGAGACGATCGTCAGCCAGGCGAAGGCGTCCGGTCGCGAGAGCGTGTTGCTCCGAATCCAGAGACGCGGGCGGCCGCTCACCTATGTGCCCATCCGGCTGCGCTGACGCGCAGTAGCTGGAACTGCAAAACGGAAGCCCGCCACGGCCCACGCCGCGGCGGGTTTTCGTTTGCCCTCGTCAGGCTGCCTTCCTGAGCAGGCGCCGCAGCCAATGCGGGAGCAGCGAAGCGGGTCCGAGCGGACCGCGACGCACTTCGGTCTCGGCTTCGACGTTGATATCGACCGCCGGTTCGACACCGAGCGTCGCGGCTAGCGGCCCCGACAGCGACTGGTGAAAGCGAACCCCTGCGCTGCGCGCTGCAGACCACATGACCTGTCCGGTCAACCGCCGGCCGGGACCGAAGTCGAGGTGGACCGTCGACCCCTGTGGCACCGCGATTCCGTCCATCGTGCGGATGCGACAGCCTGTGCGTGAGACGTCGACCAGCTCGACCCTGTGCGGGCTGGCCGGGATGCGCGCGATCGCACATGCGTCCGATTCTATTCGGTCGGCAGAGCGCCTGTCACACACCGCCCCCATGGCGTCGGCGACTTCATCGAAAGACTTGCTCTGTTGACTGGACATGGGCTGCGACCCTCTTCCTGCTCGCTCAATCTTCGTTACCGTCTGGCGGGTTCTGCCGCGCCACGTGATCGAGGACCGCGGGATGCAGCGGCCTGTTGAATTCGAAGCCGGCGTTGGCATCGTCCTTCCAGCGCAAGGACGCGCCAAGCAGTTCGAGCCCGCCGAACCGCACCGCGAACGAACGCCCTCCCATGGGTGCGCGCGCCTTGATTCCGGCGCTGAAACCCTCCGCGGAGAGATCGACCACCGTTATGGGGACCTGGGAGCCGAGACTGCACTTGAGCGACCCGGCAATCGCCGTGTCATGACGCACCGACTTGCGCCGCTCGCTATTTTTGAAAGACGACATCGCAACACTCTCTTCACTGAAGGATCGAGAGCGACCTTGTGTTATCCTGCGATTGTCGTCCGGATGATTGAAGGAAGTATTAAGCTGAGCGGACAGAATATAGAGCGTCAATTGCTCGGTTGGCGCTGACTCGTGACGGGTGGCGCAGGCGGCACGGCCGATTGGCGCGGCCGCGGTGACGGCTGCGGCGCAGGAGGCCTTCCACCGGTAGCGCGATTGAGGAAGTCGTCGCTGGCCGCCTGTGTCGCCTCGTCGACCGGGGCAGGCCGACGCGATGGCTGCCCGGGTATCTGCTCCCCTTCCACCGGGAACTGATCCGCCTGCGGGCCCTGCCCGGGACCCGGCCGCTGCGGTTCGACAAGATTGCCCGCGTCGTCGATGTAGTAATAGTCATCCGGGTCGCCCCCGAACATGTACTCCTCGTCCGGTTCGAGCTGCCAGTCGGGAAGCTTCAAATCGGTCTCGAACTGCTCGACCGGTCGATCCTTGACCGCATACCGCATGTAGGCTGCGAAGGCGCGTGCGGGAGCGGTTCCACCCTGCAGTCCGGGCACCGCCTTGGCGTCGTCGCGGCCCATCCACACGCCGGTGGTGATACCGCTCGAGAATCCGAGGAACCACCCGTCCTTGTTCGAGCTGGTCGTTCCCGTCTTGCCCGCGACCGGCCGGCCGATCTGTGCCGCGCGCCCGGTCCCGGTGCTCACCGCCGTCTGCAGCAGGTCGGTCATTCCGGCGGCCACGTAATCTGGGACAAGCCGCGTCGAACTCCGCTGTTCGTGCTGGTAGAGGAGGTCGCCATCGGTGGTGGTGACCTTGACGATGCCGTAGGGCTCCAGGCTGGTCCCGCCCGCGGAGACGCTGGCGAAGGCGCGGGTCATGTCCAGCACGCGGGTCTCGCTGCTGCCGAGAACCATCGAGGGATAGGTCGAAACGGGGGTCGTGATTCCGAACCGCCGGGCCATCGAGGCGACCGTACCGAAGCCGACCTCGTTGCCCAACTGCGCGGCGACCGTGTTTTTCGAATAAGCAAACGCCGTGCGCACGTCGATTTCGCCGGCGTACCCTCCGCCCGAATTGCGCGGGCTCCAGCCGTCGATCGTCACCGGCACATCCTTCACCCGGTCTTCAGGGGTGTAACCGGCCTCGAGCGCGGCGAGGTAGACGAACAACTTCCACGCAGACCCCGGCTGGCGGACAGCCTCGGTCGCGCGGTTGTAGTTCGAGGTGACGTAATCGGTCCCGCCGACCATCGCCAGGATAGCCCCATCGCGATCCATGCTGACGAGTGCCCCTTGCGTCCCCTTCGGGACGTTTGAGGAAATAGCCGTCGCGGCCGCCTGCTGCATGCCGACATCGAGCGTGGTCCACACCTCGATCGGTTCGAACGTCTCGGGCAGAAGTATCTCGAGCTGCGGCAGCGCCCAGTCGGTGAAGTAACGGACCGAGTTCTGGCTCGCGTCCTTCTTGAGCTTGACGGTCGAAGGGTCGACCTGCGCTTCGCTCGCGCTGATCCGTCCCTGCTCGCGCATGAGCCGAAGCACGACGTTCGCGCGGCCGACTGCCGCATCGACGTCTGCGGTCGGCGAATAGCGGCTCGGCGCCTTGACCAGCCCGGCGATGATCGCCGCTTCGGCCACCGAGAGGTCGGTCGCGTCGTGACTGAAGAACTTGCGGCTGGCCGAATCGACCCCGTAGGCACCGCCGCCGAAGTAGACCTTGTTGAGATAGAGCTCGAGAATCTGCTGTTTCGAGAACTTGGTCTCGAGCGCCATCGCCAGCACGATCTCGCGCAGCTTGCGGTCAATCGAACGGTTGGAATTGAGGAACAGGTTACGCGCCAGCTGCTGGGTGATGGTCGAGGTCGCGCCCAGTCGGCGGTCGCCGGTGATCCAGACATACACGGCGCGCACGAGCCCGATCGGATCGATGCCGGGATGCGAGAAGAAGCGCCGGTCTTCTACCGAGACCATCGCGTCCTTCATGACTTCGGGGATCTGCGAGCTGTCGAGCCATTTGCCGTAGCTTGGCCCGAGTTCGACCAGTTCACTGCCGTCGCGCGCACGCACGACGATCGTCTGGCCCGGCTGCGTTGCCTTGAGCGCCGAATAGCTCGGCAAGGAGCGCGCCGCGAATACCACCGCGAGCGCGAGGAAGATCACCCCCAGGATAGTGGCGCCGCCACCCCAGATGAGACCGCGGCGCACCCACAGACGCCAGCCGGTCGGCTCGTCCTTGGGTGCCGCCGATTGTCGCCGTCGCTGCGTCTTGGCCGCCGCGCGCCGGCTTCCCCTCTCCGCCATCTACCTGTCCCGCACCCTCAATCCACCACGTGCGCGGGGTGCATAGGCCAAGTGGAACCCCGCGTGAACGGCTATTCCTTCGGCGCGAAGTTCAGCGCTGCAGAATTGATGCAATAACGCAGGCCGCCCGCGTCGCGCGGTCCGTCCGGGAACACGTGGCCGAGATGCCCGGCGCAATTGGAGCAGACGACTTCGGTGCGGATCATGCCATGGCTGAGGTCGCGGTGCTCCGTGATCGCGCTCCCTTCTGCCGGAGCGGTGAAAGCGGGCCAGCCGCAGCCGCTGTCGTACTTGTCGTCGCTTTCGAAGAGGCGCTGGCCACAGCCGGCGCACGAATACTCGCCCGGCGCGTAATTCCTGTCGTACTTGCCGGTGAAGGCCCGTTCGGTGCCCTTCTCACGCAGAACGTGAAACTGCTCGGGGCTCAGCTTCTGCCGCCACTCTTCAGCGGTCAGGTTCGGGAAATCGATAGTCATCGGCAGGTCTCCTTGCCGAGGAATATGGGGTGCCGACCGGCGCTCCTCAACCATCCACCTTGGCGTAGTGGGCGGGAGGCTGGATGACTTCCATCCGCTCGGTCAACAGGGGGCGGAAGCTCGGTCGGCTCTTGAACACGGCATACCAGCCTCGCGCCTCGTCGTGGCCGGTCCAGTCGATCCCCCCGAGATAGTCGGCGACCGAAATCTGCGCCGCCGCCGCAAGGTCGGCCAGGCTCATCGTCGATCCTGCAAGCCAGGCGCGGGTTTCGACCAGCCAATCGACGTACTCCAGGTGCTCGTGCGCCAGTTTCATCGCTTCGCGCAGGACCCGGCTGTCGGGCGGCTGGCGCAGAACGATGCGCTTCTTCATTCGCTCGTGCAGCAACGGCGCAACCACGTCGCCGTAGAAGTTCTCGTCGAACAGCGCGACAAGGCGGCGGATCTCGGCCCGGTTGGCGGCCGTCCCGTTGATCATCGCCGACTTGTCGACCGTTTCTTCGAAGTATTCGCAGATCGCCCGGCTGTCGGCGAGGACGATCCCCTTGCCCTTGTCTTCGAGCACCGGGGTGCGGCCGGCTGCATTGAGGCGCCAGAAACCCTCGGACGGATCCCAGGGATTCTCGCGCCACAATTCGTACCCGACGCCCTTCTCGCTCAGCAGCAGGCGGACCTTGCGGCTGAACGGGCAAAGGGGGAACTGGTAGAGGCGCCACATGACCCCGCGCTCATGCACGACGCACGGGCGCAAATCCACCGGCAGGAAAGAATTAGACGGCGAAAACCGTCAGTAACGCGCGCTGGCTTCGTCCATCGCCGCGCGCATGCGCTCGGCCATCTCGCGCAAGGCGGGAATCATCGCGCCCATGCCGCCAGCCATCGAACCCATGGCGCCCATCATCCGCGGAAGACTCTCGCGGACCTTGCCGGGCACGTCCTCGGCATCGGGCGAAACGCTGCGCAGGGTCATATCGGGATCGACGTCGTCGGGATCTTCGCCAGCCGCTTCGGCGACTGCCTTGGCGAGCGGCGCAAGGGGAAGGTCGAGCAACGCTTCGCTCGCCGCGGCCATGCCTTCGGCAACGGCGGCCTGCATCGCCGGATTCTTGAGCGTGGACTCGATCTCGGAGGTAGCGATTTCGGTATCGCTCGCCTGCGCGAGCGCGGGCATCGGTGCCGCAATCGCAAGGACGGCAAGAGTACGGGTCAGGACGCGCATGGGCATTGCTCCGGCGATCGAAAGGCTGACGAATCGGCGAACAGCATAGTTCATGCGCGCTTGCACCGCGCTGAACGGCCCGTTCAACCCGCCGTGTCAGAGCCCCGACGCGTCGAGAAGGAGAAGGCACGGCGGCATCGCGGCATCGAGCGCCGACCGGTCGGAAAGCAAACGTGCGTATTCGGAAATCGACGCCGCCACCGACTCGCGGCTGCGTCCCGTCTCGTCCATCACTTGCGCCGATGCGCGCACGAAGAATTCACGACCGCGCGTCCCGAGAACGGGCCAGTCGGTCTTCTCGCCGCGCCCCTGGATCGCCGAGCCGAGTGCGAACGCGGCCGAACACCGCAGGGCTGAAGCCTGTTGCAGTGACAGCGGCGCCTGTTCGGAAACGACTGGCTGAGCCACGGCCGGAACGGCGAGGAGAGCGAACGCAGGAAACAGGCGAAGGATCATGGCGCCGC
The DNA here is from genome assembly GCF_001698205.1 of Tsuneonella dongtanensis. NCBI lineage: Bacteria > Pseudomonadati > Pseudomonadota > Alphaproteobacteria > Sphingomonadales > Erythrobacteraceae > Tsuneonella > Tsuneonella dongtanensis. Next base: position 186,454 of record NZ_CP016591.1, read on the forward strand.
TCTAGCCCGGCTCACCTGAACCGCGCCAGACCGCATTGACGATGGCGTTGCGCACCGCCATCGCGAGGGCAATCGAGGAGATGTCCGAATGACCCAAGTGCCCCTGTCGATCGCCGGCGAAACCCTGAGTGGAGATGGCCGCGAAGTGGCCGACGTGCTCGACCCGTCGACCGGCGAGGCCATCGGCACCGTGGTCCACGCCACGACCGCCGATCTCGACCGCGCGCTCGACGCGGCAGCACGCGGGTTCAAGACGTGGCGAAACACTCCCGCCGACCAGCGCAGCGCCGTGCTGATGAAGGCCGCCGGCCTGATCCGTGAACGCGCGAAGGACATCGGCGCGAGTATCACGCGCGAACAGGGAAAGCCGGTCAAGGAAGCGATCGGCGAGACGGTCTACTGCGCGATGCTGCTCGAATTCTACGCGGGCGAGATCAAGCGGCTTTATGGCCGCACGCTGGTGCGTCCGGCAGGCAGCCGGGTGGAGGTCCAGTATCACCCGGTCGGCCCGGTCGCCGGGTTCGCTGCGTGGAACTTTCCGGCGCTCAACGTCATGCGCAAGATCGGCGGCGCGCTTGCCGCGGGCTGCTCGACGATCGTCAAGCCGTCGGAAGAAACCCCCTCGGGCGGGCTGGCGATGGTCCAGGCGCTGATCGATGCCGGAGTACCCGGCGAGGCAGTGCAATGCGTGTTCGGCGTCCCCGACGAGGTCAGTCGGCACCTCCTTGCCAGCCCGGTCATCCGCAAGGTGACCTTCACCGGCTCGACTGCGGTCGGCAAGCATCTGGCGAAACTCGCCGCAGACGATCTCAAGATCGCGACGATGGAACTCGGCGGACATGCCCCGGTCCTCGTCTTTGCCGACAGCGATATCGACAAGGCACTCGACACGATGACCGCGAACGCGTTCCGCAACGCCGGGCAGGTCTGCGTGAGCCCGACACGATTCCTCGTGGAAGAACCCGTTTTCGCGAAGTTCCGCGACGGGTTCGTCGAGCGGACGAAGGCGCTCAAGGTCGGCAACGGCTTCGAGAAAGATATCGACATGGGCCCGATGGCCAGCCCGCGCGGGCTCGAGCGCATGGAGAGCATGATCGGCGATGCAAAAACGCACGGGGCAAAGGTGCTCGCGGGCGGCGAACGCATCGGCAACCAGGGCTGGTTCCATGCGCCCACGGTGCTCGCGGAGGTTCCGACCGGGGCCGAGATCATGAACGAGGAGCCCTTCGGACCCGTTGCCATTCTCAACTCCATGGCGGGCGAGGATGCGATGATCGAGGAAGCCAACCGGCTGCCCTATGGCCTGGCGGCATATGCCTGGACCCAGAACCCTGCGCGTCGCCGCCGCCTCGCGGCCGAGGTCGAAGCGGGCATGCTGGCGATCGACACGGGCGGCGTGTCCGCTGCGGATGCGCCATTCGGGGGGGTGAAGTGGTCGGGCTACGGCAGCGAGGACGGGCGCGAGGGCGTGCTCACCTGCATGGTCACCAAGACAGTGCACGAAGGGTAGGCGTCAGCTGCAATCCCACTGGTAGGCGACGCGGCTGAAGTCGCGCGCCAGCAGGTCCGCGCGACGGATCATGAACTGGCCTTGCCCCATGTCGCCCCACATGACCGTGCGATCGCTCCACAGGTTGAGGAGCACGCGGTCGTAATCGTTGTACGCGGGCGTCCCGCGCCAGTCGTCCTGCGTGAATTCGGGATTCCCGCCGATGTGATGGCGTTCGGGCCGGGCGGTGAATTGCGCGTTGACCAGTCGGTTGACCCCGCCGCGGCCGCGCCCTTCCGCGATGTCCCGCAGATCGCGATGAAACCGCCAGTCGTTGATCGTCGGTTCGTGCACTCCGGCGCGGCCGGCCAACCGGTAACCCGTCGTCACCGATCGTGGTTCGAGCGGCGAATTCGGGTCGAAGTTGTGCCTCGGATCGTTGCGCACCTTGCCAAGATGCATCGCCCCGGGACCGTCGAGTGCAGGTCTCCACAGCACCCGGAAGCTCCCGCCTTCCGGGCGATCGAGATCGGCGCCGAAATATATGTCGTGCCCGATGAAGAATTGCAGCACGCCCGCTTCGGGGTAGTCTTCTAGACGAGGCAAGCTCGCGAAATCGACTTGCCCGAGGAACGTCATCGGCACGCCTTTGGCGTCTGCGGGCCAGGTTTCCCCCGCCGGCAGCCAGACCGGCCCGCCGATTCGCGATCCGCCGGGTGTGGACAACGCGGGACCCACAGGCTCGAGGAAGATCGCCGGAAGCGCATTCTCTTTCTGCCACGCGCGGAACCGGCGGACCGCCTCCTTGTCCGCTGGCGTGTCATCCACCGGCAAATCGAGGGGCGGCAAGCCGCCTGCCTCTCCTCCGCCGCGCGGCGCGCACCACCCCAAGGTCGAAGCCACGGCAAGGGTGGCGATGGCGGTGCGGCGATCGATCATCCGCAAAGGCTAGCGCGCGCAAGCTTGCCATTCCGTTCACGCGGTGCGAGCGGTTGCCTTCCCGTCCGCTACCATGAGTTCACGCAGCATGAAGACCCGCGCCGCCGTTGCCTTCGAAGCCAAGAAGCCGCTGGAGATCGTCGAACTCGATCTCGAAGGCCCGAAGGAAGGGGAGGTGCTGGTCGAGATCATGGCGACCGGTATATGTCATACCGATGCCTACACGCTCGACGGGCTCGATAGCGAGGGTCTGTTCCCCAGCGTGCTGGGGCACGAGGGCGCGGGAATCGTGCGCGAGGTCGGGCCGGGGGTGACCTCGGTCAGGCCGGGCGACCACGTCATCCCGCTCTACACCCCCGAATGCGGCAAGTGCAAAACCTGCCTCAGCGGCAAGTCCAACCTCTGCACGGCGATCCGCGCGACGCAGGGCAAGGGCTTGATGCCCGACGGCACCTCGCGCTTCAGCTACAAGGGGCAGACGATCTACCACTACATGGGCTGCTCGACGTTCTCGAACTTCACCGTCCTTCCCGAGATCGCCGTCGCCAAGATCCGCGAAGACGCGCCGTTCCAGACCAGCTGCTACATCGGCTGCGGAGTGACCACCGGGGTCGGCGCGGTGACCAAGACCGCCAAAGTCCAGCCGGGCGACAACGTCGTCGTGTTCGGCCTCGGCGGGATCGGCCTGAACGTAATCCAAGGTGCGAAGCTCGCAGGCGCGAACGTCATCCTCGGCATCGACATCAATCCCGAGCGCGAGGAATGGGGCCGCCGCTTCGGCATGACCCACTTCCTCAACACGAAGGGTATGAGCCGCGATGAGACCGTCGCGAAGATTGTCGAGCTGACCGACGGCGGGGCCGACTACAGCTTCGATGCCACGGGCAACACCGAGGTCATGCGCACCGCATTGGAATGCTGCCATCGCGGCTGGGGCACCTCGATCATCATCGGGGTGGCCGAGGCGGGCAAGGAAATCGCGACGCGCCCCTTCCAGCTCGTCACGGGTCGCAACTGGCGCGGGACCGCGTTCGGCGGGGCCAAGGGCCGGACCGACGTTCCGCAGATCGTCGACATGTACATGGACGGGCTGATCCAGATCGACCCCATGATCACCCACGTGCTGAGCCTCGAGGACATCAACAAGGGCTTCGACCTGATGCACGCAGGTGAATCGATCCGCAGCGTCGTGGTCTATTGACGCGCGGCCGCTTGCCGATACGAGTAGCAAGTCGCAACCGAGTTACCAGGAGAGCCGAATGTACAGCCACATGATGGTCGGATCGAACGACATCGACCGGTCGAAGAAGTTCTACGATGCGACGTTCAAGGCAATGGGCGGGCGCGAGGGCAGCGTCGATCCGAAGGGCCGGCTCGTGTACCTGCACAACGGCGGCATCTTTCTGGTCACCAAGCCGATCGACGGCGCGGAAGCGACCGCCGGAAACGGCTGCACCATCGGTTTCGCCATGACTCCCGAGCAAGCCGATGCCTGGCACGAGGCGGGCGTCGCGAACGGCGGTACGGCCATCGAGGATCCGCCGGGCGTGCGCGATGGCGGCGCGGTGAAGATGTACCTGGCCTACCTGCGCGATCCGGACGGCAACAAGCTCTGCGCGTTGCACCGCATCCAGTCCTGATACCACAGATGCGCGGCGAGGCCGGCCTGCTGGCAGACCTTGCCGCGCTCGGCATCGCGCATGCGTCGCACGAGCACGCCGCCGTCTACACCGTCGAGCAAAGCCGCGCGATCGAGCGCGACTGGCCCGGCGAAAGCACGAAGAACCTCTTCCTGAAGGATACCGCCAGCGCATTCTGGCTGGTGACCGTCCCTGCCGAAGCCCGGGTCAACCTCAAGGCCCTCCCCACGGCCATCGGCAGCAAGCGGGTCAGCTTTGCCAAGGCCGAAGACATGGAGCGTCTGATCGGCATTCTACCGGGCTCGGTGACGCCGCTCGCCATGATCAACGCGGCGCCCGGAACCGTGACGGTCGTGCTCGACGCAGGGCTGGCTGCAGCGGAGCGGATGAACGTCCATCCCTTACGCAACACCGGTACCATCGGGCTTGCCGGCGCGGACGTATTGCGCCTCCTCGCCCATTGGGGGCATGATCCGGTTGTCGCCGGAATTCCGGTGCAGCCGGGGGAGTAAAGCCATGCAAATGAGGTCGATCGTCGCCGCCGCCATCCTGCTGGCCGGCGGGCCTCTTTCCGCGCGCGAGGCCCTCGTCGGCGGGACCATTATCGACGGGACGGGCCGCACGATCGAGAACGGCGTGGTCGTGATCGACAGAAGCCGCCTGGCCTGCGTCGGCAGCGCGACCGAATGCCCGCTAGACCGCAAGACCAGGCGTATCGACGTGGCGGGCAAGTTCGTCACCCCTGGCCTCGTCGATGCGCACGTCCATTTCGCGCAGACCGGCTGGATCGACGGGCGCCCGGACGGGCTCGAAGACAAGGCCGTTTATCCCTATGAAGCCACAGTGGCCGCTCTCCGCGCCGATCCGGGGCGATGGCACCGCTCCTACCTGTGCAGCGGGGTGACCGCGGTGCTCGATACCGGCGGCGCGCCGTGGACCGTCACCGGACCGCAGACGCGCGACACCGACCGGTCCGACCGGGCGCACGTGCGTGCCGCGGGACCCTTGATCACGCATGGCGGGCGCAACGAGTTCTACGCCTACGGTTCTCTCAAGGACGAGCCGATGTTCCTGCCGATGGAAAGCGCCGCGCAGGTTCGCGCCGACGTCGCGCGGCTCAAGGCGATGGGGGCGGCGGCGATCAAGGTCTGGTATCTCGATCCGCCGAAGGGCCGCGAGGACGAGCTCGACGCGCTGCTCATGGAAACCGGCGCCGCGGCGCGCGCGGCGGGGCTTCCCCTGATCGTCCACGCGACCGAGCTTCGCAATGCCAAGATGGCCTTGCGCGCAGGCGCGCACTTGCTCGTGCACAGCGTCGAGGATGCGCCGGTCGATGCGGAGTTCCTGTCGCTGCTCAAGGCAAACGACGCGGCCTACGCACCGACGCTGGTGGTCGGCCGCAACTGGTCGCGGGCGACGCTTTCGATTGCGACCGGAGAAGCGGCGACAATCGATGATCCCAACCGGTGCGCCGACACCGCGATAATGGAACGCATCGGCAAGCCTCAGGCTCTCCATGCCGCCTTTCTCAAGGACTGGGGCGGCAAGGTCACGCCCTTCGCCCGCCGGTTCGAAGCGGTCGGGCGCGAAGCCTATGTCATGGCGGGCAACCTGCGCGCGGTGCGCGACGCGGGCGGGCGCATCGTGCTCGCGACCGACGCGGGTAATCCGCTCACGCTGCACGGACCCTCGGTAAACTGGGAGATGGAGGCGATGCAGGCGGCGGGAATGACGCCCACCGAGATCATCGTCGCCGCGACCGGCGCCGCCGCACGCGCGATCGGACTGGGCGAGGCGACCGGCACGCTCGAGCGCGGCAAAGAAGCGGACCTCCTCGTCCTCGCGGACGATCCGCGCAAGGACATAAAGGCGTTCCGCTCGCTGACCCACGTCATGCGGGCGGGCGTGCTCAAACCGCAATCCGACCTGCGGGTGCGATGACGGCGTAAGAAAAAGGCCCCGCCGGATCGCTCCGTCGGGGCCTCCTTTAAGATAGGCGAAGAGGTTTACTCTTCGGTCTCGGCGTCCTCGACCGGTGCCTCGTCCGACTGCTGCAGGTAGTCGCCCGCATCGGCATCGGTGCCGTGGGTCTCACCCTCCATCACGGCCAGCGGATCGTCGCCGATCGCTGCTTCGGGCCCCTGCTCGAGCTCGGCCGCATGCTCCTCTTCGGCGGTATTCGCCATGATGAGGTGCTCCTGCGCCTTGCGCCAGGCGGCGCGCAGCGCGGCGTCGCGGCTGCTGGCCGCGATGCGCATGCGGTTCATGCCCGCGCCGGTTCCCGCCGGGATGAGGCGGCCGACGATGACGTTTTCCTTGAGCCCGATCAGCGAATCCTTCTTCCCTTCGACCGCCGCCTGCGTGAGCACGCGGGTGGTTTCCTGGAACGAAGCGGCCGAGATGAACGAGCGCGTCTGGAGCGAGGCCTTGGTGATGCCGAGCAGCACAGGCGTACCGGTCGCGGGCGTTTTGCCCTTGGCCAGCTTGCTGTTGATCTCGTCCATCTCCTCGCGGTCGACCTGCTCGCCGGGCAGCAGCACGGTGTCGCCACCGTTGGTGATCTCGACCTTCTGCAGCATCTGGCGAACGATCACCTCGATGTGCTTGTCGTTGATCTTCACGCCCTGCAGTCGATAGACCTCCTGGATCTCGTTCACGAGATACTCGGCCAGGCTCTCGATCCCCATAACCTCGAGGATGTCGTGCGGGTTCGGCGAGCCCGAGATGAGCGTGTCGCCCTTCTTGACGAAGTCGCCTTCCTGCACGTCGATGACCTTGGTCTTCGGGATCAGGTATTCCACCGGATCCCCTTCCTCGGGCACGATCGCGATCTTGCGCTTGGCCTTGTACTCGCGGACGAATTCGACCCGGCCGGAGATCTTGGCGATCACCGAAACGTCCTTGGGCATGCGTGCCTCGAACAGTTCGGCGACGCGCGGCAGACCGCCGGTGATGTCGCGGGTCTTGGCGGCTTCACGCGAAGCACGGGCAAGGATGTCTCCCGCCTCGACCATCTGGCCGTCCTCGACCGAGAGTGAGGTACCGGGCGCCAGCATGTAGCGCTGGGCCTCGGTCTCTTCGCCCTTCTTGCCCGCTTCCTCGCCCAGCAGGGTGAGGCGCGGACGCAGGTCGTCCTTCTTCTTGCGGCTCGACGCGCGCAGCTCGGTCACGACACGCTGGGCGATGCCCGTGGCGTCGTCGACGCGCTCTTCCATGGTCACGCCGTCGACGAGGTCCTGGAAGCGCACGATACCCGACTGCTCGGTGATGATCGGCAGGGTGAACGGGTCCCACTCGGCCAGTCGCTCACCGATCTTCACGGTGTCGCCGTCCTTGTGCATCAGCACGGTACCGTAGGGCACGCGGTGCAGCTCGCGCTCGCGTCCCTCGGCGTCGATCACCACGATCTCGCCGTTGCGGGCGAGACTGAGGATGCGGCCGCGCTTGTCGACGATCGTCGGCATGTCGCGGTATTCGACGCGGCCGTCCGAGATCGCCTCGAGGTGCGAGGTTTCGTTGAGCTGCGCCGCACCGCCGATGTGGAAGGTCCGCATCGTCAGCTGGGTGCCAGGCTCGCCGATCGACTGCGCCGCGATGACGCCGACGGCCTCGCCGATGTTCACCGGAGTACCGCGGGCGAGATCGCGCCCGTAGCAGGTGCCGCAGACGCCCTGTTCGGCCTCGCAGATGAGGGGCGAACGGATCTTGGCCGACTGCACTTCGGCAGCCTCGATCGCGGCGACCATCGGCTCGTCGAGCAGGGTGCCCGCCTTGACGATAACTTCGCCGGTCTTGGCGTTGACGAGGTCTTCCGCAGTGGTGCGGCCGAGGATGCGCTCGCCAAGCGAGGCGATCACCGAACCGCCCTGCACGATGGCGCGCATTTCGAGCGCACGCTCGGTGCCGCAGTCGTCCTGTACGATCACGCAGTCCTGCGACACGTCGACGAGGCGGCGGGTCAGGTAACCCGAGTTCGCCGTCTTCAGCGCGGTGTCCGCGAGACCCTTGCGGGCGCCGTGGGTCGAGTTGAAGTACTCAAGGACGGTCAGGCCTTCCTTGAAGTTCGAGATGATCGGGGTCTCGATGATCTCGCCCGAGGGCTTGGCCATGAGGCCGCGCATGCCCGCAAGCTGCTTCATCTGCGCCGGGCTGCCACGCGCGCCGGAGTGCGACATCATGTAGATCGAGTTGATCTGCTTCTCGCGACCGTTCTCGTCCTTGGGACGCGCACGGATCTCGTCCATCATCGCGTCGGCCACCTTGTCGCCGGTACGGCTCCAGGCGTCGATCACCTTGTTGTACTTTTCCTGCTGGGTGATCAGGCCGTCCTGGTACTGCTGCTCGTAGTCGGCAACCAGCGCCTTGGCTTCCTCGATCATGCCTGCCTTGCTGTCGGGGATGATCATGTCGTCCTTGCCGAACGAGATGCCGGCCTTGAACGCGTGGCGGAAGCCCAGCGCCATGATGGCGTCGGCGAACAGCACCGTGTCCTTCTGGCCGGTGTGGCGATAGACCTGGTCGATGACGTCCCCGATCTCCTTCTTGGTGAGGAGGCGGTTGACGACCTCGAACGGGACCGTGTGCCGCTTCGGCAGGCACTCGCCGATCAGCATGCGGCCCGGCGTGGTCTCGACGCGGAGCATGTACTCCTTGCCGTTCTCGTCGGTCTGCGGAACGCGGCTGACGATCTTCGAGTGCAGCGTGACCGCACCGACGTGCAGCGCCTGGTGCACTTCGGCCATGTCGGCCAGCATCATGCCCTCGCCGGGTTCGCCTTCGCGGTCCATCGACAGGTAGTAAAGGCCAAGGACCATGTCCTGCGAAGGTACGATGATCGGCTTGCCGTTGGCTGGCGAGAGGATGTTGTTGGTCGACATCATCAGCACGCGCGCTTCGAGCTGGGCTTCCAGCGAAAGCGGCACGTGGACGGCCATCTGGTCACCGTCGAAGTCGGCGTTGAAGGCCGAGCAGACGAGCGGGTGCAGCTGGATCGCCTTGCCCTCGATCAGGACGGGCTCGAACGCCTGGATACCGAGGCGGTGGAGCGTCGGAGCGCGATTCAAGAGGACCGGGTGCTCGCGAATGACTTCGTCGAGGATGTCCCAGACTTCCTTGCGCTCTTTCTCGACCCACTTCTTCGCCTGCTTGAGGGTCATCGACAGACCCTTGGCGTCGAGGCGGGCGTAGATGAACGGCTTGAACAGTTCGAGCGCCATCTTTTTGGGCAGGCCGCACTGGTGCAGCTTGAGTTCCGGCCCGGTCACGATGACCGAGCGGCCCGAATAGTCGACGCGCTTGCCGAGCAGGTTCTGGCGGAAGCGGCCCTGCTTGCCCTTGAGCATGTCGGACAGCGACTTCAGCGGACGCTTGTTGGCGCCGGTGATGACGCGACCGCGGCGGCCGTTGTCGAACAGCGCGTCGACCGCTTCCTGCAGCATGCGCTTTTCGTTGCGGACGATGATGTCCGGCGCGCGCAGCTCGATCAGGCGCTTCAGGCGGTTGTTGCGGTTGATCACGCGGCGATAGAGATCGTTGAGATCGGACGTCGCGAAACGGCCGCCGTCGAGCGGCACCAGCGGGCGCAGCTCGGGCGGGATGACCGGGATCACCTCGAGGATCATCCATTCGGGGCGGTTGCCCGAATCGATGAAGCTTTCGACGACCTTCAGCCGCTTGATGATCTTCTTGGGCTTGAGCGTGGACTTGGTGGTCTCGAGTTCCTCGAGCAGCGCGTCGCGCTCGCCTTCGAGGTCGAGTTCCATCAGCATGGTCTTGACCGCGGCCGCGCCGATGTCGGCGGTGAACGCGTCTTCGCCGTACTCGTCCTGCGCGTCGAGCAGCTCGTCCTCGGTGAGGAGCTGGAACTTCTCGAGCGGGGTCAGGCCGGGCTCGGTGACGATGTAGCTCTCGAAGTAGAGAACGCGCTCGAGCTGCTTGAGCTGCATGTCGAGCAGCAGGCCGATGCGGCTCGGCAGGCTCTTGAGGAACCAGATGTGCGCGACCGGTGCGGCGAGCTCGATGTGGCCCATGCGCTCGCGGCGGACCTTGGTCACGGTCACCTCGACGCCGCACTTCTCGCAGACGACGCCCTTGTACTTCATGCGCTTGTACTTGCCGCACAGGCACTCGTAGTCCTTCACCGGACCGAAGATGCGCGCGCAGAACAGGCCGTCACGCTCGGGCTTGAACGTGCGGTAGTTGATCGTTTCCGGCTTCTTGATCTCGCCGAAGCTCCACGAGCGGATGCGCTCGGGCGAGGCGATGCCGATCTGGATCTGGTCGAACGTCTCGGGCTTGGCGATCTGGTTGGTGAATTTGGTCAGTTCGTTCATTTTTCGGTCCCTCTGGGGGTGAAATCCGTATCTCGATCAGTTGCCGGCGGCTGGGAGTTGAACCCGCACCCCGTTGCCGGGGACCACTGGAGTGGTGCGTCTACCGTTCCGCCACACCGGCCTGATCATTACTCTGCCGCGATGGCCAAGCCGTCGGCGTCGTCGTCATCCTCGCCGAGCGAGGAGAGTTCGACGTTGAGGCCGAGGCTGCGCATTTCCTTCACGAGCACGTTGAAGCTCTCCGGGATGCCGGCCTCGAAGGTGTCGTCACCCTTGACGATCGCTTCGTAGACCTTCTGCCGGCCGACCACGTCGTCCGACTTCACGGTGAGCATTTCCTGCAGCGTGTAGGCGGCGCCGTAGGCTTGGAGCGCCCAGACCTCCATTTCGCCGAAGCGCTGGCCGCCGAACTGCGCCTTGCCGCCCAGCGGCTGCTGGGTGACGAGGCTGTACGGCCCGATCGAACGCGCGTGGATCTTGTCGTCGACGAGGTGGTGGAGCTTCAGCATGTAGATGTAGCCCACGGTCACCTTGCGGTCGAACGCCTCGCCGGTGCGGCCGTCGTAGAGCACGACCTGGCCCGAAGTCGGCAGGTTCGCCTTCTCGAGCATCGCCGAAACGTCCGCCTCGCGCGCACCGTCGAAGACCGGGGTACCGAACGGCACGCCGTTCTTCAGCGTCCCCGCCATCTCCACGATGTCCTCGGCCGAACGGCTGTCGATGTCACCATGGTACTGCTCGCCATAGACTTCCTTCAGCTTCTCGACGACCGCGGTCGGCGCCTTGGCCGCCTGCGGATCAGGATTGGCCTCGCGCCACTCTTCGAGCGCAGCGGTGATCTGCTGACCAAGCCCGCGCGCGGCCATGCCGAGGTGGGTTTCGAAGATCTGACCGACGTTCATGCGCGAAGGCACGCCGAGCGGGTTCAGGACGATGTCGACCGGGGTCCCGTCCTCGAGGAACGGCATGTCCTCGGCCGGCAGGATGCGGCTGATGACGCCCTTGTTGCCGTGACGGCCGGCCATCTTGTCGCCCGGCTGCAGCTTGCGCTTCACCGCGACGAAGACCTTGACCATCTTCAGCACGCCCGGGGCCAGTTCGTCGCCGCGCTCGAGCTTCTCCTTACGGTCCTCGAACTTCTCGTCGATGCCCTTCACCGCTTCGTCGTACTGCGCCTTGATCGCCTCGATCTGCGCCTGGCGACCGTCGTCGGCGACCGCGAACTTGAACCACTCGAACTTCTCGACGCCTTCGAGCAGTTCGTCGGTGATCGCTTCGCCCTTCTTGATGCCCTTGGGCGCGGCCGAGGCAACCTGGCCGACGAGCATGTCCTTCAGGCGGTTGTAGGTCGCGCGGTTGAGGATCGCCCGCTCGTCCTGGCTATCCTTGCGGAGCTGTTCGATCTCCTGGTTCTGGATCGCGCGGGTACGGTCGTCGACCTCGATGCCGTGGCGGTTGAAAACGCGCACGTCGACGATCGTACCGGCAACGCCCGGGGGCAGGCGGAGCGAAGTGTCGCGCACGTCGCTCGCCTTCTCGCCGAAGATCGCGCGGAGGAGCTTTTCCTCCGGCGTCATCGGGCTTTCGCCCTTCGGCGTGATCTTGCCGACCAGGATATCGCCCGGGTGCACTTCGGCGCCGATGTAGACGATGCCCGCCTCGTCGAGGTTGCGCAGGGCTTCCTCGCCGACGTTCGGGATGTCGCGGGTGATGTCCTCGGGCCCTAGCTTGGTGTCGCGGGCCATGACCTCGAATTCCTCGATGTGGATCGAGGTGAACACGTCGTCCTTCACGATGCGTTCGGAGATCAGAATCGAGTCCTCGTAGTTGTAGCCGTTCCACGGCATGAACGCGACGAGGCTGTTGCGGCCGAGCGCAAGCTCGCCGAACTCGGTCGAGGGACCGTCGGCGATGATGTCGCCCTGTTCGACGACGTCGCCGACCTTCACCAGCGGACGCTGGTTGATGCAGGTCGACTGGTTCGAGCGTTCGAACTTCTGCAGGCGATAGATGTCGACGCCCGACTGGCCGGGCTCGACGTCGCCCACCGCGCGGATGACGATGCGGGTCGCGTCCACCTGGTCGACCACGCCGCCGCGGCCGGCGGTGATGGCCGCGCCCGAATCGCGCGCCACTGTCTCCTCCATGCCGGTGCCCACGAACGGCGCCTCGGCACGGACCAGCGGCACCGCTTGGCGCTGCATGTTCGAGCCCATCAGTGCGCGGTTCGCGTCATCGTTCTCGAGGAACGGGATCAGCGAGGCGGCGACCGAGACGAGCTGCTTGGGCGAGACGTCCATCAGCGTGATCTGGTCCTTGGGCAGCATCACGAACTCGCCGGCCTGGCGCGCCGAGATCAGGTCCTCGACGAACGAACCATCCTCGTTGGTCTCCGCCGAAGCCTGCGCGACGGCGTGCTTCTGCTCTTCCATCGCCGAGAGGTAGACGACCTCGCCCGACACCTTGCCGTCCTTCACGAGGCGGTAGGGCGTCTCGATGAAGCCATACTTGTTGACGCGTGCGAAGGTCGAGAGCGAGTTGATAAGGCCGATGTTCGGGCCTTCCGGAGTCTCGATCGGGCAGATGCGGCCGTAGTGCGTCGGGTGCACGTCGCGCACCTCGAACCCGGCACGCTCGCGGGTGAGACCGCCCGGCCCGAGCGCCGAGACGCGGCGCTTGTGCGTCACTTCGGAGAGCGGGTTGGTCTGGTCCATGAACTGCGACAGCTGGCTGGAGCCGAAGAACTCGCGCACCGCGGCCACGGCGGGCTTCGCGTTGATGAGGTCGTTCGGCATCACCGTCGACACGTCGACCGAGCTCATGCGCTCCTTCACTGCGCGTTCCATGCGCAGCAGGCCGACGCGGTACTGGTTCTCGAGCAGCTCGCCGACCGAACGCACGCGGCGGTTGCCGAGGTTGTCGATGTCGTCGACTTCGCCCTTGCCGTCCTTCAGGCCGACCAGTTCCTTGACCACGGCGAGGATGTCTTCCTTGCGCAGCGTGGTCACCGTGTCCTCGGCGTCTAAGCCGAGGCGCATGTTGAGCTTCACGCGGCCGACCGCCGACAGGTCATAACGCTCGCTGTCGAAGAACAGGCCTTCGAACAGGGCCTCGGCGGTTTCCTTGGTCGGCGGCTCACCCGGACGCATGACCTTGTAAATCGCCTCGAGGCCTTCCTCGCGGTTCTCGGCCTTGTCGACCTTCAGGGTGTTGCGGATCCACGGGCCCGTGTTGACGTCGTCGATGTCGAGCAGCTCGAGCCGGTCGACGCCCGCCTTGTCGAGCGCCTCGAGGTTGTCAGGGCCGACTTCGTCACCAGCCTCGATCCAGATGCGGCCGGTCTTCTCGTCGATCAGGTCGTTGGCGGCGAAGCGGCCGAAGATTTCCTCGGTCGGGATCAGCAACGCCTCGAGCCCGTCCTTCGCGGCCTTGTTCGCGGCACGCGGGCTGATCTTCTGGCCGGCCGGGAATACTTCCTCGCCGGTCTTGGCATCGACCAGCGCGAACGCAGGCTTCTGGCCGCGCCACGCTTCGGCGCTAAAGGGGACCTTCCAGCCGTCCTTCGCGCGCTCCCACGAAATGGTGTCGTAGAAGTGATGCAGGATGTCCTCGGCGGACAGGCCGAGGGCGTAGAGCAGCGCCGTGACCGGCAGCTTGCGCTTGCGGTCGATACGGACATTCACGATGTCCTTGGCGTCGAACTCGAAGTCGAGCCAAGATCCGCGGTACGGGATGACGCGCGCGGCGAACAGCAGCTTGCCCGAGGAATGCGTCTTGCCGCGATCGTGGTCGAACAGCACACCCGGCGAACGGTGCATCTGCGAAACGATCACGCGCTCGGTGCCGTTGATGATGAAGGTGCCGTTCTCGGTCATGAGCGGCATGTCGCCCATGTAGACGTCCTGCTCCTTGATATCGAGGACGCTGCGGGTCTCGGTCTCGGTATCCACCTCGAACACGATCAGGCGCAGGGTGACCTTCATCGGCGCGGCATAGGTGATGCCCCGCTGGCGGCACTCGGTGGTGTCGTACTTCGGATCTTCCAGCTCGTAGTGGACGAAGTCGAGCTCGGCGGTGCCGGCGAAGTCGCGGATCGGGAACACGCTGCGCAGGGTCTTCTCGAGGCCCGACACATAACCGGTGCTCTTGTCCGAGCGCAGGAACTGCTCATAGCTCTCGCGCTGGACCTCGATGAGGTTCGGCATCTGCACAACTTCGTGGATGTCGCCGAAGATGCGGCGGATGCGCTTCTTCGCGGTGCCGGTCTGCTTGCCGCGGGTAGGAGCCGGGGCCTTCGCCTTGGTTGCCATGGAGGTAAGTCGCCTCTGTATTGCGCCGCTCGGGTTGCGGCATGCCGTCAATGTCTCGTGCGCGGGCGAGAAACCGCGAGACGCAAAAAGCCCGCAGCACAAAGGCACCCCTTCCGGGAGCCGGCTGCAGGTCTTGGGCACCCATCAAAGTATTACTTTGATGGGAACCTCGTGCGTCGCGATTATGGAAACGCCGCTTCCATCCTGGGCCCGTCGCCGCGCATCGACGGACCGTGCTCGAAGCGAGCGGTCGGAGGGGCATATAGGCAGGCGACTCGGGCGAGTCAAACGGGCGCGATGCCTTTCAGGAGTGCTTCAAGGGTCCCAAGATAGGGCCGGGAAGAGATTTTCTCGTTTTTCGATCAGGCACTTATCGTTTTTCGATATTTATCGATTGACGATAAAGCCGCCTTTATTTATCGATTATCGGCATCAAGCATATTGGAGATCGAGAAATGACCCGGACCAACAACAACATCGCCGCCGCCTGCATCGCCCTGCTGCTGACGCTCGCGACCTTCCAGCAAGCTATCGTGATCCCGTCCGATCACACGCCATCGATCGCCACCGCCCAGCTCGCCTGACGCACGTCCATCGAGGAAGGAGTATCGATCATGTCATTGCGCCCCAAGGACCCCTTGCTCACGGCCGCCCGGCTGGTCATCGGCTTCTTCATCGCCATCGGCGGCCTCGTCATCGCGGCAATCGTCGTCGGCATCCCGGCGATGCTACTCAATCAGGCCTGGATACTCGCCGCTGTTGCGGATGAAGGGGTAACTGCGGGCCCCGAAATATTTGGGGCAATCGGCATCACGCTCGTCTGCATCGCCGCCTTCATCGCTTTGGCGATCTGGTTTCTTATACTCCTGCGCCGGATCGTAGACACGGTCGGAAAAGGAGACCCTTTCGTTCCGGAAAATGCAAACCGGCTAGCCCGAATGGGGTGGATCGTTGTCGGCACACAGGTTCTTTCCATCCCCGGTGGGGCGATGGTCCTGTGGCTTGCCGAGGTGTTCAAGGAGGCCGAGAATATTCACGTCAACGGCGATGTCGGAATATCCGGCGGCGCCATCGTCCTGATCCTCGTCCTCTTCATCCTTGCCCGCGTGTTCCGCCAAGGCGCAGCGATGCGCGAAGACCTGGAAGGGACCGTGTGATGCCAGCCGAAGAAGGAACTCACATCATGGTCACGCTGGACGACCTGCTTCACGCCCGCCGGATGACGCTGACGGAACTCGCCGAACGCGTCGGTCTCACCCTAGCCAACCTGTCGATCCTCAAGACCGGCAAGGCCAAGGCGATCCGCTTTTCGACCCTCGAGGCGATCTGCCGGGAACTCGAATGCCAGCCGGGCGACCTGCTGAGCTACCGCGCCCAAGCCACGGCAACCGACTGAATTCTGCCGAGCCGGACAACCTGTCCCTCCCCCGACGGCTCGCAGAACTTCCCGCCGGACTTGCCATTCGCAAGTCCGGCGGGAACCATGTTCAATTGTGGCGATTGTAAGGCGCAGATATCAGGAGATTTTCCCATGAAGAAGCTTGCCCTTGCCGCCGCCCTGCCGTTCGCCCTCAGCTTGGCGGCCTGTGCCGACAGCACTCCCGAAGCCGCCGACGGTGACATGGCCACTGCCGAAGCAACCGACGATGCGCTCGCCACCGACACCAGCGCAGTCGGTCCGACCGATACTACGCCGGGCGCCACATCGACCGATTCGATGACCCCCAAGCAGCTCGACACCACAGCCGAGAATCTCGAGGAACGCGCAGACCGCGTCGAAGACGTCAACGAAGCGGAAGCCGATCGTCTCGAAGCGCAGGCCAAGGCGCTTCAGGAAAAGCGCGACGCGAAGGACTAAGCCTTCCCCGTCATCCGCGCTCGAAGCTTGACTTCGCAGCGCACTCGTCTAGAGGCCCGCCCCGTCCGGCGGGCCTCTTTGCATTTGCACGAGGCTGGCAGGACGTCCGTCCGAGACAGTTGGTGGTCGGGATCTGCCCGGCCTTAATTTCCAGCCTAGACGGGGAAACGAGATTTTCCGGCGGTCGCCCTCGCGCGCCCGCCGTCACGGTGTTCGCACCGCTCCTTCCCCATCGGTGGACCCGCCCACGGCGCTTCGGCGTCCGTGGCAACGTGAGCCGGCTCCGCGTCCGCGCGGGGTCATTAGAAGGAGCAAGGCATGGATCGTTCGCAGAAAGCCGATGCGGTCGCCGAGCTGAGCGAAGTCTTCAACGAGGTCGGCGTGGTGGTTGTCACCCGCAACCTCGGCATGTCGGTGGCCCAGTCCACCGACCTGCGCACGAAGATGCGCGACGCCGGTGCGACCTACAAGGTGGCGAAGAACCGTCTGGCCAAGCTGGCACTCAACGACACCCCCTACACGGGCCTCGAGGAATTCCTCACCGGTCCGACGGGCCTTGCCTGGTCGACCGACCCGGTGGCGGCGGCCAAGGCCGCGGTGGATTTCGCCAAGACGAACGACAAGCTCGAGATCGTCGGCGGATCGATGGGTAGCCAGGTGCTCGACGAAGCAGGGGTCAAGGCGCTCGCCTCGATGCCCAGCCTCGACGAGCTGCGTGCCAAGCTGATCGGCCTCGTCAACGCGCCGGCGACCAAGGTCGTCCAGCTCGTCAACGCGCCCGCCAGCAAGCTTGCCCGCGTCTTCGGCGCCTATGCCGCCAAGGACGCTGCGTAAGCGGTTATTCCCTGAAGCAACAATTCTCGGGGCAATTTTCCGCCCCGGCCCAATTTGGAGTGAAACATCATGGCCGATATCGCCAAGCTTGTTGAAGAACTGTCGAAGCTGACCGTCCTCGAAGCCGCCGACCTCGCGAAGGCGCTCGAAGAAGCGTGGGGCGTCAGCGCCGCCGCTGCGGTTGCCGTTGCCGCCCCCGCCGGTGGTGGCGATGCCGCCCCGGCTGCGGAAGAGCAGACCGAATTCGACGTCATCCTGACCGGTGACGGCGGCAAGAAGATCCAGGTGATCAAGGAAGTCCGCGCCATCACCGGTCTGGGCCTGACCGAAGCCAAGGCCCTCGTCGAGAGCGCGCCGAAGGCCGTCAAGGAAGGCGTCAACAAGGCGGAAGCCGAAGACATCAAGAAGAAGATCGAGGAAGCCGGCGGCACCGTCGAGCTCAAGTAAGCCTTTCGCTTACGAGCCTCGTCTCCTTTGCGAGACAAGCGAAGGGCGGTCCCTGCCGGGGCCGCCCTTTTTCGCATCGGGGCGGCCGGCCGACAGAAATCATCGGCTAATCATCAGCATCCCATCATGGCCTTTTCGCCGAACCCGGTGCCTACCTCTGCCATCGGAAACGACCGGACAGAGGGACATGCCAGCATCGAAATTCGCAATCGCCGCCAGCGTGGGCGTGCTGGGCTTGTTGAGCGCATGCGGGGGTGACAGCGCACCGGCTCCGCCTGCGCCGGTTGCGACCGCGACACCGGCGCCCTCTCCCACACCATCGCCCTCGCCTACGCCGTCGCCCTCTCCAACCCCGACTTCGGTTCCCCTGTCGGGGCCCCCGGCGATCGCCGCGGTCGGCGAATTCACCGTCCTGTCCGCCTTCGTCAGCTATACGTCCGACACCGAGAACAGGAACCGCGCCGACATGGTCGAACAGTTCGACGGCACGCGATTTCGCTACCTTGCGAGTGGTGATCACGAGTTGCTGCTGCCGACGTTCGACTGGATCACGCTGCTGAAGCCCGCGTCCGGGACCGCCTCTTTCACAACGCAGCGCCCCGAAGAGGCGTCGGGACGCAAGGGGATCGAGCTCCTCCTGCTCCGGCCCGATGCGGCTGCGCTCGACCTCGACTTTTCGGGTTACGGCTGGTGGTACATGAACCGGCTGATCGAACCTTCGCCCGGCCGCCGCTTGAACCAGTACGGGGCCTTCGCGTACGGGGTCGCCACGCCATTGTCCGCCGTGCCCATGACCGGAAGGCACACCTACACCGGCTTCGTCGACGTCGAAGGTGGCGGAACGCCCAGCCCGGTGACCTTGACGATCGACTTCGGCACGCGCGCGATCGAGGGTAGCTTGCGAGCCACCTTGACGGAATTCGGCGGTGCACCAGTGCCGGTCGGCACATATCCTTTCGTCGCGTCGCTTCCTGCGGGCCAGACTACTTTTGCACTGGACATACCGCTCGACGCCGGACGGATCGGCAAGCTCGACGTGCAATTCGCGGGTCCCGCGGCGCAGGAAGTCATGCTTCGCTTTCGCGGCACGATCCCTTGCATCTTCGTCAACGGCGGCACCTGCGACGTGATCGGCGCCGGGGCAGCAAAGCGCCCCTCGCCCTGACGTCAGCTCGTAGTCCGCTTCGGGCGCGCGTTCTGCCTGATCACCATGTCGCGCGCGGCGCGGTAATCGCCCGCCTCACGCTGCGCGTCGAGCCGCTCGAGATCGGTCTTGCGGTAATGGTCCTCGGCCTCGTCGATGTCCTGCTGCGAATCGCCGAGCGCCTCGAGGGCGGCACGGCCCATCTGGAGGGCGGACTCCATGACTTCGCGCACGGCGTAGTCGTGGGGCGCATCGCGCAGGTCGATCAGGGTGCGGCGGTCGTAGGCGCGCAGGAATACCCTGGCCTGCGGAAATGCCTCGCGGACAGCCTCGAGCAGCTCTCGGTCGATCTGCTTGCCGTCGAGGCAGAAGCAGATCGCAGCGGCCTCCGCCGCGCCCGCCTGCCGCAGCAGGTCGATGCGCGTGCCGTCCCCGAAATAGACCTTGCTGCCGAACTCGCTCGCGACATCGATCATTTCCGTATCGGTGTCGATCAGGGTGACCTGGATGTCGCTCGCAATCATCATCTGGGCGACGGTCTGGCCGAACCGACCGTATCCGACGACGAGTACCGCCGCGCCATCCGAGCGAGGCCCCTCTCGGCGTTCCTTCGATTCCGGAGGTCGCCGCAAGGGGCGCGAGAGCATCATCAAGAATGGCGTCGCGGCCATCGAAATCGTCACCACCGCGCCGAACAGGCTGGCCGCTTCCGGTTCGATGAGCAGCCCTTGCTGCGCCTGGGCGAATAGCACGAAGCCGAACTCGCCGCCCTGGCTGAGCAGGAGGCCCAGTGCGAGCGAGGTGCGCCCGCCCATGCCGAGCAAGAGGCCGAGTCCCGCTATGATGGCCGTCTTGATGGCGATGAGACCGATGGCGGCGATGAGCACGAAGAACGGTCGCTCGGCGATCGCGCCGAGGTCGAGCATCATGCCCACGGCAAGGAAGAAGAGGCCCAGCAGGATCGAACGGAATGGCTCGACGTCGGTCTCCAGCTCGTGCCGGTAGGGCGTGTCGGCGAGCATCACTCCCGCAATGAACGCGCCAAGAGCCGTCGACAGGCCCAGAAGCTCCATCACCGCCGCGCTGGCGGCGACGGTGAACAGCGCGGCGACGATGAACATCTCGCGCTCGCCAAGGCCGCCGATCAGGCGGAACAGCGGCCGGATCACGAACCGCCCCGCCAGGATCAGGCCCGCGATCGCCGCGATCGTCATGAGCATGAACTGCCAGCCGGGCGGTCCAGCCTGGTCCGCGGGATTACGGCTCAATGCCGCGACCACGGTGATCATCGGAATGAGGGACAGGTCTTGGAACAGCAGGATAGAGAATGCGCGCTCGCCGAACGGGGTCCTGAGACGTCCCGCCGATTGCAGCATCGGCAGCACCTGTGCGGTCGAGGACAACGCAAGCGGCATGCCGAGCGCGATCGCGGCGGGCCAAGAAAAGCCGGTCGTCAGCCCGATCGCGCCGGTCAAGGCCACGCCGCAGAGCAGGACCTGCGCCAGCCCGAGACCAAAAATCTCCTTCTTCATGCGCCACAGCCGCGCCGGCGCAAGTTCCAGGCCGACCACGAAGAGCAGAAGGACGATGCCGAGCTCGGCGATGGCGATCTTGCCTTCGGCCTCGCCGGTCAGGCCAAGCACCTGCGGCCCGATGATCGCCCCGGCGACCAGGTAGCCGAGGGTGGCACCCAGCCCCAGCCGGCGAAACAGCAGCACGAAACCCAGCGCAAATCCCAGCATGACGACGCTGTCACGCAAGAAGTGAGTGGCGGTCTCGTGCTCCATCAGCCGCGACGGAAAGTAGACACGGTCACAAGGTCTTCATGTAGGCGATGATCTCGGCCCGCTTGGCCGGGTCCTTGACGCCGGGGTATACCATCTTGGTCCCGGGGACCGTTTTCATCGGACTTTC
Organism: Tsuneonella dongtanensis; assembly: GCF_001698205.1. Lineage (NCBI taxonomy): Bacteria > Pseudomonadati > Pseudomonadota > Alphaproteobacteria > Sphingomonadales > Erythrobacteraceae > Tsuneonella > Tsuneonella dongtanensis. The sequence goes on from NZ_CP016591.1 coordinate 207,361, forward strand.
GAGGTAGCGGTCGAGCGTGGCATCGTCCCATGTGAGGCCCGACGCCTTCATGGCCGCGCTGAACGCGTAACCCGGTATCTCGCCTGCCTTGGTACCGTAGACGCCTGCCAGCGACGGTCCGATCCCGTGCTTGCCGGGAACGACCTGGTGACACGTCTTGCACTGGGCGAACGCGGTCGGCGCAGGGGCTGCCGCAGCAGCGGTTTCTGCAGGCACTGCCGCTTCGCTCGGTTCCGGCTGGGCGGCGGTGGCCCCGTCAGGTTCGGGCGCGGCCGCATCTTCGGACGGCTGGCCGCACGCCGCGAGCGCGAGGAAAGGAAGGACGATGGCAACTCGGCAACGCATGGCTTCTCCCTTCGCAGGCGTAGGGGAGCGATAGCGTTCCGGACACGATCGTCAAAGGCGCAAATTGGCCCTCACGCCGATCATGTCGATTCCCGGATTCTGCTGCCGGTCGAACAGCCGCGCGTTCGAAATGTGAACCCAGCTCGCCTCGACGCTAAGCCGCGGACCGATCGGCACGCCGATTGCGATCTCGGGCTCGAACAGGACCCGGCTCCCTAGGTCGGTGCGCACGCCGATCACCGGATTGGTGCGCAATCTGGGAGCGTTGTGGACCACTAGCCCCAGACCCGGCCGCACATAGGCGCCGCCGAGGCTGAACTTGCGACTGATCCCGATCCCGGCGAAGTCGGTGCCGCCTTCGCTGCTGTTCACCGAGCCGAAGACATACGGCTCGACACGCGCCAACGGCAGGATCGGGTCCAGCCGGTAGCCGACCTGGAGATCCACGCCGGTTTCCTGTGTATCGAGGGTGAAGGGCGTGTCGACGGCGTGCTTGTACACGCCCCCGTACAGTTCGCCTGCCGATGCGGGACTGGCGATCAGGGGGAATGCGACGGCGGCTGCAAAGGCGAGTGTGCGGATCATGCGCGCGGCATAAGCTGTGGCCCGCTTGCCGCAAGCTGAAGCGAAAATCGCCGCCCCGTTCAGGCTTCGCTTTCGGCATCGCTCGACCGCGCCTATCCGGGCCGGCTTTATGTCTGACACAGGCATCCTTTCAGCCGCCCCCGACCGGGGTACGGCCTGGCGGCAGGAAATTGCCGCAACGCTTCGGCTTGCCTGGCCGCTGGCGGCCGCGAACCTGTTGCAGATGCTGGTCTGGGCGATCGACGTGATGTTCATTGCGCGGCTGGGCACCATCCCGCTCGCCGCCGCGAGTCTCTCGTTCGCCCTGTTCGGCACGCTGATGTGGTCGCTCACCGGACTGACCGGCATGGTCTCCGCGTTGATCGCAGCTGCGCTGGGCCGCGGAACGGGAGTTGTGCGAGAGGTTCGCCGCGCCACCCGTATGGCCATGTGGCTCGCCATCATCAGCGCCACGATCCTGGCCGTCGCGATGTATCGCGGCGAGGCTTTCATGCTGATGACCGGACAGGAGGCCGAGATATCGGCGCTTGCCGGGGAGTTTCTCGCGGTCCTTGGCTGGGCGGCGATTCCGATGCTGCTGTGCAACGTTCTTCGCAGCTACGTTTCCGCCCTCGATCGACCCGTCATCGCGACGGTCGTGGTCGGACTTCAGGTCGCGGTCGCGGCGCTGGCGAACTACGTCCTGGTTTTCGGCCACTTCGGGTTCCCGGCGCTGGGGATGGTCGGGTCGGCACTCGCCAGCAGCGTCACGGCGTGGCTCGGCGTGCTTGCCTACGTCGCCCTCATCCAGTCGGACCGGCGGCTCCGCTCGTTTCACATCTTCGGTCGCTGGTGGAGCCCGGACTGGAGCTATTTCCGTCGCCTAATAGTGTTGGGGGCGCCGGTAACCCTGACGATCGTCGCCGAAGGCGGGCTGTTCAACAGCGCGGCCTTCATGATGGGCCTGATCGGCGCGGACCAGCTTGCGGCGCACACGCTGGCGCTCCAGCTCGCCGCATTTGCCTTCCAGGTGCCGTTCGGCGTTTCGCAGGCGGCGACGATCCGGGTCGGCTACTTTTACGGCGCCGGCGATCGAGATGGAATCGCGCGTGCCGGCTGGGCGGCGATCGTGGTGGGTACCGGGTTCATGCTGACGACCGCCACCGCCATGCTCGTCGCGCCACTGACCCTCCTGTCGCTCTACATCGATCCGCGGGCGCCGCAGTACGCCGCAACCGTCGGCTTCGCCGTGGTCTACCTGCGTGTGGCCGCCGCGTTCCAGCTGTTCGACGGCTTCCAGGCGGTCGCCGCGGGCAGCTTGCGGGGGCTGCAGGATACCAGCGCCCCGATGTGGATCGCGCTCGTCGGCTTCTGGATTCCCGGCCTCGCGACGATGCTGTGGCTCGGCTTCCGCACGCCGCTGGAAGGGCTCGGAATCTGGATCGGACTGCTCGTCGCGCTCGTGGTCGTGGCCGCGGGCCTGCTAGGCCGCTGGCTGCTGCGCGAGCGGTTCGGCCTGCTTCCCGTACAGGCCGCCTGACGAAAATCTTCCGCTCGGGCGCTTGACGCCTACTTGAGGCGCACTAAATGCGCTTGCGCTGGCACTCTCCATGCGAGAGTGCCAAGGTGACTCATTCAACCAACCCGAGAGAGGGCAAGCATCATGGCATTTCGTCCGTTGCACGACCGCGTTCTCGTCCGCCGTATCGAGGCAGACAGCAAGACCGCCGGCGGCATCATCATCCCCGACAGCGCCCAGGAAAAGCCGAGCGAGGGCGAGATCGTCGCCGTTGGCGACGGCGCCCGTGACGACGACGGCGACCGCATCGCGCTCGACGTCAAAGTCGGCGACCGCGTGCTGTTCGGCAAGTGGTCCGGCACCGAAGTGAAGATCGACGGTGAGGACCTCCTCATCATGAAGGAAGGCGACATCATGGGGATCATCGGCTGATCGCCGGTCCCTGACGCTTTTCGATAAACCAGACGAACTCCAGGAGAAACGAAAATGGCAGCCAAGGACGTGAAGTTCGGGCGCGACGCGCGCGAACGCATTCTCGCCGGCGTCGACACCCTCGCCAACGCCGTCAAGGTCACGCTCGGCCCCAAGGGTCGCAACGTCGTGATCGACAAGAGCTTCGGCGCACCGCGCATCACCAAGGACGGCGTCACCGTCGCTAAGGAGATCGAGCTCAAGGACAAGTTCGAGAACATGGGCGCGCAGATGCTGCGCGAAGTGGCCTCGAAGACCAACGACCTCGCCGGTGACGGCACCACCACCGCGACCGTTCTTGCCCAGGCGATCGTTCGCGAAGGCATGAAGTCGGTCGCGGCCGGCATGAATCCGATGGACCTCAAGCGCGGCATCGACCTCGCCGTCGGCAAGGTCGTCGAGAACCTCAAGGCGCGTTCGAAGGACGTGGCCGGCTCGAACGAGATCGCCCAGGTCGGCATCATCTCGGCCAACGGCGACACCGAAGTCGGCAACAAGATTGCCGAGGCGATGGAAAAGGTCGGCAAGGAAGGCGTGATCACCGTCGAAGAGGCGAAGGGTCTCGAGTTCGAGCTGGACGTCGTCGAGGGCATGCAGTTCGACCGCGGCTACCTGTCGCCCTACTTCATCACCAACCCCGACAAGATGACTGTCGAGCTGGATAACCCCTACATCCTGATCCACGAGAAGAAGCTGTCGTCGCTCCAGGCGATGCTGCCGATCCTCGAGGCGGTGGTGCAGTCGGGTCGTCCGCTGCTGATCATCGCCGAGGACATTGAGGGCGAGGCGCTCGCCACGCTCGTGGTCAACAAGCTGCGCGGCGGCCTTAAGGTCGCTGCCGTCAAGGCTCCCGGGTTCGGCGATCGCCGCAAGGCGATGCTGCAGGACATCGCGATCCTGACCAAGGGCGAGATGATCAGCGAAGACCTCGGCATCAAGCTCGAGAACGTCACGCTCGGCATGCTCGGTGAAGCCAAGCGTGTCTCGATCGACAAGGACAACACCATCATCGTCGATGGCGCCGGCTCGGCCGACGACATCAAGGCACGCGTGGGCGAAATCCGCACCCAGATCGACGCCACCACCAGCGATTACGACCGCGAGAAGCTCCAGGAGCGTCTCGCCAAGCTCGCCGGCGGTGTTGCGGTTATCAAGGTCGGCGGCGCCTCCGAAGTCGAGGTGAAGGAGCGCAAGGACCGGGTTGACGACGCGCTTCACGCGACCCGCGCCGCGGTCGAAGAAGGCATCGTCCCGGGCGGCGGTACCGCGCTTCTCTACGCCACCAAGGCGCTCGAGGGCCTGACCGGCGCCAACGAGGACCAGACCCGTGGCATCGACATCGTCCGCCGCGCGCTCTGGGCGCCGGTGCGCCAGATCGCCGAGAACGCCGGCCACGACGGCGCGGTGGTTTCGGGCAAGCTGATCGACGGCAACGACGAGAACATGGGCTTCAACGCCCAGACCGACGTCTACGAGAACCTCGTCAACGCCGGCGTGATCGACCCGACCAAGGTCGTTCGCACCGCACTGCAGGATGCGGCCTCGGTCGCCGGCCTGCTGATCACCACCGAGGCGGCGATCAGCGAGAAGCCGGAAGACAAGCCGGCCGCGCCGATGCCCGACATGGGCGGCATGGGCGGTATGGGCTTCTAAGCCCCCGCTCGAGCGAACCATACCGGGGGGCCGGCGGAGCGATCCGCCGGCCCCCTTTCTTTGGGCACGAGGGCATGATCCGGGCATCAATCGGCATTCGGGCGGAACGCTTCGTGTCGTGCGCACGCCACTTTTCGTCGCCAGTCGGTTGAACCGGACCCGGCAGTCCCGTTAATTGATTACAAAGCATGACTGGGACATAGTGGGGTCTATGGCACTGGGACGGATAGCGCGGCTGGGGGCCGCAATTGCGCTCGGATTGACGGGCATTTCATCGGCACACGCTGCCGAGAGCAACGAGTTCAACCAGCTTTTCGACGCGATGCTGGGCACCGAAGTGCGCAAGCCGCAAAGCTTCGATGCGCGGTACGATTCCCCTCTTTCGAAAACCGTCGCGCAGATTGCCGACGGCTCGGCCGGGCGCATCGGCGTCTACGCGGTCGACCTTGCAACGGGTCGCGAAGTTTCGGTGCTGGGCGATCAGCGCTTCCCCATGGCATCGACGAGCAAGATCGCGATCGCCGCCACTTTCCTCGAAGGCGTCGAGAAGGGGCGCTGGAGCCTGACCAGCGAGTTCCCGCTGATGGTGCCGGTCGCTTCGCCACGCTTCTCCTCGAGCAAGGCGCCCGTGCGCCCGGGCCAGTACATGAAGGCGATCGACCTGATCGAAATTATGATCACCCGGTCGAGCAATCCCGCGACCGACGCGCTGCTCGCGGTCGTCGGCGGTCCCGCCGCGGTGAACAACTGGGCCAGCCGCAACGGCATCAGCGATTTCAACATCACTCGCGACATCGCGACGCTCGTGCGTGACGACGGCGAGGTCGATCCCGCCCAGCGCATCGACGTGCGCGACAGCGCGACGCCGCAGGCGATGGTCCAGCTGCTCGCCGGTCTCTACCAGGGCAAGTTCCTCAAGGAATCGAGCCGCAACGTCATCCTCGGGGCCATGGAGCGCTGCCGTACCGGCACCCGGCGGATCCCGGGCATGCTGCCCGATGGCGCGCGCGTCGCGCACAAGACGGGTACCCTGTCAAACACCGCCAGCGATATCGGCATCATCCATACGCCAGACGGGCGCGCGATCGCTGTCGCGATCTACGTGACCGGCCAGGGCTCCAAGCCGGCGCGCGACGCGAAGATCGCAAGCATCGCGCGGGCGCTCTACGATGGATACCAGCAGGCTCCCGCAAGGGCCTACGCCAACGCCACTTACTGAGAGCGCTTCAGCGCCTCGGCCATCCGTTCGGCTGCGGCTGTGTAGACGCGCGCCTTGAGCGCTTCGGTCCGCGCTGCCCCGGCGGCCACAGGAGTGCCGGCATCGAAAGGCGGATGCGGATCGTATTCCAGAGAGAGCTGGATCGCTTTGGCCCAGTCCTCTCCCGCCTCGCGCGCGATCAGAGTGAGTGCGAAGTCGATCCCGGCGGTCACCCCTCCCGCGGTGATCGTCTGGCCATCCTCGACCACCCGACCCGGTTCATGCATTGCGCCGACGCGCTCCAGGAGGTGGGCGTAGGCCCAGTGCGTCGTCGCGCGCTTGCCCTCGAGCAAACCCGCGCGTCCGAGCAGGAAGGCCCCGGTACAGACGCTCGTCACCCATTTGGCGCCCGCCGCCTGGCGCCTTATGAAATCGATCGTTTCATTGCATTCGAGGGCGTCGGCCACCCCGTGACCACCAGGCACGCAGAGGATGTCGGCCTGCGGCGTATCGGCGAAGGCAGCAGCGGGCACGAGTGCGAACCCGCAGTCGGTACGCACCGCATCGGCAGACGGCGCAGCGACAATGGTGGTGGATCCCGGAAGGCGCGAGAGAAACTGCGCCGGCCCGGTCATGTCGAGCTGGGTCACGCCGGGAAACAGGACGAAGACGATCCGGGTCATGCGCGCGGGCTACGCGCATTCGGCGCAAACGAAAAGGGCGGCGCCTTGCGGCACCGCCCTTCCGAAAGATTCGCTGGACGCGAAGGCTCAGTCGGCCTTGGCTTCGGCAGCGGTCTCGTCCTGCATTTCGCCTTCGGCGGCAGCAGCAGCTTCGGTGGTCGCGGCAGCGGCGTCACCAGCAGCTTCGGCGGTCGCGTCGGCAGCGCCATCGACGGCTTCGCCAGCGGCGTCGGCGTTGGCTTCAGCGTCGGCCATCGCGGCGTCGGCGGTCTCAGCGGCGGCGTCTTCGGTCTTTTCCGAGCAAGCCGAGAGGGTCAGGGCGGCGGCGCCAGCGGCGGCGGCGAGGATGATCTTACGCATAGTTCGTTGTTCCTTGAACAGCGGTTTCAAAAGCCCGGCGAAACCGCCGTGCCCTCCCCAAATAATGGCGACTTTGTGGCACTGCAAGCCGATTCGCACATTTTCGCCGAATTTTCGCCGCAAATCGCCATGAAGTTGCCGGATTTCCGCCATTTTTCGGCGATCGGCGAAAGCGGCTGACCATCCTGTTCGCGGCTGCTAGCAGGGCAGCGATGGCAGACAAGCAGCATCTCTACCTGGTCGACGGATCGGCCTATATCTTCCGCGCCTACCACCGGCTTCCGCCGCTCACCAACCCGGCCGGGACGCCGGTAGGTGCCGTGTATGGCTACACTACGATGCTGTGGAAGCTGGCCGACGATCTCGACAAGGCGGACGGACCGACCCACCTCGCGGTGATTCTCGACAAGGGCTCGACCAGCTTCCGCAACGCGCTTTACGACCAGTACAAGGCCAATCGACCGGACCCGCCCGAGGATCTCGTCCCGCAGTTCCCGCTGATCCGCGACGCGACCCGCGCTTTCAGCCTGCCGTGCATCGAGGAAGACGACCTCGAGGCGGACGATCTCATCGCCAGCTATGCTCGCGAAGCGACGCGGCGCGGGTGGGACGTGACCATCGTCTCCAGCGACAAGGACCTCATGCAGCTCGTCGGCAAATGCGGCGAAGGTGGCGGCTGCGTCGACATGCTCGACACGATGAAGAACCAGCGGATCGGCATCCCCGAGGTGGTCGAGAAGTTCGGGGTTCCGCCAGAACTGGTCGGCGACGTCCTCGCCCTGATGGGCGACAGCGTGGACAACATTCCCGGAATCTACGGAGTGGGACCGAAAACCGCCACCAAGCTGATCCAGGAATACGGCAACCTCACCGCCGCGCTCGACGCGGCGCCTTCGATGAAGCCTTCGAAGCTTCAGGAGCGCCTGGTCGAAGGTCGCGAGATGGCCGAACTGTCGCGCGTGCTCGTCCAGCTGAAGGAAGACTGCGCGCTTCCCATTCCGCTCGACGAGATGAAACTCGACGGCGTGCCTCCCGGGCCGCTCGCCGCGTTTCTGTCAGAGCACGGGTTCACCAGCCTGCTGAAGCGCCTCGACGCGGGGCGGGGCAGCCCCGATCGCCCGACCCAGCTGAACCCCGCGAAGCCGCAGACCGCCGGAGCAGCGGCGAGTGCATCCGGCAATCGCCAGCCGCCGCCCGAGATGCCTCCCTTCGATCGCTCGACTTACGAGTGCGTGACGACGATGGAGCGGCTTGAGCACTGGATCGAGCGAGCCTTTGCCGCGCGATTGGTCGCGATCGACACCGAGACGAGCAGCCTCGATGCGATGCGCGCCGAGCTCGCCGGCATCAGTCTTGCGCTGGGTCCCAACGACGCCTGCTACATTCCGCTGGGGCACATTGTCACCGATGGCGGCGGCGCCGACATGTTCGCCGAGAAGCCGCAGCAGGTCGAGCGGCAGGCCGCCTATGCAGCCCTGAAGCCGCTGCTGGAGAGAGACGCCGTTCTCAAGGTCGGCCAGAACATCAAGTACGACCTCAACATCCTGACGCGCTGTGCCGGAATCGAAGTCGCCCCCATCGACGACACGATGATCCTCAGCTTCGCGCTCGATGCCGGACGGAGCCTCGACGGGATCGGCGGCGGTCACGGCATGGACGAACTGAGCGAGCGCCACCTCGGCCACACGACGCTCGCCTTCAAGGACATCTGCGGCACCGGCAAGAAGGCGATTCCCTTCGGCGAGGTCCCGCTCGACCGCGCCACCGAATATGCCGCCGAGGACGCGGACGTGACCTGGCGGCTCTACACCACGCTCAAGCCCCGCCTTGCCGTCGAAGGCGGGACACAGGTCTATGAGCGGGTCGACCGGCCTTTGATCCCGGTCGTTGCGCAGATGGAGCGGGATGGGATCAAGGTCGACCGGCAGCGCCTCGCCAGGCTGAGTGATGAATTCGCCACCGAGATCGCCCGCATCGAAGATGAAATATACAACGATGCGGGGATGAAATTCACCATCGGCAGCCCGAAACAACTCGGCGACGTCCTGTTCGACAAGCTCGGCTACAAGGGCGGGCGCAAAGGCAAGAGCGGGCAGTATTCGACCAACCAGGCGATCCTCGAAGGGCTCGCCGCGCAAGGCGCAGAAGTGGCGACCAAGGTCCTCGAATGGCGCCAACTCACCAAGCTCAAGTCGACATATACCGATGCCCTGCAGGCGGCGATCAATCCCGATACTGGCCGGGTCCACACCAGCTACAGTCTCGTCGGGGCGCAGACCGGGCGCCTCTCATCGACCGATCCCAACCTGCAGAACATCCCCATCCGCACCGAGATCGGCCGCCAGATCCGCGAAGCGTTCGTCGCGGAAGAAGGCAACGTCCTGCTCGCGGCCGACTATTCGCAGATCGAATTGCGGCTCGCCGCGCACATGGCCGACGTCCCGCAGCTGAAGGACGCTTTCGCGCAGGGCGAGGACATCCACGCCCGCACCGCCATGGAGATGTTCGGGACCGTCGATCGTGACACCCGCGCGCGCGCCAAGACGGTGAACTTCGCGATCTTGTACGGCATCAGCCGCTGGGGCCTTGCCGGTCGCCTCGGGATGGAAGCCGACGAAGCACAGGCGATCATCGACACCTATTTCCAGCGCTTCCCGGGCATCCAGAGCTACATCCACACCACGCTCGAGAGCGTGCGTGAGAAAGGGTATTCGGAGACGCTGTTCGGTAGGAAGACATGGTTCCCTCGGATCAAGTCGGGCAACCAGGCCGAGCGCCAGGGCAGCGAGCGCGCCGCGATCAACGCTCCGATCCAAGGGACCAGCGCCGACATCATCAAGCGCGCGATGGCGCGAATGATGCCCGCGCTCGAGGCCGCCGGGCTGGGGCATGTCCGGATGCTGCTCCAAGTGCACGACGAGCTTGTGTTCGAATTGCCCGAACGCGACGTCGCCGCCGCCTCGCTTGTCATAGAGCGGGTGATGGCCGAGGCATCGCTTCCCGCCGTTGCGCTCGATGTACCTCTCGGGATCGAGATCGGGTTCGGACCAAGCTGGGGCACAGCCCATTGATACAATGAGCTTTTTACGATCAAACTTAACTTGTGCGCCGCCCTCTTCAGGCGTATCTGCCGGTCGTGACCGAGGAGACTGACACTCCATCGCGCCAACCGGCGACATTCTACCTGCCTCGCACGCGCGGCGGCTGGAGCTCGCTGGGCGTCTTCGTGGTCATCGCTGCGGCCCTGATCGGCGCCATTTTCCTGATCTTCACGACGATCGAGGCCGAGCGCAGCGAACGCGCGCAGGTCTTCAAGACCAACGAAATCATGCTGGAACTGCGCAACATCAGTCGGGCCGCGATCAACGCCGAGACGGGCCAGCGCGGCTACCTGATCACGCTGGACCGTCGATACCTCCAGCCGTACCACCTCGGCCGGGAGCAGTACCGACCGGCAGTCCCGCGCCTGCGGGCGTTGCTGGGCGACTCCATGACGGTCCGCCAACGCGAGCTCGTCGACGAGATCGAAACGCTCGCCGACGCCAAGTTTGCCGAACTGGCCGGTTCAGTCAGGATGATCGAGCAGGGCGATCTCCTGAGCGCACGTCAATTGATGCTGACCGACGAGGGTCAAGAGGTCATGGAGCGCCTGCGGCTCGCGGTTCGCGAAATGGAAGAGATAGAGCGCGATATCCTGCTGGACGCGACCGAGGAAACCGCGCGCGCCGAGGGTCGCGTCGTTCCCCTCCTGCTCGCCCTGCTCGCCATCGTCCTCGTCACCCTCTGGCTGGGACTGCGCCTTTCGCTGCGCGCCGCTCGGGCGGAAGTCGAAGCCGCGCAGGCGAACGCGCTTGCGGAGGCCCGCGACCGCGCGGACCTGCTCGCCCGTGAACTGAACCACCGCGTCAAGAATCTCTTCGCGGTCATCCTCGCGATCGTGCGGATGAGCGCGCGCGACAATCCCGAAGCCAAGCCGGTTGTGGACCGGATTGCCGAACGGATCCATGCGCTGCTGACCGCGCACGAGGTTACGCAGGGAACGCTGGAAACTCCCGTGGCCTCGCTCCGGTCGCTCGTCGAGACGACGGTGCGCCCCTACCTCACGTCGACGCGCACGATCGAGCTCGACGGGCCGGAGGTCGACCTACCCGCCAAGCAGGTGACCCCCCTCGGCCTCGTGCTGCACGAACTGACCACCAATGCGGTGAAATACGGCTGCTGGCAGCATGGCGGAACCCTGGCGGTCCAGTGGCGGCACGTGGACGAGATGATCGAGATCGAGTGGCGCGAACACTGCCCCGGCGAAGGTGTTGAGCCCGAACGCCAGGGCTTTGGCAGCCTTCTGATGACTGGCGCGGCCAAGCAACTGCGCGGCAGTATCGACCGGACCTTTACCAAGGACGGAGTGCGCGTGAAGATCAAGCTGCCCGCCACCTGACCACACGGCTTGCCAGCGCTTCGGAGGAGCCATAGGGCGCACCTCCATGTTCAGTGATCTAGACTTCAGCGAACTCGATCCTTCCCGCTACACTATCGACTGGTCTGCATTGGCGCACGCCGCCATCTATGGGCTGGGTGCGGTACTGCTGGCAGTCGTGCTTCACCGAACGGTCTTCGCCATAGCCCGCCGGCTCGCCGCGCGAACCGAAACCGAAGTCGATGGAATGGTGGTCGAGCAGCTTCGCCGTCCGACCCGCTGGGCGGCGATCGCGATCGGTCTCACGCTCGCTGCCCAGGGAGATGCGGCGATCGCGGCGGCTTGGCACTCGGTCGCCCGCTTCGTGGTCCCGGCGCTCGTCGGATGGATCGCATTCACCCTGGTGAAGGCGTTCGCTGCCGCGCTCGAATACCGAGCGGAACTGTCGACCGACCTCGCAGCGGCGCGCAGCCGCCGCACACGCGTCGCCATCCTCTCGCGCACCGCCACTTTCGCGATCGTGTTCGTGACGGTCGGGCTGATGCTGTTCCAGCTTCCCGGCGTCAGCGAAGTAGGCGCGACCCTGCTTGCGTCGGCCGGTCTCGCCGCGCTGGCAGTGGGTGCCGCGGCCCAGCCGGCGCTCAAGTCCCTGATCGCAGGGCTGCAGATGGCGATTACCGAGCCGCTGCGTCTGGGCGACATGGTCGTCATCGATGGCCATACCGGCCGGGTCGAGGAAATCCGCATGAGCTTCGTCGTCGTGCGGATGTGGGATGAGCGGGCGGCAATCGTGCCCACGTCGCGATTCCTCGACAACACCTTCGAGAACTGGTCGCGGGCGAGCGAAGTTCTGACCGGGCCGGTCTTCCTGCACCTAGCCCCCGAAGCCCAGGTCGGGCCGATCCGGGGCGAATTCGAACGCTTCGTGGCCGAACAACCGCAATGGGATCGCCGCACGGCGAGCGCCCTGATGACCGAGGCGCGCGCGGGTTCGATCGAGCTTCGCCTGGCGATGAGCGCGGCGACGATAGCCGAGCTGTTCGAACTGCGCTGCGCGGTGCGCGAGCACATGCTCGATTGGCTGCGCCGCGAGCAACCCGAAGCGCTGCTGCATGCCGCCGTCGCAGCGGACGGCGGGGCGGCCTAGCCCCTAGTCGTCCTTCTTGCTGTCCACCGACGCCGGCGCGTGCTTGTGCTCGCGCTTGGGCGTGAGCATGCCTTCGCTCACGAAGCCAATCCCGGTCGCGGCCTCGACGACGCGCTTCTTCAACTCGCCGCGCATCTTCTTGTACTCTTCTTCCATCGCCGGAGTGACGGTGGCACGCGAATCCTTGAGGGCGTCGGCGAAGTCGGCCGCGGTTACGGACTCGACCTCGCCTCCCACGCGGCGCAACGCGGTAAGGCCGGCGCGGCGGACGACATCTTCAAGATCGGCACCGGTGAAGCGCTCGGTATCGGCGGCCACCCCTCCCAGATCGACGTCGTCGGCAAGCGGCATATTGCGCGTGTGGATGTTCAGAATCATCTCACGGCCGCCTTTGTCGGGGGTTCCGACATAGACAAGCTCGTCGAATCGTCCCGGGCGCAAGAGCGCCGGATCGACCAGCGTGGGACGGTTGGTGGCCCCGATCACGACGACCGACTGCAGCTCCTCGAGCCCGTCCATCTCGGCAAGGATCGTATTGACGACGCGTCCAGTCACCTGGGGCTCGCCCTGGCCGGACCCTCTGGCTGGCACAAGACTGTCGATTTCGTCGATGAAAAGCACGCACGGCGCGACGGCGCGGGCGCGCTGGAACAGCCGGGCGATCTGCTGCTCGCTCTCGCCATACCATTTGCTGAGGAGATCGGAGCTCTTCAGCGAAATGAAATTCGCTTCCGATTCCTTGGCGACTGCCTTGGCCAACAGGGTCTTGCCGGTGCCCGGAGGGCCATAGAGCAGGAAGCCCTTGGCCGGCCGGATGCCGAGCCTTCTGAAGGCATCGGGGTTCTTGAGCGGCAGCTCGATCCCTTCCTTCAGCGAGTCGATCGCTTCGGCCATGCCGCCGATATCGCTCCACGAGACGTTGGGGACCTGCACCATCACCTCGCGCATAGCGCTGGGCTGGACGCGCTTGAGGGCTTCGAGGAAGTCCTCGCGCCCGACATAGAGCTCCTCAAGCACTTCCGCCGGCACTTCGCGCGCGTCGAGATCGAGCTTGGGCATGATCCGCCGCACCGCCTCGATCGCCGCCTCGCGCGCGAGCGCCGCAATGTCCGCGCCGACGAAACCATGCGTGGTCCGAGCCAGTTCGTCGAGGTCGACCTTGTCGCCGAGGGGCATGCCGCGGGTGTGGATCGAGAGTATCTCGCGGCGGCCTTTCTCGTCGGGCACGCCGATCACGATCTCGCGGTCGAACCGGCCCGGACGGCGCAGCGCCTCGTCGATTGCATCGGGGCGATTGGTCGCCGCGATGACCACGATGTTCGAACGCGCCTCGAGGCCGTCCATCAGGGTCAGGAGCTGGGCGACGAGGCGCTTCTCGGCCTCGCCGGGAACCTGGCTCCGCTTCGGCGCGATGGAATCGATTTCGTCGATGAAAATGATCGCGGGTGAGTTCTTCGCCGCCTCCTCGAACACCTCGCGCAGGCGCTTTTCGCTCTCGCCATAGGCCGAACCCATGATCTCGGGCCCGTTTATGGTGATGAAGTGCGCGTCGCTCTCACTGGCGACGGCCTGGGCGAGCCGCGTCTTGCCCGTTCCCGGCGGGCCGTGGAGCAGCACGCCCTTCGGCGGGTCGACTCCCAGCCGCGTGAACAGTTCGGGATAGCGCAGCGGCAGCTCGACCATCTCGCGCAGCTGCTGGATCGTGTCGCCGATGCCGCCGACGTCGTCGTAGTTGACCACGGCGCGCCCGTCGCGCGGCTCCTCGAATTCAGCCCGCAGCTCGACCTCGGTGTTCTCGTCGATATGGACGATGCCCTTGGGCGAAGTCGAGACGACCGAAAGCCTGATCTGGGTGAGGGCATAGGCCGGCGCATTGAACATCCTGCGCACATCGGGCGGCATGTTCTGAACCGGTTGCTGGCCGGTCGTGGCGACCACGTCGCCCGCGACGAGGGGTTTGCCGAAGAAATTGCGCTGCAGTGCCTGCGTCGGTCCCTGGAGGCGCATCTCGCGCTGGGCCGGAGCGAAGACGACGCGCGTCGCGGGGCGCGACTGGGCGGCGCGGATGATCACGTGTTCGCCCGACCCGATCTCCGCATTGCCGCGCTGGAGCCCGTCGAGGCGCACGACCTCGAGCGACTGATCCTCGTCGTAGGCGGGCGCGGCGATCGCCGCAGTAGTCCGCTTGCCCGCGATCTCGACTACGTCGCCTTCGGTAATTCCAAGCTGCTGGAAAGCGGAGCGCGGCATGCGCGCGATGCCCTGGCCGCTCTCCTCCTGCCGTGCTGCTGCAACCTGCAGGCGGATGGTTCTTTCGTCCGTCGCCGCGATGGCGTCCGTGTCGGCCATTTCTGGGCCCCTTCCTCGTCGCTTCCGTCTCGATTCCCCCCTCAGCTAGGAAGCGGTCATCGCTTTGCCAATGAACGGGCGGCGATTCCGTGCCGAGCGGCCACCCGGAAAGCGGACAAAAAAAGGCCCGGTGGGAAAACCCGCCGGGCCTTGGAAGTCTTGGGAGAGGATGCCTGAAAGGCAGGTCGGAATATGTTGCGCTGCAGCGCATTGTGCAAGTGCGAAAAGGACATTCTCTGTGCCGTTTTTTGCAAGTCGCCGAAAAAGTGCCGGGCATGGCAGTCACATGACCAACCTGTGACGTCAGTGCGACCGTTCGCGGTTGATGACACTGGCATTGGCGCCCGCTAGAGACTCCGCCCGATGAACAAGATCTACCCCAGCGCCGCCGCCGCGCTTGACGGCATCCTGAAGAACGACATGCTCATCGCCAGCGGCGGCTTCGGCCTCTGCGGCATCCCCGAGCGCCTGCTAGACGCGATCCGCGACAGCGGCGTCACCGGCCTGACATTCGCCAGCAACAACGCCGGCATCGACAACGAGGGCATCGGCAAGCTGCTGCGCACCACGCAGGTGAAGAAGATGATCTCGTCCTACGTCGGCGAGAACAAGGAGTTCGAGCGCCAGTACCTGGCAGGCGAGCTCGAGGTCGAATTTTGCCCTCAGGGCACCCTCGCCGAGCGCATGCGGGCCGGCGGTGCGGGCATTCCCGGATTCTACACGAAAACCGGCGTCGGCACCAAGGTCGCGGAGGGGAAGGAGAGCAAGATCTTCGACGGCGAGGAATACATCCTCGAGCGGGGAATCTTCGCCGACCTGTCGATCGTCAAGGCGTGGAAGGCCGACGAGACCGGCAACCTCGTATTCCGCAAGACCGCGCGAAACTTCAACCAGCCGGCCGCGACCTGCGGGAAGGTGTGCGTCGTGGAGGTCGAAGAGATCGTCCCCGTCGGCAGTCTCGATCCCGATTGCATCCACTTGCCCGGGGTCTACGTGCAACGGATGATCGTCGGCGCGCCCTACGACAAGAAGATCGAGTTTCGTACAGTCCGTGAACGGGAAGCCGCGTGAACCTTCGCACGCCGACCGGGTCGATCATGGGAGAATGAGGCGCATGCGGGACAAACTAGCCCTGGCGACGGCGCTGCTGGCGGCCACTACCTTGTCGGGCTGCGTGGCTGCGGCGCTGCCGGTGCTCGCAGCCGGAGGAATCGCGAAGACGCGGATGGACGGAGACGAGCCGGCGAGGAACCGGCCGGCAGTCGTCCTCCCCGCGGAGCCGCGCCCTGTCGAGATCGCCTCTGCTCCGGCCCAGGCGCAGCCGCTTCCCGGAACGCTTCCAGCAACGGTCCGCGAAGCGACATTCGCGGACGGTTCGACGGTGACGGTGATCAATGCATTGCCCGCTGCCAGAATATCCGGGGAGGCGGCGGCACCAGTTGGTCGGACCTCCGCACAACCTGTGGTCCCGAGCGGGCAAGCCGTTGCCCCGAAAACCGATGCCCCGGCCGCCTCTCTGCCGAACGCCGCGGGAGTAAGGCTCACCAATCTCACCGAATTGCCCCCGCCTTCGTTCGCCCCCGTCGGTGGCGCTTCGGGCACGACCGCGACCGCCTTCGCGAAATTTGCCGTCCAGCAGGCAGCGATCCCCGTGGTCGGCGGCGAGCGCCGGTCGGCGGTCCTGGCGGATTCCGCAAGCATGGCGCCGGTTACGCGCGACTGCTCGATCCACCCCGCGGCGGTGCTGGTCGACCTCGATCCACAGACGGGCACGCTCGATCTGTCCCGACCGCTGCCGGCCGACCGCGAGCTTGTGGCCGGGCTGGCGGCCCTGCGCGCGGCGGATGTCGTGATCGGGTGGACGTCAAGCCGGACCGCCGACCAGGCGGGCGCTGTCCGCAAGGCCCTCCAGGCCTCCGGGCTCGACCCCGCTGGACGCGACCAGCTGGTGCTTCTTCGCTTTCCCGAAGAGCGCAAGCAGACCCGCCGCGACGACTTCGCCAAGGCGCACTGCGTCGTCGCGATCGCCGGCGACGCGCGCTCCGATTTCGACGAACTGTTCGAATACCTGCGCGAGCCGGCCGCCGCAGCGCCGCTCGAATCGCTGATCGGCGCGGGCTGGTTCCTGCTGCCCACTCCCCTGACCCCGAACTGAGGATCGAACGAGAATGCCCTGGACCCGTGACGACATGGCCGCCCGCGCCGCCCGCGAGCTGGAGGACGGCTACTACGTCAACCTCGGCATCGGTATCCCGACGCTGGTGGCAAACCACATTCCCGAAGGGATGCACGTAACGCTGCAAAGCGAGAACGGCATGCTCGGCATCGGGCCATTTCCGTATGACGACGAGGTCGATCCCGACCTCATCAACGCCGGCAAGCAGACGATCAGCGAGCTTCCGCACAGCGCCTATTTCGACAGCGCGGCGAGCTTTGCGATGATCCGCGGCGGGCACATCGACCTGACCGTGCTCGGCGCGATGGAAGTCGCCGAGAACGGCGACATCGCCAACTGGATGATCCCGGGCAAGATGATCAAGGGCATGGGCGGCGCGATGGACCTCGTCGCCGGCGTCAAGAAGATCATCGTGGTAATGGAGCACACCGCCAAGGACGGCAGCCCCAAGTTCATCCCGTCCTGCACTTTGCCGCTCACGGGTCGCAACGTGGTCGATATGGTGATCACCGACCTCGCCGTCTTCCAGCGCAAGGACCACGACAGCCCGTTCCGCCTGATCGAGCTCGCCCCCGGCGTGTCGGCGGAGGAAGTCGCCAGCAAGACGACGGCCCACTACGAGGAGTGAGACGATGACGTCTTACACCCTCATCACCGCCAACCGGAACTACTCCAGCTGGTCGCTGCGCCCCTGGGTGCTGATGAAGGCGCTCGGCATCCCATTTGAAGACCGGATCGAACCGTTCACCAAGCCCATGAACTACGACGAGTTCCGGCCTTTCTCCCCCACCGGGCAGGTCCCTGTCCTGATCGACGGCGACACGACCGTCTGGGATTCGCTCGGCATCACGCTCTACCTTGCCGACCGGCACGACGGCATCTGGCCGAGCGACGAAGCAGCGCGCGCTTTCGCGCAGGCCGCCGTTGCGGAAATGCACGGGGGGTTTGCCGCCCTGCGCAACGAATGCACCATGAACGTGGGCGTTCGCGTGGAGCCAAGGCCGCACAGCGCCGCGCTTACGCGCGACGTCGCACGCATCCGCGAAATTTTCGAGACCGCCCTCGACCGGTTCGGCGGCCCGTGGCTGGGCGGCGCGTCGTTCACCGCGCTCGACGCATTCTACGCGCCGGTGGCCTTTCGCGTGCGAACCTATGGTTTGGACGTCGGACACGGAAAGGCCTGGGTCGAACGCGTCATCGCGCATCCTGCGATGCAGGAATGGGAAGCGGCCGCGCTCGCCGAAAGCTGGCGCGAAGCGAGCCACGAGGAAGAACTTGCCGCGGCGGGGCGAATCATCGCAGACTATCGCGCATAGGCGAGCAAGCCTGACCAGGGAGAGGTGATGGACAATCGCGTCTGCGCGCTGACCGGCGCCGAGTTTCCCCTGTTCGCATTCAGCCACTGCCGCGACGTCGTCGCAGCGGTGAGCAAGGCGGGCGGCTTCGGGGTGCTGGGTGCGACCCGCTTCTCTCCCGAGCAGCTCGAGGAGGAGCTGGCCTGGATCGACGCCCATGTCGATGGAGCGCCATACGGGGTCGACGTGATCGTGCCCGAGACGATCGATCCGCGCGTCGCCGATCTGTCCGACAACGCCACGCGCGCCGCGGCGATCGATGCGAAGTACGCCGAATTCGCGGCGGACCTGCTTGCACGGTACGGGGTCGAAGCCAGTCGCAGCGTCACGCCCCTGCGCGAACGGATGGGCATCACTCCCGAGAATGGCATGGCGCTGATGGACGTGGCGTTTCGACATCCCATCCGCCTGATCGCCAACGCGCTCGGCATTGCGCCGCCCGCGATGATCGCCGAGGGCAAGAAGCGCGGCGTGGCCGTCGCTGCGCTCGTCGGTGCCAAGGAGCACGCGATCCGCCAGGCCGAAGCGGGTGTGGACATCATCGTCGCCCAGGGCGGCGAAGCGGGTGGACATTGCGGTGAGGTCTCGACGCTAGTCCTGATACCCGAGGTCGTTCGCGCGCTCGACCGCGCGGGCCACCGGACCCCGGTCCTGGCGGCTGGCGGAATCATGACGGGCGGCCAGATGGCGGCGATGATGGCGGCAGGCGCGCAAGGCGCCTGGACCGGCAGCGTCTGGCTGGCCACACCCGAAAGCGAGGCCAGCGAGGCCTTCCGCGAAAAGATGGTCACCGCCCGCAGCCGGGACACCGTCCGTTCACGCAGCCGGACCGGCAAGCCCGCACGCCAGCTCAAGACCGCATGGCACGAAGCGTGGGACGCTGACGACGGACCCGGCGCCTTGCCGATGCCGCTGATGGGCATGGTTTCCGAACCGGCGTTCGCGCGGATCGATCGGGCAGCCGAAGCGGGCAACGCCGAAGCGCGCGAGCTTGTGACCTATTTTGTCGGTCAGGGAGTGGGGCTGGTCGAGGACATCCGCCCCGCACGGGCGGTGGTCCAAGCCTTTCGCGAGGAATTCGTCGAGGCGGTCGAGCGGCTCTCCGGGGCGCTCGGCTGACCGGCATGAAACGCATGCGCAGCACGTCGCCGGGGCTCGCCCTGTTCCTTCTGACCGCGATCGGAACCATCGGTTTCGTCGATCGGATCGTGGTCAATGCGCTGGTCGAGCCGCTCAAGGCCGAATTCGACCTCAATGATGCACAGATCGGGCTGCTCGGTTTTGCCTATGCCGCGCTCAACATCACGCTGGGTGTCGTCATCGCCCGCCTTGCCGAAAGCCGTCGGCGGCTGACGTTCACGGCCATCGGAACGTTCCTCTGGTCGCTCGCTGCGACCGCGAGCGGCCTCGTCACCGGATGGTACCAGCTCCTCGCCATGCGCATCGCCGTCGGTGTCGGCGAAGCGGTCGGCCTGCCCGCGAACCAGTCGGTCGTGGCCGACTACTACCCGCCGCAGCGGCGCGCGTCGGCGATGTCGGTGCTCCTGCTGGCCCCTCCGGTGGGCGCGTTCATCGGCCTTGCCGGTGGTGGCTACATCGCGGAGATCTGGGGCTGGCGGTGGGCTTTCATCGTGACCGGCATTCCCGGACTGCTGCTCGCCGCGCTGGTCTGGGTGTTCGTCGCCGAACCCGGGCGCGGGACGCACGACGTGCAGGGCGACGATTCGGTGCCGGCGATCAAAGTGGTGTTACGCCGTCTTTGGAACGTAGCCAGCGCGCGGCACCTGGTGTTCGGCTCGTCGCTCGCCGCCCTCATGGGTTTCGGCCTGCTCGCCTTCATGCCGGCCCTGCTGAGCCGCCGTTTCGGGCTTTCGACGGGGGAAGCGGGCCTGACCACCGCGCTCATGGCGACCGTGCCTGCCGCACTTGCGATCGGGCTCGGCGGGTTCGTCGCGGACCGGCTCGCGCCCAAGTTTCCCCGGGTCTACGGCTGGCTTCCCGGCATCAGCCTGCTCTTGAGTTTTCCGGTGTATGGCTTCGCGGTCACCCGCGACGAGTTGTGGCAAGTGATCGCGTTGATCATGTTTTCGACGCTGCTGCAGTTCAATTATCTCGGGCTGACCACCGGCACCGTGGCGAACCTCGTGCACCATCGTTCGCGCGCAACGGTCAACGCGCTCACCAACGTGCTCGGCGGGCTCGCCGGGGGGATCGGGCCGCTGATGATCGGTGCCGGCAGCGACCGATTACTCGCCACGGGCTACGACACGGGCACCGCGCTCGCCCTTTCAATGGCGATCTGCAGCGCAATCTACCTGTGGGCGGGCGCGCACTACCTGTTTGCCGCGCGAACGATCGCCGGCGATCTTGCCGACGTACGCGAAGGCCGGATTTAGCTCGTCGCGGCCTTTAGGGCGTCGACCAGGTCGGTCTTTTCCCACGGGAAATCGTCGCCCGACGCCTTGCGTCCGAAGTGGCCATAGGCCGCGGTCTTGCGGTAGATCGGCTTGTTCAGCCCCAGGCCTTCGCGAATACCGCGCGGCGTGAGGCCGCCCAGCTTCTCGGCGGCGACGGCCTTGATCGCCTCTTCGAGCTTCTCGTCAGCGACGGTGCCCGTGCTGTGCGTGTCGACATAGAGCGAGAGCGGCTGCGACACGCCGATCGCATAGGCGATCTGGATCGTGCAGCGCCGCGCCAGGCCCGCCGCGACGACGTTCTTGGCAAGGTAGCGCGTGACGTAGGCGGCCGACCGGTCGACCTTCGTCGGGTCCTTGCCGCTGAACGCGCCGCCGCCATGTGGAGCGGCACCGCCATAGGTGTCGACGATGATCTTGCGGCCCGTGAGGCCCGCGTCGCCGTCGGGTCCGCCGATCTCGAACGAGCCGGTCGGATTGATGTGGTAGACCGTCTCGTTGGTAAGCAGCTCACGCGGGAGGACGTCGGCGACCACCCCGCGGACGTAGTTGTGCAGCTCGGCCTCCTTCGCACCCTCGTCGTAGCCCTTGGCGTGCTGGGTGGAGACGACAATGGCCGTGGCCGCGGCGGGCTTGCCGCCGGCGAAACGAAGGGTGACCTGGCTCTTGGCGTCGGGCTCGAGGAAAGCGGCCTTGCCGCTTTTGCGGTCGGCGGCCATCCGCTCGAGGATCTTGTGGCTGTAGTCGAGCGTGGCGGGCATCAGGTCGGGCGTCTCGTCGCACGCGAAACCGAACATGATCCCCTGGTCGCCTGCGCCCTCGTCCTTGTCGGCGCCCGCGTCGACACCCTGCGCGATGTGCGCCGACTGCGGGTGCAGGTTGTTGGAGAAGTCGAGCGTTTCCCAGTGGAACCCGTCCTGCTCGTACCCGATTTCGCGGACGACGCCGCGCACGGTGTCCTCGATTTCCTGTTCTACCCCGGGAGCCCAGTTGCCCTCGGTATCCATGATCCCTTCGCCGCGGATCTCCCCGGCGAGGACGACCTTCTGCGTGGTCGTCAGCGTTTCGCACGCGACGCGCGCATGCGGGTCCTTCGACAGGAACAGGTCCACGATCGCGTCGGAAATCTGGTCGGAGACCTTGTCCGGATGACCTTCGGATACGGATTCGGACGTGAACAGGAAGTCGGAACGCATGGCTGTAGGGACCCCGATATAAGGAAAGCTTTATGTGTGGATACGGGTGCGGCCTAGCCGCCCAGCCTTCGCCTGACAAGCAGCGAAAGCGCGATCATCAGGCCCGCCCATCCCAGCGAAAGGGGATTGCCGAACAGCGCGAACGGCGTCGGCGCGAGCGCGGGGGGAACCGCGGCATCGATGCGCCCGCCCTTGAAGCTCGTGGGAAGGTGCCCGCGGACGATCCCGCGGGCATCAATCACCGCGCTGATCCCGTTGACGGTCGCCCGCAGGACCGGAAGCCCTTCCTCGATCGCCCGCATGCGCGCCTGAGCGAGATGCTGCGGTGGCCCGAAGGCGCCGAACCATCCGTCGTTCGAAGGGTTGAAGATGTAGTCGGGCCGGTTCGACCGATCGACCACCTGCCCGGCAAAGACGATCTCGTAGCATATCTGCATCCCGGCGCGGCCATAGGCGCCAAGGTCGATCGTCCGCGGTCCGGGGCCGGGAATGAAGTCGATCGTTCCCGCCACCAGCCGCGTCGCGCCGAGCGGTTCGAGCAGCCACCGCAGCGCCAGGTACTCGCCGTAGGGAACGAGGTGCGCCTTGTAGTAGGACCCGGCGAACTCGCCCTCGTCGTCGAGGGCGGTGATGGCGTTGTACGCGCCGACCGCGCGCCCGCCCTCGACTTTCAGGTCGACCGCGCCGGTCAGCAACAGGCTGCCCTTGCCGATCGCCTGCGCGATCCGCTCGCGCGCGAACCCGGGATCGCCGCCCGCGGTCGTCGCCAGATAGTAGCGTTTGGGATACCCCGGCCGCAGGTAATCAGGGAGCCCCGATTCCGGCCACAGGACGAGCCGCTTCCCGGCGTCGCGGCGCGGTCCGGTAAGCGCTGACAGGGCCTGGAACTGATCCTCGTACTGGGCCGGATCGTCGAGGTCGCGCTGCTGGAAACCCGGCTGGATCAGCGTGACGCGCAACCCGCCCGGCTGTGCGGCCGGTCCAGGCAGGATCATGGCGACCCCCACCAGTCCAAGCACCGCCGCCGCCCTCAGCCACGCGCGTTTCGCAAGGAGGACAGCGATGCCCGCGCCGATGAGCGCCACGAGGCCCGACAGCGCATAGGTGCCGAGCCAGGGCAATAGCGCGGCAAGGCCCTGCCGGTCCCAGGCGCCCAGCACGACGAGACCGAGCGGATCCCATGCATATCCGGTGAAGACCCAGCTCCGCAGCCACTCGGCAAAGGCCCACGATCCGCCGAACGCGAAGGCCAGCGCCAGGGGCCGGGGACCGGCCAGCGCACGGGCAAGCCCGGCGGCAATCGCAGGATAGACCGCGAGGTAGAGCGACAGGAGCGGCACTGCGATCCAGCCGAGGAACGCGGGCATTTCCGACTGGTGGGTGAACGCGTCCGCGATCCAGTTGTTCGCGAAGGTGAAATGCGCGACCCCGAACAGCCAGCCGAGCCGCGCGGCATGCTTCCAGTCGCAGGCAGCGACGATCAGCGCGGCAAAGCCGGCAATGCCGAGCAGGGCCAGCGGCCACAGCCGAAGCGGCGGGAATCCACCTGCGGCGAGCACTCCGCACGCCAGCGCCCAGAGCCGCGGATGCGTCAGGGCGAGCGACCATGCGCGGGAAAGCCGTTCCTCCACCGCGCGCGCCCTTTCTATCCGATCAGCCGACGGCCTTCAGGCTCTCGTCGTTGCCGTCCGCGTCGTCGGCGGCGGGGCGACGGCGGCGCGGCGGAAGCTTGCGCTTGGGCTTTTCTTCCGGCTCGTCGTCGGTCGCAACGCTCGAGATCGATGGCGGCAGCGCCGCAACATCGATTTCGCCCGCATTATCGGCAAGCGTCTCGTCGCGGCCGTTGCCCCGGCGCCCGCGCGCACGGCGCGGTTCTTCCTGCGTATCGCGGCCGCGATTACGATCACGGTCCCGATTGCCGCGGGTGAACGGGTTCTCGTTCGGCGAGAACTCTTCGCCTTCGTCGCCCTCGTCGCCCTGCTCGGCATCGTCGCGCTGCGAACGACCGCCGTCGTCACGAAGGTCGCGCTCGTCGCGGCGGCCGCGACCGCGCTGGCGATCGCCGCCCCGGTCGTTCTGGCGCCCCTGCTGCTGGCGCGGCGCGTCGAAATCCTCTTCGTCGCCGTCGTCCTCGAACTGCTCGTCGCGACGTCCGCCACCGCGCTGCTCGTCCTGGCGCGCCTTGTTGTCAGCGATGACGCGGAAATAGTGGTCGGCGAACTGCAGGTAGTACTCGGCCTGCACCCGGTCGCCGTTGTGGGCGGCGTCCTGCGCAAGCTTCTTGTACTTGTCGAGCAGCTGCGGCGCGTTGCCGCGCGCCCGGCTGTCGATGCGATTCTGGTTGCCCCCGCCCTGCTGGCGGTTACCGCGACCGCGGCGGCGATTGTTGCGATTGTTATTCAAGGAAAAACGCTTCCTTCGTATGGAGGCGGCCCGATGATCTCCCTGATACCGGGTACCGCCGCATGACCCCTTTCGCCGCGGACCCACAGGGCGCGCGGTGCCCCATTTGCCCTGTCCAGCGGGGTTCGCACCCGGACGGCCTAGCAAATGTCGGAGCTAGACCCGGCCGGGAGGCATCATGCCATGACCGGTGGGTCTGTGTCCGAGTTAGCCATCGCGCGAAGCTTTGCCAAGCCCAAAGTCAGATTTGGCGGAGGATAAGCGCGCGCGGTCGCCCGCCGAGGTCGCGCCGCAATTCGGATGTGAACCCCGCATCGGACGCAATCCGGCCGACGGATTCGGCCTGTTCGTGCCCGATCTCGAGGACTGCGATCCCCTTCTTTTCCAGCAGCGCCGGCAGCTGCGGGACCAGAATTCGGTAGTCGTCGAGACCGTCGGTACCTGCGAACAGCGCACCCGCCGGTTCGTGCTCGCGGACGTCGGGATCGAGCGCGGCATCGGCTTCGACATAGGGCGGGTTGGCGACGATGAGGTCGAACGTGCCAAGCTCGGCTGCCCAACCTGGCGCGGTCCAGTCGGCCACCATCAGCAGCGCCCGATCGCCCAAGCCGGTTGCCTCGGCATTCGCTTGCGCCACCGAGACGGCGGCTTCGCTCCGATCGATTCCGATGCCCTGGGCCTCATGCAGCGCCGCGAGCAGGGCGAGCAGCAGCGCGCCCGATCCTGTCCCGCAGTCCAGCACCCGCCGCGCATCCGGTTTCGCCTCCAGCGCGGCTTCGACGACCGTTTCGCTGTCGCCGCGCGGAATCAGCACCGCGGGCGAGACCTCGAGAGTGAGGCCCCGGAATTCCGCTTCGCCGAGGATATAGGCGACCGGCTCGTGCTCCATTCGCCGCCGGACGAGGTGTCCCCAGCCCGAGGGCACCTCGTCGGCCATGCGCCGCAGCAGCATGTCGCTACGGCTGGTCTGGAGGAGCGCGGCCATCATCAGTTCGGCATCGAGCCGGGGCGTATCCGAGGTCGCCGAAAGCGCTTCGGCGGCCTCGAGTATGGCGACGCGGACGCTCACTCGCCCCTCTCTCTACTCACCAAGCGCGGCGAGCCGCTTGGCCTCGTCCTCCGCGATCAGCGCGTCGACCAGCTCGCCAAGACCCGGCCCTGCGAGCACCTCATCTAGCTTGTGCAAAGTCAGGCCGATCCGGTGGTCGGTCACGCGGCCTTGGGGGAAGTTGTAGGTGCGGATGCGTTCGGACCGGTCGCCCGAGCCGACCATCGCCTTGCGCGCCTCGGCCTCGGCGCCTTGGGTGGCTTCGCGCTGCTGCTCGAACAGGCGGGCGCGCAGGACCTGCATCGCCTTTTCCTTGTTCTTGTGCTGGCTGCGGCCGTCCTGGCAGGTGACGATCGTATTGGTCGGAAGGTGGGTGATCCGCACCGCGCTGTCCGTCGTATTCACGTGCTGACCGCCCGCGCCGGACGCGCGATAGACGTCGATCTTGAGGTCCTTGTCCTCGATCCGCACGTCGACCTCGTCGGGCTCGGGCAGGATCGCGACCGTCGCAGCGCTGGTGTGGATGCGCCCGCCGCTTTCGGTCACCGGCACGCGCTGGACGCGGTGGACGCCGCTTTCGAACTTCAGTTTCGCGAACACGCCCGACCCGGCGACGTTGGCGACGATTTCCTTGAAGCCGCCGATGTCGCTCGCATTCATGCTCACCGGCTCGACCCGCCAGCCCTGCTCGGCGGCGTAGCGCTCGTACATCCGGAAGAGGTCGGCGGCGAACAGCGCCGCCTCGTCGCCCCCGGTGCCGGCGCGGATTTCCAGCATCGCGGGCCGCGCATCGGCGGCATCGCGGGGAAGCATCGCGATCGAGAGTGCGCGCTCGGTCTCGGGAAGCGCATTGCGCAGGCGCATGATCTCTTCCTCGGCGAGCGCCTTCATCTCGGGATCGGCGTCGTCGAGGCCTTCGAGCTCGGCCAGCTCGGCGCGCATCGTGCGGACCTGCTCGGCCAGACGCACAATTGGTTCAAGCTCGGCATAATCCCGGCTCGCCTGCACGAAGGCCTCGCCCTCAAGCGTTCCCGAGGCCATTCGCGCCTCGAGCTCGGCGAACCGGTGCGCGATCTGGTCGAGGCGTTCTGCGGGGATGGTCACGCGGCATTTCCGGCGAAAGGCGACACGAAGTATACACCTGAACGGGCCGCGGAGATCGTCGCAACCTGCTGAGGGGAAAGAGAAAACTGCATGGTCGCTTGGCTCGGGGGCATAATGGGAGGGGGTTAGGCGAGGCAGGGGCCTGTAGGAAAGGATTTTCGACCCACGCTATCTCATCCCGCACATGATCCGAATCCCGGATCACTTCGAATGTCGCGAGAAGAAAAGCGGGGGCCGGGGTATGGGTGACTGTCTAGAATTCGGCGACCCGGCGCGCGATCTGGCCGAGCCTTTCGGCGGGGATGGTCATGGCTTGGGTACGAACATACGCTCGGCCAGATCATACGGGCCGTACCACGCATCCTCTCCGCGCGGGTTCTCCTCGAAATCGTCCATCTGGAGGTGTTCGGTAACCTGCCGTGCAAGATCGCTGATCTGTTCGGGGCGCAGGCCATCCATCTCGATTTCCTCGATCAGGGTCTGCTTGCCCGTCTTGAGATTGCGGATTTCGATCTGCCGGGACGCCCACCGTTCCGCATCGACGAAGACCGCGTGGGTCGCACCCGATGACGCGGCCTTCTGCATGCGCTTCTTCATGTTGCCCTTGAAGGCCATTTCGGCAGGGACCTGGATGCGGCGGAGATCGGCCAGCATCTGGAGAGCGGCGCCCGTCGCCGCTTCGTTCACCGGAACGACCACGATCGATCCGTGATCGTAGGTATGCCGGGGAGGCTCCCCGACCAGCATCGCCAGCCGCTCGATCCCGGCGGCCCAGCCCACAGCAGGCGTTGGCGGACCGCCAAGCGATTCCATCAACCCGTCGTAGCGGCCCCCGCCCAGCACCGTCCCCTGCGCGCCCAGCCGGTCGGTGACGAATTCGAACGCGGTGTGGCGGTAATAGTCGAGGCCGCGGACGAGGGCCGGGTTGCGCTCCCACGCGACACCCGCCGCGTCGAGGCCGGCGGTGACCTTGCCGAAGAAGTCCTGCGCTTCGCCCGACAGGAAATCGTCGATCTTCGGCGCGTCCGCCACGAACGCCCTGTCGCGCGGGTCCTTGCTGTCGAGGATGCGTAAAGGGTTCTTCTCGAGCCGCTCCTGCGAATCCTCGCTGAGTTCGCCCCGCACCGCGCGGAAGTAATCGACCAGCGCCGACCGCCAGGCTTCGCGGCTGTCGCCATCGCCCAGCGTGTTGAGGTGCAAGGTCACCCCGTCGGCGATGCCCAGTTCCTTCAGGAGCTGGTCGGCCATCGCGAGCAGCTCGACGTCGGCCTGCGGCTCGCCCGCGCCGATGATCTCGGCGTCGAGCTGGTGGAACTGGCGGTAGCGGCCCTTCTGCGGGCGTTCGTAGCGGAACAGCGGGCCGTGGGTGGCGATCTTGAGCGGTGCGTGCTGCTGCCAGCCGTCGGTGATGAAGGCGCGGGCGATCCCGGCGGTGAATTCGGGTCGCAGGGTCAGGCTCTCGCCGCCGCGATCCTCGAAAGAATACATCTCCTTCGAGACCACGTCGGTCGTCTCGCCGATCGCGCGGCTGAACACCTCGGTCCGTTCGAACACCGGCATTTCCACGCGCCGAAAGCGGTACAGCTTGCGCACGCGCTCGAAGGTCTCGACCACGAAGGCGAAGGCCTCGGCCTCGGCGCCGAAGATGTCCTGCGTGCCGCGGATCGCTTGCGGGGTCTTGCTCATGGCGGGGCCGTTAGCGCGTTCGGCACGCAGGCGAAAGCCGCTCGTCGAGCTGAGGGTTGCGCGCGGTGGGCTGTTGCCCCATGCGGCGCGCCATGTTCGCACGCCTGATTACCGCCGCCGCCGTCCTCGCCTTCGCCGCCCCCGCTGTCGCCGAACGATCGATGCCTCCGGTGTCCGCAAACGCGCGCGTGCCTGCGTTGCCGCCGAGCCGCGACGTGCCGTGGCCGGGCGGCACGATGACCCTCGCGGTCGACGCCAGCGATACGATCGGCCGCGCGTTCCGCACCCAGCAGACGATCCCGCTGCCCGCCGGAACGCGCGAACTCGTGCTCGTGTATCCCAAGTGGCTGCCGGGCAATCACGGCCCCACCGGCCAGATCCATCGCCTGGGCGACATCAAGTTCACCAGCGGCAGCCGCACGCTTTCGTGGGAACGCGACGAGGGCGAGCCTTATGCCTTCCGCATCGCGGTGCCGGCCGGCGCGCGCGAGGTGAACGCGTTTCTGACCTACACCTCGCCGTTCTCTTCGTCAGACTGGCGCCCGCTGATGACCCAGGCGCTGGCCAACGTGCAGTGGGAGAAGATGAGCCTCTATCCCGCCGGGCACGCGGTCCGGCGGATCAAGGTGCGTCCCCGGTTGACGCTGCCCGAGGGCTGGACCGCCGCCGCCGCGCTCGACGGCGCCCGGCAGGTCGGGCGCACGGTCGAATGGGCGGAGACCGATTACGAGACCTTGGTCGATTCGCCGGTGTTCGCCGGCGCGCACCGGACGAATTTCGACCTGGGACAGAACGTCACCCTCAACGTCTTCGCCGATCACCCGCGCCAGCTTGCCGCGCCCGACGAGCTGTTGCCGACCCACCGCAAGATGGTCGCCGAGATCACCCACCTGTTCGGCACGCGGCAGTTCGATCGCTACGAGTTCCTCGTCGCGCTGACCGACGAACTCGGCGGGATCGGGCTCGAGCATCACCGGTCGAGCGAGAACACCTTTTCGGGCAACGCCTTCACCGACTGGAAGAACCAGGCGCACCGCCGCGGACTGCTGCCGCACGAGATGGTGCACAGCTGGAACGGGAAGCACCGCCGCCCGGCCGCGCTCTGGGCGCCCGATTATCACACGCAGGTCAACGGCGACCTGTTGTGGGTCTACGAAGGCCAGACGAGCTTCTGGGACAGCGTGCTGGCCGCGCGCTCGGGCGTGCAGCCCAAGGACGTCGCACTCGGCGAGATCGCGACCAATGCGGCAAACTATTCGGCGCAGGCGGGCCGGGCATGGCGCTCGGTCGAGGACACGACCTTCAATCCCGCGCTCGCCTATCGCAAGCCTCAGCCCTTCCCCACGCTCTCGCGCGGCACCGACTATTACAGCGAGAGCGCGCTGATCTGGCTCGAGGCGGACCAGATCATCCGCCGCGGGACCGGCGAGGCCAGGGGGCTCGACGATTTCGCCAAGGTGTTCTTCGGCACCTCCGAGGGCGACTGGGGCGTGAAGACCTACACCTTCGACGATGTCGTCGCGGCGCTGAACGCGGTCCATCCATATGACTGGGCGGGCTTCCTCGACACGCGCTTCCGCAAGCCCGGCCAGCCGGCGCCGACGCGGGGTATCGAGATGGCGGGCTACCGCCTCGTGTGGAAGGACGAGCCCAACCCGTTCACCAAGCAGGGCGGCGCGGCGGGCGACTTCGCCTGGTCGCTTGGCTTCTCCGTCGGCAGCGACGGCACGGTCTCGGGCACCCGCTGGGGCAGTCCGGGCCATGATGCAGGCCTCGTTCCCGGCACCGTGATCGAGGCGGTCGACGGCTTCGCCTTCAGCCGCGACCGGCTGACGACCGCGGTCAAGGAAGCGAGGGACGGGAAGGCGCCGATACGGCTCATCGTGAAGCGCGGCGACCGGTTCGACACGGTCGACCTCAAGTGGACCGGCGGGCTGCGTTTCCCATGGATCGAACCGGCCGGTGAAGGCGAACAGCCGCTCGACCGCCTGCTCGCCCCGCGCACGCAATAGGACCATTCCGACGTATTCGTGTTGCGATGCAGCATCGCCGGCCCTATGGGCCCGCGTCATGCGTATCGACATGATCCCCACGGGCGACAATCCGCCCGAAAGCCTCAACGTCATCATCGAAGTGCCCACGGGCGGTGAGCCGGTGAAGTACGAATTCGACAAGGCGAGCGGCGCGCTGTTCGTCGACCGGATCCTGCACACGCCGATGCGCTATCCTGCGAACTACGGGTTCGTGCCGCACACGCTGTCAGACGACGGCGACCCTCTCGACGCGCTGGTGATCTCGCGCTCGCCGTTTATCGCCGGCTGCGTCGTCCGCGCACGTCCGATCGGCGTGCTCAATCTCGAAGACGAGCACGGCGGCGACGAGAAGCTCATCTGCGTCCCCGTCGACACGACCTTCCCCTATTATTCGGATGTCGGAGAGCGGCAGGACCTGCCGTCGATCGTGCTCCAGCAGATCGAGCACTTCTTCACCCACTACAAGGACCTGGAGGCCGAGAAGTGGGTGCGCGTGGGCAAGTGGGGCGACGCCGCCGAAGCGCGCCGCATCGTGCTCGAGTGCATCGAGCGGGCAAAGGCCGCCAAGGACTGACCTATTCGACCGGGCGGCCTTCGTCGAGCAGGTCGCGCTCCTGCTCGGCTGGCGCTGTGCGTCGCTCGTCGGCGACCATTTCCGCGATTTCCCTGTTCGGCCTGACGTCCTCCGGCTCTGGCGAGACGGCCTTGCTGTCCGGTTTCTTCTTGGGCTTGCCCGCGCTGCGCACCTCGCCGTGCTCTACCTGCTCGAACGGGAGCGGGGTCGTGCGCGCGTCGAAGCGCAGGCGATAGATCGGCTCGGGCAAGGCGAAGCCGGCGTCCTCAAGGGCAGACTTCACCGCAGCGATTGCTCCGCTCTTGGCCTTGAACCAGTCGCTGTCCTGCTGGTCGATCCAGCCGAGGAACTTCAGCACGATGTTAGAATCGCCCACCTCCTCGGTGCGGGCCTCGGGCGGTGGTTCGGCGAGCACGAAGGGCAGCGCGGCAAGCGCGTCGCGCCCGACGCAGCGCGCGACTTCGGGATCGTCGTCGGCATCGATACCGAGCAGGAAATCGAAGCGCCGCTTCGGGTTCCGGGTGTAGTTGAGGATCGTCGCCTTGAAGACGTTGGCGTTGGGAATCCGCAGGTGGTTTCCGTCGAGCGTCATCAGCACGGTCGCCCGGCTGGTCAGGCGAATGACCCGCCCCTCGGACCCGTCGATCACCACGTGGTCGTTCGCGCGGAATGGCTGGCGCAAAGAGAGCATGAGCGAGGCGACGTAGTTCTCGATCGTGTCGCGCATCGCGAAGCCGAGCGCGATGCCGGCGAGGCCCGCACCGCCGAGAACGGCACCGAGGAGAGCCGTCGCACCGACGATGTCGAGCGCGACGACGAGCCCGCCCACGACGAACACGAAGCGGATCGCGCTCGCGATCAGTTCGGCAAGGAACGAGTTGGGCGCGAGCCGCTGCCAGAGCGCGCCGATGCCCGCGATAAGGTAGCCGAGCAGCGAGATGCCCAGCCACACCGCCAGGGCCAGGCCGAGCAGCGGCAGGAGGCGGGTGAATTCGGCGACCCTTTCGGCCAGCCCGCCGACCGCGGCACCGCCGTCGATCGAGACATCGCGTTCGAGGCGGTTCTCGACCGTGACCACACCCGCGACCCGGCCCGCGATCCCTTCGGCGCGGTCGATGTCGTCGTCCGCGGGGACGGTGCCCGTGAGGGTGACCACGCCTTCATTCACCGCCACTTCGACATCGGCAAAGGCGGGCAGCTCACCGAAGATGCCCTGGAGCCTGCGGCCGATCCGTTCGTCGGAGCCGTCTTCGGCGACCGTCGAGATCGCCGGCGATGCTGCGGTCGCGGCAGGAACGTCCGGCGTCGGCGTGACAGGGGAAAGCGCCGATGCCGGCGAAATGGCGACGAGTGACAGCAGCAGCGCGACGATAAGCCGCGTCATCCGCCGGCGACCGTCATTCCGTCGATCCGGAGGCTGGGCGCGTTCACCGCCCGGTGGGTTTCAAGATCGCTGGCAGCGCGCATATTCGCGAACATCTCTAGCAGGTTGCCCGCGATCGTGAACCCCGCCACCGGCCCCTCGACCTTGCCCTTCACGATCCTTCGTCCCGCCGCGCCGCGGCTGTAGTCGCCCGTCACCGGATTGACGCCCTGCCCGATCAGGTAATCGACCAGTACGCCGTCCTCGATATCGGCAATGAGTTCGGCAAGGCTTTCATCGCCCGCGACAAGATCGACGTTGGTTGCGCCGACTCCGGGCGCGCCCGCGCCGCCACGCGTGGCGTGGCCGGTCAGGGGCAGGCCAAGCTGCGCCGCGGAGGCGACGTTGGTAAGCCAGCCGGTGACCATTCCATTCTCGACCAGCACGCGCGGGCGGCAGGCCAGGCCTTCTCCGTCGAAGGGGCGCGAATGAAGTCCGCGCAAACGCAGCGGATCCTCGACCACGCGAATGCCGGGCGCGAAGATCGCCTCGCCCTCGCGCCCTGCAAGAAAGCTGGACTTGCGAGCGACCGCAGGCGCGCCCATCGCGCCGAGCAAGTGCCCGACGAGCGAGGCCGAAACGCGGCGATCGAACACGACGGACATCGGCCCGCTGGACAGCGATCCCGGGGCAAGGCGCGCGACCGTACGCTCCCCGGCCAATCGTCCGATCTCCTGCGGATCGGGCAGATCGGCGAGATGGCGTGCGCTGCGCGCCTCGTAGTCGCGTTGCATGCCCTCTCCCTCGCCCGCGATGACCACGGCGGACAGGCTGTACGCAGACCCGGTGTAGGAGCCGGCGAACCCTTCGCTCGTGACCAGTGCGGCAGCCGCGCGCGTCGCGCTGGCCGAGCCGCCTTCGCTATTGGTCACGCCGGAGACTGCCCGCGCCGCATCCTCGACCTCGAGCGCGCGCGCGCGCAGGTCCTCGGGGCTCGGGTCTGCTTCATCGGCAATCGAGAGGTCCGCGAAAGGTCCGCCCGCCAACGCTCGCGCCGGGGCAAGCCCCGCGAAGGGGTCCTCGGGAGCGAGACGTGCCATCGCGACCGCGCGTTCGGCAAGCTCCTCGATCCCGGCACGCGACAGGTCTGCACTCGAAACGCTTGCCGATCGCCGGCCGACGAAGGCGCGCAGGCCGACTTCGAGACTTTCCGAGCTGTCGACGTCCTCGAGTTTCCCGAGGCGGACTCCGACCCCGCGGGACAGGGCGCCGCGGCCGACGGCATCGGCGGCGTCCGCCCCGTGGCGGCGCGCAGCCGCCACCAGCGCCTCGGCGGCATCGAGCAAATGCTGAGAATTCATGCCCGGCCGCTACGCGGCGAAAACCGCCGGGGCAAGCGACTCAGGCGAACGAGGCGATGAGCTTGAAAAGACCGGTGAGGGCAAAGGGGAGCCCGATCGCCAGGGTCCACAGCATCATCTGGTCCCGGCGAAAGGCGGACCTGAATTCGGGATCGGCGGCGGATTCGTCGGAAATCTGCAACCAGCGCGCTTCGAACATGCGGCACGCGGGGATGATAGCCGCCACGAGCACGATGAGCGCGAGATAGGGCAGCAGCGAGGTCGATCCGGCCTTCAGGGCGCCGACTGTCACGAAGATCTGCAATGCGGTGTAAACCAGCAAGGCATAGGCGATGTTGTCGCTCATTCGTTTGCGCCAGTCGAGCTTGCGCGTTCCTGAAACATGCGAGTGAGCGTCGTTGCGATCGAACGCCTTGGCCATGAAGCCTATCTCCCCTGTCCTCTCTCCGTGGGCGACTATCTCAAATTGCGGGGCCCGGGGCAAGTGCGGGTAACCAAACCGCAACAATTCGCCCGGCCTGCCATGCACGAATCCTGCCAATCCAGCACGAACGGGGTTTTCAGGCACCGGAGGGATGCTACATGCTGGCTCGCATGAGCATGCTCGACCCTGAAGCCCCGGTGCACGCCAATCCTGCAACCGACGCCAACGCCCCGATGCCCAACGGCGGGCTCGAGGTGATCTCGATCGCCAAGAGCTACGACAAGCGATCGGTCCTGACCGACATCTCGCTGACCGTCGCCAAGGGCGAGGTTCTCGGGCTGCTCGGCCCCAACGGCGCCGGCAAGACGACCTGCTTCTATTCGATCATGGGTCTCGTCCGCCCCGATTCGGGCCGTATCCTGATGGACGGCGAGGATGTGACCAAGCTGCCGATGTATCGCCGTGCGGTGCTCGGGCTGGGATACCTGCCGCAAGAGACCAGCATTTTTCGCGGAATGACGGTAGAGCAGAACATCAACTGCGTGCTCGAGCTGGTCGAACCGGACGCGGCGACCCGCGCACAGGAACTCGACCGCCTGCTCGACGAATTCGGGCTCACCCGCTTGCGCGAAAGCCCTGCGATGGCGCTGTCGGGCGGCGAACGCCGCCGCTGCGAGATCGCGCGGGCACTTGCCGCCAAGCCCTCGATCATGCTTCTCGACGAGCCCTTTGCGGGCATCGACCCTCTGTCGATCAGCGACATCCGCGACCTCGTGAAGGACCTCAAGACCCGGGGCATCGGCGTGCTCATCACCGATCACAACGTGCGCGAGACGCTCGAGATCGTCGATCGGGCCTGCATCATCTACGGCGGCCAGGTCCTCTTCGCGGGCACACCCGAGGATCTCGTGGCCGACGAGAACGTGCGGCGGCTCTACCTGGGCGAGAACTTCACGTTATGATTTCCGGCGATCGGCAAGGTGTCACTGCTTAGCAACCGTCTGATCGCCGGGGCGGCACCAGCCCGCTCCCCCACCCGGCCACCCATGACGATACCCTGTTTGGGTGGCCGGGTGGGGGAGCGGTATCCCGCAAAGTATTACTTTGCGGGAACCCTGGAGTGGGCCGGCACCGCGCGCAGGTTCGTGCGAAGCGCGAACCGGATCGACGCATAATGGCGCTCGGTCCCCGTCTCGACCTCAGGCAATCGCAATCGCTGGTGATGACGCCGCAGCTGCAGCAGGCGATCCGCCTGCTCGCGCTGTCTAACCTCGAGCTGGAGGCGTTCATCGGCGAAGCGCTCGAAGCCAATCCGTTGCTCGAGATGGGCGAAGTCAGCCGGGACGAGGCACCCGATGCGCCCATTGAAGCGATGCCGCAGGAAGCCGGGGCCGACAGCGCCGGCGAAGGCGACGCAGCGCTCGACATCGACCCTTCGGCGCTCGACCGGGACCGCGACACCGGCGATGCCGACTGGAGTGCAGCTCCATCTTCCGGAGCAGGCGAAGACGGGCCCTCGATCGACGAGCGTGGCACTGCCGACGGGCCGAGCCTTCCCGAACACCTCCACGCCCAGGTCGGCATAGTGGCACGCGACCGGCGCGAGGAGTTCATCGCCCGCGCGCTGATCGACCAGCTCGACGAGGCGGGTTACCTTTCGCTGTCGGTCGGCGAGGTCGCACAGGCGCTCGGCGTGCCGACCGCAGAGGTCGAGCGAGCACTCACCGTCGTCCAGTCGCTCGACCCGACCGGGGTCGGCGCGCGGTCGCTTGCCGAATGCATCGCACTCCAGGCCCGCGAGGCCGACCGCTACGACCCGTGCATGGCGCGCCTCATCGACAACCTCGACCTTGTTGCCCGCGGCGAGGTCGCGCGCCTCAAGCGCATGTGCGAAGTCGACGACGAGGATTTTGCGGAGATGCTCGCCGAACTTCGCGGCTACGATCCGAAGCCAGGACTGCGCTTCGGCAGCAGCGGCGAGGCCGCGGTCGTGCCCGACATCCTGCTCGTCCCGTCGGGCATGGGGTGGGACATCACGCTCAACGAGGCGACCCTGCCGCGCCTGATCGTCAACCGCTCCTATTATGCGCAGCTGCGCGACGGCGCGGCGGGCGACAAGGCGGCCAACGCCTGGCTGCGCGACCAGTTGGCCGAGGCGAACTGGCTCCTGAAAGCACTCGACCAGCGGGCACGAACGATCCTGCGGGTCGCCGCGGAGATCGTGAAGCGGCAGGACGGCTTCTTCCGCAAGGGCGTGTCGGAGCTGAAGCCGCTCACCCTGCGCGCCGTCGCCGAAGAGATCGAGCTGCACGAAAGCACCGTCAGCCGGGTGACCAGCAACAAGTACCTCGCCTGCCCGCGCGGCACGTTCGAACTGAAGTACTTCTTTACCAGCGGTGTCGCGTCGGCCGACGGCGAGGGTGCCAGCGCAGAAGCGGTCAAGTCGGCCATCCGGCAGCTGATCGAAGCGGAGGATCCCGGAGCCATCCTCAGCGACGACACGCTGGTCGACCTGCTCAAGGCCAAAGGCTTCGACCTCGCGCGGCGCACGGTCGCCAAGTACCGCGAAGCGATGGGGATCGGATCGAGCGTGCAGCGACGCCGGGCGAAGAAGCTCGCCGGTATCGGTCAACCCTAGTCGTTGGGGGCATCGGACTGCCTCCAGCGGTCCCGTAAGTCACTGTTGCCGAAAAGACTCGTTAATTTCTGCTCGTCGGCTTTACCCGCCGTTAACCTTTTTCCTTCAGACGTTTTGTGGTTAATCCGCGGCAACACCCGTTGATGGGTCGTTACCACGGGACTTGGGGCACTCTGGGGGGAACCTGGCCATGCGTGTGTTGCTGATCGAAGACGAGCCGACCACGGCCAAGGCGATCGAGCTTATGCTGACAACCGAAGGATTCAACGTCTACCAGACCGATCTCGGCGAGGAAGGCTTGGACCTCGGAAAGCTCTACGACTACGATATCATCCTGCTCGACCTGAACCTGCCCGACATGCACGGGTACGACGTTCTGAAGAAGCTCCGCGTCGCCAAGGTGCAGACGCCGGTGCTGATCCTCTCGGGTATCTCCGAGATGGATTCCAAGATCCGCTCGTTCGGCTTCGGTGCCGACGACTACGTGACCAAGCCCTTCCACCGCGAGGAACTGGTGGCGCGCATCCACGCCGTCGTCCGCCGCTCGAAGGGCCACAGCCAGTCGGTCATCCGCACCGGCAAGCTCGCCGTGAACCTCGACGCCAAGACGGTCGAGGTCGACGGTGCCCGCGTGCACCTCACCGGCAAGGAATATGCGATGCTGGAGCTTCTCTCGCTCCGCAAGGGCACCACGCTCACCAAGGAAATGTTCCTCAACCACCTCTATGGCGGCATGGACGAGCCCGAGCTCAAGATCATCGACGTGTTCATCTGCAAGCTGCGCAAGAAGCTGAGCCACTCGTGCGGCGGCGAGAACTACATCGAAACCGTGTGGGGCCGCGGCTACGTGCTGCGCGATCCGCACGACGAGGCGGAAGCCGCCTGACCTAGCGACGAGATTTCTTTCTCTTTGGACGGGGGAAGAGCCGCCCGGGGTGTTCGCATCCCGGGCGGTTTTCGTTCCATTGACGACGACCGCCGCACACACGGCCAGGGCCAGCCGCGGGACCGGATCGCAGGTCTTGGTACGAATCATAAGGGCTCGCGTCCGCGGCCGCCATTTGAACAACGCGAAACAGCGCAACCGGCAGCAGATCGTTCCCGCAGCACGTTGAGAGAATTTCTTTGTTCCGTGCCCCCGACACGGCGACGTATTTCGTGCAACTCCAGCGAGGGCCCACGATGATCGACTTCGGCGATTTCAATCTCTGGGCCCTGTTGCCCTTCATCGCGGTCGGCTTTGCCGCGCAGCTCGTCGACGGAGCGCTGGGCATGGCGTTCGGGGTGATCATGAATACCCTGCTCGTCGGCTTTCTCGGGGTCCCGCCCGCGGTCGCCTCGCAGCGGGTTCATGTCGTCGAGTGCTTCACGACCGCGACGAGCGGATTGAGCCATCTCTATCACCGCAACATCGACGCGAGGCTGTTTCTCCGGCTCCTGATACCCGGTGTCATCGGCGGAATCTGCGGTGCGTACCTGCTGTCCAACCTCGACGCGGGCTTGGTGAAGCCCTTCGTACTTCTCTACCTGACCGGCATCGGGGTGTACCTGCTGGTTCGCGGCCTCCTCTACCCGCCCAAGCAGCGCGAGGCGAAATACGTCGCTCCACTCGGCCTCGTCGGCGGTTTTC
Organism: Tsuneonella dongtanensis; assembly: GCF_001698205.1. Classification (NCBI taxonomy): domain Bacteria; kingdom Pseudomonadati; phylum Pseudomonadota; class Alphaproteobacteria; order Sphingomonadales; family Erythrobacteraceae; genus Tsuneonella; species Tsuneonella dongtanensis. Next base: position 245,472 of record NZ_CP016591.1, read on the forward strand.
TCGACGCAGCGGGCGGCGGCGGGTGGGGCCCGGTGGTGACGTCGAACCTGCTCGTCCAGGGCGCGGACCCGCGCAAGGTCGTGGGCACCGTCAACTCGGTCGAGTTCTTCCTGACGCTGACGATCTCGGCCGCGTTCATCTATCACCTCGGCGTGGCCGATCTCGCCGGACCGACGCTGGGCCTGCTGGTCGGCGGCGTGCTCGGTGCGCCCTTCGGTGCCTGGGCAGCCAAGCACGTGCCGGCCAAGTGGATGCTCATCCTCGTCGGCATCGTGCTCACCCTCACCAGCGGCTACGGAGTCTGGACCGCCTGGTTGAAATAGCGCTAGGCGCGCACGCGATGACTGCGCACAAACCCGGCGATCCGACCACGCTCAACCGGCTGTACGGCCGCAGCCAGGGCAAGCCGCTGCGCGCGGGACAGCAGGCGCTGGTCGACACGCTGCTGCCGCAAATCTCTCCGCCCGCCGAGGGTCCGATCTCGTCGCGGAGGCTGTTCGGCGATGAGCGCCCGCTGCATTTCGAGATCGGGTTCGGCGGGGGCGAGCACATGGCCTACCGCGCGGACCTGTTGCCCGATCATGGCTTTCTGGGCGCCGAGCCCTTCGTCAACGGGGTGGCGCAAGCCCTCGTCCACGTGCGCGACGGCAACCTTGCCAACGTGCGCATCCATCACGGCGATGCACTCGAGGTGCTGCGCCGCGTGCCCGACGGCGGCCTGACGATGCTCTACCTGCTGCACCCCGATCCCTGGCCCAAGGCCAAGCACGCCAAGCGCCGGATGATGAACGACGGTCCGGTGCAGATGATCGCCGACAAGCTGAAGCCCGGCGGCGAGTTCCGTTTCGGTACCGACCACCCGGTCTACCTGCGCCACGCGCTGATGGTCATGCGGCGCTTCACCGACGAATTCGAGTGGGTCGCGGACAGCAGGGCCAGTTGGCAGCAGCGCCCGTCGGGCTGGCCGGAGACCCGCTACGAGCACAAGGCGCGTACCGTATACGGTCACGAGGTGTGGTACTTCCGCTTCCGCCGGAGGTGATTCGATGAGGGACCGTTTCTTCCTGTGGTTCGGCAGCGCGTTCGCTGCGTTCGGTCTGCTGTTCGCCGGAGTGGGCGGCTGGATGCTTTTCGACGACCTCGATTTCCAGAAAGACGCCCTCCATGCACGCGGCACGGTCGTCGATCTGGAGCAACGCACCTCCGACGACGGTTACGTCTATGCGCCGATCGTCGAATGGCGCGACCAGAATGGCACGCCGCAGCGCTTCGTCGGCGGCGTAGGAAGCAATCCGGCCGCATACGACCGGGGCGAGGCGGTGGACGTGACGTATCACCGCGGCTTGCCGGGACAGGCGCGCGTCGACAGCTTCACCGAACGGCACATGGGACCCGCCATCTTCGGCGGTATGGGCAGCCTCTTCGCCATCGTCGGGCTGACGCTGGTCGTGCTTCACCTGCGTCGGCGCCGCACGATCGCCAGCCTCAAGTCGGCCGGAATGCCGATCCAGGCCAAGTTCCTTTCATGCCAGATCGATCGATCGACGACGATAAACGGACGCCATCCCTACCGCGTGTCGGCCCAGGCGACGCATCCCACTACCGGAAAGCTGCACCGCTTCGACAGCGATTACATCTGGGTCGACCTCAGCGATTCGCTCAATGGCAAGCCTGTCCGGGTGCTGTGCGACCCGACCGATCCCGAGGACTACTTCGTCGATCTGTCGGATTACGTCGAGGAGGACTGACCACCGCCCGTTGGCGGCCGGCGCAACGGCACCACGCGCGATGTCGATTTGTCCGTCTGGCCAGCTCTCGCGGCGACCAGCGTTGCCTCGTCGAGCGGCTCGTCGAAGGCGAGCCCGGCGCTTCCCCGCTTCAGCCAGCGGAGCCGCGCGGTTACCGTTGTCGATCCGAGGCGCAAGGCGACCTGCTGGTTCTTGGTGACTGCCGAATTGATCCCTCGAACCCGGCAGCCGCGCGTGTCGAGGTCGAGCACCGCCACGGGGAACTCCGCGCCGGAGGCCACGCTGCACTGCGCATCGAAGGACACCTGCTCGCGCTCGCCCGCGCGCGGTCCGCTATAGCTGGTGGCCAGTTTCGGCCGTTTCGCGATCCCCATGCGTGCACTGTGGCGGTCCGGGGTAAAGGAACCATTGCGAAGCTGTCAGGCAGTCGCGAACAACCCTGCCAGTGCTGTCCGGTCGATGCCGTAGTGATGGCCCAGTGCGCCCGAGATCACTCCGCCAAGGTCTGCGGTCGGCTTGAGATCGCGCCCCTCGAACAGCGAATCGTGCGAAAGCCCGGGCCAGTCCGCGACCACCGGCTGGCCCTTGCCGAGCGCTCCGCCAAGGAGGAACGCGGCCGAGGCGGTACCATGGTCGGTCCCCTGCGTTCCGTTGACCGCCGCCGTCCGCCCGAATTCGGTCGCGACGATAACCAGAGTTTCGCTCCAGGCCGCACCCAGGCCTGCCTTGAGCTCGGCGAGCAGTCGGTCGAGCCCGCGCAGCTGACCCGCGAGCCTGCCCTTCTGGTTGGAATGGGTATCCCACCCTCCGGTTTCGATCATCATCACCCGCGCACCATCCGCAGGGGCAAGAAGCGATGCGGCAAGCTTGCCGAGGTCGCCGCCGTTGCGGCCGTCATTGCCGGCAAGGTCGCCAGCGAGCTCCTTCGTCTTGATCGCTTCGGCCCACATCGGGGCCAGTTGCGCATCTGCGGCATACAAGTCGCCCAAACGGAGCAGCAGGTCCTGGCTCGCGTCGGGCAGACGGTTGGGCGAATAGGTCGCGACCTGCTGGTTGCCGCGAAGCGCCAGCGGCACGGCTGGCGCAAGCGCGAGCGCTTCGTTCTCGCCGGGAAGCAGCGGGAGGAGCCGCCCCAGCCAGCCGGTCCTCAGACCGTATGGCGCCGCGGCCCCGCTTTCGAGCACGTTCTGCCCGTCGAAATGCGACCGGTCGCGATAGGCGGTCGCGACAGCATGAAAGGCACGCGCTTCGCCGGCGGCGAACAGGCCTGCGGTTGCCTGCATCTCCGGGTGAAGCCCGAACATCCCGTCGAGCGGGATCGGTGCATCGTCGCGCAACGCGCCGCGCAGCGAGGCCAGCGCCGGATCGCCGACCGGTGGCACGATCGCGAGCCCGTCGGCAGCGCCGCGCTGGATCAGGAAAACAAGCCGCTTGTCGGTCTGGGCGGCCGCGAAGGCTGCCGAGGGAAGCAGCGTGATCGCTCCCAGCAGCCCGCCCGCTGCAAGCAGGCGTCGGCGATCGATCTGCGTGGTCATCGACATCACCTCCGGAGGAATTCGGGGCTGGCGAACAGGAGCGCCAGGCCGGTCGAGGGCTGTTCGGCCCGCGCGATCGCCTGATTGGTCATCGGCGATAGGCCATCGGGCGCGACAGCTTCGGCGATCGCTCGCGGATCGACGGCGTTTCCGCGCCGGTTGGCGATCTGCTGGGCAACCTCGACCCGAGTCATCAGCGCTCCGGGCCCGGCCCAGTCGGCTGCGGTATCGCCGAACCCTGCCGGGCTGCCCGGTCGCCAGACGGGCATCCCCAGCTGCTGGAAGAGCGCAGGCGCGGCCCTCTGCTGGGGCAATTGCGGCGAACCGCTCGCCCGCAGGGCCGCGACCGTCCAGTCCCACGGGTTCCGGAACTTGGCTGCATCGCCGTTCCAAGCCTCGGGCGAATCGATCAGCGCGCGATAGAGCGTCGGCAAGTCTCCCTGTCCTTCCAGGAACGCCTTTTCGAGCCGCGCGACCATTGCGGGCGGCGGATCGTCGGCAGCAAAGTGCCGGGCGAGCTTCGTCGCGACATGGCGCGCGGTCGATGGCGAGCGAGCGAGGTCGCGCAGGACCGCGAGCGCCTGCTCGGCTCCATCGTCGGGATATTGCTTTCCGAGAATCGTGCGTGTGCCCGGTTCGTGCAGCGGTTCGACGAAGGCGGTCTCCCCGGGCGCCGCATTCGGCATCAGCCGCGCGAGGGGTCCGGCGCGCAGGCCTGCCAGCGACCATCCGGTCAGAGCGCGCGCAAGTTCGGTAACATCTGCCTGGCTGTATCCGGTGCGCACGCCAAGCGTGTGCAATTCGAGGATTTCGCGCGCGAGATTCTCGTTGAGGCCGCGCTGGCGCCCGTTCGCGCGATTGCCGCGTTGCGCGATCCGGCTGTTGGGTCCCACCGATTGCGCCTGGTCGAGGAACAGCAGCATCGCCGGATGCAGGACCGCGGCCACCAGCATGTCGTGAAAGTTTCCCATCACATGCGGGCGGATCGCTTCGAATTCGTAATTGCCCGCGAGCGGAACCACCGGCTGCTTGTCGGCCGATATGGCGAAGTGGTTGGACCAGAAGTGGACGAGGCGTTCGGCGAACGGCGTGTCGGTCGCAACGGCAGACGCCAGCCGGGCGTTGACCGCACCGATATAGGCCATGCGCAGCCCGTTGACGCGCTGGATATTGGCCGGACGGTTTTCCGATTCCTGGACGCTGTCCATCGCGGCGTCCATTCCGGGCGCCATGGCCGCATCCTCGCGCTTGCGGCTTCGCTCTTCCTGTACCTGCTCGCGATACTCGCGAAAGCGCGTCACGAGTTCGGCACGGCTCGGTTGCGCAGCGATCGCGGGCGGCGATGCGACGAAACGGGACAACTGTGACGCAGCCCAGCCGCGCGGATCGCCTCCGAGCGAGTCGTCCGGGCGAGCACCCAGCCCGAAACGGTTGTACGCGATGGTCTTCTCACCCGTCATGCGCGGCCTCTCCTTCGCGGGAGAAGCCATTCTAGCGCATCAGGCTGAACCGCGGCGTAGCGATTTGTATCGGCTGGTCGCGATCAGCCCACCACGCCCGCCGCCGCGAGAACCGCCAGCGTCAGCACGTCGGGCGCGAGCGCAGTCATGGGTGCGATCTGTACCGGCTTTTCCATTCCCACCATCATGGGCCCTATGGTCGAAGCGCCCGCGAGTTCGCGCAGGAGCTTGGCCGACAGGTTCGCCGACTGAAGCCCCGGCATGATCAGCACGTTCGCCGGTGCGGAGAGGCGGCTGAACGGATAAAGCTCCATGACCTTCGGATTGAGCGCGGCGTCGGGCGCCAGTTCGCCTTCGTACTCGAAGCCCGGATCCTCGGCATCGAGGATGGCCACCGCATCGCGGATGTTACCGAGCCATTGCCCCGGCGGGTTGCCGAAAGTGGAATAGGACAGGAACGCCACCCGGGGATCGTGGCCGAGGCGCCTGGCGACCGCGGCGGTTTCCTTGGCGATGTGCGCAAGCTGCGCCGCCGACGGACGTTCGTTGATCGTCGTGTCGGCAAGGAACACCGTATAATTCTTGCCGATCATGAGGTGGATGCCGAACGGGATCGCGTCCTTCTTGGCATCGAGCACCAGGTTCACCTCCCGCGCCGTCTGCGCAAAGGTGCGGGTCAGGCCGGAGATCAGCGCATCGCCGTGGCCGAGCGCGACGAGCAGAGCGGCGAAGACGTTGCGTTCCTGGTTCACCATGCGCCTGACGTCGCGGATGGTGCGGCCGCGCCGCTGGAGCCGGTTGTAGAGATAATCGACCATCTGCGGCACGAGCTTGCTGTCCGCCGAGTTCTGGATTTCAAAATCCTGCGGGTTAGACGCGCCCAGCATGTGCAGCTTGTCGACGATCGCCTTGGTCCGGCCGACGAGGATCGGCGTGCCGTAACCGAAGTCGCGGAACTGGATTGCCGCGCGCAGCACGACATCTTCCTCCGCCTCGGCAAACACGACCCGCTTGGGATTGGCCTTGGCTTCCTCGTAGACCAGCGTGAGTACCGACGTGGTCGGATTGAGGCGGGCCTTCAGCGCGAGGCGATAGGCGTCGAAATCCGCGATCGGCGCGCGCGCGACGCCCGAATCCATCGCCGCCTTGGCCACCGCGCTCGAGACGACTTCCATCAGCCGCGGATCGAACGGCGCGGGAATGATGTAATCGGTACCGAACTTGTGATTGACGCCGTAGGCGGCGGCGACCTCGTCCGGCACGCGTTCGCGGGCGAGACCGGCGATGGCCTGCGCCGCGGCGACCTTCATTTCCTCGTTGATAGCGGTCGCCTGCACGTCCAGCGCGCCGCGGAAGATGAACGGGAAGCCGAGCACATTGTTGACCTGGTTGGGATAGTCCGAGCGCCCGGTCGCGACGATCGCATCCGGCCGTACGGCCTTTGCATCCTCCGGGCGGATTTCCGGGTCCGGGTTGGCCATCGCGAAGATGATCGGGTTCGGGGCCATCTTCTTGACCCACTCGGGCTTGAGCGCGCCCTTCGCCGACAGACCGAGGAAGATATCAGCCCCGTCGAGCGCTTCCTCGAGGCTGCGCGCCTCGGTCGGCACCGCGTGCGCGCTCTTCCACTGGTCGACCCCGTCGCGGCCCGGGTAGATCGGCCCGCTGCGGTCGCAGACGATCACGTTCTCGTGCGGGACGCCGACCGACTTGATCAGCGCCGTGCAGGCAAGCGCCGATGCGCCGGCGCCGTTGACCACCATGCGGACATCCTTGAGGTCCCGCCCGGTCAGGTGGCACGCGTTGATGAGTCCCGCTGCCGCGATGATCGCCGTGCCGTGCTGGTCGTCGTGCATGACCGGTATGTTCATGCGCTCGCGCAGCGCCGCCTCGATCACGAAGCATTCCGGCGCGGCGATGTCCTCGAGGTTGATGCCGCCGAAGCTCGGCTCCATCAGGGCGACCGCTTCGATGAACTTCTCGGGGTCTTCGGTATCGAGCTCGATATCGATCGAATCGACGTCGGCGAAGCGCTTGAAGAGGACCGCCTTGCCTTCCATCACCGGCTTCGAGGCGAGCGCGCCGAGATTACCCATCCCCAGGATCGCCGTGCCGTTCGAGATTACCGCGACCAGGTTCGAGCGGGCGGTATACTTCGCGGCATTCGCCGGGTCGTCGGCAATGGCCTGCACGGGAGCGGCCACGCCTGGCGAATAGGCAAGGCTGAGATCGCGCTGGGTCGCCATCGGCTTGGAAGCGATGATCTCGATCTTACCCGGGCGGATAGTCTCGTGATAGAACAGCGCTTCGCGCGTGGTGAAGGCGGTGGGCTTCTCGTCGGCCAAAGTTTCCCCCTGTCATCGGCTGTCGCTTGAGGCCCTAACGGAAACCGGCGGGCGGCAACAGGGGAAAGGCGCGCGGCTTGCCGTTCCGAATCGGAAGCCCACCGGCTAACCCCCGCAGCGTGGCGGGCGGTTCGACTCCGATGATGGCGCAGTACCTTGCGCTCAAGGCGCAGGCCGAAGGGTGCCTGCTGTTCTACCGCATGGGGGATTTCTTCGAACTGTTCTTCGACGATGCGAAGATCGCCGCGCAGATTCTCGATATCGCACTGACCAGCAGGGGCGAGCACGGAGGGGCGCCGATCCCGATGTGCGGCGTGCCCGTCCATTCGGCCGAAGGCTATCTCGCCCGGCTGATCAAGGCGGGCCAGCGGGTGGCGATCGCCGAGCAGGTCGAGACCCCCGAGGAAGCGAAGGTTCGGGCCAAGCGCGAAGGCACGCCGTCATCGAAGGCGCTGGTCGCGCGCGACATCGTCAGGTTCGTGACCGCAGGCACGCTGACCGAGGAATCGCTCCTCGAACCGCGCCGCGCGAACGTGCTTGCCGCGGCCTGCGAACTGCGCGGGACCTGCGGCGTCGCAGCAGTCGACATCTCGACAGGGCGCATGACGCTCGAGGAGTGTGCGATTGGCGACTTGCCTGCGGCGGTCGCCAGGTTGGGACCGAGCGAGATCGTCTCGCCCGAAGGCTGGGAGAGCGCTCCCGGGGAAGTAATGCCGCGCCCGCGACACGAATTCTCGAGTGATGCGGGGGCGGAGCGCCTGTGCCGGGTCCACGGCGTCGCGACTCTCGACGGCTTCGGTGTCTTTTCGCGTGCCATGCTCGCCGCGGCCGGCGGACTGGTCGCCTATCTCGAACACGTAGGCCGGGGAAGCTTGCCCCTGCTCCTGCCGCCGGTCGCGCTGGAGAGCGGTACTACGCTGGGAATGGATGCCGCGACCCGGGCCAGTCTGGAGATCGTCGAGGGGAGCCGCGGCGGGCGTGGCGGTAGCCTGATCGAATCGATCGACCGGTGTGCGACCGGAGCGGGCGCACGGCAGCTCGCAGAGGACCTTTCCGCCCCGCTCACCGATCGTACCGCGATCGAGAACCGGCTGGCGCTGGTGGCCTGGCTTCACGACGACCCGCTGCTTCGCGCCGATATTCGCGCGGCGTTACGCGCCCTGCCCGATCTGGGGCGCGCGATCGGACGGGTGGCGGCCGGGCGCGGCAGCCCGCGCGACCTTGGCCAGTTGCGCGACGGGCTGGACGGGGCGCGACGTCTCCGCGACCACCTGGCCGGGCTGGACGATCGCCCGGCCTTGCTGGAAGAGCTTCTGCCCCGGCTGGGCGGCCACGGCGCACTCACCGATCTTTATTCCCGCGCGCTCGTCCCCTCGCCGCCCACCGAGCGTGGCAAGGGCAGTTTCATCGCCGAAGGCTACGACGCCGCACTCGACGATCTTCGGCGCACATCGGGCAACGCCCGCCGCGCGATCGCTGCGCTGGAGGCGAAGTACCGCGCAGAGACCGGCATCGCCGCGCTCAAGATCCGGCACAACGGCGTGCTCGGCTATTTCATCGAGGTGCCCGCGAAACACGCCGACGCGCTGATGCTTCCGGAAAGCGGCTTCACCCACCGCCAGACGATGGCAGGCGCGGTGCGGTTCAACTCGTTGTCGCTCCACGAAGAGGCGAGCCGGATCGCCGAGGCGGGCGGTCACGCGCTCGCCGCCGAGGAAGCCCACTTCGAAGACCTTGTCGAACGGGCCGTTGCAGCGCGCGAGGCTATCGCGAGGACGGCCGCCGCGATCGCCCGCATCGATGTCGCTGCCAGTCACGCAGAGCGGGCGGCCGAGGGCGGCTGGGCGAGACCGCGTATCGTCGAGGACGCCGTGCTTCAGGTGGAAGGCGGACGGCATCCGGTGGTCGAGGCTGCGCTCGCCGCTTCAGGCGAACGATTTGTCGCCAACGATTGCGCGCTGGGTCCGGACGACCGGCTGTGGCTGATCGGCGGGCCCAACATGGGCGGCAAGTCGACCTTCCTGCGCCAGAACGCGCTGATCGTGTTGCTTGCACAGGCAGGCGCCTTCGTTCCCGCGAGCGCGGCGACGATCGGCCTGACCGACCGTTTGTTCAGCCGGGTCGGCGCAAGCGACCAGCTTGCGCGCGGCCGATCCACCTTCATGGTCGAAATGGTCGAGACCGCGGCGATCCTCAGCCAAGCGACCGAGCGCTCCTTCGTCATCCTCGACGAAGTCGGCCGCGGTACCTCGACCTACGACGGGCTTGCCCTGGCCTGGGCCGTTGCCGAGGCGGTCCATACGGGCAACCGCAGTCGCTGCCTGTTCGCCACCCACTATCACGAACTCGCGCGACTTGCCGAAAGCTGCGAGGCGCTCTCGCTCCACCATGTGCGCGCGCGCGAATGGAAGGGCGATCTCGTACTCATGCACGAGCTGGCCGAGGGGCCGGCCGACCGATCCTACGGACTGGCGGTCGCGCGTCTGGCCGGGGTGCCTCCCAATGTCGTGGCGCGCGCCAAGACCGTTCTCGACAAGCTCGAGAAGGGACGCGCGGAAACCGGCGGGCTTGCCGCAGGGCTTGGCGACCTGCCGCTGTTCGCCGCAGCCGCGCATGCCGAGGAGGAAGCCTGCGACACCCTGCGCGATTCCTTGCGCACGCTGGACGTCGATGCGTTGTCGCCGCGCGAAGCTCTCGACGTGCTCTACACGCTCAAGCGCGAAGCAGGTGAAAGCGAGCCTTAACTTTCGCAGGGTATGCTCGCGCCATGCGCGGATACATGTTTCGAAATCGCTGGTTAGCCCTGCTGTTCGTCGGCATCGTGCTGGCAAGCGTGACCAAAGTCGTGGGCACGGGCAAGGGCGACGGCGCGCTCGATCAGGCGAAACAGCAAATCGAATCCCAAAAGGCGCAGGCGGATCAGTTTTCCTCCGAACACTCCGATTCCGCGTCCGACGACAGCGTCATCTACGAGTTTACGCCAGACGAGGAACTGATCGATTCCGCAAGCGGGGAGGATCCGACACCCTCCGACGCCTTCGGCGCAGAGGTCAACGAGGACCCCGAGGTTGTGCCCTCGGACGAACTCGTTATCGTCATGGACGATGACGCGGGAGCAACAGGACAAGCCGAATAGCAACGATCTGGCGGCAGAGCGGACCGAACTCGCCGAAGACCGCAACATCATGGCGATGGAGCGAACTTTCGCCGGGTGGATTCGTACCGCATTCGCCGCGATCGGCATCGGCTTGGCATTCCGGGCGGTTTTCGGTGCTTTCGACCCGCCGTGGTTGGCGCGCGCGATCGCGACCCTGTTCATTCTCGCCGGAGCCGCGCTGGCTTGGTCCGCCCAGCGAAGGATGTGCGCGACCTTGGCACGCCTTCACTCGCATAAGCTCGAAGGGCCATCCGCGCCCAACTTCCGCCTTCTCGCCTACGCGGTGGTGGTCGGTGCGCTGGTGCTGGTCGCGGGACTCTGGATCCTGAACGACGGCGATCTTGGCGCGATCTAGCCCTCTTCGTCGGAAGGCTCTTTGCCGTAGTAGTCCTCATCGTCGTCCATGCTTGGCTCGCCCTTGAACGCGCCCATATCGATCCGGCCCGAAGCTTCCATGTCGCGCATGTGATCGACCAGGTCCGGCGTCTCGGTCGTGTCGTGCTTCACGCTCGCGGTCGGATCGCCCTTGCGCAGCGCCTGCGCCTGTTCGGCGACCGTCTGCGCCTGCGATTGTTCATCGTCCTGCTCGGAATTGTGCAGTTCGGGCGCGAGTTCGGGATCGGTGGGCATGGGTACGGGACTCCTTTGCCGCATCAACCCGCGTGAGGCGCGCCGCGTTCCCCGATTTCAGCGCGTCGGCACCGGCTCCTCACCGGAATAGTCGTAGAAACCCTTGCCCGCCTTGCGGCCCAGCCAGCCAGCCTCGACATATTTGAGCAGCAGTGGTGCGGGCCGATACTTGGGATCGCCGGTGGAGCCATGGAGGACGCGGACGATCTCGAGGCAGGTGTCGAGCCCGATGAAGTCGGCCAGCTGCAGCGGTCCCATCGGGTGGTTGAGGCCGAGGCGGCAGGCGGCATCGATGTCCGCCACGCTCGCGGTGCCCTCGCCAAGCGCGAAGACCGCCTCGTTGAGCATCGGCATCAGCACCCGGTTGACCACGAAGCCCGGCGCGTCCTGCACCTCGACCACGTGTTTGCCGAGGCTCTGCCCAAGCGCCTTGGTTCGCGCGATCGTCTTGGCCGAGGTGGCGAGGCCTGCAATCACCTCGATCAGCCCCATCACCGGCACGGGGTTGAAGAAATGCAGCCCGATGAAGCGCGCCGGATCGGACGACCAGTTGGCCATGCGGGTGATCGGGATCGAGCTGGTGTTGCTGGCAAGTATGGCGCCCGCGCCGAGGACCTTTCCTGCGCTTTCGAAGATCGCCTGCTTGATGCGCTCGTTTTCGGTTGCCGCCTCGATGATGAACGTCGCGTCGCTCATCTGCGCAAGATCGGCGACCGGCTCGATCAGCGCGAGTGCGCTATCCGCATCGGCGGTATCGAGCTTGCCCTTGCCGACGAGCCGGGCAAGCCCCTTGGCGATCCCGGCCTTGCCTTTATCGGCGGCGGCAAGATCGATGTCGGACAGAAACACCCGATAGCCGTGCTGGGCGAGGGTCTGCGCTATGCCCGAGCCCATCTGCCCCGCCCCGATGACGCCGATCGTGTCCATGCCTGCCTCCTTCGCACTTGCAGCAAGAGCCGCGGTTAGCGAGGGTCCCGCCCGATGGCTAGCGATTAGCGCCCGGTACCCAGGTCACGTCGGCACGGCCCTCGTCGTTCTCCAGCCTGGCGAGCTGGAAGAGCAGATCGGACAAGCGGTTGACGTAGGCGAGCGCGGCCGGGTTGACCGGCTCGTGGTCGGCAAGGGCGGTCATGGCGCGCTCGGCGCGCCGGACCGCGGCGCGGGCGACGTGGACGCGGGCAGCCGCCTCGCTGCCGCCGGGTAGGACGAAACTGGTCAGAGGTTCGAGACGCTCGGTTGCCGCGTCGATTCTCGCCTCGAGCCAATCGGCCTGCGTCGGCACTATCCGCAGGGTCATTTCGCCGGGCTCGAAATCGTCACCCGGGGTAGCGAGGTCGGCACCGAGATCGAACAGGTCGTTCTGGATGCGGGTGATGTCGGACCCTGCCTCGCCGGTGAGCGCCACCGCCGCCAGACCGAGCGCGGAATTCGCCTCGTCCACGGCGCCGATCGCCTCTATCCGCGCCGAGTGCTTCGGACAGCGCGATCCGTCGACGAGCCCGGTGGTGCCATCGTCGCCGGTGCGGGTGTAAATCTTGTTGAGCTTGACCAAGGCGCGAGCGAACTCAGCGCGCCATCATGATGATCACCGCGACCACCACGATCGCGAGCGCCTGGTACTTGATGCGGTTGAACATCATCTTGTTCTGCAGGAGCTGCATTTCGTGCTGGCGTTCGGAGCCGGCCTCGATGTCCGCCCTGTGCGATTGCAGGAATGCGACGATCCCGCGCACGAGCGAATATAGCACCAGCGCCATGAGCGCGACGAGGACGATGACGAGGACGGTCTGCATGCCGTCAATCTAGGTATTCGCCGAGCGAAATGCCAGCCGGGAAGCGATGCGCGCGCAAGGAATCTGCAAGCGCGGGCCCATCCTCTCCAACCAGGCGCAGATCGCGCAATCCCGGCGATCCACGGCGCTTGGCGAGCTTGCGGCCATCGTCTTCCACCAGCAGGAGATGGTGATGCCACCGCGGCACCGGCAGGTCGAGCAGCGCCTGGAGCAGCCGGTGGATATGGGTGGCGGCAAACAGGTCACGGCCGCGCGTCACCAGCGTAACCCCGTCGGCGGCGTCATCGAGCGTCGCGGCAAGGTGATAGCTCGCGGGCGCGTCCTTGCGGACCAGAACCGGGTCACCGGCAAGATCGGGGCGGGCCTGCTGGACGCCGGCGAGCTCGTCCTCCCATTCAATGGCGCCGGTCGACGCCATCGCCCTGCCGACATCGAGCCGCCAGGCCGCTCCGGCGGGCCGGTCGGTGCGTCCCCGGCAGGTGCCGGGGTAGACCGGCCCCGCCACTTCGGCGCGCGTGCAGGTGCAGGGATAGAGCAGGCCCGCGCTGCGCAAGCGCTCCGCCGCCGCGTCGTAGCTTGCCAGGCGGGTCGCCTGCGCAGGCACTTCGTTCCACGTCAGCCCCAGCCAGGCGAGGTCGGCGAGGAACTCATCGGCCAGCTCGGGCCGGGAGCGTGCTCCGTCGATATCCTCTATCCGCAGCAGGAAGCGTCCACCGCGTTCCGTCGCCAGATCGTGCGCGACGATCGCCGAGTAGGCGTGGCCCAAGTGCAGCGAACCGTTGGGACTGGGGGCGAAGCGGGTAACCTCCATCCTCTCGCCCTAGCGGCAAATGCCTGTGGATTCAGCAGGTGTCATCAACTTGACTCCCGAATCGGCAAATGGTCCCTTCGCACCAATCGGGAGGGCAAAGGACACGTGTTCAAGGCCGATCTGATCGAGCGAGCCGCGCATTTTCGCCGCGCCGAGGACGATCCTTCGCGCAGCCTGGAAAGCTGCCCCGCGCTCGTGCTCAACGCCGACTACACGCCGCTATCGTATTATCCGCTGAGCCTGTGGCCATGGCAGACCGCGATCAAGGCGGTGTTCCTCGAACGAGTGGACATCGTCGCGAGCTACGAACGCTGCGTCCACTCGCCCAGCCTCGACATGCAAATCCCCAGCGTTATCGCGCTGCGGCAATACGTTCGCCCAAGCGAATTTCCCGCCTTCACCCGCTTCAACCTGTTCCTGCGTGACCGCTTCGCCTGCCAGTACTGCGGCAGCGAGAAGGACTTGACCTTCGACCACGTGATCCCCCGCCGCCTGGGCGGCCGGACGACGTGGGAGAACATCGCCACCGCCTGCGCGCCGTGCAACATGAAGAAGGGCGGCCGCACGCCGCAACAGGCGCACATGAACCTCGTCCGCCCGATCCGCCCGACGAGCTGGCAGCTCCACCAGCACGGCAAGGCCTTCCCGCCGAACTATCTTCACGAGACGTGGCGGGACTGGCTTTACTGGGACATCGAACTGGAGGCCTGACGCCTCACTCCAGCACCTTGCGCGCCTCCGCGAGAAGCTCCGGGGTCAAGTCCGCGGAACGTGGCGGAAGTGGCGTCGAGCCTTCTTCTCCGTTCCTATCGATATCGTCGAGCAAGAGCTTCATCTCGGCGATCTCCCTCACCTGAGCCTCGATGATCTTGTCGGCCAGACGACGAACCCGCGGATCGCTGATTTTAGCCTTGCGGGCATTGTTGATGGCGATCGAATGGTGCGGAATCATGGACTTCATGAACCGGGTGTCGTCCACGAGCGCCTGGCTGCGGTTGGCGACAAGAAGGACGGCGGCGAAGATCAGCCCTCCCAGCAAGACCAGCACCTTCGTCGTGGCGGGCTGGTACATCTTCCACATGAAGGCCAGCATGACCGCGGTCATGACGCCGCCCATTATGAGCGACGACAGCAAGCGGGTGATGCTGAACAGAGCGTGCTCGCTGCTGTAAACGAGCTGGTACATCAGGAAGAACATTATCGCTGTGGACGCGGCTATCATCGCCGCGAAGCGTCCCCAGCTCATGCTCATCGTGTCATGCTTGTCCATTCTGACTCTCCTTGCACGCAATCGATACGGGCGGAGAGCGGGATGGTTTCGGTCAGGACGGCCTAGATAGCCGTCCGCACGCTCAGCAGTTCGGGAAAGAACGCCTGCTTGAGGACGCCCTCGAGGTATGGCACGCCCGCCGTGCCCCCGGTTCCGCGCTTGAAGCCGATGATGCGCTCGACCGTCTTCAGGTGCCCGAAGCGCCAGCGCTGAAAGTGGTATTCGAGGTCGACCAGCTTCTCGGCGAGTTCGTAGAGGTCCCAGTGCGCCTCGGGGTCGCGGTAGATCTCGGCCCAGGCGGCCTCGACTGCCGATGACGCGGTCCAGACCCCGGAATGGTCGCGCTCGAGGACTTCAGGCGGGATCGCGAAGCCGCGCCGCGCCAGCAGCCGCACCGCCTCGTCGTAGAGGCTCGGACGCGCGAGTTCGGCGCGCAGTTCCGCAGCGACCTCGGGGGTCGCCTCGTGCATCGTCACCATGTCCGGATTTCGCCCGCCCAGCAGGAATTCCATGAGCCGGTACTGCGCGCTCTGGAAACCGCTCGAGCTGGCAAGGTGCGGACGGACCTGCGAGTAATCCGCCGGAGTCATCGTGCTCAGCACTTCCCACGAAGAGATCAGCTGCCCCTGCGCACGCGCCACGCGGGCGAGCATCTTGAACGCGGGGCGCAGGTCGTCGGCGATGATCTCCTCGCGCGCCGCCATGAGTTCGTGGAGGCACAGCTTGAGCCACAGCTCGCTCGCCTGGTGGACTACGATGAACAGCATCTCGTCGTGCGCGCCAGACGCGGGGTGCTGCGCCGAGAGGATTTTCTCGAGGTCGAGATACGAGGAATAGGTGACGTCGCGGGCCATGCGCGACGCCTATCGCAAAGCGGTAGCGGTTGAAACTACCCCTCTATCGTGCGCGCCGCCGGATGGTGCTTGTCGAGGTGGCGCTTGACGATCCTGAGGTTGCGGGTGTTCGAGCGGAACACGAAGTCGAGCGCGTCGCCCACCAGCGGCACTGCGCCCACCGCGGTGTCGAGCGCGACGTTGCCGGTCATCCGCCACAGCTTCCACTTCGGCATGCCGAGGTTCCTTGCCTCCCACACGATGTACATGCCCATCGCCGCGCTGACGAAGTCGCCGATCACCGGGACGAGGCCCATGATCGAATCCAGTCCGACGCGGTAGTTGACGCCGGGGATGACGAAGCTGTTCTCGAGCAACTGCTCCATCGCCTCGATCCGGCGGCGGATCGAAACCGGGTCGGTACCGATCGGCACTTCGATCCCCATCGCGCGCGGGCGACCGAATTCCGGGCGGGTTCCTTCGGCGGGGGTACCTGGCTCCATCGTCATGTTCTCCTGCCTCGCTTCTCCCTTATCTGGGAGCGAGCGCCAGCGGGTACAACGGGTGGATCGCCCAGTTGTTCTCGATGAATCCGCTGATATCGCCCCGCACCAGCGACCAGCGCACGGGCGCGCCCAAAGGGATATATCCCTGCTGCGCGGTCAGGCGGGTTTCGGCCTCGGCGAGCAGGGTCGCGCGCGCGGCGGGGTCTGCCTCGCGGTTGGCGGCCTGGACAAGCTCGTCGGCCTTGGGATCGCACAGCACGCGCCGCACGCGGCAGGCAAACTGGTTGAGAAACCATCGCCGGCTGCCGTAGCGCGCCAGGGTATCGACCAGCTCGAGATCGGCCGGCTGCCCGCTTCGGGCGCGTACGGCGTTCACTCCGACCTCGCGCCAGTCCGCAGCGATCTCCCGCAGAAGCAGGTCGGCGCCTGGCCCCTCGGGCAGCGCGACGGTGATCGTCTTCGGGCCTTCGAAACCGGCGATCCGGCGACGCGCATCGGCACGGCGCTGTTCGATCGAGGCGTTGGTCCAGCGTTCGGCCGCCCCCTCCCCGACGACCGCGACCGGCGCGATCCGGGTGCTGGGGATCCAGCCGGCGATGTTGAACGGTGCAAGCAGGGTCTCGCGCTCGATCGCCAGGGCCAGCGCCTCTCGCCGGGCCGGTTCGGCGAGCAGTCCTTCGGCCCTCAGGACGCGCAGGCCAAGGAGCCCGCGCGCCGCGTCGAGCCGGATATTGCCGCGAGACAGAGGTCCGGTGGGAGCCAGCGGCAGGTCGACGATCGTGCCGCCGAGCACGATGTCCACATCGCCGGCGGAGAAGGCATCGACGGCCTGCCTCGCCGGCATCGCTTCGAGTGCGAGAACGCGCGTGCCTTCCCGCCAGTCATCGCTGGTGGGCAAACCGCGAGTCTCGGGAGGAAGGAGCGACAGGCGGGCAGCGGTCCCGGCCTGCGTAAGCTCCATCGGCCCGGTTCCCTTCCCCTTGTGGAAGATGCCCAGCTCAGGCTGGGCCAGAAGCTGGAGGAAATCCGGCATGGCGCTCGACAATCGTATCTCGATGACACGGCCGGTCATGGCGCGCACTTCCGAAATGGGCGCCAGATCGAGCCCCAGCGAAGTACCGGAGAGGTCGCGCAAGGTCCGCTTCAGGGCATCGCGGACCTGCTCGGCCGTCATGGTCGTTCCGTCCGGCCAGTCGGAATTACGCAAGCGGAAGATGTAGGACATGCCGTCGTCGGTGACGATCCACCGCTCGGCAAGCGCAGGCACCACCGCGCCCGTCTCGTCGATGGCGACCAATCCTTCGACCGTGGCCGCGCGGACCTGCTGGGCGGGCATCGACAGCCGCAGCCCCGTCTCGAAGACGGCGTCAGGCTCTCCGATCAGCGCGATCCGCACCACGTCGGCATCATCGCCCGAGCCGCACGCTGCAAGGGCGGACAGTGCGGCTACGAACGTAAGGGCACGAAAGTGAAACTGCATTGCCGACCCGGTTAGCAGGTCGGTACGCAGCCGTCAGCGGGGTGCTATCGCGTTTATGTCAGATCTTGCGCAGATGCTTCGGTTCGGTGTCGAAACTCGGAGGCGCAATCGTCGAGGGACGGACATAGCGCGGACTGGCAAGGTCGCCATTCCCGACCGCACTGCGCGGCGCCCTGGGATCGATTTCCTCGGCAAACGCGATTCCGAAGCGCTGGCCCTGTACCCACGCTACGCTTCCCTCAACGGAAGGCACATTGCGCAGCGTGACCTTGACGCGGGTACCCGGCAGGACACGGAATTCGCCCTCGGCCATCATGCCCAGGGCGGAAAGGTTGCGCACGCGGACGCGGTGCGTAATGGTATCGCCCTCGAACTGGAGTTCGGCGCTCAGGAACAAGCTGTCCCGGTTGACGTGCCTCGTATCCACACCAGACATGGCGCGCGATTTCTCCGGTATCTGTTCTCGACCCGACGCGCCGCAAGCGACGCCTCGGTCCGCTGTTAGCCGGAATAATCTAAAGAAGATTTAATCGCGGAGCCGTTCGGGGTCCGGATTCAATCGTCGCGCGACACCTTTTCGCGGCGCTCATGGGCTTCCTGCGCTTCGACCGTCATGGTCGCGACGGGCCGTGCGATCAGGCGCTTGAGGCCGATCGGATCGCCCGTGACCTCGCAGTAGCCGTATTCGCCCGCATCGATGCGGCGGATCGCCGAATCGATCTTGGCGATCAGCTTGCGCTGCCGGTCGCGGGTGCGCAGCTCGATGCCCCAGTCGGTCTCGCTCGACGCGCGGTCGTTGAGATCGGCTTCCCGGATCGGACCGTCCTGAAGCGACTGGAGGGTGGCATTGGCCGCGGAGAGGACGGAGCGCTTCCATTCGAGCAGCAGCATGCGGAAATAATCCTGCTGCGCCGGGTTCATGTAATCCTCGTCCTCGGACGGGGTATAGTCGGGGGCAAGCGCCCGCCGGGCTTTTTCGAGTACATCGATGTCTTCGTTCGCCAAGGTGGCCATCGTCGTCCTCAATCCATCCAGTCCCGACCGGATTGCTATCCGGAGCCGCATCCCCACGACCTCGGCTCCCGGCGGCTTGGCGCGCCTATAGGGTCGGGTCCGGACCGGCACAAGCCAGCTTGCCGGTTGCGCGCCACTATGCGGGGAAAACTTAAGCAGGGCCGAACGAGATGCCCCTCGGGCGAATTTTCTCGCGCGCTCGTTAACCACTTGTTGACCATATCAGGGTGATTCACCGTCAACGGCGGCATGGGGGCTCGCCGGAGGGGGAAGACAATGGAACTTCGCAAGATCGAAAGCGGTTCGATTATCAGGGGACCGCGCGCCGACGACCTGCTCGTGGCGCATTGCCTGGCCGCAGCGTCGCAGGGAGACGTCTCGGCGCTCTACGATCTCGGTGTTGCCTATTCGACCGGTAGCCATGGCGTGGCCTGCGACCTTATCGAAGCGCACAAATGGTTCAATCTCGCCGCAGCGCGGGGCCACGAGGAGGCTGCGTGGTGCCGGGCCGACATTTCGGAAGAAATGACCGCTCGCGAGATCGCCGAAGCCCAACGCCGGGCGCGTGAATGGCTGATCGCGGGCGAACGCCGCGCGGCGTGACCGTCACGCTTTCCTGAACGGAGTCCGCGCGGCCAGCCATTCGGCATCGACCGAAACACCTTCGCGTTCGCGATCGAGGAAATCGGCCACCGCCGCGCGAAAGCCCGGATCGGCGATCCAGTGCGCCGAAGTCGTCTGGACCGGCACGTACCCCCGGGCGATCTTGTGCTGGCCTTGCGCCCCGGCCTCGACCCGCGACAGTTTCCGCTCGATCGCTTCGTCGATCGCCTGGTAATAGCACAGCTCGAAGTGCAGGAAGCGGCGCTCTTCCAGGCATCCCCAATAGCGGCCGTAGAGCGCATCTTCGCCCACGAAGTTGAGCGCGCCAGCGACCGGTCTGGTCCCATCGAAGGCCATGACCAGCACGATCCGATCCCCCATCCGCTCCCCGAACAGGTCGAATGCCGACCGCGTCAGGTAAGGCCGGCCCCACTTGCGGCTGCCGGTGTCCTGGTAGAATTCCCAGAACGCGTCCCAGTGTTCGGCAAGGATTTCCGCTCCGGACAGGCGGCGGATGACGACGCCGTCCTGCGCCGCGAGGCGTTCCTTGCGGATCGCGCGACGCTTGCGACTGGCAAGATCGCCGAGGAAATCGTCGAACGAGGCGTAACCCCGGTTCTCCCAGTGGAACTGGATGTCCCGGCGGACGAGCCAGCCTGCCGCTTCGAAAAGCGGCACCTGGTCCGGCTCGAGGAAAGTCGCATGGATCGATGACAGGGCGTTCGCCTCGGCAAAGCGTTCGGCGAAACGCAGGAGGTGCGGCGCCAGCGCGGGCTCGCGGGTCAGCACCCGCGGTCCGCTCGCCGGAGTGAACGGCGCGGCGACCTGCAGCTTGGGATAGTAGTGACCGCCGGCACGGTGCCATGCATCCGCCCAGGCATGATCGAAGACGTATTCGCCCTGACTGTGCGATTTCAGGTAGGCCGGGAGAGCGGCGACCAGCCGTCCCGCATCCTCCAGCACGAGCGGCGTGGGGAGCCAGCCGGTGCCTTCACCGACGCTGCCCGAATCCTCGAGCGCCGAAAGAAAGGCATGAGTCATGAACGGGTTGCCGCCGCCGGACAGCGCATCCCATTGATCCGCCGGCAGGCCCGCGACGCCTTGCGCCAGTCGCGCGACAAGCGAACCGTCGCTCACGCCAGCCCGGCCCCCTCGGCAATCGGCGCATCGGCATGGGCCGCCGCGACCACGCGGAGCTCCGGCGAACGCACGGTCCAGGTGAGCAACGGCAGCCCGCGCGCGCGCTGGGCGGCAGCAAACGGGCTCGGCAGGTCGCGCACGTCGTAGGCGAGGAACTGCGGCTTTCCGTGCCAGAGCGCGAGCCGCCGCCGTAGCGGCCCAAGCGCCTCGCCCTTGCCGTTCTCGGTGACGACAAGCCCACGGATCACGTCGGGCGCATGGCGCGCGAACCATCGTGGCACGCGCGGGTCGAAACTCATAACCGCAACGGCACCCCGGTAATCCACCAGGGCCTGCTTGACCGCAAGGCACAATGGAACCGGGTCCACCTCGCGCTTCGACTTGATCTCTACGAGGAGCGGAACCCTGCCATCGATCAGGTCCAGCAGGCTTTCCAGCCTCGGGATCGGATCGCCCCCCGTGCGAAGTGCGATCTTTTCCAGATCGCGGGCATCGCGCGCAGCGACCGCACCGGCCTCCCCGGTCAGCCGCTCGAGGGTCCAGTCGTGGAATACCATCGCGTGCCCGTCGCGACTTTTCTGGACGTCGCATTCGATGCCCATCCCCCGGGCGATGGCATTGCTGAAGCCGGCGGGAGAGTTCTCGGCCAGGGCCTCGTCATGCAGGCCGCGATGCGCGTATTCCCAGTCACGCAGCCAGCCGACCCGCGCCGGATCGGGCGCGGGGGCCAGCAGCGCATCAATCAGCGCGAACGGCGACAATCGCATCGACCTCGACCGCGGCGCCGAGCGGAAGGACCGGCACGCCGACGGCGCTCCGGGCGTGCTTGCCCGCTTCACCGAAAACCTCGACCATCAGCTCGCTCGCGCCATTGGCGATCTTCGGCTGGGCGTCGAAATCCGCCGTCGAGTTCACGAAGGCGCCGAGCTTCACCACCCGCTCGACGCGGTCGAGCGAACCGAGCGCGGCCTTGAGCTGGGCAAGGATCATCAGGCCGCAGGCGCGCGCGGCGGCCACGCCATCGTCGAGCGGCACGCTTTCGCCCAGCCGCCCCTTGACCAGGTGACCGTTCACGAACGGCAGCTGGCCCGAAACGTGCGCGAGGCCGCCTGCGACGACCACCGGGACATAGGCAGCCACCGGTGCGGCGGGTTCCGGCAATACGATCCCGAGTTCGTTCAGCCGGGTTTCGATAGTCATGCGTCCACTCCCAAGGTTCGGTCCATCAGCCAGGGGAGCGCGTGCTCCCAGGTGTCTATCCGGGCATGCGCGTGCCCCGCCTCGTGCGCACAGGCAATGCGGCCGGCCAGCATGGGCTCGCCGCACAGGTGCAGGCGGTCGACGTGCGGGACGGTCTCGGCGGCAGAGCGATGATGCTGCGCCAGATCGTCGATGAAGATCGCGCGGCTCGGGGCGTATTCGTCCACGATCGCCTTCAGGGCCGGACCCTTGGGTCCCTGGTTGGTGAACACGCGCGCATGGATGCCATGCTCGGCAAGCTGCGCGGCACGCATGTCGCGATGGTCGTCGGAGAGGTTGGTCAGGACCACCACGTCGGCATGTTCGCTCAGTGTCCTGATCCCCTCGACCGCACCGGGGATCGGGTTCTGGCGGTGCATCTCCGTATCGAAGAAGGCGCGCAGGAAGCCCCAGATTTCCGCCGGATCGACGAGCTCCCCGCTCTGCCGCCAGCGCATCGATTCGCGAAAGTCGTTGCCGACCATGCTGAATTCGACCCCCTGGCTTTCGCCCAGCCAGTCGCGGAAGTGCGCCACCATGTAGAGCAGCACCTCGTCGCAGTCCGAGATCACCAGCGGGCGGCTCATGCGGACAGCTCCTGCCGCGCCGCGGCCAGCCTGTCGGGTGCGACGTTGAGCGCGTCGGCCGCCAGCAGCAGATCGGGCTCGTGCCCGGCGAGGTAGTCGAGCACCGCGGCGAGCGTCGACCGCTCGGTCAGGTTGTCGCGCAGCGTCTCGGGCGTCAGGCCGGTGAGCGACAGCAGCCGCTCCGCACGATCGTCGTCGGCCAGCACCCAGCCGAGCGCGGACAGCGCCAGGGTATCGGCATCTCCGGAGTGATGATGGGTTTCGGCGGTGATTGTCAGCGTCCCATTGTTTTGATGAACTGTAGGCCCTAGTCGCGGCGGGGAAACGCAGCCGGAGCCCATTCGCAGTGGCAAAGAGAATCCTCGTTGTCGAGGACAACGACCTCAACCGCAAACTGTTCTGCGACGTGCTGCGCGCAAGCGGGTTCGAGGTCGAGCCGGTTGCCGACGGGGAGCTGGTGCTCAACGCCGCGCGCGCGTTCGACCCCGACCTCGTCATCATGGACATCCAGCTTCCCGGCGTTTCGGGCGTCGACCTGATCACCGCGATGCGCCGCGACGGAGCCTTGCGCGAAATACCCGTGCTCGCCGTCACCGCCTACGCCGGCAAGGGCGACGAAGACCGAATCCGCGATGCCGGTGCGACGGGCTATCTTGCAAAGCCGGTCTCGATCGGACCGTTCATGGCGTCCGTGCGGGGGTTGGTTCCCGCCTGAAAGCAGGGTCGCGCGGTCAGCGCGCCGACATCTCGATGACGAACGAGGCGAGCGTCATCACCAGGCCGATCACGAATATCCGGTAGGCCAGACCCATGAAGCGGTATTTCTTGCGCTGGAGCACGGTGCCGTTCTGGTAGATGTCGTGCAGCATCGTGCGGAACACCGTTTCGTCGTCCTGCAACTGGTGCAGCACGTCTGCGGTCCATTCCTCTTCGTCGCGCTCGGCGAAATGGCCGAAGAACAGGCGGTTGGCCCCGACCGGCCCCTTGGCCCGCGAGAGCGTAGGCAGCACCGCGAGCACCGCGCAGACCGAGCTCATGAATGCGAACGCTGCAAGGATCGCGAGGCTGACCGGCAGGTTTCCGGCAAACGCTCGGCTGACCGAAATCGAGAACACGAGGAAGCTCGCACCCATCAGGATCGACGCCTTCTGGTCGGCCATGGCAGAGAGCTGCAGCGTCTGCTGCTGGGTCGTTCGGACCATGTGAATGGCGTTCGCCGAATAGATCACGTGGGGATTCCGGGTCGGGGTTTCGCTCGCTTCCATGGACTGCCTCCCTGCAGAGAGGGGCTTGCCAGCGCGCCTCGCGCTTGACAAGCGATGCCCTACGAAGTCTGGCAAGAGCCGCCTTTAGCGTCGCATTGGCGTGGCGGGCGGCAGCCAGGTCGCCGTCGAGAAGAAAACAGGATAGCCCAGCCCCATGGACCGTGCAGAAGTCGACGCCCGCATCCGCGGTCTCGCCGAACCGTTCAACAAGAAGGAAGTCGCGATCGACGAGGACACCTCGTTCGCCGGTGACCTTGAATTCGACAGCCTGACGGTGATGGATTTCGTCGCCGCGATCGAGGACGAATTCGACATCATCATCAGCATGAACCAGCAGGCCGAGATCGAGACCTGGGGCGACCTGATCGACGCCGTGCACGAGACGCAGTCCAAATGAGCGAAGGCGTGTCGCAGCCGGACCGGCCGGTGGAGCGTGACGGAGAAGGGCGCGACCTGTTCTCCAAGTTCGACGACCTCATCGCCATGCGCGAAGGCCTGCTCTCGACCGGGCAGGAGGATCCCTTCAACCTGGTGATGGAGAAAGTCCTCTCGCCCACCCGCGCGATCTGCAACGGGCGCGATACGATCCTGCTCGGCACGTACAACTACATGGGCATGACGTTCGACGACGACGTCATCGCCGCGGGCAAGCAGGCGCTCGACGACTACGGCAGCGGCACCACCGGCTCCCGCGTGCTCAACGGCACCTACTCCGGCCACAAGGCGGTCGAGGAAGCGCTGAAGGAGTTCTACGCCATGGACCACGCCATGGTGTTCTCCACCGGGTACCAGGCGAACCTCGGCATCATCAGCACGATCGCCGACAAGGGCGACTACATCGTGCTCGACATCGACAGCCACGCCAGCATCTGGGACGGCTGCAAGCTGGGCGACGCCGAGGTGGTGCCGTTCAAGCACAACGATATCGAGGCGATGGACAAGCGTTTGGGCCGCATTCCCGAAGGCGCGGGAAAGCTTGTGATCCTCGAAGGCGTCTATTCGATGCTCGGCGACATCGCCCCGCTCAAGGAGATGGTCGCGGTCGCCAAGAAACACGGCGCCATGGTGCTGGTGGACGAGGCGCACTCGATGGGCTTCATCGGCGAGCATGGCCGCGGGGTGTGCGAAGCGGCGGGCGTGATCGACGACTGCGATTTCATCATCGGCACTTTTTCCAAGAGCGTCGGGACAGTCGGCGGGTTCTGCGTGTCCAACCACCCGAAGTTCGAGATCATGCGGCTGGTCTGCCGCCCCTACGTCTTCACTGCCAGCCTCCCACCGAGCGTGGTGGCGACCGCTGCCACCAGCATCCGCAAGCTGATGCACGGCTCCAACAAGCGCGCGCACCTGTGGGAGAATTCCAAGCGCCTGCACCAGGGCCTGACCGCGCTCGGCTTCGAGCTTGGGACGAAGGAGCCGCAGAGCGCGATCGTCGCGGTGATCATGCCCGACCTCGAACGCGGCGCGGCGATGTGGGAGGCGCTCCTCAAGGAAGGCCTCTACGTCAACCTCGCCCGCCCGCCTGCGACGCCTGCGAACATGACCCTGCTGCGCTGCTCGCTCTGCGCCGAGCATTCGGCAGAGGAAGTCGAGACCATCCTCGGCATGTTCGAACGCGCGGGCAAGGCTGTCGGGATTATCTAGCGGCCGGCACGCCGAACCAGCGGGCGACGGCCACCGCCGTCACCGCGCCTGCGAGCTGGGCAGCGATGAAGGCCGGTACGTCGGCGGGAGCGATCCCCGCGAACGTGGCGGTCAGCGACCGGACCAGCGTGATCGCGGGATTGGCGAAACTGGTCGACGAGGTGAACCAGTAGGCAGCGGCGATGTAGAGCGCGACCACCGCGGGCACCGTCGCCGGCTTGCGCCGCGCGGCGACGAGGATGAAGAACACGAGCCCGAAGGTCGCAACGAACTCTGCGGTCCATTGGCCGATTCCCGCGCGCTCCTTCGCGCCGAACTGCCACAGCGGCAGGTCGAACATCAGGTGCGCCAGGAGAGCGCCCACGATCCCGCCAGCGATCTGCGCACCAACGTACGCAAGCGCGATCCCGGTTCCGATCTCGCGGTCGAGGCGGAAGGCGAGCGTGACCGCCGGGTTGAAGTGAGCGCCCGACACGGCCCCCAGTACCTCGATCAGGACATAGAGGATGGCGGCGGTCGCCACCGCGTTGGCGAGCAAGGCAAGACCCACGCTTCCGCCGGAAAGGCGATCGGCCATGATGCCCGACCCGATGACGGCGGCGAACAGGAAGGCGCTGCCCAGCCCCTCGGCCGCCAGCCGCCGTCGCATTTCCTTGTCAGCCACCTGTCGCGCCCTCGCATTCGCGACCGATCGCAGCCACGGCGTCCCGCCACTCGCGCGGCTCCAGCCGCGCCTCGTCGAGCGCCAGCAGGCGATCGATGCGCTCGGCGAGCCTGTCGTAGGCGAGCGCGAAATCATCCAGCGCGCCGTCATGCCCCTCGCCCGCCGGGTCGGGAATGCCCCAATGGGCCTGGACCGGGTGGCCGGGCCAGACCGGGCAGCTCTCTCCCGCCGCGTTGTCGCAGACCGTGATCACGAGATCGACCGCCGCCGCGCCGGAGCCAGCGAACTCGTCCCAGCTCTTGGAGCGAAGGTCGCGAACCTCATGGCCTCTTTCAACCAACAGGCGCAGCGCGAGCGGATTGGGTTCCCCGCGCGGTTTGCTTCCCGCCGACAGCGCCTGGAACCGGCCTGCGCCCTTCCGTGCAAGGATGGCTTCGGCCAGGATCGATCGCGCCGAGTTGGCGGTGCAGAGGAACAGGACCCGCTTCATCCGGCTATCAGCCGCAGCAGGAAGCGGCATGGCCATCGGCGGGGGCAATGGCCGCGAGCTCGGGTCCGGCGCCGTAGTGGGTCGCTTCGCCCTCGGTCAGGAACGTCTCCCAGACGGTCCCGTCGGGATCCGCGATCCAGCTCTTTTCGCTCCTGGCGTAGCAGCAGGTCGTCTTGCCTTCCTCGAGGACGGGACGCGCCGCTTCTTCGAGGCGGCCGTACACCTCGGCCAGCTCTGCCCGGTTTTCGACCTGGATGCCGAGATGGCGGACGCCGGCGCCGTCGCGACCCTGCGAGATGGCAAAATTGACCCGCGGGTCCTCGAGCATCCACTTGGCGTAATCGGGCTTGGTCACGCTCGGCTGCGCGGCGAAGAGGATGCTGTAGAACTGGATCGAGGCCGCGAGGTCATCGACCCCGACGTGGACGTGCAGGCGCTTCATGTCGCTAACTCCTTGCTGGAGGGGGCCGAACTGCAGTCCGCACCGCGGCAGCAGTTCTCGGTGAGGTATCCGATCAGGTTCTCCATCGCCGCATAGTCGGCGGAATAGATCAGGCTGCGTCCCTCGCGCCGGTGGATCACGAGGCCCGCGGCGTGGAGCTGGGCGAGGTGGTGCGACAGCGAGGAATTGGGCAGTCCGAGCGTTCCGGCGACCTGCCCCGCGGGCAGGCCATCGGGTCCGGCCTCGACCAGGAGGCGGTACGCCGCAAGGCGATGCTCCTGGGCGAGCGCGGCAAGCGAAAGGATGACTGAGTCGGCTTTCATTTCGACAATATTCGAAATGACGAGCGGCAAGTCAAGCGATATTTCGATAAATGTCGAAATAAGGTCTGGGGCGGAGGAGTTCGTCGTCCGCCTCGCCGCGCGGCCGGGTCAGGGGGGGGCAGGCTAGCTGCGCGGCATGCGGCGGGTGCCGTTGCCGGTGACGAGCTCGATTGCGCTGGCCGTCTCGCCCTCGAACACGAACTGCACGCGGAACGTCGGTTGCACCACCGGCGCGAACAGGTCGCCGCCGAGTTCGACGAGTTCGGATGGACCGGTCGGCGTCAGCGCGACGAGGTGGTCGCCTTCCAATGTGACCTTCATCGGGCCGTAATCGCCGACGTAAGCTGCCAGCGCGCGGGCGGGGTCGACCGGTTCGGCCTGTGCGCGGAAGACCGGCGCTATACGATCGAGCGCGGCCTTTTCCCCTGCCTCCGCCTTCGCGGCCAGCGCGGTCAGCGCCTCGGCCTGCGCGCGGACGAGCGCGCGGTCCTGCGGCACGGCGATGGCCGGCGCGATGCCGGTCCTTTCCCAGCCCTTGCCGCTCTTGAGCTGGAGCGCCTGCCCGGTCGAGATCGAGATGACGTGCCCGCCGGGAAGGGGATAGAAGGTGTTGTTGAAGCCCCCGCCCCCGGTCGTCTCGCCAACAAGGCTGCCGAAGCCGAAGGCCGATACGTGCGCGGCGAATTCTTCCGCGGCAGAGAACGACCGCTTCGACGTCAGCACATAGACCGGGCGGTCGGAAAGCGAGAACGCCTTCGCGCTCGACTTCGTGGTCTCGACAGGTCCCTCGCGGGTCTGGAACTGCATCAGCGGCGTATCTGCGGGAAGGAACCAGCTGGCGAGATCGGCGACCGCTTCGGCCGAACCGCCGCCATTGCGGCGCAGGTCGATGATCACCGCCGAACCCTGGCGCATGAATTCCATCGCGTGGGTGATCGCGGCCTGCGCTTCGGGCGCGCCCCACATGAAGCCGGTGTAATCCATGTAGCGGACGTTGCCGGGCAGCACTTCGAGCTTCGACACGCCGCCGTTGTTCAGCGCGATCATCCGCTGCATTGCCGCGGTGAGCCCCTGGTCCTGGCTGCCGCCGGCGGCATGCTGCACGGCAAGGTCGGCAGCGCGGGCAGGATTGTACGACGCGCCGAGGTGTCCGTCCGGCGTGACCGCCTTCATCGTGCGGTTGATCGCTTCCGACAGGTCCTGCGCGGACAGACCGGCAAAGGTACCGGCGGCCTGCGCGTCCGCCAGCGCCCGGTCGAGCGCCGCGGCTGTTTCCGGGATCACGTAATGGTCGCGCACGAGCGCGCGGGCGGCGTCGACCACTTCGCGGGAATCGACCGCGGTCGCGGAACCCTGCGCGCGGGCGGGCTGCACCGCAGCCGCCAGGGCGACCGGACCAACGGCCAGGGCAAGAGTGGTCATCAGCAAACGAGACGGATCAAACATCGACATTTCCCTTTCCAATCCAGTCCCCGATCGTTGTTTTATCTTGGCCCCCGCGCCCGGTCCCGGCAAAGATGGCCGCCGATTTGCCTGTCACGGGCGTTTGGGGAAGGACGATCGCCGGGAAATGCGCGAGTGGGACGCCTACGATCGCAAGTTGCTGAAGTTGCTGCAGGACGATGCGCTGCGTTCCGCCGAAGACCTGGCGAACGACGTGGCGCTGTCGCCCTCTGCGATAGCCCGCCGGGTGCGGCGGATGCGAGAGGATGGCACGATCGTGGCCGACCGGGCGGAAGTGAGCGAGAGGATCGGACCGTTTCTTTCGGCGGTCGTCCTCGTCCAGCTGGATCGCCACGCACGCCAGTCGGTCGACGAGCTGCTACGCCGGCTCGAGGTGCGATCCGAAGTCCAGATCATCCTCGAGGTCGCGGGCCCCTACGACCTGCTGCTGCTGGTCGCGGTCAAGGACATGGACGCGTTCAACGCCTTCGCCGATAGCGTGCTGGCAGAGGATCCGGCGATGCAGCGCTACGAAACCCGCTTCGTCAAGCGCCGACGGAAGTTCACCGGCGCCTGGCCGATCCCGATCGAGTGAGCGCAGACCGGGCGCAAAGGGCGGCAGGGGCTGCGATCGTTGCCCCCGCCGCCGCGCCCGAAGCGGGCGGCCTTTAGGCGGCCGCCTCCTCTCCAACCGGGTGTTCGATCAGTTTGTTCTCCGGAAAGATCGGCCACATCAGCTGCTGGCCGAGCGATGCCGGGGCGAGGTTCTCGACCCCGTAGCTCCGCGGATAGCTGCGCGTGATCCTGGCGGTGCCGAAGAGCACGTCCCAGAAGAACAGCAGGTTGCCGTAATTGCCCTTGTAGTGGACCGCCGGGTCGTCGGCATGGCGACCGTGGTGCGCGTGGTGCGTCGCGGGGGTCGAGATCGTCCGTTCGACCACCCACATGACCGGCGACAGCCACTTGATCCGGTAGAGCGGGGCATCCCACGCCACGTCCGAATGGGCGCCAATGATCACCGTCATCTTGACCACCAGGCAGCCCGCATAGATCCACCCCAGGCCGAGGTAGACGAGCACGCCGGACAGCCACAGGCCGGGCATCATCGCGTAGTAGAACAGGTTGTTGCGGTACACGAGGCGGACCGACATGTACCGGCCGTCGTGGTGCGCGCGGTGGAGGTTGTAGAGCCACGGCGTCGAATGGCTGGCGCGGTGCCAGAGGTACTGGGTCAGGTCATCGAAGACCAGGAACAGCGCGATCCCGGCAAACACGTTCAGGTTTGCCAGCGCCCCGGCCCACTGCGGCGCGATCGCACCCGCCAGCGCGGCCGATCCGAACACGACGGCGGGCTGGGTGACCGCAAGGAGCACGATCATGCTCACCGCCTCGACGATGGCGTCGTTGCGGGTCTGCTCGGGCTTGGCGAACAGGTTGGAGCGCACCAGCTCCAGCAGCGCGAAGCCGAAATACACCGCAAGGATGGCGATCGTGTAGGACGGCATGAGGCGTCTCCTTCCCTTGCCGCCGCGATAGCGCTATCCGGCGATGCGAAATGTCAAGAATTCGACAATCCGGATCGAGCCGTTCGTTCGTCGTCCCGATGCTCTGGGAGGCCATGCCAGAGCCCTTGCGCGCCGCCCTCGTGGAACGGGCGCCGCCCCGCCGGTTTGGCGACGGCCAGCTGATCCAGCAGAAAGGCGAGGCAGCCGACGGGTTCTGGCTTATCGAGGAGGGCATGGTTTCGGTTGGCCAGTTCACCGAAGGCGGGGATTTCCGCGCCGTGGGTGTGCTCGGCGCGGGCGACTCCTATGGCGAACTGGCGGTGCTTTCGGGTCGGCCGCGGATCGTCGACGCGGTCGCGCGAGGGCCGGCCGTGGTCCGCCTGATCTCGGCCGCCACTTTCGAGCGGGTGCTGGCAGGCGATCCTGGCGCCATGCGCGCCATGCTCGGCACGATGGCCGCGCAGTTGCAGGAAACGCTCGACCTGCTCGCGGGCTTGCGTCGGGGATCGACCGCCGCGCGCGCCGCGGCGCTGATCGTCAACCTCTCCGGCGGCCACGACCGCCGCGTTACCATCACCCAGCAGGAAATCGCGGACCTGTTGGGCGTGACCCGGGCCACCGCCAACGCGGCGCTCGCCGAACTCGAGGATGGCGGCCTGATCGCGCGCGGTTACGGCACCATCGGGGTGACCGATCCCGCGCGGCTGCGTGTGCTGTCGATGCGATAGAAGGGGCCTGCAAATGGCGGTGGGGGGCGAGGTCGCATGCCCCCCACCGCCGCGCCCGAAGGTGGACGGCTCCTAGTCGGCCGCCTCTCCTCCAACCGATACCGCGCGATTCACCGGCTTGATCGGAATGCGCAGGTAGCTGACGCCGTTGTCTTCAGCAGGCGGCATCCGCCCGGCGCGGATGTTGACCTGCACCGAGGGCAGCAGAAGCTTGGGGACCGAGAGCGTCGCATCGCGCGCTTCGCGCATCGCGACGAAGTCGTCCTCGCTCACAGCGTCGCTCACGTGGACCGAGGCGCGGCGCTGTTCGGCGACGGTCGTCTCCCACGCGTAGTCGTCACGGCCCGGCGCCTTGTAGTCGTGGCACATGAACAGCCGCGTCTCGCCCGGCAGGTCCAGCAGGCGGCGGATCGAGCGGTAGAGCTGGCGCGCGTCGCCGCCCGGAAAGTCCGCGCGCGCGGTGCCGTAGTCGGGCATGAACAGCGTATCGCCCACGAACACCGCGTCGCCGATGCGGTAGGCGACGTCGGCGGGGGTGTGGCCGGGCACATGGAGCACCTCGACCTCGAGCGAGCCGATCGCGAACGTCTCGCCGTCGCTGAACAGCCGGTCGAAGTCCGAGCCGTCGGTCCTGAGGTCGTCGGCGTGGAACATCGGGCGGAAGATCTTCTGCACGTCGCGGATATGCTCGCCGATGCCGATCGCCGCGCCGGTCTTCGCCTTGATGTACGGCGCGGCCGAAAGGTGGTCGGCGTGGGCGTGGGTTTCCAGCACCCAGTCGATCTGCAGGCCCGCTTCGCCCGCCGCGGCCAGGATCGCGTCGGCCGAGCGCACGTCGGCCTCGCCGCTCGCGAGATCGAAATCGAGCACCGGGTCGATCACGGCGGCGCGGCCCGTGGCCGGATCGGACACGAGGTAGCTGACCGTATTGGTCGGCTCGTCGAAGAACGCACGAATCGCGGGGCTGGTCACGGATACCTCCATTGCCCTTGACATATATTAGCGTGTTCTTATTTAGCAAGGGCTAATGGAAAAACTTGTTCACCCCCCCATGGACCTGGCCACGTTCGAGGCGAATGCCGCGACGGTCGCAAACCTGCTGCGCGCGCTCGGCAACCAGAGGCGGCTCATGCTCATGTGCAAGCTCGCCGAGCACGGCGAGATGACCGTGGGCGATCTCGCCGACGAGGTGGGGCTGTCGCAGTCGGCGCTCTCGCAGCACCTGGCGCGGCTGCGCGAGGAAGGCCTCGTCGCGTTCCGGCGCGAGTCGCAATCGGCGTGGTACCGCATCGCCGACCCGCGCTGCGAAGCGCTGATGGCCACGCTCTACCAACTATACTGCGCAAAGGACTGATCCGATGACCTGCCAGACAATTACCCCCGCCGAAGCCCTGCGGCTCGTCAGCCAGGGCGCGAAGCTGATCGACGTGCGCGGACCGGACGAGTTCGCCCGCGCCCGCCTGCCCGGTGCCGAAAACCGGCCGCTCGATGCGCTGGGCTCCGTCGCGCATGACGGCCCGGTGGTGTTCCACTGCAAGAGCGGCATGCGCACCGCCGCCAATGCGGACCGGCTGGCGGCTGCGGCCCCCGGCACGGTCTATATCGTTGAAGGCGGGCTCGAGGGCTGGCGCAAGGCCGGCCTGCCGGTCGAGGAAACCAAGGGCGCTCCGCTGGAAATCATGCGCCAGGTCCAGATTGCGGCCGGGACCTTGGTCCTTGTCGGCGTGATCCTGGGCTTCCTGGTCGCCCCCGCATGGTTCGGCCTCTCCGCCTTCGTCGGCGCCGGGCTGACCTTCGCCGGCGTCAGCGGCTGGTGCGGCATGGCGCATCTGCTCGCGATCATGCCGTGGAACCGGCAGGCCGCGCAGGCCTGATCCGGTGGACCCCGCGACGATCGCGCTCGCGCTCCTCAGCGGGGCGCTGATCGGCTTCGTCCTCGGCCTTGTCGGTGGCGGCGGATCGATCCTCGCGGTGCCCCTGCTCGTCTATGTCGTCGGGGTCGCAAGCCCGCACGCGGCGATCGGCACGGCGGCGGTCGCGGTCGCGCTCAACGCGGCGGCGGGGCTTGCCGGTCACGCCCGCGCGGGCAACGTGAAATGGCCTTGCGCGCTGGTCTTCGCGGGTGCCGGAATGCTCGGCGCCGCTGGCGGAGCCGAGATCGGCAAGGCGATCGACGGACAGGCGCTGCTCGCCGCCTTCGGCGCGCTCATGATCGTGGTCGGCACGCTGATGCTGCGCGGCCGCAAGGGCGGCGCCAACCCCGATGTACGGCTGACCCGCGAGAGCGCGTCGTACCTGTTCCCGCGCCTTGCCGGATACGGGCTCGCAGTCGGCCTGCTGGCCGGGTTCTTCGGTATCGGCGGCGGGTTCCTCATCGTTCCCGGGCTGATCGCGGCCACCGCGATGCCGATCGGGATCGCGGTGGGCACGTCGCTGGTGGTGGTGACCGCGCTCGGCGCGACGACCGCCGGCTCCTACGCCCTGTCCGGATACGTCGACTGGCCGCTGGTCCTCGTGCTCGCGGCGGGCGGCGTCGGCGGATCGGTGCTGGGCCGGCTCGCCGGAAAGCGCCTCGCGGCCCGCAAGAACCTGCTCGAGCGCGGGTTCGCCGCGGTGGTGATCGCCGTCGGACTGTTCGTCACGGCGAGCGCGCTCTAGGCCGAGCGCTCCACCGCCGTCGCTTGCGAGCACTTGTCGGCCGGATCGTCCTTGCCGTCCGACAGGTAGGCGAGCGCCACGAAGCCGCCGACGACGAGCACCGCGAACACGGTCGTCAGGGTGCCCAGGTACTTGTCGATCATCCGCTTGATCGGCGCGCCGAAGACGCGGAACAGCACGCCCACCGTCATGAAGATCAGCGCCCGGCCGGCAAGACTGGCGAGGATGAACGGCACGAGCGCCATCTCGATGAAGCCGGCGGTGATCGTCAGCAGCTTGAACGGCACGGGCGTGGCACCGGCCAGGAAGATCACCTCCCAGTCGCGCTCGCGCAGGTGGCAGGCGGCGACCGGGAAAGCCTCGGTCAGCCCCAGCATCGCGAGCATCGGCTGGCCGACCGCTTCGTAGAGCAGATAGCCTATGGCATAGCCGAACAGGCCGCCCGCCACCGAGGCGAGAGTGGCCACCGCGGCAAAGCGAAGCGCCTTCTTGGGCTCGGCCAGGCACATCAGGCCGAGCAGCGGGTGCGGCGGGATCGGAAAGAAGCTCGCCTCGATGAACGAGATCGCGCCGAGCCACCACACGGCATGGCGGTGCGCGGCCTTTTCCATCGTCCAGTCGTAGAGGCTGCGAAGCATCCGGCGCGTCCCTTCCCTTGCGGCTGCGCGCCTCTACGCGAAGGGGCGACGACAGACAATCATGTCGCTCAAATAACCTATTTGGCACTTTTCGTTTGACATCGTGACGCTCATTGGTTAGAGAAAGGGAGCATCGCGATGGTGTGATTCGGGGCGGTCCGGCAACGGAGCCGCCCTTTTTCGTGGCTATCGCAATAGGGACGGGATCGATCGCTATGACCGAGGGCAAGGGCTCTCCACGACCATGGGAACAGGCGTTCCTCGACGCCGTGCGCGCCGGGGAGACGCAAGTCGGCGCCGCGCAGATTGCGGGCATCCACCGGACGACCGTGCGAGACCTCGCCAAGCGCGATCCGCGCTTCGCCGCAGAGCTGGCGTTCGCGCGATCGACGCCGCGCAAGGCAAAGTCCGATGCGCCGCCGCCGCCGGTCAAGATGGATTTCAAGCTGGAGCGGTTCCTGACCCTGCTGTCCGAGACGTCGAACGTGTCGTCGTCCGCCAGCGAGGCGAACCTGACCACCGCAACCGTCTATGCCAGGCGGCGGTCGGACCCGGTGTTCGCGCAGAAATGGTTCGAAGCGCTCGCCGAAGGATACGACAGGCTCGAAATGGACCTGCTCGAGCGCTTGCGCACCGGCCGTCTCGAGGATGTCGACGCGGACGGCAACCGCCGCAAGTTCGATGTCTCGGCCGCGTTTCGCTGCATCGCCGCGCACCGCGAGGCGGTCGCGCGCGAGAAGGGGCGCAAGAAGCTGGCGGACGAGCTCGTCACGATGAAGGCGATCAACGAGAAGATCGACGAGATGCGGCGCAAGGAGGAGAATGCCATTGCGCGCAAGGCGGCGCGCGATGGCGTGATCGTGGTGCGCGATGACGGGTAGCGGCCGCCGCCGGACAAGTCGCGGCGCATGGTTCCGTCGCCCCGACGACCAGGGGCTGCAGGATCGTCTGACCCTGGCCAAGAAACTGACGCCGTACGAAATCGATGCGCTCGGCACGTGGCACTGGGAAATCTGGGGCCGCGACGAACAGCTCGCGCCCGAAGGCGACTGGGGCGTGTGGCTCATCTGCGCGGGGCGCGGCTTCGGCAAGACCCGCGCCGGTGCCGAATGGGTGCGCAACGTCGCTCGCAACGATCCCGAGGCACGCATCGCGCTGGTCGCGGCGAGCCTGCCCGAAGCGCGGGCGGTCATGGTGGAGGGGGAGAGCGGCGTCCTCGCCGCATCGCCCGGAGCGCTCGCGCCCGAGTTTGAACCCTCGCTGCGCCGGCTCGTCTGGCCCAACGGCGCGCAGGCCTATCTCTATTCGGCGGCCGAGCCGGACACGCTGCGCGGGCCGCAGCACAGCCATGCCTGGTGCGACGAGATCGCCAAATGGGAGAATGCCGGCAGCCGCGCGATGGCGGCGTGGGACAACCTGCAACTGGGTATGCGGCTGGGCCAACATCCGCGGGTGCTGGCCACGAGCACCCCGCGCCGGGTGCCGCTGATGTCCCGCCTCTATGACGAGGCGAAGAGCGGGCGCGTGATGATCGCCAAGGGCCGGACCGCGGACAATGCCGGCGTGTTGCCTGCCAGCTACTACGAATCGGTGCTCGACCAGTTCGGAGGGATTGCGCTGGGGCGCCAGGAACTCGACGGCGAGATGCTCGACGAGGTCGAGGGCGCGTTGTGGAACCGCACCTTGCTCGACCGCTGCCGCGAGGAGATGCCGCATTCGCAGCGGGTGCGCACCGTGGTCGGGGTCGATCCTCCCGCCGGGGAACAGGGAGACGCCTGCGGCATCGTCGTCGCCGCGCTGCTGGAGGACGGCACCGCGGTGGTGCTCGCCGATGCGAGCGTGGAAAAGGCCAGCCCCGAGCGCTGGGCCCGCGCCGCCGCCGGCGCCGCCGCAGCCTGGCAGGCCGACCGCGTGGTCGCCGAAGCCAACCAGGGCGGCGCCATGGTCAGGTCGGTCCTGCGCGCCGCGGACGAGATGCTGCCGGTGACGCTGGTCCATGCCTCGAAAGGCAAGGCCGCGCGGGCCGAACCGGTCGCCGCGCTCTACGAAGCGGGCAAGGTCCGCCACGCGGGGTTGTTCGGCAAGCTGGAAGACCAGATGTGCGGGTTGATGGCCGCGGGCCGCTACGAAGGCCCGGGCCGCTCACCCGACCGCGCCGACGCGCTGGTCTGGGCGCTTACCGACCTGATGGTGGGGAAGAGGGTGGGGCCGCGGGTGACGCTGCCGTACTAATTCCGGAACGCCTTAAGGAATTATTCATTGACCGAGACGATAACCTATCACTATGATAGGTGCATGCCGGAGCAGCCCGAACATCGAGTCATCCAAATGCGCCCACGCTTGGCCGATCTTCATGCGACGATCCGGCGGTTAGCTGAAGAAGATCGCAGGGTCTATCTCAGCAGCCATGCGATCGATCGAATGGACCTGAGGTCGATCACTCGCGTGGACGTAGTCCGTGTTCTGCGCACGGGTCACATCGATGGCGAGATTATCGCGGGTCAAAGCCCGGGCGAATGGAAATGTAAGGTAGTCGCAAATGTAAGAGGCAGTCGAGATATCGGAGTTGTAACACTAGTTATCGGTGGAGACCGAATTTTGGTCAAGACCGTAGAATGGGAAGACCTATGAACTGCAATGTAAACCTTATGCGCGAGGGGGAAGCTGTAGCAGCGGAGCCTTATGAGTATAAGGAATGCGGGCTTGAGGGTATCTTCCTTCATAACGGCTACGACATCATTGAGCACGAAGGGGAGCGCTTTGTGTCCGTAGTGGATACGGAGAGCCTTCACCGGAGTATTGGTGAATTTCTAGTAGTCCAGAAGAAGGAACTGGCCCCGAACGAAGTCCGATTCCTGCGCAAGACCATGGACCTAACGCAATCTGAGTTAGGCCGATGGATGGGCAAAGATAGCCAGACTGTAGCTCGTTGGGAGAAGGGTCAAACCGATATCCCAACGGTTGCAGACCGGCTTCTGCGCGCTATTTTTCTTCTGCGAACGATGGCCCCCGAAGAACGCGAGAATTTCCTCGATATTCTGAAAGATATTGAGGACATGGACGATCTAACCCCGCGCCGGGTTGAGATGTATCTCAACCGTGACGGTAATTGGCATGACGGCCTGCGGAGACACGCTACCGCCTAAGGTCAGTCCCCCACCAATCATGAGCCCCCGGATGTTCCACATCCGGGGGTTTTCTTTTGAGAGAATTGAGCATGTCCTTCCTCGACAGCCTCGCTTCCGCCTTCAAGGGCGGGGACGAGCCCGTTCGCGTGCCGATCAGCCGCGGGTTCGTATCGCCCTGGGCGACCGCGTTCGAAAGCGGGCCGCCGTCGTACGAATACGCGCGGTCGGTGCGCGGGGCCTATCTCGACAACCCGGTCGCGCAGAGGAGCGTGCGGCTGGTGGCCGAAGGCGTCGGATCGGCGCCCTTGATGCCGTGCGACGAGCGGCTCGGCGCGCTGGTCGGTGCCACAAGCGCAGGGCAATCGCTGCTCGAGACGCTGGCCGCGCAACTGCTGCTCCACGGCAACGCCTTC
This sequence comes from Tsuneonella dongtanensis, assembly GCF_001698205.1. NCBI lineage: Bacteria > Pseudomonadati > Pseudomonadota > Alphaproteobacteria > Sphingomonadales > Erythrobacteraceae > Tsuneonella > Tsuneonella dongtanensis. The sequence continues at coordinate 282,964 of NZ_CP016591.1, forward strand.
GTCCAGGTGATGAAGGACGCCGCGGGCAAGCCGGTCGAGCTGTTCGCCCTCAGGCCCGAGCGGATGAGCGTGGTCGCGGGCAGCGACGGCTGGCCGGTCGCCTTCGCGTACAAGCTCGCCGATCGCAGCCTGACGATTCCGATCGAGGACGCGGACGGCTGGCCCAACCTCATCCACATCAAGCATTTCCACCCGGCGGACGACCACTACGGCGCAGGGTGCCTCGCGGCCGCGGAACAGGCCGTGGCGATCCACAACGCGGCGAGCGCCTGGAACCGCGCGCTGCTCGAGAACGCGGCGAGGCCGTCGGGCGCGCTGGTGTTCGACCCGGTCGACGGCGGGGTGCTCAGCCCCGACCAGTTCGACCGGCTGAAAGCCGAGCTTGCGAGCGCCTACAGCGGTGCGGGCAATGCCGGGCGGCCGATGCTGCTCGAAGGCGGGCTCAAGTGGCAGTCGATGGCGATGACCCCGGCGGACATGGACTTCGCCGCGCTGAAGGCGGCCGCCGCGCGCGACATCGCGCTCGCCTTCGGGGTGCCGCCGATGCTGCTCGGCCTGCCCGGCGACGCGACCTATGCCAACTACCGCGAGGCTAACCGCGCGCTGTGGCGGCTCACGCTGCTGCCGCTGGCGAGCAAGATCCTCGGCGGGATTTCGGAAGGGCTCTCGCCGTGGTTTGCGCCCAATGACTCTGGCGCCCGGCTGGCGGTCGACCTCGATCGGGTGCCCGCGCTCGCCGAGGACCGCGAGAAGCTGTGGGCGCAAGTCTCCGCCGCCGACTTCCTGTCGGATGCCGAGAAGCGCCGCCTGCTCAACATCGGAGATGCGAAATGACGCGAGAAGACATGCTCGCGCGGCTGATCGCGCAGGCCGCCAGCGAGGGTTCGGACCTCGTGACGTTGCGCGCCATCGTGGAGGAAGCGGGCGAGGTGGGGGCGACCCGCACCCTCGATCGCCTCGGCCTCAGCGATGCCGGCGCGCAGGACGATATCGACGAGCTGCGCGAGCTGCTCAAGGCCTGGCGCGACGCAAAGGCGAGCGCATGGAAAGCCGCCGTCGAGTGGCTGACGCGCGGGCTCCTCGCGCTGCTGCTGATCGGCATCGCGGTGCGCCTCGGCGTGCCGGGGCTGCTCAAGTGACCCTGCGCTTCGCCGGCTACGCCGCCCTGTTCGACAAGGCGGATGCCGCGCGCGACACGATACGCAAGGGTGCCTTCGCGCGCACGCTCACCGAAAGGCGGGACCCGCTGCCGCTCTACTGGCAACACCGGCCCGACCAGCGGATCGGCTGGATCCGGCAGGTGTCGGAAGACGACCGCGGGCTGCGCGTGGTCGCGACAATCGATAACCCCGATGGACGAGCGGGAACGCTCTTGCGTGCCAATTCGGTGAGCGGCCTCAGCTTCGGGTACCGCACTCGCGCTGCGAGTCACTCGTCTCATGGCCGCCTGCTCGAAGAGGTCGATCTCGTCGAGGTCAGCCTCGTCACCCACCCGCTCCAGCACGGCGCGCGGGTCCATTTCATTGCCCCCCAAGAGTCCCCCGAAGAAAGGTAAATCACGTATGGATATCGTCGTTTCCGACCAGCTCGACACGAGCTTCGACATCGTCGCCCGCCAGGATGCGGCCGAGACCGAGATCAAGGCGCTGCGCACCGACGTCGACGAGGTCAAATCCCGCCTCGACCGGGTCGGCCGCGCCGCGCAGCGCCCGGTTATCGGCAGCGAAACCGCCTCCCCCGAGGTAAAGGGCTTCGTCGACGGCTACCTCCGCTCGGGCCGCACCACCGAGCTGAAGTCGCTCACCGCCGGCGTCCCCGCCGACGGAGGCTACGCCGTCCCGCGCGAGATCGACGCGATGATCGCCCGCGAGCTGATCGAGATCAGCCCGATCCGCGCCATCGCGCAGGTCGTGCAGACCGGCAGCAGCGGCTATCGCAAGCTCGTCTCGACCGGCGGCACCGCGTCGGGCTGGGTCAGCGAGACCGCGGGCCGCCCCGAAACCGACGCGCCGTCCTTTGCCGAAATCGCTCCGCCCTCGGGCGAGCTTTATGCCAACCCGGCAGCGAGCCAGGCGATGCTCGACGACGCGGCGTTCGACCTCGAATCGTGGCTCGCCAGCGAGATCGCGATGGAGTTCGCCCGCGCGGAAGGCGCCGCGTTCGTGAACGGCACCGGGGTGAACATGCCGAAGGGCTTCCTCCAGTCGCCCGTATCGGTGATCGGCGACGGCGCGCGGCCGTTCGGCACCCTCCAGTACATCGGCACCGGCGACGATGCCGGCTTCGGCAGCGAACCCGAAGCTCGGCTCATCGACCTCGTCCACACGCTGAAGGCAGGTCACCGCCAGGGCGCGAGCTGGGTGATGAATTCGGCCACGCTCAGCGAGGTCCGCAAATTGAAGACCGCGGACGGCGCGTTCCTGTGGCAGCCGGGTCTGGTCGAGGGTCAGCCCGACCGCCTGCTCGGCTACCCGGTGGTCGAAGCGGAAGACATGCCCGACGTGGCAAACGGCGCCTTCCCGATCGCTTTCGGCAACTTCCGCGCCGGCTACCTGATCGCCGAACGCTCCGCGACAAGCATCCTGCGCGATCCGTTCACGCACAAGCCGTTCGTCCACTTCTACGCCACCAAGCGCGTGGGCGGCCAGGTGCTCGACAGCGCGGCGATCAAGCTGCTCCGCATCGAAGCGTGATCGGTCCTCCCCGAAACGGGGAGGATCAAACGCCCGCGCCGGGCCCTTCCCCGGCGCGGGACCCTTTCTGACATATCGGGAGAAGCCGCATGCAGCGGACAATCGTCGCGCCGGCGGAACTGCCGGCTGCGGCTCTCGACGAATTGAAGCAGTGGCTCGGCGTGCGGTCGACCGGCGACGACGCCGCGCTGATATCGCTGGTGCGTACCGCGCTGGAGACGTGCGAAGCCTTCACCGGCTCGGTGCCGCTGGCCTGCCTGTGCGAGGAGATACTCCCCGCATGCGCCGACTGGCGCACCCTGTCGGCCCGGCCGGTCGTCGCGATCGCGGGGATCGAAGGCATTCCAGCCGAGGGTGCCCGGTTCCCGCTTGCAGCCGACGCCTATGAGATCGACATCGACACCGACGGTTCCGGCCGTGTGCGGGTGGTCGGCCAGGGCAGCGCGGGCCGCGTCGCCGTGCGTTTCACGGCCGGACTCGCCCCGGCGTGGGAGCTGCTCCCCGACGCGGTGCGCCACGGGGTGATCCGCCTCGCCGCGCATCACTGGCGCGAGCGTGACAATGCATCCGATGCAGGTCCGCCCGCGGCGGTAGCCGCGCTGTGGCGGCCATGGCGCAGGATGCGGCTGTGATCTCGGCGAAGTCCGAGCCCGCGTCGCACGCCTTCGTCGCCTCGCTCGCGGCCAAGGCGCGAGCCCTGGGACAGGCCGCCGCCGAGAACCGCGCTCGCGAAGTCCGCAGCGACGCCTGGCGCTGGCGCGAAGCTCGCCTGCTCTGGCCGCATTTTTGATGCGCCCTCAAACGCCGGGCGCGGCCCGTCCGGGCCGCTTGGCTTTCGGCCTAACCGGCCGGCGCGCGTTCGCGCTTGTGAGCTGCTGATCGCAGCCCGAGAACGGAGATCGATAGATGGAAGAACTCCTTCGTCCCGCCCTGCTCGACTGGTTGCGCACGGACCCCGCGCTCGGCGACGTGACCGCAATCGAGGAGGAAGTGCCTGCGCGCGCCACCCCGCCCTGGCTCGCGGTGGTCGCCAGCGCGAGCGCCGACTGGTCCACCAAGGACCGCGTGGGCCGCGAGGTGCGCCTGGCGATCGAACTCCACAGCCGCGCCGACGATCCGAGGGCCGATGCACCGCTGGTGAGCGCGCTCGACCGGCGGATCGAAGCGTTTCCGAAGGCGCAGGACGGGCTCGAGATCGCCTCCATCCGCTTCCTGCGCGCCCGGACCGAGCGCCGCGCAAACAACGCCCGCGCCACCCTGCTCGAATACCGTTTCCGCTGCCTCGCAGCCTTACCGGAGAACCCGTGATGACCGCCCAGACAGGCGCCGCCTTCCTGCTCAAGATCGGCGACGGCAACCAGCCGCCCGCCTACCAGACCGTCGCCGGCCTGCGCACGACGCAGATGTCGATCAACGGCGACACCGTCGTCGTCACCCACAAGGAGAGCGGCGGCTGGCGCGACCTGCTGTCGGGTGCGGGCACCCGCTCGGTCTCCGTCTCGGCGAGCGGCATTTTCCTGGGCAGCGCGGCGGAAGCATCGATCCGCGGCCATGCGCTCGGCGGGACGATCGCCGATTACGAACTCTCGTTCGAAGACGGCGAAAGGATGCGAGGACGCTTCCTCGTCCAGCGGCTCGACTACGCCGGCGACTTCAACGGCGAGCGCACCTACACGCTGCAGCTCGAAAGTTCGGGCGCGGTGGTTTCCGCATGAGCGCTCAAGTAGCCGGAGGCGGTAGCGCAACAAAAAGCCCGAATCCGCATCGCGGAGAGACCGCGCTCGTCATCGACGGCACTACACGCACGCTCCGTCCCACCTTCACCGCGCTGGTCGCGGCGGAGGAGGAACTCGGCCCGCTGTTTGCGCTGGTCGAGCGTGCGGGGAGCGGGCAGCTGCGGCTCACCGAGATGGTCGCGCTGTTCTGGCACTGCATCGAGAACCGCGACGGCCTGACCCGCGAAATGGTCGGCAATGCCGTATCCGAGCGGGGCCTCGCCGCAGCCACGAAGCCCCTGCGCGCGCTGCTGGCGGCGATCCTGCAGGGGAAATGACCGAGAGCTTCGGCGAGTCCGCCCTCGCCCTCTGCGCCCTGGCCGCACGCGCGCTCGGCTGGCGGCCCCACGAGTTCTGGTCCGCGACACCCGCCGAACTCGTCGCCTGCCTGGCCGACCCCGCCGCACCACTTGCTCCGCTGGACCGGTCCGACCTGCAACGCCTGATGGAAATCGATTCGATGGGAGGGCCCGATGGACACCGTTGACGAACTGCTGGTCGAAGTCCGCGCCAGCACGCAGGGCTTTTCCCGCGACATCGCGGCGATGAAATCCACCTTCGACACGACGCTCGTCGACGGATTCGAACGGGCGGGCCGGGTGCTCGAACGTGGGCTGCTCTCGGCGATCCGCAGCGGCAGCCTGGGGTTCGACGATCTCAAGCGCGTGGCCCTTTCGGCGCTCGACCAGATCGCGGCGCAGGCGCTGCAGCTCGGCTTCGACAAGCTGTTCGGCGGCATCGGATCTCCCGGCGGCGGGATCGGCGGCGGGATCGCCGGTCTCGTCGGCGGCCTGCTCGGCCTGCCCGGCCGTGCCACCGGCGGTCCGGTCAGTCCGGGGCGCGCCTTCATGGTGGGCGAACGCGGGCCAGAGGTCTTCGTACCGACCAGCGCCGGACGGATCGAGACCGGCGCCGCGCGGCCCGCGCGCGATGTGCGCGTGGCGATCAGCCTCAACGCCCCGCGGGGGGCGAGCACCCCCACCGCGCTCGAACGATCGAGCCGCCAGGTGGCGAGCGCCGTCCGCCGTTCGCTGATGGAGTATTGAGCCGGTTCGCGACCAGCGAACCGCAAGCGCGAACGCGCGCCCGTAGCGGCCCGACCATCGGGAGGAATAGCCGCGAAGGATAGCCAAGGGCGCGGAGGCGCCCGCCGGCGCTTGAGGAGATAAGAAAATGCCTTTCTGGCTCGCCCGCGAACGCTGCGGGCAGGACAGCGACTGGATCCAGCGGTTCGACCCGCGGTTTTGGACGGTCAACTTCCCGCGCCCGATGATGGCATCGGTCGTGACCACCGGTCCGGATTCGCTCCGCGTCGACTGCGAATTCCACCACGCCGGTGAGCTCGCGGGGCTGATCTGGTCGAGCGAGGACCGGCACGATCACCCGCTCGCCGCCTATGCGACCGATCGCGACTATTCGCGCACGACGCTGCGGTTCCGCTGGCGTTCGTCGGGCGTGATCCCGCTCGACGCGGTGCACGGGCCGACACTGACCATCGAAGGTCGCGACGCGTCGGGGGCGCCGCGGGCCTGGTACGTGCGGCTGTGGAACTACGCCGCCGGCACGCCCGAGGACGCGGCCATCGAACTGCCGTTCCAGGCGCTTGAAAGCGGGTTCCTGCTGCCGGGCGAGGCGGTGCACGCCGCGGACATCGACCGCATGTTCATCAGCCTGGTGCCGCCGGGTTACGCGCCCGGCAGCACCGATGCGCTTCCCGCGCGGGCGGACGGCTGGGTCGAGCTTTCGGACATCGCGTGTGACGGCGCGCGGGCGGTGCTGGCGATCGGCGACGTGCTCGTGCCGCCGCACGGGACCGGCCTCGCGACCGCCTACGACGATGCTTTCGACCAGACCCCGGCGCGGTTGCTGCGCATGGCCGAATGCCTCGGCTACCGCGGCGCGCTCGTCCACTATGTCGGCATGAGCCACTTCTTCCGTCTTGGTGCGGACGGGCTGGCGCTCGCCGACGGCACGCTTTGCGCACCCGCCGAAGCGTGGCACCGCAGCTTCTTCGCCGAAGCCGCGCGAATGGGCTTCGAGCCGATTGCCTCGCTGAGCTTCGAGCTGCTGGCACAGCACTGCCCCGAGGCATGGCAGCAGCGCGCCAGCGACGGGACCCCGGCGCGGACCGGCTGGGTGCCGCCGTCCGCGCTGCTGTCGCCTGCCAGCGAGCCGGCAATGGCCTGGTTGCGCGCGGTGGCGACGCGGTTCGTCGGCCTGATGGTCGATGCGGTCGCGCACGTCCGCTTCCAGATCGGCGAACCGTGGTGGTGGATCCTCCCCGACGGTCGGCCGTGCCTCTACGACGATGCGGCGAAAGCGGCGTTCGGCGGCAACCCGCCGGTGATCGCCGACATGCGGGCGAACCTCAACAAGCCGAAACAGGACCTGCTCGATGCCGCGGGCGCGCTGCTCGCCGCAGCGACGCGAGGGATTGCCGATGCGGTGCGCGCGGCCTGGAGCGGCGGCGCGGAGGTCATGCTGCTCGTTTTCACGCCGACGGTGCTCGATCCTGCCATGCCCGATGCGCGCCGGGCGAACCTGCCCGGGGGATGGGCCTTCCCCGCCTACGACCGGCTCCAGGTCGAAGACTACGACTGGCTGACCGGCGGAGCCGAGGCGCTGCGGCGCGCGGGCTATGCGAAGCTCGACGAACGGCTCGGCTACCCGCTCGAGCGGCAGGACTACATCGCCGGTTTCGTGCTCGATCCTGCCGACGCCGAACCATTCTGGGCGCGGATCGATGCCGGGCTCGATGAAGCCGCCGCGCGCGGCGTGCCGCGCACGTTCGTGTGGGCCGCGCCGCAGGTCGCCCGCGACGGTTACGTGCGGTTGCCATCATCTGAGGAGAACGAGGTGCAGAGCTTCGACGACGTGCTCTACCCGCTGGCGCTCGGCCGCGATGCTGGGGTGAGCCCCGAATTCTTGACCAGCGTTGCGGTCACCGCCTCGGGCCACGAGCGGCGCAATTCGCTGTGGTCGGACGCGCGGCTGCGGTTCGATGTCGGGCCCGGTATCCGCTCCGAGGCCGAACTCGGCGTGCTCATCGCATTCTTCCGCGCCCGGCGCGGTGCGGCGCGCGGTTTCCGTCTGTCGGACCCGTTCGATCACAGCTCGAACGGAATGACCGGCGTACCCGGCCCGCTCGACCAGCCCATCGGAACCGGCGACGGGCTCATTTCCACCTTCCAGCTCGCCAAGCTCTACGGAGAAGGCGACGAGCCGCAGGTGCGCCCGATCACCCGGCCGCGCGCGGAAACCGTGCGGGTCAGCGTGGGCGGGGTCGAGACGACCGACTTCACGCTCGATCCGGGCGGACGCGTCGTGCTGGGCTCGGCCCCGGCGGCAGGTGTCGAAGTGCGTGCGGGCTTCCTGTTCGATGTGCCTGTGCGCTTTGCCGAGGACCGGCTGGACGTGACCGGCGCGGCCTTCGCTGCGGGCGAGGCGCCCTCAGTCCCGCTCATCGAAGTGCGCGAGACCCCAGCGTGAGCCACGTTTTCTTTGCGACCGAACTCGAAGGCGTTGCCACGTTCTGGCGCATCCATCGCAAGGACGGAGTCACGCTCGGGTTCACCAGCCACGACCGCGATCTCGTGTTCGGCGGGGTCCGCCATCGCGCCGCCCCCGGCCTTTTGCCGAGCGCGATCCGACGCACGGCGGGCCTCGATGGTGACAGCGCCGAGATGCAGGGGGCGCTCGCGCACGATTCGATCTCGTCGGCGGACCTTGCCCAGGGCCGCTTCGATGGCGCGCGGGTCGAAGTCGGCGCGGTCGACTGGGAAACGCTCCAGCACGCGGTGCTCTACAACGGGAGCATCGGCGAAGTGGCGCAGGAAGGCGCCGGCTTCACCGCGGAACTGCGCTCGGCCAAGGCGGCGCTCGAGGCAGACCCGATCCCGCGCACGAGTCCCACGTGCCGCGCCGAGTTCTGCGGCCCTGATTGCGGACTGTCCGCGGCGCGCTTCACCCACCGGGGCGTAGTAGTGAGCAGCGATTCCGACGAGGGCGTGGTGTCCTTCGACCATCCCGATCCCGCGGCCGTGCTCCACGGCACCGTCCGCTGGCTCGACGGGCCGGACGCGGGGCTGACAGCAGACATCGTCGCGCTCGATGCCGCGGGTATCGTGATCGACGCCGCGCTCGACCCGCCGCCTTCCGCCGGAGTGCGTGCGATCCTGCGCGAGGGCTGCGACCACACGATCGCGACTTGCGCCGATCGCTTCGGCAACGCCGCCAACTTTCGCGGCGAGCCGTTCCTGCCAGGCAACGACCTGCTGTCGCGCTATCCGAGTCCCGCATGACCGGAGCGGATGTCGCGGCAGCCGCCGCGAGGCTGGAGGGCGCCCCGTTCCGCCTCCATGGCCGCGACCCCGCCACCGGACTCGATTGCGTCGGGGTCGTCGTCGCGGCGTTCGCAGCCTGCGGGGTCCGGCTGGCCGGACCGGTCGGCTACGGCCTGCACAACAGCGGCATCACCCGCTGGCTCGGCCTCGCGGAAGAAGCGGGTTTCGTCGAGGCATCAGGCGATCCGCGCCCCGGCGACATCATCCTGGTGCGACCCGGGCCCGGGCAGCATCACCTGTTGATCACGCTCCCGGCCGGTCGCTTTCTCCACGCACATGCCGGACTTCGGCGGGTCGTCGTCCAGCCGGGCCCGCTCGGCTGGCCCGTCGTGAAGCGCTGGCGCCTCGCCAACTAGGATTCTCCCATGGCCACACTCGTTCTCACGACCGTCGGCACGCTGCTCGGCGGCCCCATCGGCGGCGCCATCGGCGCACTCGCCGGCCGCTCGGTCGACGGAGCGCTTTTCGGAGGCGGCAGGCGCGAAGGCCCCCGCCTCAAAGAGCTTGCGGTCACCACGTCGAGCTATGGACAACCGATCCCCCGATTCCACGGACGCATGCGTGCAGGCGGAACGATCGTGTGGGCGACCGACCTCGTCGAGCGCAGGGAAAAGAGCGGCGGCAAGAAGGGCCAGCCTTCGGTCACCAGCTATTCCTACACCACGTCGTTCGCGGTCGTGCTGTCCAGCCGCCCAATCCAGGGGGTCGGACGGATCTGGGCAGACGGCAACCTGCTCCGCGGTGCCGGCGGAGACCTGAAAGTGGCCGGATCGATGCGCATCCACACCGGTCATGGAGACCAGCGGCCGGACCCTCTTATCGCGGCCGCCGAGGGCTCCGGCTGTCCCGCATTTCGCGGCTGCGCCTACGTCGTCTTCGAAGATCTTGCGCTGGGCGATTTCGGAAACCGCATTCCGGCCTTGAGCTTCGAGATCGTCGCCGACGAAGGGGCGATGTCGCTGGCTGGACTGACCGAATCCGTCGGCGATCTCGTCTCCGGATCGACCCAGCCGCTGGTGGCGCTCGCGGGGTTCGCGAGCGAGGGCGGGCCCTTCGCATCGACCCTCTCCACGATCGACGCGCTGTTTCCATTGTCCTGCGATTGCGGCGGTAGCGGCCTTGCGATCACCCTTGCCGGCGACCGACCGGGCCCGGGCGCCCGCGTCCTGCCCGCTGCATCCCGGGCGTGGTCGGACGACGACTTCGGGATCGACGATGGCGAGCGAAGCGGGCGCGAAGCCGGTGAACGAAGCCAGATCGATGCCCTGCGCTACTACGACGTCGCGCGCGACTTCCAGCCGGGCATCCAGCGGCCTGCGCGTCGCGCCGTCGCCGGACAGGGTCGCACTGTCGAGTTTCCCGGTGCGCTCGCAGCTGACGGGGCCCGCGGGCTCGCCGAAACGGCCGCCCGCCGGAGCGCGTGGGGCCGCGACCATGTCCAATGGCGCATGGCAGAGCTCGATCCCGACCTTGCGCCGGGAAACGACGTGCGAATCCCGGGCCGGTCGGGCGTCTGGCGCATCGAAAGCTGGGAGTGGCGCTCGCGCGGGATCGAAGTCGACCTCGTCCGTCGCAACCCGTCGGGTGGGCTACCGGCGCAAGGCGATCCGGGTGCGATCCCGCTACCGGACGACGCGCTTCCCGGGCCGACAGTGCTGTCGGTGTTCGAAGTACCGGCTGCCGGCCTCGGCGCGGGAGAAGCAACGCTGTTCGCCGCCGCTACCGCTGCATCGGGGGGCTGGTCTGGCGCGGCGCTCTACTTCGATCGTGCGGGTGAACTCGTGCCGATCGGCAACATCGGGCGGGCTCGGGCGACCGTCGGACACCTGATAGAGGGCTTGTCCGGGTCGGCGGGCCTCCATTTCGAACCCGACGCTTCTCTCCGGGTCGATCTGGCATCGACGAAGGGCTCATTCACACCCGCCTCGCTGTCCGCGATCGCCCAGGGCGCCAACCGCTTGCGCGTTGGCGGCGAGATCGTCCAGTTCGCGATGGCGGAGCAGGTTTCGCCGAGCATCTGGCAACTCACCGGCCTCCTGCGCGGGCGGGGAGGAACCGAGCCGGAAGCCATCGCCGGCCATTTGGCGGGCACCGATATCGCGTTGATCGACGACGACCTCGTTGCCCTCGATTCGGCGACGGTCCCGTCCGATCCCTCGACAATTCTTGCGGCAATCGGGCTGGGCGATCCGGAACCGGTCTACGCCCGGCTGGCCAATGCCGGAATCGCGCGGCGCCCGGCGTGCCCGGTGCACCCCCGCGTGCGCTGGTCCTCGTCAGGCAACCTCTCGCTCGCGTGGACGCGGCGAGCGCGCGGCGCGTGGCACTGGCCCGATACGGTCGAGGTTCCGCTGGTGGAACAGGAGGAGCGCTACCGGATCGGGTTGGGACCGGTCGATAGCCCCTTTGCCGAATGGCAGACGGGCTCGGCGGAACTCGATCTCACAGCCGAGGTGCTCGAACCTCTTCGCACGGCCTATCCGGGCGCGTCGTTGTGGGTCCGGCAGATCGGCAGCTTCGCTCAATCGGTTTCGCTCTTCCTCACCACGTTACGCTGACATCGACGGAGAAATCATATGAGCGAGCCGTTCCAGTTCCCGTATTCCACCCCCCGGCACGACTTGCCCCTGCTGTTTGCCGGGCAATCGCAGAAAGACTTTTTCGTGAATGCCGCGCTGGCCCGGTGCGATGCCCTGCTCCACCCCGCGATCGAAGGCGAGACCGGATCCCCGCCGGCAACCGCCGAGGACGGCGTGTGCTGGCTGGTGTCGGGAACCGCCTCGAGCGATTTCGCCGGAAAGGAAGGGGCGATCGCATTCCGACAAGCCGGGAGCTGGTGCTTTGCCTCGCCGAGCGATGGCATGCGCATCTTCGACAAGTCCGCCGGACAATACCTGATCTACTTTGGTGGCTGGCGGCGAGAACCCGACGTCGAGCCGCCTTCCGGTGGCGCCGATGTCGACGATGAGGCCAGACAGGCCATCGCCGGGCTCATCGGAGTCTTGAAACGGCATGGGATATTGCCTCAAAATTGATGGGAACCTGCGATTGGCCGGGACGTTGAGGCGGCACAAGGAGGGCTTGAACGTCAGAATATTTCGGTCAGGCACCCAAACCGATGCTTATCTGCAACAGTTTGGCGCTAAAGCCCGCTTGCCACCCATGTGGGGAAAAGTTAGAAATTGAACCGCTCGATGGCTCAAATTCGCTAAAAAGGGGAATTACATAATGCGGAAACTCGTCATTGGCATGGCGCTGGCATCGACTGCCATCGCTTCGCCTGCTCTCGCGCGCGACGGCGCCTGGTACGTCGAACTCGACGGCGGACCGATGATCGTCGAAGACATCGAGTTCGATGTGAACGGCGCAGCAAACGCGGTCACGGCCGACACCAAAACCGGCTACGACTTCGGTGGTGTCGTCGGTTACGATTTCGGCTTCATCCGGCTCGAGGCCGAAGCCGGCTATCGTGAAGCTGACATCGATACGCTGACTGCTGCGACTGCGCTTCTTCCGGTCAACTCGGCCCGCGATTTCGCTGGCACGTACGTATCGGATGGCGACGCCAGCGTCCTGAGCTTCATGCTCAACGGCCTGCTCGACTTCGGTCCGGACGATGGTCTGCAGGGCTTCGTCGGCGGTGGTGTCGGTGTTGCTCGCACGAAGGTCAGCGGTGCGACCGTCGACCTCTCGAGCCCCGGCTTCCTCGACGATTCCGACAGCGGTTTCGCTTGGCAGATTCTCGCGGGCGTTCGGGCTCCGTTGACCGAAACGATCGACGTCGGCCTGAAGTATCGCTTCTTCAACACCTCGTCGCTGGACCTCGTGGACAACCGCGGCCGCGACGTCGAGACGAAGTGGCGTTCGCATTCGCTGCTCGGCACGATCGGCTTCAACTTCGGTGGCGCTCCGGCCCCGATGCAGACCTGCTGGGACGGCACCCAGCTGCCCATGGACGCGACCTGCCCGGCCCGTCCTGTGCCGCCGCCGCCGCCCCCGCCGCCGCCGCCGCCGCCGGTGGTTGCTCCGGTCTGCAACAAGGGCCCGTACATCGTGTTCTTCGAGTGGGACAAGTCGGACATCACTCCGGAAGCCGCGACCATCCTCAACAACGCCGTTTCGGCCTACGCCAACTGCGGCAGCGCCGCGGTCATGCTGGCCGGTCACGCGGACCGTTCGGGTGCCACCACCTACAACGTTGGCCTCTCGCAGCGCCGTGCGGATGCTGTCCGGTCGTACATGACTGGTCGCGGGGTTCCGGACACCCGGATCTCGACCGAGGCGTTCGGCGAATCGCAACCGCGCGTTCCGACCGCGGACGGCGTGCGCGAACTCCAGAACCGCCGGGTGGAAATCACCTACGGTCCGGGTTCGGGCATGTAATCTTCGGCTAAAGTCGAAAAGTGGATCAGGGGCCGGAGAAATCCGGCCCCTTTTTCGTTGGAGAGCTAGAACCAGCAAGCCGGAGTAGTCCCCGATGCACACCATAGTTCGCCTCGTCGCCCCACTCGCCCTCGTTGCGCTTGCAGGCTGCTCGACAATGGCCGACCTCCCGACCGAACGCGTCGCTGGGGCGTCGCTTGCCCTGGCAAACGGACTTCCCGCGGGAACGGTGCAGATTCTCGCCAGCGGCGACCGGGTGACCCTCTCTGCGGTCGTGACGGGCATCGCGCCGGGTATGCACGGCTTCCATCTGCACACCACGGGACGATGCACCGGCCCGGATTTCACCTCGGCCGGCGGCCACCTCAACCCCCTCGCGAACCAGCATGGATCGGCCAACCCTGCCGGCAGCCATGTCGGAGACCTGCCCAATCTGGAGGTTAAATCCGGCGGGACAGGCACCCTGACTGCCGATCTCCCCGGGACACGGGCACAAGTGGCCGAGTGGTTGTTCGACGCAGATGGCGCGGCAGTGGTGGTCCACGCAGAGGCGGACGACTATCGCACCGATCCGACCGGCAATGCCGGCGGCCGCGTGGCCTGCGGGGTCCTCAAGCCGGCTTGAGGACCTGCTCGCCAGCCGCGCCGGCCCGCTCGACAAGGCTTGCCGAAGCCTTCGGAACGAGCCGTATCGCTATCAAAAGACAGGCCAGCCCGAGCGGGACGGCCCACAGCGTCGACCTGACGCCCAGCGATATATCGCCCCCGTTGGTCGCGGAGACCCACCCTGCGAGGAACGGTCCCAGCGCCAATCCGACCAGCGTCGTAGCGATGAAGAAGGTCGCCGTCGCGACGCCGCGCATGCGCGGCAGGACCAAGGACTGGCTGGTTGCAGCCGCCGCACCGAGTGCGCTCGCCGCGAGGAACTGACCCATGGCCGCAAAGATGTAGAACATCGTCTCGCTTTGCGTCGTGAACGTGATCCAGATCACCGGCACCGGTGCGAGCAGTCCGAAGACGACGACGAACAGACGCCCCGACGCAAAGCGCGTGAAGAGCCAGTCCGCCATCCGCCCTCCGGCGATAACGCCGAGAAAACCTGCGACCGCGGCTGGCGCACCGACCAGCCAGCCAATCTGCGTCTTGGGAATCGAGAAGGCTACCTCTCCATACGGCGCGGCGAAGAACGACGCCGCGTAGGATACGAATGAGACGGCTCCATAGCCTAGGATCGTCGTCATGAACGCGGGCGATCCCCAGGTAAGGCGGAACGTGGGCAGATCCCGACTTCGCTGCCCGGTCGCCCAGCTGAACACGGCGTAATAGCCGACGCCCAGAAACAGCCACTGATCCGAAACCGCCTTCACGAAGTTGCCTTCGCCCGCGGGCACCAGATGGGTCAGCGCAACAGCGGCCAGAGCGAAGAACACAGCACCGAGGACATTGAAAGCGAGAGCCAGCGGTCCCCGCCGCAGGGCGCCGAGAAGCGTGAAGGGCGGGATGATCTGCACCAATTCGTCGAAGAAGCCCCGGAACGGTGCGGGATCGCGCGGTGTCGGCAGGCCATCGATCGCGCCGCGTACAGGCTCGCGCAATGTGAACACCCAAGCGGCGAGCAGGAGCCCCGGCAAGCCGACGGAGATGAATGCGGCCTGCCATCCGACGAGGCCAAGCGGACCACCGCCCGGATAGGCTTCGTTCCAGCCCTCGACGATAAGGCCGCCGATCAGGAGCGAGACACCGCCACCGATGTACAGCCCCGAAGAATAGATCGCCAGCGCCGTGGCGCGCAGCCGGGCGGGAAACCAGTCCGAAATCAGCGAATAGGCCGAAGGGCCGGCAGTGGCTTCGCCTACACCGACACCGATCCGTGCGCCGGTCAGCACCGATGCGTTCTTCGCAAAGCCCGACACCGCGGTCATGAGGGACCACAGCGCGAGGCCGATCGTCAGCAGCCGCACCCGGTGCCAGCTGTCCGCGAGTTTCCCGAGAGGAATTCCGAACAGCGCATAGAAGATCGCGAAGGCAGTTCCGTAAAGGAAGCCGAGGAAGGCGTCGTCGACCCCGAGGTCCGCCTTAATATCGTTGGCCAGGATCGAGAGAATCTGCCGGTCAATGAAATTGAGCACATAGACGAGGACGAGAACCCCGAGCGCGTACCAGCTATAGGCGGGGACCTTGGTATCGTCCGGCACGCCGACGGCGGCCCCTGCGTCCTGGTTCAAGCGTGCTCTCCCTGTGGCGTTCTATGCGTCGGTGTAGGCGACCCTATCCGGCAACCCGGCTTCCGCGAAGCCCTTTTGGCGCAGACGGCAACTGTCGCACAAACCGCAGGCCCGTCCGTCATCCGCCGGATCGTAACAGGACCAGCTCCAGCCCGGATCGAGACCGAGCCGTGCCGCTTCGCGGGCGATATCCGCCTTGGTCATGTGTTGTAGCGGCGCGTGGATGGCGAACGGCTCGCCCTCGACCCCCGCCTTGGTCCCCAGCCGGGCGGTCTCGGCAAAGCTGGCGATGAACTCCGGGCGACAATCCGGGTACCCCGAATAATCGAGCGCGTTGACCCCGATGAATATGTCCCGCGCGCCCGAGCATTCCGCGAACGCGGTCGTAAGCGCGAGGAAAACGAGATTGCGGGCGGGGACGTACGTTATCGGGATATCATCCGTCACCCCGTCCTTCGGCACGGCGATATCGGCGGTCAGCGCCGACCCACCGAACGCGCGAAGGTCGAGCGGCAGGACCACGTGACGTTCCGCGCCCAGCCTGCGGGCGATGTCGCGTGCGCAGTCGAGTTCGCGAACGTGCCGTTGGCCATAGTCGATGGACAGCGCGTGGAGCGTGAAACCGCGCTCGCGCGCAATCCCCGCCGACACCATCGAATCGAGCCCGCCAGACAGCAGGATCACGGCTATTCGCGAATTGTCCGCCATCCCGCCGCGCTAGGCTCTCACGCCGCGGACGGCAACCGGCTCTAGCGACAGGCTCCGACGCGGCGCGCTTCGGCCGAGAATTCGAACGGCAATCCGCTGGCGATCCCCTGGCTGTCGATCTGGACCAGGCTGTTGCTCTCGCGCCGGATATTGGTGCGGCCGTACCCGTTGCCCTTGCAGGTGTACTGCACGGTCACTTCGCTCGCGCCGTCCTCGACGACGAAGCGGCTGCAGCCGGGGCTGGCGTGCTGGAGCTGAATAAGCTCGAGCCCCGAACGCACGCAGACGCGCCGGCTCTCGCTTCCGTCGCGGAAGCGAACCTCCCACTGCCCGTCATCGAGCGCGCCGAGCATGGCCAGCGAGGGGCCCTGCGCCGCGGCCGGCGTCAGCAATCCGGTTGCGTAAAGGCCGGTAGCGATCACAATCGCCCGCGCCCCCGCGACAATCGGCAATCTCATTGAAATCGAACTCCGCTCTGCGCCCGCGAGTTTCTGTCGCGCACAGTATAGCAAGAACGGCCGCGTCGGCAAAGTGTTCCGTGCGTGCGACGAGCCGTTAGTCCCGGATCGGGAATTGCTTCGAGCAGAACGCACAGTCGACGAGGATCACTCCGTCCTCGTTTCGCATCTCGGCCCGTTCTTCGGGCGGGAAGCGCGCGATGACCTTGGCATAATGCTCGGGCGAACAGCGGCAGCCACGCGACAGGTGCGCACCCGGCTGCACGCGTATCTCGTCTTCCTCGTGAAACAGGCGCCAGACGATCGCTTCGAGAGACAGGCCCTCGTCGAGCAGCTCGTCATGTCTCACGCTGCCGCCGAGGATGGCCACGTGCTCCCACTCGGGATGGTCGAGACGGACGTGAAGCCGCTCCCGGCCTTCCTCGCCATCGGCAAGGTGCTGGACGAGCATGCCCGCGGCCACCGCTCCGGCTCCGCTTGCGCGGACGGCGACACGGATCAGGGTGGGGACCTGCTCCGACTGACTGAAATAGGTCTCGCATGCCTCGGCCAGGGATTCGCCTTCGAGCGGAACGATCCCCTGGTACCGGCCCTCGCCGGCCGGCATATCGAACGTCATCGCAAGATAGCCCTTGCCGAACAGGGCGTAGAGCGACGGGTTCGCTCCCAGCGCTGCGAGGCGATCGCGATCGAAGTCGACGTACCCGCGCAATTCGCCGCCGCGCCAGTCGCAGACGAGCAGACGGACGACGCCGCCTTCGGTCTGGGCCTGCAGGGTCAGCTGGCCGCCGCCTTCCACGCTGGCGTTTTCCTTAAGCAGTCCGCCGATCAGCGCGGTGAGAACCAGCGCCTCCGCCAGCAGGTGGGTGATCGCGGCCGGGTAGGCGTGCGCGGAGAGAATCTCGTCGAGTACGCTGTCGAGCCGCACGGCACGGCCCCTCGCATGGCGCGAGGGTATCGAAAAGCCGAGCAGGCGGCCGGCATAGGTTTCGGGCAGGGCTTCGGTCATCGCGCCGCGATATGGGGTGGGTTGTCCCCAGGCGCTAGGTCAGAGCAGGCCGAGGCTCCAGAGCAGCACCGATTTCTGCGCATGGATGCGGTTTTCCGCTTCGTCGAATACGACCGATTGGTCGCTCTCGAACACGTCCTCGCTCACCTCATCGCCGACGTGCGCGGGGAGGCAATGGAGGAATCGCGCATCGGGCTTGGCCTGCGCCATCAGTCGCCCATCGACTTGGTACGGCGCCATGGCGGCAAGCTTGTTGTGCGCGTGCTCCTGCCCCATCGAGACCCACGTGTCGGTGACGACGATGTCGGCGCCTGCTGCCGCTTCGGGCGCATCGCGGGTCAGGGTGACAGTGCAGCCCGCCGCGCGCGCCATGTCGACGAACTCGGCCTCGGGCTCGTAGCCTTGCGGAACGCCCACGCGCACGTTGAAGCCGAGCAGCGCCGCGGCCTCGAGGATGGAATGCAGCACGTTGTTGCCATCGCCGAGCCAGGCCAGTTCCAGACCCTTCAGCGCCTTGCCCTGCTCTTCGATCGTCAGCAGGTCGGCGACGATCTGGCACGGGTGCGACCGGTCGGTCAGGCCGTTGATGACCGGCACGGTGGCATGCCGCGCCAGTTCCTCGATCTTGGCGTGATCATCGGTGCGGATCATGATTGCATCGACCATCCGGCTGAGCACGCGCGCCGTATCGGCGAGCGATTCCCCGCGGCCGAGCTGGGTGCTCCCCGCATCCATGATCAGGGCAGTGCCGCCGAGCTGTCGCATGGCCATGTCGAAGCTGACGCGCGTGCGGGTCGAGTTCTTCTCGAAGATCATCGCCAGGACGTGGCCTGCCAGCGGGGCGTCGTCATCAGCGCGGCCCCTGGGCCAGTCGCGGCGCGCCGCCTTGCGCGCATGCGCGTCGGCCAGCATCGTCTTCAGCGCGTCGGACCCCGCATTCGACAAGTCGAGGAAATGCCGGCAGGCCATCACGCTGCCTCGGGCACGACGTAGCTCGCCGCGCCCGCCGAAAGCTTGTCGAAGAATTCGTCGAACTCGGCGTCACCGGCAACGAGCGGCGGCAGGATGCGCAGGGTGTTGTCGCCTGCGGCCACCGTCAGCAGCTGGTGTCCATCGCGCAAGTGGACGTAGAACGGCCGACTCTCGCTCTTCATCTTGAGCCCGAGCATCAGGCCCTTTCCGCGCACGCCTTCGAACAGTTCGGGATAGTTGCCGATGAATTGTTCGAGCCGGCCCCGCAGCCGCTCGCCCTTCTCGGTAACCTCGGCGAGGAATTCCTCGTTGCCGACGGCGTCAAGCACGGCCTCGCCCGCTGCCATCGCCAGCGGGTTGCCGCCATAGGTCGAGCCATGCGTGCCCAGGCCCATGCCGCGCGCCGCCTTTTCGGTGGCGAGGCATGCGCCCATCGGGAAGCCGCCGCCGATGCCCTTGGCGGTCGCCATGATGTCAGGTTCGATCCCGTAATGCTCATAGGCGTACATCTTGCCGGTGCGCGCAACGCCGCACTGGACCTCGTCGAGCACGAGCATGAGATCGTGTTCGTCGCACAGCGCGCGCAGGCCCTGCATGAACGCATCGGACGCCGGACGGATGCCGCCCTCGCCCTGGATCGGTTCGACCAGAAAGCCCGCGGTGTTCGGACCCATCAGCGCCTTCGCGCTCTCCAGATCGTCGAATTCGGCATACTTGAACCCGGCGAGCAGCGGCATGAAGCCCTTGTGCATCTTCTCCTGGTTGGAGGCGCTGATGGTGGCCATCGTGCGGCCGTGGAACGCGTTCTTGAACGTGATCAGCTCGAACTTGTCATCGTTGCCGACGTGCTGGTGATAGGCGCGCGCGGTCTTGATGGCGCACTCGACCGCCTCCGCGCCCGAATTGGTGAAGAACACCGTGTCGGCGAAAGTCAGGTCGACCAGCCGCTGGGCAAGGCTCTCCCCCTGCGGGCTGCCGTAGAGGTTCGAAACGTGCATCAGCGTCGCCGCCTGCTCCTGGATTGCACCGATCAGCCCTTCGTGGCTGTGGCCGAGCAGGTTCACCGCAATGCCGCTGGCGAAATCGAGATAGCGCGTGCCGTCCTCGTCGATCAGGTGGCAGTGTTCGCCGCGCACGGGACGAACGCCGCACCGGGGATACACGGGCATGAGCGGGGTGATCGACATCGGACAGGTCCTCTTCAAGAATTCGATAAGCTGAAAACGACGAATGGCGGCCCCGCCAATCACATGGAGGGGGGCCGCCATTCGCGCCGTTTATGGTCATGCGTCGGAACGGTCGAACGACCGTCCGTTCGCCGACGGATCAGCCCTGGACGGGCACCAGGTTGACCGCCGAGTATTTGCCTCGTCGATCGACCTCGAGGTCGAACTCGTACTTCTCGCCCTCGTTGAGGCCGGCAAGACCGGACCGCTCGACAGCACTGATGTGCACGAATGCGTCCGGCTGGCCGTCGTCGCGGACCAGGAAGCCGAAGCCCTTCATCGAGTTGAAGAACTTGACCGTTCCGGTCGCCTTCTCGCCCGTCAGCTCCCGCCGCGGCGCGGCAGCGCGATCGCCGCCGAAGCCGCCCCGGTCGCCGCCCGGACCACCGCGATCTTCGCGCGGAGCCCGCGCCTGCACCGGGACCACGTCGCCGATGATTTGCAGGTCCTGCGCCGAGATCTTGCCGCCGCGATCGACGAGGTTGAACGCGAGCTCCTGCCCTTCTCCGAGCCCTTCGAGCCCGGCGCGTTCGACCGCGCTGATGTGCACGAACACGTCTTCACCGCCTTCTTCCTGGGCGATGAAGCCGAATCCCTTCTGGCCATTGAAGAACTTCACGGTTCCCTTGCCGGCACCGACGACCTGGGGAGGCATGCGGTTGAAACCGCCGCCGCCACCGCCACCGCCGCCGCCCGGGCGGCCGCCGAAGCCGCCACCACCGCCGCCGCCGCCGCGGTAGCCACCGCCACCGCCGCCGCCGCCGCCGAAGCCGCCGCGATCACCGCCGCCGAATCCCCCACGGTCGCCACCGCCAAAGCTGTCGCGCGGGGCGAAATCGCCGCCGCCGCCGAAGGGATCGAAACCGTCTTCACCGAACCCGTCGCGCTTGTCCCGGCCCCGACGTTTCCCTCTATCGTAACCCATAACCTGAAACGTACCTTCGTATTCTAGCCGCCCGTTATTCGCCCCCGAGACGCGCGAGCGGAGCGCGCCGGGACGGATCGGGACAACCGGAATAGGCGCCCTCCCCCGTGAGTCAGTGGCGGTTCATAGCGCAAGTCCTGCCGTGTTGCGAACGATTTAACTGTGGCCGCACCAACCCGGTCTTTGCGTCGGCGTGAGACCGCTTGCACGACGCGCGCGTGCGCGGCATGGCGTCGGCCATGGATATCCTCGCCCTCCTGAGCGATCCGGCTGCCTGGCTCGCCCTTCTCACGCTCATCGCGCTCGAGGTCGTGCTCGGCGTGGACAACCTCATTTTCATCGCGATCCTGTCGAACAAGCTCCCGGTCGAGCAGCAGTCGCGCGCGCGGAGAATCGGGCTCGCGCTGGCTCTGATCATGCGCATCGGGCTCCTGATGCTGATCGGCTGGCTAGTGACGCTGACGCAGCCGCTGTTCGACCTGGGGCTCGTCGGCTCTGCCAACCAGTATGGAGAGCCGAGCTTCGAGACGTCGTTCTCCGGACGCGATCTGATCCTGCTCGCCGGCGGGCTTTTCCTGCTGTGGAAGGCGACCAAGGAAATCCATCACTCGATGGAGCCCAGCGACGATTCGGGCGAGCTGCTCGACAAGACTCCCGGCGTTGCGACCGCGGCCAAGGCCACCTTCGGAGCGGTAATCGCCCAGATCATTGCCATCGACCTCGTCTTCTCGGTCGATTCGATCCTCACCGCTGTCGGCATGACCGACGAGGTGCCGATCATGGTCGCCGCGGTCGTGATCACCGTCGGCGTAATGATGGTCGCGGCCGACCCGCTCGCGCGCTTCATCGAGAAGAACCCGACGCTGGTCATGCTGGCGCTCGCGTTCCTCGTGATGATCGGCCTCGTCCTGATCGCCGACGGATTCGGCTTCCACGTGCCCAAGGGCTACATCTACGCGGCCATGGGCTTCTCGGTCGGGGTCGAGATCCTGAACATCGTCCAGCGGCGCAGGCGTTTGCGAAAGGCTGAGGAGGCCTCGATGTCATGAACGAGTTCCGCAAACTGTCGGACACGATGTTCGCAAGTCCGCAGATCGACCTCGACGACGTCGCACAGGCGAAGGAGCAGGGCGTGGCCCTGATCGTCAACAACCGGCCCGAGGGCGAGAGCCCCGATCAGGTGCCGGGTGCCGAGATCGAGGCCGCCGCGCGCGCGGCGGGGATCGATTACCTCGCGATTCCCATTACCCACGCCGGGTTCAGCCACCCGCAGGTGACCGCGCTCGCCGAAGCGCTCGAGAGTGCCGGCGGGCCGGTCCTCGGTTACTGCCGCTCGGGCACGCGTTCGACGCTCCTTTGGGCCCTGGCGCGCGCGAGCCAGGGCGAATCGCCCGATGCCATCGCGGCAGCGGCAGCGGCGGCCGGCTACGACGTGGGCCCGGTGCGCCCGGCGATGGACGCGCTCGTCGCCCAGTCGCGCCAGTCCTAGTCGCGGTAATCGAGCGGCGGCTTCCGGTCGCCGAGCAGCGACTTGTAGGTGTAGCCGGGCCCGCGCGCGGCATCGAATTCCGCCTTCGCCGCGTCGCGTAGCGCCGGGTCGGTGTAGAGCCGGATGGCCGCGAGCGTCATCGCCTTCGCCGCCACCTGCGCGCCCTTGAAGCCGATTGTCGTCCCGCTCGCCGCGGCCGATTGCCACGAGTGCGACGGCGTGCCCGGCACCCAGGTCGCTGTGCGTACGCCGACCGTGGGCGTGGCCCACGATACGTCGCCGACGTCGGTCGACCCGTAGCCCAGCGCCTTTTCGTATGGCTGGACCAACTGCGCGGTCTCGAGTGCTTTCGCCCGGGCCAATGTCGGAGCGAGCTTGCCGGCGAAGGCGCGTTCGTCCGCAGTGTAGTCGACCCCGCCGACCTTGCGCAGTTCGGTATCCATCATCCGCGCCATCGTCTCATTGACGAGCAGCGGATTGTTGCCGTGGATCACCTCCCACGAAACCTCGGTTCCCGTACCCATCGCCGCGCCCTTCGCCGCCGCCTCGAGCCGGGTCCACATCGCCTCGACCTCGTCGGTCCGCGAGTGACGGACGTAGTAGAACACTTCGGCGGAATCGGGGATCACGTTGGGCGCGCTGCCGCCTTCGGTGATGACGTAGTGGATGCGCGAATCCATCGTCGTGTGCTCGCGCATCATGTTGACCATCATGTTCATCGCCTCGACCCCGTCGAGCGCGCTGCGCCCTTGTTCGGGAGCACCGGCGGCGTGGGCCGACTTGCCCTTGAACCGGAACTTGGCCGAGCGGTTGGCGAGCGAGGTGCGCGCGGCGGCGCTGTTCTCGTCGTCGGCGTGCCAGTGGATCGCGAAATCGACGTCGTCGAAGAGGCCGTCGCGAACCATATAGACCTTGCCCGATCCGCCTTCCTCGGCAGGCGTACCGTAGAAGCGGATGCGCCCCGGGGTCCCGCTCGCCTCGAGCCATTTCTTGATCGCGATCGCCGCCGTGACCGATCCGGCGCCGAACAGGTTGTGCCCGCAGGCGTGGGCTGCGGCTTTGCCTTCCAGCACCGAGCGATCCGGCACCGCATCCTGGCTGATACCCGGAAGCGCATCGTATTCGCCGAGTACGCCGATGAGGGGTCCGCCCGATCCCCACTCGGCGGTGAATGCCGTCGGAATTCCGGCGACGCCCTTGGTCACCTTGAACCCGGCCTTCTGCAACTCGGAAGACAGCAGCGCGCTCGACTTCTCTTCCTTGTAGCCGACCTCGGCCCACTCCCAGATCTGCCGCGCCACCCTCGCCGTATCGGCCGCCCGGGCATCGACCAGCGCGACCGGGTCGGGCGCCTCCGCCGCGGCGGGGACGGCGAGGAACAGGGCAACGCCCGAAAGCGTGGCGAGGCGGATGGTCATGCGCGATATCTCCCTTGTTATGTGCAGCCTAGCGCGGCCCGCACGGCTGTGGCAATCGCCCGCACATGACCGGGAAGCTGATCCAGATGGGCGCGTCGCTGATCGCGATCCTCGCCCTTGCGTGGATAGCGTTGAAGCTCGGCCTCGGCGGAGACACGCGCATCCGCGACGACGATCACCTGCGCGAACTCGCCGAAGAAGCGCTTTGCGGCTTCGACCCGGTCGATATCGCCATCGACAGGGCCGGACTGGCCGCGCTTGCGCGGGACGCGGACGGGCGGGTCATGCTGCTTCGGCGCCACGGCGCGCATTTCGCCTCGCGCCTGCTCGACGGCCATGCGCACGTCCGGCTCGATCGCCATTTCCTTATCGTCGGGACGAGCGACCGGCGGTTCGGCGAGATCACGCTCGACCTGGGCGATGCGGCTTCCGCTTGGGCTGCGAGCCTGCGGCGCCTATAAGGCAACCGAGATGCCGAATTTCTCGCCCGTCGACTATGCCGTTCCCGGCTTCGTGCTGCTGGTCCTGATCGAGATGATCTGGGCGCGGAAGATGCGCCGCGAAGCCTACGAGCCGAAGGACACGCTCACCAGCCTCGCCTTCGGGCTGGGCAGCACCGTGTCGGGCCTGCTCTTCGGCGGCGCGGTGGTCGCGCTGTTCCTCTGGCTGTGGCAGTTCCGCCTGTTCGACGTGCCGTGGACCTGGTGGGCATGGGCGCTCTGCTTCGTGCTCGACGACCTCGCCTATTACTGGATCCACCGCTTCGGGCACCGCATGCGCTGGTTCTGGGCGAGCCACGTCAACCACCATTCGAGCCAGCACTACAACCTCAGTACGGCGTTGCGGCAGACCTGGACCGGTTTCCTGACATTGGGCTTCGCGTTCAAGCTGCCGCTGGTGCTGGCGGGCTTCCACCCGGTGATGGTCGCGATCTGCGGCGGGTTCAACCTGATCTACCAGTTCTGGATCCACACCGAGGCGATCGGCAAGATGCCGCGCTGGTTCGAGGCGGTGATGAACACGCCGAGCCACCACCGCGTGCACCACGCGACGAACCCCCGCTACCTCGACCGCAACTATGCCGGGGTGTTCATCGTCTGGGACCGGTTGTTCGGCACGTTCGAGGAAGAACGCCCGGACGAGGAGCGCATCCGTTACGGCATCGTGCGGCAACTGGGCACGTTCAACCTGTTCTACAGCGTGTTCCACGAATGGATTGGCATCGCGCAGGACATGTGGCGCGCGCCGTGGAAGCACAAGCTTTCGTACCTGCTGCGCGAACCCGGCTGGACCCACGACGGCAGCCGGGAGACGAGCGACATGATCCGCGCGCGATGGGTGGCGCGCAAATCGGTTGCGAGCGAAAACCCGATTGCGGAGCCGCGCGAGGCTGCCTAACGTTTCCGTAAAGGAGAGGTTGGGGTGAGCGATACATTCGACATCATCGTTATCGGCGGCGGCAGCGCGGGCAGCGCGGCGGCCGGACGGCTGGTCGAGGCCGGGCGCCGGGTCTGCTTGCTCGACGCGGGTGGCACCAACGAACACGTTTTCACGCGCACCCCGGGCCTTCTGGCGATGATGCCCGACAAGAGCATGTACAAGTACGACACCGAGCCGATGGAATCGCTCGGCGGGCGGATCGGCTATCAGCCGCGCGGACGCGGGCTTGGCGGATCGAGCGCCATCAACGGCATGGTCTACATCCGCGGGCATCCGTGGGACTACGACAACTGGGCGGCGCTAGGCTGCACCGGATGGTCGTGGGACGACGTGCTGCCGGTGTTCAAGCGGCAGGAGAACAATGCGCGCGGTGCCGACGCGTGGCACGGCGCCAGCGGCCCGCTGCACGTCAGCGAGCAGGTCAGCCCCAGCCATGTCGCGCAGGCATTTGTGGATGCCGCCGCGGAACTGCAACTACCGCGCAACGACGACTTCAATGGCCCGAAGCAGGAGGGCTTTGGGCTCTACCAGGTGACCCAGAAGGGTGGCGAGCGCTGGTCCTCCTCGCGCGCGTTCGTGGAACCGCTCAAGGGCAATCCCAACCTGGATGTGCGGACCAACGTCGTCGTCGAGCGGATCGAGATCGAGGATGGCCGCGCGACCGGCGTGACCATTCGCAGAGGCAACGGCACCCATACGATCCATGCTTCGGGCGGCGTCGTGCTGAGCGCAGGCGCATTCGGCAGCCCGCAGGTTCTCATGCTCTCGGGTATCGGCCCGGGCGGAGAACTGGCGCGCCACGGCATTCCGGTCCGGCTCGACCGGTCGGCGGTCGGCGCGGACCTGCAGGACCACTGCGACTTCCTGACCAGCTACGAACTCGACGACACCAGCCTTTTCGGCGGCTCGCTCAAGGGCATCTGGGCGCTGGCCAAGGCGTTCGTCGAACACCGGCGGCATCGCACCGGGATGCTCACCACCAACTTCGCCGAGAGCGGCGGTTTCGTGACCATCGAGCCCAACGCCCCTGCACCGGACGTCCAGTATCATTTCATCCGCGCGATCATCCAGAACCACGGCCGCGACAAGCTGCGCGAGCACGGCTTCAGCCTGCACGCCTGCGTCTTGCGCCCGCACAGCCGCGGGTGGGTCAAGCTGCATTCCGCCGATCCCACTGCCGCGCCGGCGATCAATCCCAACTTCCTGTCGGACGAGCGCGACATGGACCTTCTCAAGAAGGGATCGCGCCTGATGGTGCGGATCGCCGAGTCCCCTTCGTTCAAGGCCCTCGGCGCAAAGGACCGCAACCCGATCGACTACGAGGACGACACTGCGCTCGAGGCGCGCATCCGCCAGATCGCGGACACGATCTATCACCCCGTCGGCACCTGCCGGATGGGCGGCGACGAGGACAGCGTGGTCGATCCGACTCTGGCGCTGCGAGGGGTGGACGGGCTGTGGGTCGCCGACGCATCGATCATGCCGCGCCTCGTTTCGGGCAATACCAACGCGCCGAGCATCATGATCGGCGAACGCTGCGCCGGGTTCGTGCAGGCCGCGCTTGGGGCTTAGGGATCGCGCGAAAGCGCTCAAGCGCGAAGCGCTGACGCTGTGGGTCGCGGCCCGCGACCCGCGCACCCCGCTCGCCGCGAAGCTGCTCGCCGGCGCGGTGGCGGCTTACGCCTTTAGCCCCATCGACCTCATCCCCGATTTCATCCCGGTGCTGGGACTGCTCGACGACGTGCTGATCGTGCCGATCGGGATCTGGCTCGTCCTGCGGATGATCCCTGCGCCGCTGCTGGCAGAATATCGCGAGGAAGCCGCGGACCTGGCGGAGCGACCGGTGTCGAAGACCGCCGCTGTCGCGATCATCGCGGTTTGGATTGCAGCGATATCCCTCACCGCCTGGCTGCTTACCCGATAGCGGTCAACGACCAGTCGATTGCAAGGCCGAACGGCCGCCCGCAGCCGGCTGCGCGAAGCGAAGCACAGAGGCGAGGACGAGCCCGCGGAGGCGGGCTCGAAAAGAAGAAAAAAGGGGCCGGAAGCGGCTGGCTTCCGGCCCATCGAAGGCGGTGTTCGCAGGAGGAACATCGGATGGCGAGGTCGGGAGAAAGGAGAGGAGATCCCCCGACCTCACCAAGCTTGGTAATCAGTTGTAGGCGCGCTCTCCGTGCTCGCCGATGTCGAGACCGTCGTATTCGACTTCGGAGGTGACGCGCAGCCCGGTGATGAGCTTGGTGACCACGGCGGCCAGCGCGGTGCCCGCGGCGGCCCAGCCGATCGCGACGGCGACGGCGATGACCTGCGTGGTCACCTGCGCGGCCATCGCGGTCGAACCGTCGCCCGGTCCACCGAAGCCCGGCTGGTAGACGATGCCGGTGCCGATCGCGCCGACGATCCCGGCGATGCCGTGGATGCCGAACACGTCGAGCGCATCGTCGTAACCGAGCTTCGCCTTGAGCTTGGAGACCGCGAAGTAGGCGACCACCGAAGCGACGATGCCGAGCACGATCGCACCGAACGGTCCGCTGTTGCCGGCGGCCGGAGTGACCGCGACGAGACCCGCGATGACACCCGAGGCGAAGCCGAGCGCCGAACCCTTGTGACCGGCGAACCGCTCCATGAGCATCCAGGCGAGGGCACCCGCCGCGGTGGCGACGAAGGTGTTGATCATCGCGAGGCCGGCGGTGCCGTCGGCTTCGAGTTCCGACCCGGCGTTGAAGCCGAACCAGCCCACCCAGAGGAGACCGGCACCGACCAGCGTCAGCGTCAGGCTGTGCGGCGGCATGGGCTCGGCCGGGTAGCCGCTGCGCTTGCCGAGGAACATGGCGAGCACGAGGGCGGAAACACCCGCGTTGATGTGCACCACGGTGCCGCCGGCAAAGTCGAGCGCGCCCATCTCGAACAGCAGGCCGCCGCCCGCCCACACCATGTGCGCGATCGGGAAGTAGACGATCGTCAGCCAGATCGCTGTGAACAGCATCGCGGCGGAGAACTTCAGCCGCTCGACCGTCGCACCAAGGACCAGCGCGGCGGTGATCGCCGCGAAGGTCATCTGGAAGCTGATGAAGACATACTCGCTGATGACTTCGTCGGAGAAGGTCGCAGCGGTGCTGTCGGAGGTTACCCCGGCGAGGAAGAACTTGCCCCAGCTGATGAAGGCATTGCCTTCGGGACCGAAGGCAAGGCCGTAGCCGTAGATCACCCAGATGAGCATGGCGAGGCACGCCGCGCCGCCGACCTGGGTCATCGTCGAGAGCATGTTCTTGCTGCGGGTCAGGCCGCCATAAAACAGCGCGAGGCCTGGCAGGATCATCAGCAGCACGAGGACCGTGGCGATCATCATGAATGCGTTGTTGCCCGGATTGGGCACCGCGGCGGCTGCTTCGGCAGCAGCGGGCGCGGCCTCGGCGGCCGCTTCGGCCACCGCTTCGGCGGCTTCCTGGGCATAGGCTGCGGTGGCGGCGAGCATGGAAACTCCCGTGGCGACCGCGCCGGAAAGGAATGTGCGGATCATCTGGTTACCCCTCATGAATTCGGAGCGCGTCAGAGCGCGGTGTCGCCGGTTTCGCCGGTGCGGATGCGCGTGGCGGAGGCGAGGTCGAGCACGAAGATCTTGCCGTCGCCGATGGCTTCGGTGCGGGCGACCTGCTGGATCGTCTCGACCACTTGCGGCGCGACGGCGTCGGACGCGGCGATCTCGAGCTTCACTTTCGGAAGCATGTTCGTCGAATACTCGGCGCCCCGATAGATCTCGGTCTGGCCCTTCTGCCGGCCGAACCCCTTGACCTCGGTCACGGTCATGCCGGCGATGCCGATGCCCGACAGCGCTTCGCGCACTTCGTCGAGCTTGAATGGCTTGATTACGGCGATGATGAATTTCATCGATGCCCCCACGATACCACCGGACAGCTTTCCGGCTTCGCAGGTGCAGCAAGAGCCGTGCCAGCCTGGCTTTATGGCGGGTTATGAACGACTTGAACCCGCTGGGGGCTAAGGCGCGCACTCGGAACGATGAGGCCGATGCTCAATTTTTAGGCGATTGCCCGCTATTTGTGCAGTTCGAGCCGTGCCCAGACGGGCAAATGGTCCGAGGCCTGGGCGGCCATGGCCGAGTGATGGACGCCCATTTCGACCAGAGACCAATCGCGTGAGGCGACGATCCGGTCGAGGTGCGCGATGGGCTGGCGACTGGGAAAGCTTCGACCGGGAGCGAGCGACCGCCAGCCCGCTCCGAACTCGCGCATGGCCCCGGTATCGACGCCCCACTGGTTGAAGTCGCCGAGCAGGACGGTGGGGCAAGGCTCGTCGCACCCGTCGACGTGGTGGAGGATAGCGCGCACCTGGTCGCGCCGCCGCAGGCCGGACAGGTCGAGATGCATCCCCAGCACCCGTATGAGGCGGTCTTCCGCCACGAAGTCGCCGCGCACGGCCCCGCGCGGCTCAAGCATGGGCAGGGCCACCGGATGCGCCTCCACCGGATCGAAATTCCGCCGTACGAGCAGGGCATTGCCGTGCCAGCCCAGGCTGCGCGCGCGCCGCGCCACCGGAAGCGGGCGCCAGGGCGTATCGTCGAGCGCAGACCGCTCGATGACGCTGGCCCGTGTCCCGAAACGCAGGTCGCACTCCTGCAGCGCGATCACGTCCGCATCGATTTCGCGCAGCACGGTGATAATGCGGTCGGGATCGCGCCGACCGTCGTTCCCCACGCCCTTGTGGATGTTGTAGCTGGCGAAAGTCAGTTGCACGCGTGGAATGAAACGCCGCTCAACCGGCTTGGGGTCCCGTGTCGCCGGCAATGTAGCGATCGGTGGGGCGCGCGGGCAGGCCATCGATGCTGGCGATGCGGGTCGACATCTTGGCCGCCCATTCCGCTGGGTTGGCCTGTGCGTGGTACTTCACAAGTGTCTGGCGGTCCT
The DNA here is from genome assembly GCF_001698205.1 of Tsuneonella dongtanensis. Lineage (NCBI taxonomy): Bacteria > Pseudomonadati > Pseudomonadota > Alphaproteobacteria > Sphingomonadales > Erythrobacteraceae > Tsuneonella > Tsuneonella dongtanensis. The sequence goes on from NZ_CP016591.1 coordinate 312,950, forward strand.
TGTCGTATTCCATCAGCGGCACGCCCCAGCCGCAGCTCGTCTGCACGCTCTCGACCGCGATGTCGAAGATCTGACGCGTGCCGGGCAGCATCGTGAAATGCGCTGCCAGCTCGTCCCATTCGGCATCGGCGGGCAGGACCGGGCGTCCCGTGCCATAGATGCGCAGGATCAGCGCCGGCTGCTGGAAGTTGCAGACCATCACGGTGATCCGCCCGTCCGCCAGCAGGTGCGCATTGGTCTCGTTTCCGGACCCGCCGAGATCGAGGTAGGCGACCCGGCTGGGCGACAGCACCTTCAGCGTATCGTGCAGGCCCTTGGGGCTGAGGTTGATTCGCGCGCCCGCCGCCGCCGTGGCGACGAAGAACATCGGCTGCGCTTCGATCATGGCGATGTGATCGGGCAGAAGGGTGTCGGTAAAGTCGGCCATCAGCGCATCAGCCCTCCGATGAGGTTGCGGACGAAACGGCCCACATAGGGCCCGGCAAGGTCGGTCGCGATCGAGCCGACGGCGGAGCTGGTGGCGGTCTTCACCGGATTGGCCCGCGATTTCTTGCCGAGGATCGCACCCGCCGCGATCGACGCGCCCGAGCCGAGCGCCGCCCCCGCCGCGCGCTTGGCCGCCTTGCCCCAAATCGATGTGCTCTTGCGCTCGCGCTTGCCGACTTCCTCGCGGCTGGACGCTTCCACTTCCTCGGCCGTCGCGGCGGCATCGGCGGCCTTCTGCTCGAGCACCTCGGCCGCACTCTCGCGGTCGATCCGCTCGTCGTACTTGCCGTCGTACGGGCTGATCGACTGGATGATCGCGCGTTCCTTGGCGTCGATCGGGCCCAGCCGGCTGCGCGGCGGCTTGACCAGCGTGCGCTGGACCACCGACGGTGCGCCGTCTTCCATCAGGGTGGAAACCAGCGCCTCGCCCGTCATCAGTTCCGTGATGGCCGTCTCGACGTCGAGATTGGGGTTGATGCGGAAAGTCTCGGCGGCCGCCCTGATCGCCTTCTGGTCGCGCGGCGTGAAGGCGCGGAGCGCATGCTGGACGCGGTTGCCGAGCTGGCCGGCGACCTCCTCCGGAATGTCGATCGGGTTCTGCGTGACGAAATAGACGCCGACGCCCTTCGACCGGATCAGGCGGACGACCTGCTCGATCTTGTCCTGCAGCGCCTTGGGTGCGTCGTCGAACAGGAGGTGCGCCTCGTCGAAGAAGAACACCAGTTTCGGCTTTTCCGGGTCGCCGACTTCGGGCAGGACCTCGAACAGTTCGGCGAGCAGCCACAGCAGGAAGGTCGCGTAAAGTTTGGGGCTGCGCATCAGCTGGTCGGCGGCGAGAACGTTGATGACGCCGCGCCCCTTTTCGTCGACGCGGATGAAATCGGCGATCTCGAGCGCCGGCTCACCGAAGAATTCAGCACCTCCCTGGCTGTCGAGACTCAGCACCTGCCGCTGGATGGTGCCGACCGAGGGCTTGGTTACATTGCCGTACCGGGCCGACAGCGCGCTCGCATTCTCGCTGGTGTGCGCCAGCATCGCCTGCAGGTCCTCGAGGTCGATCAGCAGCAGTCCCTGCTCGTCGGCGAAGCGGAACACGATGTCGAGCACGCCCTGCTGGGTCTCGTTGAGGTCGAGCAGGCGGCCGAGGAGCAGCGGACCCATTTCCGAGATCGTCGTGCGGATCGGGTGGCCCTTTTGGCCATAGAGGTCCCAGAACACCGCCGGATTGTCGGAATAGGCGTAGTCGTCTATCCCGAGTTCCTTGGCGCGCGCCTCCAGCTTATCGGCGTGCTTGAAGGCAGGCGAGCCGGGCATCGAGATGCCCGCGAGATCTCCCTTCACGTCGGCGACGAACACGGGCACGCCCTCGGCGGAAAAGCTTTCGGCAAGGCCCTGCAGGGTTACCGTCTTGCCGGTGCCGGTGGCCCCTGCGATCAGTCCATGGCGGTTGGCGCGGCCCAGTTCGAGGTACTGTTTCTCGCCGTTTTCGGCGAGGCCGATGAAGATCTGACCCACTGCGCTGTGCACTCCCTTTGACTGGCGAACGGTGTCGCAACGCGCGCCAACGCGGTCAAGCGCCCTCGACACGAAAGCCGGAGGCGCTAAGGCGAGTGCGATGCCCGGGCGCACCCCATTCGTACTGCTCGACGACGCGCGCGCCGACGGCGCCGCGGATGCGCACCTGTTCGAGAACCCCTCGAAGGTATTTCTCGCGCGCCGCGCGGACGAGGTCGCGCATGTTCTCGAGGATGCCGATGCCGCCCGGCGGGGCGGCGGCACCTTGGCGGGATATATCGCCTACGAGGCGGGGCTGGCGCTCGAACCGAAGCTTGCCCCGCATGTCGCTGGCCGCAGCGGTGCGGGCGGACCGCTCGTCTGGCTCGGACTGTTCGATCGGCCGCAAGTCGTCCCCGCCGGCGAAGTCAAACAATGGCTCGCCGAGCGCGGCAGCGGCCCGGCAAGCCTCGGCCCGCTAGAACCGCAGATATCGCCGGGTGCCTACGCGGACGCGTTCGCCGCGCTGCAGGAGGCGATCCGCGCAGGCGACATCTACCAGGCCAACCTCACTTTCCCGCTGGCGGGCAGCTTTCGCGGCGATCCCTTGGCGCTTTACGCGGCGCTCCGGGACGATGCGAAGGCTGGCTACGGCGGGCTCGTATTCGATGGCCAGCACTGGCTGCTCAGCCTGTCGCCCGAGCTGTTCGTCAGCCTCAGGGGCGATGAAGCCAAGGCCAAGCCGATGAAGGGCACCCGCGCGCGCGGTGCGACGCCCGAAGAAGACGCGGCGATGGCGGAGGAGCTGGCTCGTTCGGTCAAGGACAAGGCCGAGAACCTGATGATCGTCGACCTCATGCGGAACGATCTTTCGCGCGTAGCGGAAGCCGGCAGCGTGCGGGTCGATGCGCCCTTTGCGGTCGAAAGCTACCCGACGGTCCACCAGATGGTCTCGACGGTGCGCGCGCGGCTTTCGCCCGGCAAGGGCGCGATGGACCTCGTGCGGGCGCTGTTCCCGTGCGGCTCGATCACCGGCGCACCCAAGATCCGCGCGATGGAACTCATCTGCGAAGTCGAGCGCGACGCACGCGGGCCCTATTGCGGCGCGATCGGGCGTATCGGAAATGACGGGGACGCCGCTTTCAACGTCGCGATCCGGACGCTCCGGCTCACGGAGATCGAGAATGCGCACGGGACCGCGGTCATGGGGATCGGCTCGGCCATCGTTGCCGACAGCGAGCCGCTCGCCGAGTGGCGCGAGTGCCATGTCAAGGCGGGCTTCGCACGCGGGGTAGCTGCAGGTTTCGACCTGATCGAGGCGATGCATTTCGATCCGGAAGGCGGCATCGCGCTGCTCGAGCTCCACCTCGAACGGATGAAGGCGAGCGCAGCCGCGCTCGGATTTTCGTTCGACCGGCACGCAGCGCGCAACCGCATCCAGGCGCTTTGCTTTGAGCTGGAGGCGCCCGCCAAGCTCCGCCTGCTCCTCGCCCGCAGCGGCGCGACCGCGCTGGAGGCGCAGGCACTGGGCGAGGTGCCACCCCTCACGACTTGCCTGACGCTCCCCCTGCCGGTCGATCCGGGCGACCTGCGGCTGCAGCACAAGACCACCGACCGCTGGTTCTACGATGCCGGCACCGAGGCCGCGCGCGAAGCGGGCGCCGATACCGCGCTGTTCGTACGCGACGATGGCCTGGTGACCGAGGCGATGAGCGCGAATCTGTTCGTAGAGCGCGACGGGACATTGCTCACCCCGCCGACCGCGCTCGGCCTGCTGCCGGGAGTGCTGCGGCGTTCGCTGGTCGAAGCGGGCAAGGCGCGCGAAGCGCAGCTGACCCTCGACGATCTCGCGGACGGTTTCCTGCTCGGCAATGCGGTGCGCGGGTTGATGCAGGCGAGGCTTGCATGACCATCCCGATCCTCTTCGAGGATGGCGAGGCGCTGGTGATCGACAAGCCCGCCGGCCTGCCGATCGAACGACCGCGCGCCGGGGGCCGCTCGCTCGAGGATCACCTCGCGACCTTGCGGCTGGGCTTCCAGCGCGATCCGGTCGCGGTCCACCGCCTCGACACCGACACCAGCGGCTGCCTGCTGCTCGCGCGCAATCCCAAGGCCCTCGTCCGCTTCAATCGCGCTTTCGAGGAGCGGGCGGTGACCAAGCGCTATCTCGGGATCGTGGCCGGAAACGTCGCGGACGACGAAGGGACGATCGAACTGTCGCTCAGCAAGATCAGCTCCGCCGAAAAGGGCTGGCGGATGATCCCCGCAAAGAAGGGCAAGCCGGCGATCACCCACTGGCGCAAGGTCGCCGCCCACGGCGAACTGACGCTCGTCGAGTTTCGACCGGAAACCGGGCGGACGCACCAGATACGCGTCCACGCCGCGAGTGGCCTGGGAGCCGCCCTCGCCGGCGATCCCGTCTATGGCAGCAAGCGCACCGGCCCGCGCACGATGCTCCACGCCGCCGACCTCGTCGTTCCGCGCGACGGCAAGCCGGCCATACTCGCGCACGCTCCCCTTCCGGTCGATTTCGCGCAGCTGGGTTTTGCGCATGAGTGATGCCGATTCGGCGGTGGCGCGCGCAATGGACCTTGCGCGGGAAAGCTTCATCGCCGCTTCGGGCCCCGGCGGGCAGAACGTCAACAAGGTGGCGACCGCGGTGCAGGTGCGGCTCGACGTCTTCGCGCTGCGGCTCCAGCCGCAGGTCTTCGCGCGATTGAAGGCCGCGGCAGGCAGCAGGATGACCGCCGCGGGCGAGATCGTGCTGACCGCCCGGCGCTTCCGGACGCAGGAAGCCAACCGCGCCGACGCGCGCGAGCGGCTCGAGGCGTTGATTCGCGGCGCTTTCGAAGCGCCCGCGCCGCGCGCCAAGAGCCGGCTCAACCGCGTAGGCAAGGAAGCTCGCATAAAGGCGAAGAAGACTCGCGGCGCGGTGAAGGCCAATCGCGGCAAGGTCGAGTGGTAGCCACCCCCGAGTCGGCTTGACTTTCGCGGCCCTTTGGACCAATGGCCCGCCCCGACGGGCGGTGCACGTGCGCCGCCCTTGGTATTTCAGGCCAGCTGTGGCCGAATCAGAAACCTACAGGAATTTGCCATGGCGAAGCCCGCAACCGTCAAGATCCGGCTGGTCTCGACCGCCGACACCGGCTTCTTCTACGTGACGAAGAAGAACCCGCGCAACCACACCGAGAAGTTCACCTTCCGGAAGTACGATCCGGTTGCGAAGAAGCACGTCGAGTTCAAGGAAGCCAAGATCAAGTGATCTTGCTGAACCGCCGGAACCGTTCAGGTTCAGTGGTGGTTCAACGCTCCGCACGCAATTTCCGGAGCATGGCTAAGTTGAAAAATTTCTCGAAAACCACCCTGCGTGCCGCGATTGCCGGCGCGCTGGCCGTTGGTGCGCCCGCGGCGCTCCTCACCGTTCCCGCCGCCCCGGTGGCGGCGCAATCGAGCCAGCTCGACCAGGCGGTCGCCGCACTGCGCGGCATTTCGACCATGAAGGCCGATTTCACGCAGACCGACCGCAAGGGCCAGACCCTCTCGGGCGTGCTCACCTTGAAGCGCCCCGGCAAGATCCGCTTCGAATACGGCAAGGGCGCCGACATGCTGGTCGTTTCGAACGGCAAGTCGCTCTATCTCGTCGACTACGAGGTCAAGCAGGTCCAGCGCTGGCCGATCGGCAGCTCGCCGCTCGGCGCATTGCTCGACCCGAGCCGCGACGTGAAGCGGTATGGCAAGCTGGTCCCCGCGGGCAGCGACAACGTCGTGGGTGTCGAGGTGCGCGACAGCAAGCATCCCGAATACGGCGTGATCACCCTGATCTTCGTCAAGAACCCGTCGGCCCCCGGCGGGCTCCAGCTGACCAGTTGGGTGGCGCTCGATTCGCAGAACGGCCGGACCACCGTCCGGCTTTCGAACCAGCGCTACGGCGTCGCGGTGGCCGACAGCGCGTTCAGCTTCAGGGATCCCCGGCCTTCGTCTCGTCGTCGGTGATCGTCGCTTCGTCGCGGAGGCGTTTATCGCCTGCGACGAACGGATTTCGGCGGTTCATGGAAGCGACAGCCACGGCGTCGTATCACTGAGATCGCGGAACGGCTCGAGGCGGGTTTCCCCCCTGTTGCCCGACCTCACCAGAGGCCGCCCGCAAGCGTGACGAACGCTCAGAACGAACCCTCGCGCCAATGCCCCCGGCGCGGGGGTTTTTTCGTTGTTCGTTTCGTTCTCAAGCGCCGGGCGCGACGCGTCCGCGTCGCTTGGCTTTCCTCGCATTGGCTCGGACGGCCGGTTGGCCTTGCGGTCGACTGGTCGTCGACCGTCTCTTGCGGGGCCTTCCGTCCACTTGCGGCGCGCGGTCTCCCTGCTAATCGCTGCCCATGATCTCCGTCGCCACCTGGAATATCAATTCGGTCCGGCTACGCCTGCCGCAGGTGGAGCGGGTGCTGCGCGAGCAGGCCCCCGACGTGCTGTGCCTGCAGGAGATCAAGTGCCAGGAGGCGCAGTTCCCGGCCAAGGCTCTCGCCGACCTCGGGTATGTCCACCAGGCGGTGCACGGCCAGAAAGGCTATCACGGCGTCGCCACCGTAAGCCGCCTGCCCATGCGCGAACTGCACCGCCACGACTGGCAGGACAACGGCGAAGCGCGGCACGTCGCGGTCGAACTCGAACAGTCGGGTATCGTCATCGACAACGTCTACATTCCCGCGGGCGGCGACATTCCCGACCGTGAGGCGAACCTCAAGTTCGGACAGAAGCTCGACTTCCTCGAGCGGATGACTCGCTGGGCGGACGCGCTGGACCGGCCGACGCTGCTGGTCGGCGATTTCAACGTCGCCCCGCTCGAATGCGACGTCTACGACCACAAGGCCTTGCTCAAGGTCGTCAGCCACACGCCCATCGAGGTCGAGGCGCTCGGGCGGCTGACCGACGCGCACGGCTGGGTCGACCTGGGCCGCACCTTCATCCCGGCGCCGGAACGCAATTATTCGTGGTGGTCCTACCGCAGCTACTGGCGCGAGAAGGACCAGGGGCGTCGGCTCGATCACATGTGGGCCAGCCCCGACCTCGCCCCTCAGGCCCGCAGCCACCGGTTCGTCGAGGAGACCCGCCGGTGGGACCAGCCCAGCGACCACGTGCCGCTGGTGACGGAGTTCGATCTCTGAGCGCGAGCCCGTCTCGCCGGGCGGCGCAGGCCGTCGATGCGCTGCGCCACGGCTGGCCGATCGCGCTGGCAAACGGACCCGTCCTGCTCCCAGCCGAGACCGCATTCGCCCCGGGCGCGACCGCCGAGCGGATGCTGATCGGCGCCGCGCGTGCCGAAACCCTGAAGCTCGTCAACCAGCGCGAGGCTGCGGTGCCGCATGCCCCGGTTCTTCTCCATGGGGCCGAGCGGTTCGACCTTGCCGCGGCGCGCGCGGTCGCCGATCCGGCGCTCGACCTCGCTCATCCCCTGAAAGGCCCGTTTCGCGCCGAGCCGATCGACTGGGCCGAAAGCGCGGCGGCCGCGCTCGAGCTCGCGCGGATCGCGGGTATCTTGCCCGCATTCCTCGTCGATCCGTCGGGCGCCGGCGAGGCACAGCCGTTCGCTCCCGCCGACCTGACTTCCTTCACCGATCCGGCGCGGCTGGCGATCGCGGCGCGGGCACGCCTTCCGGTCGCAGCCGGAGAGGATTGCGAGATCGTCGCCTTCCGCGCGCCCGACGACTTGCGCGAACATGTCGCGCTCGTCTTCGGTATGCCGTCCAGCGACCGGCCACCACTGGTCAGGCTCCATTCCGAGTGCCTGACCGGCGACGTGCTGGGCAGCCTCAAGTGCGATTGCGGGCCGCAACTCGACGCGGCGCTCCACGCTGCCGCACAAGAGGTTCAACATGGCGGTTGGGGCGTCGTGCTCTACCTCCGGCAGGAAGGCCGCGGCATCGGCCTCGTCAACAAGCTGCGGGCCTACCGGTTGCAGGATCAGGGCTTCGACACGATCGACGCCAATCGGCGGCTCGGCCTGCCGGACGAAGCACGCGATTTCCCCGTCGCCGCCCGCATGCTCGAATTGATCGGCACAGGGACGGTTCGGCTGATGACCAACAATCCGGAAAAGGTCGCCGCGCTCGAGGCCGCCGGGGTAAGCGTGACCGAACGCGTGCCGCACAGCCTGCCCGATAATCCGCACAACACGCGCTACCTCGCGACCAAGCGCGACCGGACCGGGCACCTCCTGCCTTGAGCATCTCGATCCGGCCCGAACGGCCCGGCGACGAACGGGCGATCCATTCGCTCACGGAAGCAGCCTTTCGCACCCAGCCCCACTCCGACGGCACGGAGCAGGACGTGATCGACCGCTTGCGCCGCGATGGGGACCTCGCGTTATCGCTCGTCGCGGAAGGCGACGGGCGGATCGTCGGTCACATCGCCTTTTCCGGGGTGAAGATCGCCGACGGCAGCCGCGACTGGTACGGCCTTGGCCCGGTGAGCGTCTGGCCGGAGCTGCATGGCAAGGGCATCGGCAGCGCGCTGATCGTGCGCGGGATCGCTGATCTGAAGGATCGCGGGGCGCGCGGTATGGTCCTCCTCGGCAACCCGGAATACTACGGGCGCTTCGGTTTCGAACACGATCCGTCGCTGGAGTTTCCCGGACCGCCCGCGCCCTATTTCCAGCGCCTTGTCCTTGCGGACGAGCCACCACGCGGCATCGTCACTTACGCGCCCGCCTTTTACTGAGTGCGGGTGGCGATCGCCTGGCCCATGCGCAGCACGCTGCCGGGGCCGAGTTCCTCGAGCCACTCGATACGACCGGGCTCGAACAGCAGCACCACGGTCGATCCGAGGAAGAAACGACCCATTTCGTCGCCCGCCTCGAAGCGCGGACCGTCGGCAAAGTTCTCGCCGATGACCTCGCGCCCGTGGGGCTTGACGCGCCCGCCCCACACGGTGGCAATGCCAGCCACGATCATCGCGCCGACCATCACGCTCGCGAACCGGCCGATCTCGCCGTCGAACAGGCACACCAGCCGTTCGTTGCGCGCGAACAGGCGATCGACACCCTCGGCCGTCACGCCGTTCACCGAGAACAGGTCGCCCGGGACGTAGATCGTCTGCCAAAGCGCGCCCGCGGCGGGCATGTGCACGCGGTGGTAGTCCTTGGGGCTGAGGTAGATCGTCGCAAAGCGTCCGCCTTCGAACCGCGCGGCATCCTCGGTGTTGCCGCCGAGCAGTTCGGCGACCGAGTAGTCGCGCCCCTTGGCCTGGACCACCCGCCCGCCCGCGATGCGCCCGATCTGGCTCACCGCGCCGTCGGCCGGGCTGAGCACGTGTGTCGCCGCATCCGCGAGCGGCCGCGCGCCCGGCTTGAGCGCGCGGGTGAAGAAGTCGTTGAACGTCTCGTATTGCCCGAGTGGCCGCTCCGCCTCGTCCATGTCGACGCCGTAGGCCGCGGCGAAGCGGTGGATCAGCGGATCGCGAATGGCGGGCACGCGGCTGTCGGCGAACCGCCCGGCAAGCTTCGAGAGCGCGTGCTGGGGCGCGATATGCTGGGCGCGAATGAAGAACTGCGACATGCGCCCGCCCTATGGCATCCCGGACCGTGACGCTAGCGGCAGAGCTTCCGGAACCGCTCGCGCTCGCGCATCGCGTGGCGGTCCGGCACGATCCAGCTGTTCGCGCGCGCACAGTTCCGGGCACGCTCCCACTCCGGTCCCGCAGGCTGCTCGATCTCGCCGGTGTCGAGATCGAGCGCGAGCGCAAGGCTGCGGCGGCCCCGGTACTCCTGCCCCATTGGGCCAATGAGAAGAAGCGGCACGATCGCACGATGGCTGTCCGGCTCGATGCGCGGGGCCTCGGCGATCCATAGCAGCGAGGACGCGGTGCGCGGCAGTCCGTCGATATAGTCAGCAGGCACCATGTCGGCGAGCGCCAGCCGCCGGACCACACTGCCGTCGCGGCGGTAGATAACCAGCGCGTTCGGCCCGAAACCCATGCTAGCGTAGTCATCGACGGTCAGCAGCCGCTCACCGTCGTCGGTCAGCAGCGTACGTCCGGGCGCTTCGGGGTTGACCAGCCGCACCGTAGTGCTCGCCATCCGGTCGGTACCCTTGCCGACGTATTCGATCACCGCGCGCGCCGCGGGCGCGCACCGTATCTCGCCTTGCGCACAGGAAAGGCGAGCAGGAATAACGGTCGCTATCCATTCGCCCGACGGACTGCGCGCCTCCGTGAGCGTCGGCGGCATGAACGAGTCTGCCTGTGCCGCCACGGGAAGTGCGGCAAGTGCCAGCGCAGCCATAGTGCGATACTTCATGAAAGCCGAATGAGCCTCCGGCGCTTGCGGCCCGCTGAATGCCTCAGCGCTTCTCGAAAGGCTCCAGCCCCGTGCCGAGGGCATTGGGTCCGACCGCGAGGGCTTCGCCCGACCAGTCGGCGACGAAGGCGCTGGACCGGCGCACGCCCGGTGCGAAGCGGGCATCGTTGCCGGCGATCTTCAAACCGTCCGAAGGATGCAGGCGATCCTCCGCGCCGACGGCGATGAAGGCGGAGTAATTCTCCTTGTCCTGCCCTTGGACGAACCAGTTGTTGGTGATCTGGCCGGTCGAGCCCGCGGGCAGGTCGATCATGTAGTTGGTACCCCGCCCGGCCGAATCGTCGAAGCTGGAGCTGGCAATCTCGACTGTGCGGCTGCGCGCCTTGACGTAGTGCCCCCCGGTCCCGCGCTCGAAGCGGCTGCGGGTCACGCGCAGACGTCCATAGTCGCCGATGTATATCGAATGCGCACAGCCGGCCGAATTCTCGCAGGTGCCGAGGCCCGAGAACGTGCTCTTGTCGATCACGATCGTGCCCGCGGAATCGTTGGCCGTGAGGATGCCCTGCTGGCTGTCGAGGAACCAGCTCTGCGCGACAGTGAGGTCGCCCTGCTCGAGCCGAATGCCCGCGCCATTGCCATCGGGCACCGCCATGCCGCGGAAGACGAGGCCCGAGATGCGCGCGCTGCGACCGCGCAGGACCAGCGCGGCCTTGCCTTCGCAGGTCGTGCGATCGAACACGGCATTGCCGGGCTCGGCGGCGAGGAAGGTGATCTCGCCGCCCTTCTGCACCGCGCACTGGCGATACGATCCGGGGGCGATCGCGATGGTGCCGCGCGCGCTGCCGATCGCATCGACGGCCTGCTGGAGGCTGCCATAGGCACGCCCGGTCTCGATCACGGTAAAGGGAAGCGCAGGTCCGCCTTGGGCCAGCACCGCGGCCGCCGGGATCGCCGCCACCGCCAGCACGGCGAGCGCCAGCACGAGCTTGAGCGACGGGCGGGCGAGCGGAGGGCGGGCGAGGCTGTCCATGAGGCCCGACCTAGGGAATAAGGGTTAACGCCGCGCTAAGGCTTGTCCTTCGTCAACGCCATCGACCGGGAGTTCGGGCACGGGCGATCAGCATCAGCGCCGCGGTCGATACGATGAGACCCAATGCGTAGAGGATATAGCCCTCCATGCTCGGTCGCTCGAGCAGGAGCGAGAGACCCGCGACGATCCCGACATAGGCCGCGATCACCACCCAGCCCTGCCACGCGGTCGGAAAGCCCGAGCCGCGTCCGTGTTTCTTGGGCGCGAACCAGTCGCCGGGTTCGAAGAACTTGTGCAGCATCGACTACTCCTTTGTCGCTTGCGCATGGGGAGCGGTGACGAACCCGGCGATCGCATCGACGATCTCCGGCATCACTGGCCTGGAAGGGTCGGCATAGGCGGCAAGGTTTGCCTGCATGTCACCCGCCGGTACCGCTTTCAGGACATGGTTCATCGCCGGCAGGACGACGTAACGGGCGTCGGGCTGTGCCTTGGCAAGCGCATCGCCGTTCTCGCGCGGAACCTGGATGTCGGCCTCTCCCTGGATCACGAGAAGCGGAACGGCGAGCTTTGCCGCAAGATCCGCGGGATCGTAGCGCATCGCATCGATCAAGAAGCCCTGCACGGCTGGCGCGAACATCGCCTGAAGAGCGGGGTGGAAATTCGCGACATCCACGCGCTCGCCCTTCTCGAAGCTGTCGATCGCGGTCAGCGCATCCGGCAGGATCGGGGCGTTCGCCGGATTCGCGGAGAGTTGTTTGCGCAGGATCGTGGAGAATCTGTTCGCCGGCGCTGCAAGGAGAATCACCCCGCAGATGCCTTGCGGGGACTGGGCGGCGAGCAAGGCGATCGAACCGCCTTCGCTGTGACCCGCCACCCATACACAGTCATTGCCGCTCGCCCGGCGCGCCGCCTCGACCCATCGGGCGACATCCTGCGCGTAGTCCGCATAGGTCACCGCGTTGGGGTCGGCGATCGCCGCCTTGCTCCCGAACATGCCGCGCTTGTCGATCCGCAGGCTGCCGATGCCGCGCGCGTGAAGAGCCTCCGCCAGGAGGCGATAGGACGAAGCGGTGATACCGCCGGGATTATTGCCATCGCGGTCGGTCGGGCCGGATCCTGGGATGATGATCACCACCGCACCCCCTTCGGCCGGACGGATCAGGGTGCCGGCAAGGTCGCCTGCGGGTCCGGGCGCGGTCAGCGGCTCTTGCGCGTTGGCGCCGACGGCAAACGTGGCGGCGAGCGCGGCGGCCATGATGGTCTTCTTCATCTCAATCCTCTTTCGGCGGACGACCGCGCCGCGGCGGGTCGGTCCGGGCGACCTCGATCCCCCGCGCCTTGAGGGCTTCGCGCAGAAGCATCTCGATCTCGGCGTTGGCGCTGCGCAGCTCGGCACCCGCGAGCCGCTCGACCGCGGCGAAGACCGCCGGGTCGATGCGGAGCGGGAATGCCTTGCGGGACGAAGCGGCCACCGGGCGATCCTACTGGTAGAGCGTTCCGGCGTTGACCACCGGCTGCGCCTCGCGCTCGCCGCACAGCACCACCATCAGGTTGGATACCATGGTCGCCTTGCGCTCGTCATCGAGATCCACGATCCCGTCGGCCGACAGCTTCGCGAGCGCCATCTCGACCATGCTTACCGCGCCCATGACCAGCTTGGCGCGGGCGGCGATAACCGCTTCGGCCTGCTGGCGGCGAAGCATCGCGCCGGCGATTTCGGCGGCGTAGGCGAGATGGGTGAGGCCCGCCTCGTCGACCACGATCCCCGCCACGTGGAGCCGCTCGTTGAGCTCCGCCTGAAGCTCTCCGTTCACTACGTCCGGGCTGCCGCGCAGCGTCACTTCCTCTTCCTCGAGGTCGTCGTAGGGGTGCCGCGCACCGACCGTACGCAGGCCCGCCTCGATCTGAATCTCGACGAACTGCTTGTAGTCGTCGACGTCGAACGCGGCTTGTGCGGTGTCCTGGACGCGCCAGACGACATTGCACGCGATGTCGATCGGGTTGCCCTTGAGATCGTTGATCTTGACCCGGTCCGAATGGACGTTGTGCGCGCGCGCCGAGATCTTCTTGCGCATCATCCACGGCCACACCCAGCGCAGCCCCTCGGTGCGGTCGGTGCCCTTGTACGCGCCGAACAGCGTGATCACCGCGGCCTGGTTCGGCTGGATCATGTAGAACCCGCACGCGACGAGAAGCGCGGCAAGGAACGAGATCACGATCTGCCCGACGAAGGCCAGCTTCATCGCCTTCGTGGCGCCATCGGGCGGGAAACCGCCGGTGACCATCCACACGCCGAACGCGATCGCGGCGAGCAGGACGATCAGCATGACATAGCCGTTGAACGCCGACGCGGGCCGTTCCTGGCTCCGGTTCATCCCCTTCAGTTCGACCGACATGACGAATCACTCCTCCGATATAATTGTGATATCGTTTTTATATCGAGCGAAAAATTTTGGCAAGGGGGTCTTGGAACCAAATCGAGGCATACCCATTATGGCGGTGCGGACCGGGCCCCTCTGGCGCGGCGCAGCGGCTCAAGCCCAGCGCCTCGTGATGTCGGACCGCATCGGATGTTGCCGATGCCGGGCCCGGGATATCTCCCTCCCCCCTTCCCGCCGGCTCGGCGCATCCGATCGAACACCAACCCGTTCGAAAGGGAAACTGCCATGTCCGACCGGCTCTACAGCCTCATGGAACGCCACCAGAAGCTCGACCGACTGATCGCCGCCGTCCAGCGGCGCAAGTCCGGCGACGCGTTCGAGCTGCTTCGTCTCAAGAAGCTCAAGCTCGCGATCAAGGATCGAATCGCTGCGCTGATGCGCAAGCGGCCTTCGCGCGCCTGACGACCTGCGTGAGCGGGGTGCCGGTATCCGCCGGCACTCCGCCTTGCGCGGCCCCAATCGATCGGACATCCCATGATGGAATTTCTCGTCGCCGACTGGCTGGGCACGCCTGCCTGGTTCTGGCTTGCCTTCCTTGGCATCGTCGTCGCGCTGACCGCGTTCGACCTCGGCGTCCTCCACAAGGAAGACCGCGAGATGGGCATCGGCGAAAGCCTGAAGCTCAGCGCGTTCTACATCGGCATCGCACTCGCGTTCGGCGCGTGGATCTGGCTCGAGCGCGGCGCCGACCTCGGCATGAAGTACTACACGGGCTTCTTCATCGAAAAGGCGCTGTCGATCGACAACGTCTTCGTGATCAGCCTGATATTCACCTATTTCGCGATCCCGCCGAAGTACCAGTACCGCGCGCTCCTCTGGGGCATCATCGCGGTGATCGTGCTCCGCGGCCTGATGATCGCGGGGGGCGCGGCGCTGGTCGCCGAAGCCTACTGGGTGCTCTACATCTTCGCCGCGTTCCTCGTGTTCACCGGCATCAAGATGTTCTTCGCCGGCGACCATGAGCCCGACATCGCGAAGAACCCGGTGGTCCGCTGGATATCGAATCACATGCGGGTGACCCCGCAGCTCCACGACCAGCACTTCTTCGTGAAGGTACCCGACGAGAAAACGGGTCGGCTGGTGACCGCGGCGACGCCGCTGTTCCTGGCGCTGGTCGTCATCAACCTCGCCGACCTCGTCTTCGCGGTCGACAGCGTGCCGGCAATCTTCGCGATCACCACCGACACTTTCATCGTCTACACCAGCAACATCATGGCCATTCTGGGCCTCAGGGCGCTCTACTTCGCGCTCTCGGCGATGATCCACCGGTTCTACTATCTTAAGTACGCGCTCGCCGCGGTGCTAGTGTTCATCGGCAGCAAGATCTTCGTCTCCGACTTCCTGCTCGGCGGCGACAAGTTCCCGCCGGTGCTGAGCCTGGGCGTCACCGCCGCGCTGATCGCGGGCGGCGTATTCTACTCACTGTGGAAGACCCGTCACGGCGAGGACGCCGCACCCCAACTCCCGCACGACGCGATCCGACCCTGAAACTGAAACCTCAAGCCGACTGTACTGAAAGGAGAATACCCATGAAGCCGACCTACCTGCTTGCTCCGCTCGCTGCCGGCCTCGCGCTGGCCGCCGCCCCGGTCCAGGCGAAACACCACGAAGGCGGTCACGCCGCCCACGTCGCGCCCTATGCGCCGATCACCGTCGCCGAAGTCGAGGCGGCACAGACCGCGTGGTGCAACGCACTGGTGGCCATATCCACCGAAGCCGACACCAAGGGCCTGGCTGCTGCCAAGACGCTTGCCGGACAGGTCATCGACAGCGCCTACGGCTATGCAATGGGCCCGGTGCTGTTCAAGCCGACCCTGACGGTCACACCGCAGACCTTCCGCACCACCCGCGACGGCGCGCTGTCGTACTTCGTCGGCGACGACAAGACCTATCCGGGCGACAGCGGCTTCGCGCTCAAGAACTGGCGCAGCTGCAAGAGCGAGAACGCAGGCATCCTCGTGACCGGCAACAGCGCGAAGTCGATGGGCAACGTCTCGATGTGGGATGACAAGGGCAACATGACCAAGGTCGACAAGACCTGGGGCTATGTGCGCGACGGGATGGGCAAGCTGCGCATCGTCCTGCACCACTCGTCGCTGCCCTACATGGCGAAATAGGACGGGCGAGGGCGGCCTTCGGAACACTCCGAGGGTCGCCCTTCTCTTCCTCCCGGCGGTCAGTGCTGCCGGATCACTTTCAGGAACGCCTCGCCATAGGCGTCAAGCTTCCTCGCCCCCACGCCCGCGATTTCGCCGAGCTGCGATAGCGACTGCGGTTTGAGCCCGGCCATTTCGCGCAAGGTGGCATCGTGGAACACCACGTAGGGCGGCACGCCCGCCTCGCGCGCGATGGCCCGCCGCGCCTCGCGCAGCGCCTCGAACAGCGGATCGCCGACCGGATTCGCCTCTCCACCGCCTCCCCGTCGCCGCGACCGTTCGCGCGGCGGAGGCACCACGATCTCGAACCGACGCTCGCCCTTGAGGATGGCCTTGGCCTCCCCGCCCAGCTGCAGCCCGCCGTGCTCGGTCGCGACCAGCGCACCGCGAGCCTGGAGCGCGCGGGCGAGCGGCTGGAGCAGCCGCGCCTCGTCCGCCGCGACGATCCCGAACACGCTCAGCCGGTCGTGCCCGCGCTGGACCACGCGGTCGTCCTCGACCCCAGTCAGCACCTTCTGCAGGTGCCCGAAACCGAAACTCTGCCCGGTGCGATAGGCCGCGCTGAGCAGCTTCTGCGCCAGCTCGGTCGCGTCGGTCACGCCGGGCGCCTCGAGGCAGTTGTCGCAGTTGCCGCACTGGTCGGGCGGCTCCTCGCCGAAGTGCCGCAGCAGGACCGCGCGGCGGCAACCCGGCGTCTCGACGAGCCCGGCGAGGGCATCGAGCCGGATGCGTTCGCCCGTCCGCCGGTCTTCGGGCACTTCGGACAATCGCTGGCGTGCCCGGGCGAAATCGTCGGCGCCCCACAGCATGACCGCCTGCGCCGGATCGCCGTCGCGACCCGCGCGGCCGGTCTCCTGGTAGTACGCCTCGATCGACTTCGGCACTCCCGCGTGGGCCACGAACCGCACGTCGGGCTTGTCGATGCCCATGCCGAAGGCGATCGTCGCGACGATCACCATGTCCTCGCTTTCGACGAAGGCCGCCTGGTTCCCCGCGCGGACCGCCGGGTCGAGCCCGGCATGATAGGGCAGGACGGGGCGGCCGCTGGCCGCGGCCAGCTTTTCGGCGAGCGCCTCGACCTTCGCCCGCGTGGGTGCGTAGACGATCCCCGGCCCCTGCTCGGCGCGCATCAGGTCGGCGATCTGCCGCACGGGATTGTCGCGATGGCGGATCGCGTAGCGAATGTTCGGCCGGTCGAACCCCGCCACGATCAAACCGTCGTCCGGAATGCCCAGCTGCGCGAGGATGTCGGCCCGGGTATGGGCGTCCGCCGTCGCGGTAAGGGCGAGGCGGGGCACGTCCGGAAATGCGTCCATCAGCGGGCGCAGCAGGCGATAATCGGGGCGGAAGTCGTGCCCCCACTCGCTGACGCAGTGCGCCTCGTCGATCGCGAAGAGCGCGATCCGCGCTTGCCCGAGCAGTTCGCGAAACCCCTGCTGGCTGGCCCGCTCGGGCGCGACGTAGAGCAGGTCGAGCTCGCCGGCGCGGAACGCCTCGATCGTCTCGCGCCAGTCGGCGTCCGCGCTGGTCAGCGTGGCGGCGGCGATCCCGTTGGCCCGCGCGCTGCGAAGCTGGTCGTGCATCAGCGCGATCAGCGGGCTGACGACGACGCAGGTGCCATCGAGCATCGTCGCGGGGAGCTGGTAGGTCAGCGACTTGCCCGCGCCCGTCGGCATGACCGCCAGCGTCGACTGCCCGGCCAGAACACGGGCGACGACCTGCGGCTGGACCCCGCGAAAGTCGTCGAAGCCGAACACTTCGCGAAGGCGCGCACGGGCCTGGTCCATCGGGGGTGTGGTGGCGACCGCGTCCATCGGTTCGCCTTTGCACAGGGGCGACCGGGAGGGAAATGCCGCTCCTGTGCAAAAGCGGAGATTGCGGCGCGAATGTGGCGCGGGTATCAGGGCGGCAATCCCATCCAAGGAGTATCCCATGAAGAAGATTGCCCTCATCGCCCTGCCGCTGACCCTCGGCCTTGCCGCCTGCGGCAGCACCGACGACGCCTCGACTGCGGCCGAGGCCGATACGGTGGAAATGCCTGCCGACGAGGCCATGGCCGGCGTGACCGAGGAACCGGCTGCCGACCCGAACGCCAACGCCGCCGACGTCGCTTCTGCCGAGCCGGAGGAAACGGTGCAGGCGACCGCCGAGGAAGCCGGCGCCAATGCCGCCGACGTCGCGGCCCGCGCGCAGGCTGCCGCTGCCGCCGCCGAAGCGGCGACCGACACGCCGGAATAATTCCGCGCGACCAGCGAATGCTTGGAAGCGGGCGAATCGCATATCGGCGATTCGCCCGCTTTTCCTTTTTCGTGGGCAAGGTATGGCAGGGGCCATGCGCGTCATCGGCCTTCTCCCGCTCGTTCTTCTGACCGCCTGCGCTCCGTCGGACACCGATCCCGGTCCGGGCGGCGTGACCGTCGGTGAAGCCAAGGCGCTCGACGAAGCTGCCGAGATGCTCGAGCAGCGGCGGTTGCCGCCCGAAGCCTTGCCGCAGCCATCGCCTTCGGCCACGGCGGATGTGACACGAGAGGGAGGGGAAGAATGAGCGGTATGGACCCGGAGCTGTTCGAACAGTTCATCGACCAGCTCGAACGCTATGTCCGCGAACGGCTCATCCCGGCCGAGCGCGAAGTCATCGCCAACGATCGCATTCCCGACGCGATCGTCCAGGAAATGCGCGACATGGGCCTGTTCGGACTGACCGTTCCCGAGGAGTACGGCGGCGCGGGCCTCAGCACCTCGCAGTACGCGCGGGTCGTCAGGACGATGGCCTACGCCGCGCCGGCGTTTCGCAGCATCTTCTCGATCAACGTGGGCATGTTCAACAGCGCGATCAAGAACGGCGGCACCGCCGAGCAGAAGGCCGAGTGGTGGCCGCGGATCGCCGCGGGCGAGATCGCCTGCTTCGGGCTGACCGAACCCGGATCGGGGTCCGACAGCGCCGCGATGGCGACCACCGCCAAGCCCGACCCTTCGGGCAACGGCTGGATCCTCAATGGTACGAAGCGCTACATCACCAACGCGCCCCACGCCTCGGTCGGCCTGATCATGGCCCGCACCGAAAAGGACAACCTGCCCAAGAACGCGCACGTGTCCGCCTTCATCGTGCCGATGGACACGCCAGGCGTCACGGTCGGCAGCCCGGACCACAAGATGGGCCAATCGGGCAGCCACATCGCCGACGTGATCCTGGAAGACGTCCACGTGTCGGGCGAAGCGCTGCTCGGCGGCGAGACCGGCAAGGGCTTCGTCTTCGCGATGAAGAGCCTCGACAACGGGCGCATTTCGGTCGGCGCGGCGTCGACGGGCTACGCCCGCCGCGCACTCGATTCCGCGCTCCGCTATGCCACCGAGCGAAAGGCGTTCGGCGAGCCCATCGCCAACTTCCAGCTCATCCAGCAGATGCTCGCCGAGAGCGAGACCGAGATCTACGCCGCCGAGTGCATGATGGCCGACGTCACAGCGCGCGCCGACGCAGGCGAGAACATCCTGCGCAAGGCCGCCGCGTTCAAGGTCTTCGCATCCGAGATGTGCGGCCGCGTGGTCGATCGCGTGGTCCAGATCTACGGCGGCGCGGGCTACCTGGCCGAATACGATGCCGAACGCTTCTTCCGCGACGCGCGCATCTATCGCATCTACGAAGGCACCACGCAGATCCTCCAGCTGCAGATCGCCAAGCACATGCTGCGCGATTTCGCCGCGCAAGCGTAGATGTACCGCCTCCTCTCCGACCTCTCGATCGTCGAAGTCTCGAGCTTCGTCGCCTCGCCCACCGCGGGCCTCTATTGCGCGCAGATGGGGGCAGAGGTCATCCGGATCGACCAGATCGGCGGGGGGCTCGACTACGATCGCTACATGCAAACCACCGAGGGTCGCAGCCTCGCGTGGGAGAACCTCAACCGCGCCAAGAAGTCGGTCGCGCTCGACTTGCGCTCGGGCGAAGGGCGCGAGCTTGCGGTCGAACTGGCGCGCACGACCGGCCAGCTCATCACCAATCTGCCCGAAAAGAGCTTTCTCAGCCATGCCGCGGTCAGCGAAGGCCGGCCCGACATGATCAGCGTGCGGATCATGGGCTGGCACGACGGACGGCAGGCGATGGACTTCACGGTCAACGCCGCCAGCGGCTATCCGTTGATGACCGGGCCGGAGGAATGGGATCCGGCGACTGCCCCGCCGGTCAACCAGGTCCTGCCCGCGTGGGACTTCATTTGCGGTGCCTATTGCGCATTCTCGCTGCTGGCTGCGCTCCACCACCGCGCGGCGACCGGCGAGGGCAGCGAAGTCCGCGTGCCGCTCGGCGACGTGATGATCGGCACCGTCGCGAACTCGGGCGCGCTGGCCGAAATGCTCTATCGCGGCGCCGACCGCCCGCGGCTCGGCAACGCGATCTGGGGCGCGCTTGGCCGCGACTTCACGAGCCGCGACGGGGTCCGCTTCATGGTCGCCGTCCTGACGCCCAACCAGTGGAACGCGATGGTCGCGGCGCTCGACATCGCCGCGCCGGTCGCCGTGCTCGAAGCCGAAACGGGCGTCCGGTTCGCCCGGTCCGACCACAACCGCTTCGTCCACCGCGATGCCCTGTTTGCTGTGGTTCAGGAGGCAGCCGGCGCGCTCGATTACGAAGAGATCGCGGCGCGGCTGGGCAAGGCGGGCGCGACGTTCGAACGATATCGCACCATGCACGAGGCGGCCCGCGATCCGGTGCTGGTGGCCGACAACCCGCTGTTCGGCCCCTCGCCCGCCAACCCGAGCGGATTCGCCTATCCCGCGCCGCGCTCGCTGGCGCATCTCGGCGGGGTCGCACCGGCCGATCCGGAGCCCGCGCCCTACCTCGGCCAGCACAGCGAGGACGTGCTCGCCGAGCGACTGGGCCTGTCCTCCGGCCAGATCGGCGACCTGATCGACCGGGGGGTCGTGGCCCGAAGCGACCAGAACCAACCGAGGAAACAGTCATGAGCAAGCGCCGCGCCGCCATCGTCAGCCCCCTGCGCACGCCGGTGGGCAGGTTCCTTGGCACCCTGTCGCCGCTGGGCGCGGGAGAGCTGGGTGCGGTGATCCTCAAGGCTCTGATCGAGCGGACCGGGATCGACCCTTCGCGCGTCGACGACGTCGTCTTCAGCCAGGGGTACGGAAACGCCGAGGCGCCCGCGATCGGGCACTGGAGCTGGCTTGCCGCCGGGCTCCCGCTCGAGGTGCCGGGATACCAGCTCGACCGGCGCTGCGGCTCGGGGCTGCAGGCGGTGGTCAACGCGGCGATGATGATCGAGAGCGGCCACGCCGATGTCGTGGTGGCGGGCGGGTGCGAGAGCATGTCGAACGTCGAGCACTACACCACCGCGCTGCGCGGCGGGGTCAAGGCGGGGAACGTCGAGCTGTGGGACCGCCTCACCCGCGGTCGCCTGATGAGCCAGCCGATCGAGCGCTTCGGCGTGATCAGCGGGATGATCGAGACCGCCGAGAACCTCGCGAAAGACTATAGCATCACCCGCGAGGAAGCCGACGCCTTCGCGGTCCGTTCACACCAGAACGCTGCCGCCGCGTGGGACGCGGGCAAGTTCGACGACCAGCTCGTCACCGTTGAAGTGCCGCAGCGCAAGGGCGACCCGCTGGTCTTCGCAAAGGATGAAGGCTTCCGTGCCGATGCCAGCATGGAATCGCTGGGCAAGCTGCGCGCGCTGGAAGGCGGCGTGGTCACCGCCGGCAACGCCAGCCAGCAAAACGATGCCGCCGCCGCGTGCCTGGTCGTGGCCGAGGACAAGCTGGAGGAACTCGGTCTCGAACCGATGTTGTGGTTCTCAGGCTACGCCGCGGCCGGCTGCGATCCCAGCCGCATGGGCATCGGGCCCGTCCCCGCGGTCGAGCGCCTCTTCGCGCGCACCGGCATGGGGTGGGACGAGATCGGCCTCATCGAGCTCAACGAGGCGTTCGCGCCGCAAGTGCTCGCTGTGCTCAAGGGGTGGGGCTGGTCGGAGGACGATTCGCGCCGCGACATCCTCAACGTCAACGGCTCGGGCATTTCGCTCGGCCATCCGATCGGCGCGACCGGCGGGCGCATCCTCGCCGACATGGCGCACGAGATGAAGCGACGCGAGGTGCGCTACGGCCTCGAGACGATGTGTATCGGCGGCGGCCAGGGCATCGCCGCGGTCTTCGAACGCGCCGCCTAGACGATTTGCGGGCACCTTCGCGGGATGCTAGAAGTTTCAGAAGAAACCATGCCCACGCTTGTGCAACCCGACACCGACTTCTCGACCCTGCCGGAGCTTCCGGCGGAGGTCTTCACCGCGCCGCTGAAAAAGCCCGAGCATGTCGGTGACGACTGGCTCGAACCGAAGCAGGCCGACTATTCCTCCGACGACGACGCAATCTGGAACGACCTGTTCGCGCGCCAGATGGACGTCCTGCCCGGCCGCGCCGCCTCGGCCTTCATGGCGGGCCTGCAGAAGCTGAACCTCAACCGGGGCGGCGTGCCCGAGTTCGGCAAGCTCAGCGAGGACCTGACCGCGCTGACCGGCTGGTCGGTCGTGCCGGTGCCGATGCTGATCCCCGACCACGTGTTCTTCTGGCACCTCGCCAACCGGCGCTTCCCGGCGGGCAATTTCATCCGCACGCGCGAGACGTTCGACTACATCGAGGAACCCGACGTCTTCCACGACGTGTTCGGGCACGTGCCGATGCTGACCGACCCGGTCTATGCCGACTACATGCAGGAATACGGCCGCGCCGGCTGGAAGGCGATGCGCTACAACCGGCTGAAGTCGTTGGGGTCGCTTTACTGGTACACGGTCGAATTCGGGCTGATCGAGGAAGCCAGCGGGATCAAGGCCTATGGCGCGGGCATTCTTTCGGGACCCACCGAGATCGTTTTCGCGACCGAGGCGCAAAGCCCCAACCGGATCATGCTCAACGTGGACCGGGTCATGCGTACCGACTACGTGATCAGCGACCTGCAGCCGACCTACTTCGTCATCGAGAGTTTCGAGGATCTCTACCGCCAGACAGTGGAGCGCGATTTCGACCGTCTCTACCGATCGCTCTCGCCCGGCTTCACCTATGCCAACAGCGCGGTGATCGACCTCGATAACGTGCTGCATCGAGGCACGCAGGAATACCTGCTGCGCGGTGGACGCGGGAGCGGCGCCCGGCCGGTCTAGGACGCCGCCCGCAGGCAAAAGAAAACGGCCCCGGAAACCTGGGAACCCCACAAAGTAGTACTTTGTGGGGACCCCTCTCCGGGGCCGTCTCCTGTTCGAACCGAAAGGCTTACTGCGCGGTGGTTTCGTCGGCGGCTTCGCCGGCTTCTTCCATCGCGTCGGCCTTGTCCTCGGCGGCGTCGGTCATCGCGTCGGCCTGCTCGTCGGTCATGGTGCCGGCGTCTTCCATCGCCTCGGCTTCTTCGTTCACGGCCTCGGCAGCCTGCTCGCCGGCGTCTTCGGCGGCATTTTCTTGCGGGCCGTCGCAGGCAGCGACGGTGAGGCCGAGGGCGAGCGCCGACGAGATAGCAATGAGTTTCTTCATTTCAGTCTTCCCCTTTTTGGATGGGGGGCCTCTCTATCAAGGCTGGCCCCGGGTGGTAAGTCAAAAATAAGGCAAGTTCAGCGCGCAAGGCGCAAGCGGGCAAATGCGAGGATCGCGAGTAGAACGCTTGCCCCGACCGCGGCTGCGAGAAGGGTGGTGGCCGAAATGCCGACAAGCAGCGATTCGCTGCTCACCAGAGAGCCGAAGAGGAGTGCGCCGGCGATCCCTACGATCACGTGCAGCACGATGGCGCGCGCATCGTCGCTTCGCGTGACGATCGATGCGAGCCATCCAAGGACGGCGCCGACGGCCAGAAGAACGATCAAACCCACCACTTACTCGCAAAAATTCGTGTCACTTCCCAGCAACAAGCCGCGAAGGAAGGGATGGTTCCGCCCGATGCGACGAACCGATGGCTCCTATGCGAGGGTCAGCCACGCCAGCGCGGCGAGGCCGACGACGATGCGATACCAGGCGAACGGGGCGAAACCCCGCCGGGACACGTAGGCGACGAAAGCACGAATGACGATCATCGCCATGATGAAGGCGGCGAAGAACCCTGCCGCGATCTCTCCCCATCCAATCGTCGCTTCTCCCGCGAGCAGGGCGGGATCGTCGAGGATCTTGACGGTCGCGGCGCCGAGCATGGTGGGAACAGCGAGGAAGAACGAGAACTCCGCAGCAGTCTTGCGCCCCACCCCCAGCGCCAGAGCGCCGAGGATCGTCGCGCCCGAGCGACTCGTGCCCGGGATCATCGCCAGGCACTGCGCGAAGCCGATCAGGATCGCGGTGCGCACGGGCATCTCGGTGACTCCGGTATCCTCGCGTGCCGGGATCGTGCGTTCCAGCACCAGCATCGCGACGCCCCCGATGAGCAACGCACTCGCAACGACGAGCGGGCTGCCGAGCATCACATCGATCGCGTCCTTGGCAAGCAGTCCGATGACGGCCGCGGGCATGAAACCGGCGAGGATGTTGCGAACGAATCGGATCGATTCCCCCTTGCCGCGAAAAAGGCCGATACCCGCGAACCAGAACAACTTGCGATAGGTGACGAGGACCGCCGCGATCGCTCCCAACTGGATCACGATATTGAACTGCGACCATTCCTCCGGACTGTAGCCGAATATGGCCTGCGCCAGGATCAGGTGTCCTGTCGACGACACGGGCAGGAACTCGGTCAGACCTTCGAGCAGTCCGAGCAATATGGCGGTGAGGATCATTTCCATGCGCGCGGGCTCATGGCGCAACCGAAGGACAAGTCAAGGCGAGGTCCGATTCCGGCTCAGGCCGCTTCGGTCGCGCCGAACTGAAGCTCGGCGAGACGCGCATAGAGCCCGCCGGCGCTGGCCAGAACGCCGTGACTGCCCTGTTCGACGATGCGGCCTTCGTCCATCACCACGATCCGGTCGGCGGCGCGCACGGTGGCGAGGCGATGCGCGATCACCAGCGTGGTGCGGTCGGCCATCAGCCGCTCGAGCGCGTCCTGCACCAGCCGCTCGCTTTCCGCGTCGAGCGCGCTCGTCGCCTCATCGAGCAGCAAGATGGGGGCCTTGCGCAGCAGGGCGCGGGCGATGGCGACGCGCTGGCGCTGGCCGCCCGACAACTGTGTGCCGTTTTCGCCGAGGAACGTGTCGAGCCCGTCGGGCAGCTCGCTCAGGAACCGTTCGGCATTGGCGGCGCGGGCCGCTTCCCAGATCTCGTCGTCGGTTGCTTCCCAGTTGCCATAGCGCAGGTTGTCGCGCGCATTGGCGCTGAACAGCACGCCTTCCTGCGGCACGAAGGCGATACGCTTGCGAATCTCCGCCGGGTCTGCGCTGGTCAGCGGCACGCCGTCGAGCCGGATGGTGCCCGCCTGGGGATCGTAGAACCGTTCGACCAGCTGGAAGATCGTGCTCTTGCCCGCGCCCGAGGGGCCGACGATCGCGACCGTCTCGCCCGGCTGCACCTCGAGCGTGAAGTCGCGCAGCGCGGGGCTTTCGAGCCGGGTGGGATAGCGGAAACTGACGTTGCGGAAGCTCAGCGACCCGCGCGGAGGCACCGGCAGCGCCTCGGGCCGGGCAGGCGGCGCGATGGCAGGCTCCTCGTGCAGCAGCTCGGCGAGCCGGCTCGCCGCACCCGCACCGCGCAGCAGGTCGCCGTACACTTCCGTCAGCGCGCCGAATGATCCGGCGACGAGGCCCGCGGTCAGCACCACCGCGGCGATGGTGCCGCCCGAGATTTCCCCGCTCGCGACGCCCACCGCGCCGCGCCACAGCAGCAGCACGATCGCACCGAACACGACCATGATGACGAGCGCGGTCATCGCGGCGCGGATCATGATGCGCCGACGCGCCGTGTTGAAGGAGTCCTCGACCGCTGCGTTGAAGCGGGCGCGCTCGCGGCTTTCCTGGTTGAAGGCCTGGACGATCTTCATCGCGCCGAGCACCTCCGTAACCATCGCCCCGATGTCGGCCACACGGTCCTGACTCGTCCGCGAGACGTTGCGCAGCCGCCGGCCGAAAACGGTGATCGGGATCACCACCGCCGGGATTACCAAGACCATCCACATGGTGAGTTGGGGCACGAGATAGAACAGGTAGGCCGTCCCGCCGATCGCCATCAGCGTGTTGCGCAGCGCCACCGAAACAGTCGTGCCGACGACCTGCTCGATCAGCGTGGTATCGCTGGTCATCCGGCTGGAGATTTCCTTGGGGCTGTTCTCCTCGTAGAAACCGGGGGCAAGGCGCAGCAGGTTTTCCTGCACCTTTTCGCGAATGTCCGCGACGACGCGCTCGCCGAGCCAGCTGACGAAGTAGAACCGCAGCGCGGTGCCGATCCCCAGCACCACGACCACGCCGAACAGCAGTTCGACCGCGTGGTTGATGCCTTCGATGTCGCCGCCGCGCGAAAAACCGCGGTCGATCAGGACCTTGAAATAGGCCGGGATGGCGAGCGTCGCCGCCGCGGTGATCGACAGGGCGACGAGCGCCAGGGCAACTTGGGCCGGGTATTTCAGCGCCTGGCGCCAGATCATCACCAGCGGACGGATGCTTCGCGCCTTGGGCGCCACTACCGGATCGTCCGGCGGCAGCGTCTCATCGGTTTCGGGTGCTTCGCCGGGATTGCTCGCGTCCATCGGCGCCGGACATAAGGGGGCTGGCGACGGAAATCCACCGCGCCTGCCCCTTCCCGGACCCCTCATCCACGTTTGTGCGTTGCACAACGAAACGAATGCGGGCACGGTGCAACGCAGCAAGCGTTCGGGAGAAGCGCGGCAAGCAGGGGACCACGGTTGCTTTATCACGCCTATGAAATGCAGCGCGCCTGGCTCACGGGAGTCAGCGCATGGGCCTCAATCGGGGCCGAACTCATGTCGAATCCCCGCTATCCGCTGGGATACATGGGGGGCTATCTTGGGCTCAGCCCGATCGCATCGAGCGCGCTCGAGGTCTTCGCCCACGCGACCCAGCCGCGCGGCAAGCCCGATTTCGGGATCGAAGCCGTGACCGTCGATGGCCACCCGCACGCGATCGAGGAAGCGGTGATCCTTCATCGCGCCTTCGGCGACCTGCGGCGTTTCCGGCACGACGGCCTGGCCAAAGATGCCCCCAAGGTCCTGATCGTCGCGCCAATGAGCGGGCATTACGCCACCCTTCTGCGCGGCACGGTCGCGCGCATGGTCGAGCGGGCCGAGGTCTACATCACCGACTGGGCCGACGCGCGGATGGTCCCCGAGCGCGAGGGCCGCTTCGACCTTGACGACTATATCGATTACCTCGTCGGCTTCCTCGAGCACATCGGTGAGGGCACCCACGTCATCGCCGTCTGCCAGCCTTCGGTCCCGGCCCTTGCGGCTACCGCGGTCATGGGCGCCGCGCGCCACCCGGCCCGCCCGGCCACGCTGACGATGATGGGCGGCCCGATCGACACCCGCTGCTCGCCGACCTCGGTCAATGACCTCGCGATGGAACGACCCATCGCCTGGTTCCGGCAGAACGTGATCGCGACGGTGCCGATGCAGTACCCTGGCCACGGGCGCCGGGTCTATCCGGGCTTCCTCCAGCTTGCCGGGTTCATGAGCATGAACCTCGGCAGCCACATGATCAGCCACTACGAGATGTTCAAGCACCTCACCATCGGCGACGAGGCGAGCGCGGACGCAACCAAGGCGTTCTATGACGAGTATCGCGCGGTCTGCGACATGACCGCCGAATTCTACCTCCAGACGGTCGAGGAGGTGTTCCAGAAGCACTCGCTGCCGAACGGTACCTTCGTCCACCGCGGCAAAGCGATCGACCTCGGCGCGATCCGCGACACCGCGATCCTCGCGATCGAAGGCGAGCGCGACGACATCTCGGGCATCGGCCAGACGAAGGCCGCGCTCGATCTTGCGACCGGGCTACCCAAGACGAAGAAGCAATACCTTCTTGCGGAGGGAGCGGGCCACTACGGCATCTTCAACGGGAGCCGATGGCGCGACAAGATCGCCCCGCAGGTGGAAGCGTTCATCGAGCGCCACGGCGCGAAGCGGCTTAAGGCGGTCGCCTAACTCGCGGGCGGTGCTTCGGGCGACGGCTTCGGGCGCCCGAACAGCCTCTTCAACACCCGCCGCGCCATCATCAGCAGGGCGACTGTCAGCGCGAGCAGCGCCAGCGCGATGCCCACCGCGGCGACCGGGTATTCATACGCCGCCCACAGGAGCCCTGCCGTCGCGACGTCCTCGACGGTCGAAACGGCGATGTTGCTGAACGGCTCGGGGCTCGCGTTGACCACCGCGCGCGATCCCGCCTTGCCGGCGTGGGCCGCGAAGGCCGCTCCTCCGCCGAGGATGAAGGCCATGACCTGGAAGGCCGGGTCGCCCGGGTCGACCACCGCGAGCGCGAGCAGCGCTCCGCCGATCGGCCTGACGAAGGTGTGGACCGCATCCCACGCACTATCGAGCCAGGCGACCTTATCCGCCAGGAACTCGGCCAGGGCGGCGGTGGCGGCTATGCCCATGACCCACGGGTTCGCCAGCACGTCGAGCGAAGCGAGATGGTCGGGCACCGGCAGCGCGCCCAGCCGCATGGCGAGGCCGGTGGCGAAGATCGTCAGGTAGAGCCGCCAGCCCGCCAGCAAGCTGACGCTCGTCGCCACGCCCAGGATTTCGATGATGCCCAATGGAGCGACCCTCCCGCTGTTATCCAGCGGGAGGATGCGCCTGTTTTCGCAGGATTACAACGAGGTCAGTCCCCGGCCTCAAGTAGCGAAGCGGTAGGCCGCTCAAAGCACCTCGAACAGACCCGCAGCGCCCTGCCCGCCGCCGATGCACATCGTCACGACGGCGTACTTCACGCCGCGGCGCTTGCCTTCGATCAGCGCGTGGCCGACGCAGCGCGCGCCGGTCATGCCGAAGGGGTGCCCGATCGAGATCGAGCCGCCGTTGACGTTGAGCTTGTCGTTGTCGATGCCGAGCTGGTCGCGGCAATACAGCACCTGCACCGCGAAGGCCTCGTTGAGCTCCCACAGGCCGATGTCGTCCATCTTCAGGTTGAATCGCTCGAGCAGCTTGGGGATCGCGAAGACCGGGCCGATGCCCATCTCGTCCGGCTCGGTGCCCGCGACCGCCATGCCGACGTAGCGGCCGAGCGGCGAAAGACCGCGCTTCTCGGCGACCTTGGCCTCCATGACCACGCAGGCCGAGGAACCGTCGGAAAGCTGGCTGGCGTTGCCCGCGGTGATCACCCCGCCCTCGCCCATCACCGGCTTCAGGCTGGCGAGCCCTTCGAGGGTGGTGTCGGGACGGTTGCAATCGTCCTTGGTGGCGGTGACTTCCTTGTAGGAGACTTCCTTGGTCTCCTTGTCGACGACCGCCATCGTCGCGGTGCAGGCGACGATCTCGTCGTCGAACTTGCCCGAGGCCTGGCCCGCGGCGGTGCGCTGCTGCGACTGGAGCGAGTATTCGTCCTGCGCTTCGCGGCTGATGTTGTAGCGCTTGGCGACGACTTCGGCGGTGCCGATCATCGGCATGTAGATATGCGGGTGCATCTCGAGCAGCTCGCGGTCGGGCTCCACGAACATCTTGCCCGCGCCGACGACCTTCGAGATCGATTCGAGGCCGCCCGCGACGCAGATGTCCATGTTGTCGACGATCACCTGCTTGGCGGCGGTGGCGATGCTCATCAGGCCCGACGAGCACTGCCGGTCGATGGTCATGCCCGGCACGGTCACCGGAAGGCCGGCGCGCAGCGCCGCGAGGCGCGCGACGTTGCCGCCGGTCGAGCCCTGCTGCACCGCGCAGCCCATCAGGACGTCGTCGACCTCGGCGCCCTCGATCCCGGCGCGCTCGACCGCGGCTTTGATCGACCACGCGCCCAGCGTCGCGCCGGTGGTGTTGTTGAAAGCGCCGCGCGCCGCCTTGGTCAGCGGAGTACGGGCAGTGGAAACGATGACGGCGTCACGCATGATGAATTCCTGATTGCTTGAGTGTCGGTCCGGTCCCGGGGAGGAGGTGGATCAGACGAAGAACTGGCTCATCCACTCGGCGATCAGGGCGGGCTTGTCCTCGCCCTCGATCTCGATCGTGGTTTCCATGGTTTCCTGCCACTGGCCGGGGCGCTTCTCGACCAGCTCGAGCAGCTTGAAGTGGCCGCGCACGCGCTTGCCCGAGCGGACGGGCGCGAGGAAACGGACTTTGTTGCCGCCGTAGTTGACGCCCATCTTGACCCCGTCGGGGCGCGGACAGTCGGACTTGGCGCGCAGCATCGGGATCAGCGACAGGGTGAGAAACCCGTGCGCGATGGTGCCGCCGAACGGCGTCATCTTGGCGGCTTCCTCGTTCACGTGGATGAACTGGTGGTCGCCGGTCGCATCCGCGAACTGGTTGATCTTTTCCTGGGTCACTTCGACCCATTCGCTGGTGCCGATGGTTTCGCCGACCTTGGCTGCGAGTTCCTGCGGGGACATTGCGCCTCTCCTTTGCGACTTGCCGCTAACGTAAAGCAGCCAGCCTCATGGCGCATGTCCGGCCCTAGCGCAACGGCGCAGCCCCTGCCGTTACGGCATCGCGCGCTGCCGGTCGCCGCGCGGCGCGGCCCGGCCGAACGCGGCGCTCCGAATCGGCATTGCGGCACCACGACCAAAGCGCGCACTGCACGCCGACGAGCGTGAGGATAAAAGGCTGGTAAGCGATACCCTGGAACAGCGAACCGACGAGGTAGATCGCCTGCGCGAATTGCAGCGCCACCGCGAGCGGGGCCTGCCACCGCTGCCCGGGCGCCGCGCGGCTGCGCCACCGTCGCCGGATTCGCTCCATATGCCAAAGCCCGAGGCCGTGAATCAGCAGCCACAAGCCAAGGCCCGGCCAGCCCTGCTCGCCCAGCATCTCGAAGATCGCCGAGTGATAGGCTCGCGCGCGGTCGGTGTGATCCTCGAACTTCACCGAGCTCGTGTTGCCGTCGCCGGTGCGTACCGGGACCTTGTAGGTGAACTCGTTGCCGCGATAGGCGTCGAACCCGCCCCCCATCGGGTGGCTATTCGCATAGTCGATCGTCCATTCCCACACCGCGACGCGGGTCGAGGCGGACGTGTCTTCCTCATGGCTCTCGAGCGTGGACATGCGCGCGTACCAGCTCTGCGGCAGGAACGGCAGCGCGACCACGCCGAGCGCGACCGCGGCGCCCACGTAGACGAACCTCCGCTTGACGTCGCGCAGCATCAGGACGCCGAGCACGGCGATGCAGAGGAGGCCCGTACGCGCCTCGGTGCCGATCGGCATGAGCAGGCACGCGAGGATCAGCGCATAGCCGAAGGTCTTCACGCGCCAGTCGGGGGGGAACACCGTGCCGTGCTTCATCGCCCAGAGGATCAGCGGGATGATCGCGATCGCCACGGTCGAGATGGTCGAGCTTTCGTACATCCCGGTGTTGTTGTTCACGAACAGGTAGAGCACGCCGTAGCCGCCGCCGCCCGCGGCGGTCTTGATCCCGCCGTTGATGATGATCGCGCCCGCGGTCAGCACCATCGTCAGCACCGCCGCCTCGATCCGCAACCGCGTGGTCAGCGTCAGCGGCAGGAAGATCGCGAAGACCAGCGCCTTCCAGACCCAGTCCCACTTGTGCGCCGCCTCGACCGGGAAATCGGCGTTGGCGGTGGTGATCGCGCACCAGACGAGCAGGATGGTCAGCAGCCACTGGCGCGAACCGAACCGGGCGCCGTGCTTGGGGTCGGCGAGCAACCACCCGGCGAAAGCCGCGCAGAAGGCGATGAGCGACACCGGCAGGGCGGCGACGAATCGCCAGCCGATGTCCTGCGGCGCGAGGGTATCGATATAGATGTAGGCGAGCACCCACACGAACGGACGACGCAGCCCGAGCAGCAGCACAGCCGCGATGAACAGGAACAGCGCGAGGTCGATCATCGCGGCGGCTCGGCCTCGCCCGGGGCCAGCGGGTCGCGGTCGAGATCGTCGCGGCTCATCAGCCGCAGAACCATCAGCAGCAGCAGGCCGTGCGACAGCGCAAGGGCAAAGAGGTCGATCATCGCAAGGTCCTCGCGCCTACACGCTTGCGGTTGACGCGCCGTTAAGCCTGTCGTGCGACAAGCGGCGCATGACCAGGGTGCTCCACGTCCTCGACCACTCGCTGCCGCTCCACAGCGGATACACCTTCCGCACGCGTGCGATCATGGCGGCGCAGGCCGCCTCGGGGCTGGAGGTTCGCGGGATCACCGGCCTGCGCCATGCCGCCGACGGTCCCGTGGCGGAGGTCGCCGATGGCCTGCTGTTCCATCGAACGCGGGGCGAGGTGACGGGCCCGTCCGGCATGCGCGAGTGGCGCGAGATCGGCCGCCTTGCCGATGCGATCGTCGCGCTGGCGCGGGACTGGCGCCCCGAGGTGATCCACGCCCATTCGCCCGCCCTTTGCGGCCTCGCCGCGGTGCGCGCCGGTCGCGCGCTCGGCATTCCGGTGGTCTACGAGATCCGCGCCTTCTGGGAGGATGCCGCGGTCGGCAACGGCACGGGCCGCGCCGGATCGGTCAAGTACCGCCTGACCCGCGCGCTCGAGGACCGCGTGGTCGACGATGCCGATGCGGTGTTCACGATCTGCCACGGCCTGCGCGACGACCTGGTCGACCGCGGCCATGCCGCCGGGAAAATCGGCCTTTCGCCCAACGGCGTCGACCTTTCGATGTTTGGCGACCCGCCGCCCCGCGACGAGGCGCTCGCCAGCAAACTCGGCTTCGGCGCGGAAGACCCGGTCGTCGGGTTCATCGGCAGCTTCTACGACTACGAGGGGCTCGACGTGCTGATCGAGGCTCTGCCGCACCTGCGCGAACGCCACCCGGGTGCACGGCTGCTGCTGGTCGGCGGGGGACCGAGGGACGGGATGCTCCGCGCCCAGGCCGCCAGGTCGCCTGTGGCAGACGCGATCCACTTCACGGGCCGCGTCCCGCACCACGAGGTGGAGCGCTACTACTCGCTTGTCGACCTGCTCGCCTATCCGCGCAAGGCCAGCCGCCTGACCGAACTTGTCACGCCGCTCAAGCCGCTCGAGGCGATGGCGCAGGGCAAGCTCGTCGCCGCAAGCGACGTCGGCGGGCACCGCGAACTCATCGTCGATGACGAAACCGGAACGCTGTTCCCGCCCCACGACGCCGAGGCCTGCGCAGACGCGCTCGCCGACGTGCTCGACGCGCGCTCCGCGTGGCCCGCCATGCGCGAACGCGCACGCGTCCATGTCCGCGAAAAGCACGACTGGGCGCGCAACATTCGTCGTTATCAGGACGTTTACCAACTGCTGCTAACCCGGGCAGCGGACGGGAAGCTGTCGGCTGCAGCCTGAGGGCCCAAGCCGACTGAAAGCTTCCGCTGAAACGGGGTAGAAGAGTGACCGAGAAGCCCAGGCGCAAGACGGCGGCGAAAGTGCCGGTCAGCGCGCATCCGGCATTTCCCGCAATCGTCGCGCTGTGGTTCGCGGCACTGCTCGGGATCGGCAGCCTCGTTCTTCCCGTTACGCTGTTCGAGCGCCTGAGCGAAGCCAGCGGGCTCTCATCGGTTTTCCTTGCCGCGCAGGCGCCACTCGGGCTCACCGCTCGCATGGCGATTGCCGGTGCAGCAGCGGTCGTAGGCGTTTTCATCGGCCTTGCGCTCGCCGGACGGGTGGTCGCGGCAAATGCTCCCAGGACCACACCGCGCCGGGTCGCCGCAATCGTGCCGACCGCACGGGCGCAGGACGACGGTGCCAAGCGGCCCATCTCGGCGCACGAGGAACTCGGCCTCGACGGAATCGACAACGGCGACGACGACGATGCGCCGATTCGCGATTCCATTCCCGGCCGGCGCCGCGCGCTGTCCGTTACCGACGACAGTGCCCGCAGCGAGTACCTCGAGAGTGTACCGCTCCCCGGCCATGCCTCGGACGAACCGTTGCCCATCGCCGGGGAATTCGACGCAGAAGAAGCGGGCCAGGACGAAGCGGCGACCGACACGGACGTGGAACCGCTCGACCTCGGCGACTTCAATCCCGCGGACGAAGCCAGCCCTGACGATCGCCAGACGGGCGACGAGTCGGGCGCGCGGCGGTTCGACGATCCGCGGCGCTTCGAGATGTTCGGCACGACCTCGCTCAACAGCCCGCCGGTCAGCCAATCGTCTTTCGCACCGTCGATGCGCTTCGAATCCCCCGTAGACGTGGCCAAGACGCAGGCCCCGTCCGACGTTCGCAAGGAAATCGAGATGGCGGAATTTGCGCCGCAGCAGCTGGGCCAGGACCCTGAACATTCCGGGCCTGGCGATTCGTCACCGGTGGCCGCCGAACCGGCGATCGTCGACCTGGTCGAGCGTTTCGCCCGCGCGCTCCAGCGCCGCCGTCAAGAGATTCGCGACGATGTCGCAGACGACGTCACCGCCGAAGGCGAATCCGTGATCGACCTCACGTTCGCCCTGGCCCCCAAGAGTGCCGGGCCGGTAGCCAGCGAGCCAGCGGTGACCACGCTCGCCCCCGATCGCCCCTTCGACGGTGCACCGGCACCGGTGATCCCGTCGATACCCGCAGCGCTGCGCCCGTTCGGCTTTGACGACGACGCCATCGGTGCGGAGGACGACGAGGATGACGACGGCATCCCGTCGCTCGAGCTGTCGCTCTCGCTGTCGCAGAGCGCTCGCCCCTTCGCGCCTCCTCCGGCCGCCGGTCCGGTCGCGGAAGATGACGAAGACGAAGCGGCAAGCGAGCCGGTCGACGAGGGGTATTCCTCGCTCCTGGCGATGAAAAGTCCCTTCGGTCTGCCCCGCGAGGCGGCTCGGGTCGAGGACGACCCTGAGGAACTGGACGCCGCGATCGAACCGGTCGTGGTGTTTCCCGGCCAGGCCACGCGCCGCGCGATGCCTGCCGCGGATGGCCCGGCGCGCGACGCCACGCCCGCCAGCATCCGCCCGTTCGACGCGCCTGCCGACCGCGTCGCGGTATCGTCCGCATCGCCTCGATCGGCCGCCCCGGCCAACCCCGGCGAGACCGAGCGAGCGCTTCGCGAAGCGCTCGAAAAGCTCCAGCGGATGAGCGGCGCCGCCTGACATACCTATTCATGCGCCGGTTCCGAGGCGCGAAAGCCGCGCTTTAGCCCGCTCAAAGTCCTTCGCGGTTGCGGAAAACCGTTCGTTTCGCCATTGCCGAGCCTCGCGACATTTTTGCTGCGCGGGGTGACATGGCGAGTCGTGCTTCATTGCCCGACCTCCCACCCTTCGCACTCGAACGAAGACGGGATGGACTGACGAGCGATGGGGTTTCCGCCTGCCCAGGGACTGTACGACCAGCGTAACGAGCACGATGCCTGCGGCGTCGGGCTGCTGGCCCACATCAAGGGCGAGAAGCGGCACGACATCGTTACCCGCGCGCTCGAAATCCTCGCCAATCTCGATCACCGCGGCGCGGTCGGCGCGGATCCGCTGCTGGGCGACGGCGCGGGCATTCTGATCCAGATTCCCGATCCGCTGATCCGCAAGTGGGCGCTTGCCGAGGGCCACGACCTGCCGCCCCCCGGCGACTATGCGATCGCGCAATGCATGATGCCGCAGGGCGAAGAGGCGCGCGCCTTCGTTACCGAGCAGTTCGAGAAGTTCGTCGCCAAGGAAGGCCAGCGCCTCGTCGGCTGGCGCGACGTGCCGGTCACGCTCGACGGGCTGGGCAAGGCAGTGGTCGCCTCGATGCCGGTCATGCGCCAATGCGTGATCGCCCGCGGCCCCAACTGCGCCGACCAGGATGCGTTCGAACGCAAGCTGATCGTCATCCGCAAGCAGACCCAGAATCCCTTGCGCAAGCAGGAAGAGAAGCTCGGCATCCCGGGGCTGACCCAGCTCTACATCCCGAGCTTTTCGAGCCGGACGATCGTCTACAAGGGCCTGCTGCTCGCGAACCAGGTCGGCAGCTTTTACGACGACCTGCGCGATCCCGATTGCGTTTCGGCGCTGGGCCTCGTCCACCAGCGGTTCTCGACCAACACCTTCCCCAGCTGGCGGCTCGCGCACCCCTATCGCTTCATGGCGCACAACGGCGAGATCAACACCGTTCGCGGCAACGTGAACTGGATGAACGCCCGCCGGCGCACGATGGAATCGCCGCTGCTCGGCGCCGACCTCGACAAGCTGTGGCCGATCATCCCGCACGGCCAATCGGACACTGCGTGCCTCGACAACGCGCTCGAGCTGCTGCTGCTCGGCGGATACAGCCTTGCGCACGCAATGATGATCCTGATCCCGGAGGCGTGGGCGAAGAGCCCGCTGATGGATCCCGAGCGGCGCGCATTCTACGAATACCACGCCGCGCTGATGGAGCCGTGGGACGGCCCGGCTGCGGTCTGCTTCACCGACGGCCGCCAGATCGGCGCGACGCTCGACCGCAACGGCCTGCGCCCCGCGCGCTATTGCGTGACCAGCGACGATTACATTTGCCTCGCTTCGGAAAGCGGCGTGCTGCCGTTCGCGGAAGAGGACATCGTCCGCAAGTGGCGGCTGCAACCGGGGCGGATGCTGCTCGTCGACCTCGAACAGGGCCGCATCATCGAGGACGAGGAGCTGAAGGCCGAACTGTCCGCGGCCGAGCCCTATGCCGAATGGCTCGAGGCGGCGCAGTACAAGCTGGAAGACCTCGACCACATCGAACCGGAACTCTCCGCCGTGCCCGAGCCCGCCGCCGACCTGCTGCAGCGGCAGCAGGCGTTCGGCTACACCCAGGAAGACATCGCCAAGTTCCTCGAGCCGATGGCCCAGGCGGGCGACGATCCGATCGGGTCGATGGGCACCGACACGCCGATCGCGGTTCTGTCGAGCAAGCCGCGCCTGCTTTACGATTACTTCAAGCAGAACTTCGCCCAGGTCACTAATCCGCCGATCGACCCGATCCGCGAGGAGCTGGTGATGAGCCTGCTCAGCATGATCGGCCCGCGCCCGAACCTCCTCGGCCACGACGCGGGCACGCACAAGCGGCTCGAGGTCAGCCAGCCGATCCTCACCAACGAGGACCTCGCCAAGATCCGCTCGGTCGAGGCGGCGCTCGACGGGGCGTTCCGCTGCGAGACGATCGACATCTGCTGGGATGCCAGCGCCGGGGTCGAAGGCGTCGAGCTGGCGATCCGCGAAATGTGCTGGGCCGCGACCGAAGCGGTGCTGCAGGACCACAACATCCTCGTCCTCAGCGACCGGGCGCAGGGGCCTGACCGCATTCCGCTGCCGGCCGCGCTCGCCACCGCCGCGGTGCACCATCACCTCGTCCGCCAGGGCCTGCGCATGCAGACCGGCCTCGTCGTCGAGACCGGCGAGGCGCGCGAGGTGCATCATTTCTGCGTGCTGGCGGGATACGGGGCGGAAGCCATCAACCCCTACCTCGCGTTCGAGACGCTCGAGCAGATTCGCGTGACGAAGCTGTCACATCTCGACGCGAAGGAGGTGCAGAAAAACTACATCAAGGCGATCGGTAAGGGCATCCTCAAGGTCATGTCCAAGATGGGCATCTCGACCTACCAGTCCTATTGCGGTGCGCAGATCTTCGACGCGGTCGGGCTGTCGAGTGCATTCATCGACAAGTACTTCACCGGCACCGCGACGACGATCGAAGGCGTCGGCCTCGATGAAGTCGCCGAGGAAGCCTGCAAGCGCCACGCGCTCGCCTACGGCCACAACCCGATCTACGAGCACATGCTTGACGTCGGCGGCATCTACCAGTTCCGCCTGCGCGGTGAGGACCACGCGTGGACCCCGGGCACCGTCGCCGACCTGCAGCACGCGGTGCGCGGGAATTCGAAAGACCGGTACAAGGCCTTCGCGCAGGCGATCAACGAGCAGTCCGAGCGGCTGCTGACGATCCGCGGGCTGATGGAACTGAAGCCCGCC
The DNA here is from genome assembly GCF_001698205.1 of Tsuneonella dongtanensis. Taxonomy (NCBI): domain Bacteria; kingdom Pseudomonadati; phylum Pseudomonadota; class Alphaproteobacteria; order Sphingomonadales; family Erythrobacteraceae; genus Tsuneonella; species Tsuneonella dongtanensis. The sequence continues at coordinate 350,706 of NZ_CP016591.1, forward strand.
GATGCTCCGGTTCCGATCAACGAGGTCGAGCCGGCGGCCGAGATCGTCAAGCGCTTCAGCACCGGCGCGATGAGCTTCGGCTCGATCTCCAGAGAAGCGCACACTACGCTCGCTATCGCGATGAACCGCATCGGCGGCCGTTCGAACACCGGCGAGGGCGGCGAGGAGCCGGACCGGTTCGTGCCCCTGCCCAGCGGCGACACGATGCGCTCGAAGATCAAGCAGGTCGCCAGCGGCCGCTTTGGCGTGACGACCGAGTACCTTGTCAATTCGGACGATATCCAGATCAAGATGGCGCAGGGCGCGAAGCCCGGCGAGGGCGGCCAACTGCCCGGGCACAAGGTCGACAAGGTGATCGGCAAGGTCCGCCATTCGACCCCGGGCGTGGGCCTCATCAGCCCGCCGCCGCACCACGACATCTACTCGATCGAGGACCTCGCGCAGCTTATCCACGATCTCAAGAACGTGAACCCGGTCGCCCGCATCTCGGTGAAGCTGGTGTCCGAAGTCGGCGTCGGGACCGTCGCCGCGGGCGTATCGAAGTGCAAGGCCGACCACGTCACCATCTCGGGCTACGAAGGCGGCACCGGTGCGTCTCCGCTGACGTCGCTGACGCACGCCGGCAGTCCGTGGGAAATCGGCCTCGCCGAAACGCAGCAGACGCTGCTGCTCAACGACCTGCGCAGCCGCATCGCGGTGCAGGTCGATGGCGGCCTGCGCACCGGGCGCGACGTCGCCATCGGCGCACTGCTCGGCGCGGACGAGTTCGGCTTCGCTACCGCGCCGCTGATCGCGGCAGGCTGCATCATGATGCGCAAGTGCCACCTCAACACCTGCCCGGTGGGCGTCGCCACGCAGGACCCGGTGCTGCGCAAGCGCTTCACCGGCACGCCCGAGCACGTGATCAACTACTTCTTCTTCGTCGCCGAGGAACTGCGCGCGATCATGGCCGAGATGGGCTTCCGCACCGTCGAGGAAATGGTCGGCCGGGTCGACCGGATCGACATGGCGCGGTGCGAACGTCACTGGAAGGCGCACGGCGTCGACCTGTCGCGGCTGCTCCACCAGGTACAGCCGGTCGAAGGGCACACCCTCTACCATTCGCAGGTGCAGGACCACGCGCTCGAGGGTGCGCTCGACGTCGAGCTCATCGCCGCCTGCCGCAAGGCCATCGATAGCGGCGAACCGGTGCAGCTGACCCGCTCGGTCCGCAACGTCAACCGCACGGTCGGCGCGATGCTGTCGGGCGAAGTCGCCAAGGCGCACGGGCACCAGGGCCTCAAGCCCGAGACGATCCGGATCGAATTCACCGGTGTCGCGGGCCAGAGCTTCGGCGCCTGGCTGGCGCACGGCGTGACCCTGCGCCTCACCGGCGATGCCAACGACTATGTCGGCAAGGGCCTGTCCGGCGGCCGCATCGTGGTACGCCAGCCGGAAGGCGTGAGCCGCGATCCGGGCCAGAACATCATCGTCGGCAATACGGTGCTCTACGGCGCGATTGCGGGCGAAGCCTATTTCAACGGCGTCGCCGGCGAACGCTTCGCGGTGCGGAACTCGGGCGCCATCGCGGTGGTCGAGGGCTGCGGCGACCACGGCTGCGAATACATGACCGGCGGCGCGGTGGTCGTTCTCGGCAAGACAGGGCGCAACTTCGCGGCCGGCATGAGCGGCGGCGTCGCCTACGTCTACGACGAGGACGGCACATTCGCGAAGCTGTGCAACATGGCGCAGGTCGAACTTTCGCCGGTCAGCGCGAAGCGCGACGAGGAGGACGGCACGGGTCGTCCGCTGCAACGTCCTCGGTCGGTCGACGACATGGGCCTCGGCGACATGCTGTACCACGATGCCGAGCGGCTCAAGGTGCTGGTCGAGCGGCACAAGCTCCACACCGGCAGCACGAAGGCTGCGGCGATCCTCGACGACTGGGACAAGGCGATCGGCAAGTTCGTGAAGGTCATGCCGACGGACTACGCGCGCGCGCTCAAGCAACTCGAGGCGGAACGCAACGAAGCAGCGATGGAAGCGGCAGAATAATGGGCAAGGAAACCGGCTTCCTCGAATACGAGCGCAAGGATCGCAGCTACGCCGATCCGAAGGAGCGCGTGCGGCACTACAAGGAGTTCGTCGTCCCGCACGCCGAGCCCGACCTGAAGCTCCAGGCCGCACGGTGCATGAACTGCGGCATCCCGTACTGTCATAACGGGTGCCCGGTGAACAACCTGATCCCGGACTGGAACCACCTCGTCTACGAGGCGGACTGGCGGAACGCGCTCGAGGTGCTGCACAGCACCAACAACTTCCCCGAGTTCACCGGTCGCATCTGTCCCGCCCCGTGCGAGGCGGCCTGCACGCTCAACATCATCGACCAGCCGGTGACCATCAAGTCGATCGAATGCGCGATCGTCGACCGCGGCTGGAACGAGGGCTGGATCGTCCCCGAGCCGCCGACCGAGAAGACCGGCAAGCGCGTCGCGGTGGTCGGCAGCGGCCCGGCGGGGCTCGCCTGCGCACAGCAGCTCGGCCGCGCCGGCCATTCGGTGACGGTGTTCGAGAAGAACGATCGCCTGGGCGGGCTGCTCCGCTACGGCATCCCCGACTTCAAGATGGAAAAGCACCTCATCAACCGCCGCGCGGTGCAGATGGAGGCCGAAGGCGTCACCTTCAAAACCTCGACCGAAGTCGGCGTCGACGTGTCGTTCGCCTCGCTGAAAGAGAACTTCGACGCGGTGGTGCTCGCGGGCGGCGCGGAAGAGCCGCGGCGGCTGCTCATACCGGGCGCCGAACTGCCCGGCGTGCGGCTGGCGATGGAATTCCTGACCCAGCAGAACAAGCGCAACGCCGGCGACGACGAGGTCCGCGCGGCCCCGCGCGGCAGCCTTGTCGCGACGGGCAAGAAGGTCATCGTCATCGGCGGCGGCGACACCGGATCGGACTGCGTCGGCACGAGCAACCGGCAGGGCGCGGAAAGCGTCGTCCAGCTCGAGATCATGCCGCGCCCGCCCGAAAAGGAAGACAAGGCGCTGACCTGGCCCGACTGGCCGCTGAAGCTGCGCACCTCGTCGAGCCACGAGGAAGGCGTCGAGCGCGACTGGTCGGTACTCGCCAAGCGCGTGATCGGCGAAGGCGGCGAAGTCACCGGCCTCGAATGCGTCCGCGTCGAGTGGAAGGACGGCCAGATGCAGGACGTCGAAGGCAGCGCCTTCGTCATCCCGGCAGACCTGATCCTCCTGGCGATGGGATTCACCGGCCCGGTAAAGTCCGGGCTGCTCGACCAGTCAGGTGTCGATTTCGATTCCCGCGGCAACGTGCTCGCCGATACGAGCAAGTATGCGACGAGCGAGGACAAGGTCTTCGCCTGTGGCGACATGCGACGCGGCCAGAGCCTGGTCGTCTGGGCCATCCGCGAAGGCCGCCAGGCGGCCCGCGCGGTCGACGAGGCCCTGATGGGAACCTCCGAGCTGCCTCGCTAAAGCTCGATTTCGTAAAGGCCGACGATCTCGTCCGGTGCGTGGTGCACGACATCGGTCATGTCGCGCACATGCCGGCCGCCCGCGTTAAGGATCGTCCGGATCGAGGCAACATTGTCCGCCGTCGTCGTCAGCTCGATCCGGCGCAGCCCAACCGAGCGGGCCAGCGGAAGGATTCCGCGAAGCGCCGCGCTGGCATAGCCGCGACCTCGCTTCCACGGCACCACGGCGTAGCCGACATGCCCCAGCGTATGGGGCGGCAAGGCGTCGGTGCCCTCCTGCCAGCGCAAGTTGATCACCCCGCAGAACTCGCCGTCCCACATCCATCGCACCAGGTCGGGCAGGCGGGGTACCGTCCGGCCGTCCGGCAACTCGATCGGCGGACCGTCCGTAGCTCCGTCCACGAATTCAGCCAGAAAGGCCTCGCGACCGGCCTCGATGCGAGCAAGCGTCGCGAGCCTGGCACGCTCGCTATCGACGTTGCGCGGTGACCAGCCCTTCTCGAGCGCGTCGATGAAGGAGGGGAGCATGGCGGCCGAAGGATGCACCAGGTGCATTCTTTCGGCAGGGCCCGCGTTGCAGTCATCGGGATCGACAGCGGCTCTGGACATCGACGCAAGCTAGCGCCGATCGCATCCCGCGCAATCCCGGTCGACTGACGTGCCACATTGCTCTTTGTCCCCTGATCGGGGGACAGGGGTTGTGCCGGCAGGGCCACAGGTGCACACTGCCGCCATGACTCGACCAAGCGAGGATGGCTTGGGTGGGGGGCAATCCCGGGAGGCCGACGGCCAGTTCTGGGCGCTTCTGGAGCGTATCGGGCGGGCCCCGACCAATGCCGAGCTGCGTGATGCATCGATGGATGCCTTCGCCCACGCCGGATTTCATGGTGCCTATTTCGTTTTTCCGGTGGTCAGCGACCCACGGATCGCACGCGTCCTGACCAACGTCGGCCTGCCAGCCGAATGGGAAACGCGTTACCGCGAGCAGGATATCCTCGTCGATCCCCTGCCCCGTCTGGGTCTGAGCCGGCGCAGCGCTTTCGCCTGGACCGACGACATAGACCGCAAGACCCTGTCGCAGGCCGAGAAGGGATACATGGACCGGCTCTCCGTTCACGGGATGGCGCGCGGCATTGCGGTACCGTGTTTCGGCCCATTCGCGTGGACCGGTCTGGTCGGAGTGACCCTGCCGGACGCGAGCGCCCGTTTCGACGCGTCGTCGCGGCTGAAGATCGAGCTGGCCTCGCGCCTGTCTTTCGAGCGCTACTCGCGCTTTCTCGAGCCCTTCCCGGAAAGACCTGTCGCATTGTCTTCGCGCGAGACCGAAGTCCTTCAGCTCGTTGCCGAAGGAAAGAGCAACGGGGTGATCGCCCAGCTGCTCGAGATCGCGCCGAGTTCGGTCGACGTCTACCTGAAACGCATCTTCGCAAAGCTCGGCGTATCGGATCGCACGAGCGCCTCGGTACGCGCTCTTGCCCTCGGCCTGGTCGTCACCGGCAGGTATCCCGGCAAGCGCGGTTAAACGGTGTCAGGTGATTGGGCGACATGCGCGAATCGTATGATTTGTTAGTACGGTCGCAGGATGCCCTTCGGGCCGCACCCGGGTGTCTGGCGCGCCGCACGTTCCTCGAAGACTGGGCGGCGCGCCCCCCTTCTTGCCGCTGACTTCGCAGATCACGCCGATGGTCGTTCGGCCTTCGTTTCCGGGGATGACCGGGGCAGTTCGCTGAACCCGGGCGAAGCATCGCGCAGCGAGGTTTCGAAGGCCACCTGCTCGAGGTCGTAGCGCACGACGTAATCCGGAGCCCCTCCTGCACAGGCAGTGCTGAGCATGGGCACAAGGAGGATCGCGCGACGGGCCATCTGCGCATTGTGGGCGCGCAGGGATAAGCCAATCGTTCGATCTAGTGGTTAAGCACGCCGCAACCAGACGCGCCTGACCGGAAATCGTTTTCCTACAGTGCCCCCTTCGTGCTTCGCGTGCCGGATGACTGCACTTTGCGTGACCGCTCGGGTTGAAGGCCCATCGACCGGGATCGGGCAAAAGTCACACCTTACACCCGACGATTCTCTTTATCCCCCTGATAGACTTGGAGAATTCCCCTTACCACAGTTTCACATTCACCCGGGTTCAGTGTGCCACGCGCCAGTCGATCTCGCCCCGCCCGTGCTCGCGCAGGAAGGCATTCGCGCGGCTGAAGGGCTTCGAACCGAAGAACCCGCGGTGGGCGGACAGCGGGCTCGGATGCGGACTGCGAATGACGAGGTGGGGAGAGGCGGCCTTCAGTCCGGCGATGCGCGCGGCCTTGGCCTGCGCGTGACTGCCCCAGAGCACGAAAACGCTCGGCTCGCTGCGCGCGGCGACTGCCGCGACGGCGGCGTCGGTCACCGCCTCCCAGCCCCGACCCGCATGGCTGCCCGCTTTGCCCGCCTCCACCGTCAGGCTCGCATTGAGGAGCAGAACGCCTTGCATGGCCCAGGAGGTGAGGTCGCCGTGCGCCGGGCGCGGCAGGCCGAGGTCGCTCTCCAGCTCCTTGTAGATGTTGGCGAGGCTTGGCGGCACCCGCTCGCCGCGCGGGACCGAGAAGGACAGGCCCATGGCCTGCCCCGCCCCATGATAGGGATCCTGGCCGAGGATCACGACCCGGACCGAATCGAGCGGCGTCAGCTCGAACGCCCTGAGCCGGCTGCCGCGTGGCGGATAGACCGTGCGGCCCGCATCCTCCTCGCCGCGCAGCCAGCCACCGAGCCTGCGCGCCTCGGAGCCAGCCAGAACGCTGCCCAGCGCCGGGCGCCAGCTTTCGGGAACGGCTTCGCTGCCCATCGCCCTCGGCTACTCCCACCGGCGGCCGGCCGCCAGCGCCCCTTTCCCTCTATCCCCATTCGGCCTAAGGGCGAGCCCGCATGACAGTCCATTTTCACGAAGAAGACCTGCCCGAGGGCGTGGCGTTCGCCGATGGCCCGATCGCGGTCGATACCGAAACGCTCGGCCTTATCACCCATCGCGACCGGCTGTGCGTGGTCCAGATTTCCGACGGGCACGGCGACGAGCATCTCGTGCGGTTCGGCTCCGGTTCGACTTACGATGCACCGCGGTTAAAGGCGCTGCTCGGCGATCCCGACCGGCTCAAGCTGTTCCATTACGCCCGCTTCGATCTTGCGGCGATCGAGTTCTACCTCGGTGTCACGGCCGCACCGGTGTTCTGCACCAAGATCGCGAGCAAGCTCACGCGCACCTACACCGATCGCCACGGACTGAAGAACCTCGTCTCGGAGCTGCTCGCTGCCGACATTTCCAAGCAGCAGCAACTGTCCGACTGGGGCGCGCCGGAACTCAACGAAGCGCAGCGCGAATACGCGGCGAGCGATGTGCGCTATCTCCACCGCCTGCGCGACGTTCTCGTCGAGCGGCTCGAGCGCGAACAGCGCACCGCAATGGCGCAGGCGTGCTTCGACTTCCTGCCGACCCGTGCGCGGCTCGACCTTGCCGGCTGGGCCGACAAGGACATATTCAGCCACGATTAGGGGCCTCGCGCGTTAAGCCACCATCATGACCCTTTCCGCCCGCATCGAGACCCAGGAGGCCAAGGCGCTGCGCAGTGCGCGGCAGCATTTCGCCGCGCCCGGCGGAACGCACGACAAGGTGGTGGCCTTCCTCGCCCGCGCCTTGCCGATGGGCATCGGGGTCATCGCCGCGCTCATGATCATCACGCCCCTGTCGCCGCGCGGCGAGGTCAGTTTCCTGCTCGACCGCACGAAAGTGCAGGTGATCGACGAGCGCCTGCGGGTCGACAACGCGATGTACCGCGGCGCGGACGCCGACGGGCGGCCGTTTTCGCTGACCGCTGGAGAGGCCGTGCAGCGCTCGGGGCGCGAGGGGATCGTACGGATGCAGGAGCTCGTCGCGCGCATCCTGCTGCCGGAAGGTCCCGCGAGCGTCAGCGCCGATGCAGGGCAATACGACATCCGGGAAGAGATCGTCAGCGTGCCCGGCACGATCCTCGTCACCGCTGCCGACGGCTATCGGATGACCGCCAGCGGGGTGTCGGTCGACATCCCCAACAAGCGCATGGTCGGTACGGGCGGTGTGAGCGGCGCCGTGCCCGCCGGCACCTTTTCCGCCAACCGGCTCGAGGCCGATCTCGAAGCTCGCACCGTGTCCCTTGCCGGCAACGCCCGGCTCAACATGATCCCCGGCAAGCTGAGGATGCCTTGATGACCCGTCTTTCCACAACGGCGGCCCGCTGGGGCATGGCCGGCTTCACCGCGACGCTCGTCGCCATGGCAGGCATCCAGGCCGGAGCGCAGGCGATCGCTGGGCACAACTCCAATGCACCGGTCAATTACGCCGCCGACCGGATCGAGCTGCAGGACCGGCAGAACCGGGTCGTACTGTCGGGAAATGTCGACATCACGCAGGCAGGACTCCGGCTCCAGGCCGCACGGACCCAGGTCAACTACACCGATGCGGGATCGCTCAGGATCCAGCGGATCACTGCGACCGGCGGGGTCACCGTGACCCGCGGCAGCGAGCGGGCGGCGGGCGAAGTGGCGGTCTATGATTTCAACCGCCGGGTCATCACGATGGCGGGTAACGTCCGGCTCAACCGCGGTGGCGACACGCTCAACGGCGGGCGACTGGTGATCGACCTCAAGAGCGGGGTATCGAGCGTCGACGGACGGGCCAACGGCTCGTCGTCGGTGACGGGTACCGTAAGCGGTTCCGGCAGCGGTCGGGTGAGCGGCTCGTTCAGCGTGCCGCAGGGCAACTGAGCCGGGCGCCCCTGTCAGAGGCAGCTAGAACGCACGCGGGTGGGCGACCACTCCGAGCGTCCTGACAACGATCCAGGCGTCGCCCCACAGGCTCCACCCGGCAATGTACTCGAGGTCGGCGGCAAGCCGGTCGGTCAGGTCGCGCTTTTCGTCGGTCGCGCCCCTATGCCCGCGGATCTGGGCGAGGCCGGTTATCCCGGGCTTGAGGGTGTGGCGATCCCAGTATTGGCGGTCGACCTCCCAGAACAGCTTGTCTCCGACCTGCGAGCCCAGTGCATGCGGCCGCGGACCGACGACGCTCATCTCGCCGCGGAGGACGTTGATGAATTGCGGAAGCTCGTCGATGCTCGTCCTGCGAATGAAGCGCCCGACGCGCGTAACCCGGTCGTCGTCGCGCGCCGCCGAGCGCACGCCGGCGAAATCGCTGTGCGTTTGCTGCATCGAGCGGAACTTCAGCATGTCGAAAAAGCGGTTACCCCTCCCCAGCCTGCGCTGGACGAAAAGCACCGGGCCGCCGTCCTCGAGCTTGATCGCAATCGCGGTGGCCAGGAAAATCGGCGCCGTGACCACGAGGGCCACGGTGGCCACTACGATGTCGAACACCCGCTTCATGACGCGCTGGCGCAAGCCCAGTGGGCCGGTCGAGACGACCAACGCACGCCAGCCGTCCTCGACGCTGAGGCCGATGGGTGCCAGCTCATCGAGGCGATCCGTGACGATCTCGCCCCTTACTCCCGCCGCGCGCAGCGCCTGCGACCACTGGCTGCGCTGTTCGTAGAGGCAGGACACCACCACGCGATCCATATTGAGGAGGCAGCGGCCAAGCCGGTCGAGCGAACGCGGGTCGCCGGGGTTTGGGACGATGCGGCTTTCGGCGGCATCGATCACGATCGCATTGGGCCAATCGATTGTCGGTCCGCCAGCGAGCACCAGCAACTTGTTGGTTACGCTCGGCCCCCATCGGCGGCGGATCGAGCGGGTCAATGCGTAGCGCGACGCGCCCAGAAGTGCTGCCGACAAAGCAAGGCTGCCCGTGAAGATCACACGCGAAAACTCGGCGGTCGCCTTTGCGTAGAACATGACGAACAGCAACAGGGCGGCCGAGAGCGCAAGTGCCGCCAATGCCGTTCGCCCTGCGAAGCGCCAGTCCTGAAGCGAGCGGATCGAATATGTCGGCGTGTAGAGCGCGAGGGTGAGGTAAAGCGGCAGCAGAAGCTGACCTTCGAGGAGCTTGACGCGACCGAGGTAGGCCATTTCGACCAAAGCGAACGCGGCCAGAAGGATCGCGACGTCGAGCACGACCATCGCAAGGTAATAGCGCACGCGCCGCTGCTCGAGCGAGCGTGCCAGAGGACCGCCCACGTGCTTGTCGCCAATGAATACCTTGGTCGGCGCGTTCATGCCCGGCTCCGCGATTGACCGGAAAAATTACCGCTCCCCCCGATTGCTGGAGGCGCGCTGGTGCGATGCACAATTACGTAGTTCTACGCAACCCGGCGGACAATATTACCCAAGAATTCGAAGTAATGTTTCGGAGATCTTTGTCGCCGCCCGCTAGCGACGGCCCGCAGCGGCAATTCCGGCCAGTGCCTGCGCAAGCAGCGTCTCGCTGGCCGGACTGTTGGCCAGCAATGCCCGGTGCAGTTCGACAAGTCGCGCCACCAGCCGCTCCAGCCGTTTGCCGCGCCAGCGTTCGAGCTGGACCCCGATGTCACGGCTGTCCTTGAAGAATATGCGCCGGGCCTTGGTTTCCGCATCCACGAACGGTCCGACCGCGCCGCGAGGACCGAGCCTGGCGTTGAGCTGGGCAAGCTGGGCTGCACGGCGCTCGAACGCGAGCAGGAGCCCGACAGGATTGAGCGACAGTTCGCGCATCCGTGCCAGTTCCCCGGCGAGCCGATCGGTCTGGCCGCCGAGCACGGCGTTGACGAGCGGCATGAACCCGTCGTCCTCGGTCCGCGCACCGATCGCGTCGAGCGCCTGGGGATCGGGCGTCACCGGCGCCTCGGGGCTGGCATCGAGGTAGAGCGCCAGCTTTTCAACCTCCGACCGCGCGAGACGGATGTCGAAGCCCGTCGCGCGCGCGATGCGTTCGGCGATCGGGCCCGACATGCGCAACCCCCGTTCCTCTCCTGCGGTCCGGATCGCGTCACGCAGCTGCCCCAGGTCGGGCGGATAGAACATGGCGACGAGCGCATCGCCGCGTCCATCGAGCAGCTTGGCGGTGCGCGACTTGTCGGTCGCCGCCGTCGCCACGATCAGAACCGGACAAGCCTGGCCCTCGCCGGCGTCGATCGCGGCCAGGTGATTGGCAAGCGCATCGTGCGCTTCTTCGCCACTGGCTCGCACCATGATGTGCCGCGCACCGGCGAAGAGTGAACTCGAGCGCGCCTCGTCGGCCAGGAGAACGGGATCGCGGCGCAGATCGGCACCGGAAAGGTCGACCCGCTCGCCCGGGTCCTCGAGCATCGCAGCGATACGCTGGGCCGCGGCGGCAGCCCCCGCCTCATCGGGTCCACAGAAGAAGAAGGTCCGGCAGGCGCGCACGGCCCGTGGGGCAACTGCGGCAAAGTCCTTCTGGTTCGCCTTCACTGGCGAGTCCCTACTGGCGGTCGCGCAGCGCCAGCGCGACCCGCGTGGTGATCTGCGAGGCGATCTCGCGCGAGAGGTTCTCGAGGGCGGTCTGTTCGGCGGCGATCGTGGCGTACTCGCTCGAAACGACGTCAATCCCGGCGTCCGACCCAGCGGTCGCATCGACCACGATCGCGTCGCTGGCGAGGTCGACGAGCTGGTAGCGTGCGCGCAACGTCCGCCGCTCGCGTCCGGTCGTGTCGTCGCTCAGGACGCCGAGCCCTTCGAGCTTGTCGTCGAGACGGACATCGAGGCGGTAACGCGGGCTCGCCTGCCCCCCGGCGCCGAGCCGGTCCACGAGGGCATTGCGCACAAGCCACCCGGCCTGGCCCTCGATCGCCGGCACCTCGATCGCCGCGAGGCCGCTGGCCACAGCGCCACTCGATCCACCCGCGTACATCGGCTGGAGCCCGCACCCGGCGAGCATGAGAAGGGCCGGACCAAGGATCGCCGTCCGCATCATGCGACGATGTTGACCAGCCTGTCAGGCACCACGATCACCTTGCGCACCTCCGCCCCGTCCAGCGAACGCTGGACCTTGTCGGAGGCGAGCGCAAGCGCCTGAAGCTCGTCCTGAGGCAGGCCCTTGGCGACGGTCAGCGTGTCGCGCAGCTTCCCCTTCACCTGCACTGCGATTGTCACCTCGTCCTCGACCAGAAGCGCCGGATCGACCTGGGGCCAGTCGGATTGGGCGACCAGACCCTGCTGCCCCATCGCCGCCCATGCCTCTTCGGCGAGATGCGGCATCATCGGCGCGACGAGCTGAACGAGCGTGCAGATCGCTTCGGAACGGCTGGCCGAAGGCGCGGCTTTCTCGATCGCGTTGGTCAGTTCGTAGATCCGCGCAACCGCCTTGTTGAAAGCCAACGCCTCGATGTCGCCGCCGACCGCGTCGATAGTCTGGTGCAGCTTGCGCGCGACCGCCTTGTCTTCGCCGCTCGCGTTTTCGTCGTGTTCGCCGAACAGGCGCCACAACCGCTGGACGAAGCGCCAGCAGCCCTCGATCCCCGCCTCCGACCACGGCAGGTCGCGTTCCGGCGGACTGTCCGACAGCATGAACCAGCGCACGGCATCGGCGCCGTAGCGGTCGACGATCGTGTCGGGGTCGACGACGTTCTTCTTCGACTTCGACATCTTGACCACGCGTCCCGGGGTCACCGGCGCACCGCTCTCGATGTGTACGTAGTCCTCGCCGTCCTTGCGGACTTCATCGGGCGACAACCAGCTGCCATCGCCGAGTTGGTAGGTCTCGTGGGTCACCATGCCCTGTGTGAACAGGCTCGCAAACGGCTCGGCAAAGTCGATCATGCCGATATGCCGGAGCGCACGGGTCCAGAAGCGGGCGTAGAGCAGGTGGAGGATCGCGTGCTCGATCCCGCCGATGTACTGCTGAACCGGCATCCACTTGGCCACCTCGTCGCGGTCGAACGGCTTGTCCGCCGGCTGGCTGGCGAAGCGCAGGAAATACCACGAGCTGTTGGTGAACGTATCGAGCGTGTCGGTCTCGCGCACCGCCGCCTGATGGCATTTGGGGCATGCGACGTGCTTCCAGGTCGGATGCCGCTCAAGCGGGTTGCCAGGTACGGTGAAGTCGACATCCTCGGGCAGGACGACCGGCAGTTGCTCTTCGGGCACCGCCACGATGCCGCAGGAAGGGCAATGGATGAAGGGGATGGGAGTGCCCCAGTACCGCTGGCGGCTCACCCCCCAGTCGCGCAGGCGCCACTGGGTTTCGCCTTGACCCCAGCCATCGTGTTCGGCCTTGGCGATCACTGCAGCCTTCGCCTCGTCGACCGACATGCCGTTCATCCAGTGCGAATTCACGATCCGCCCCGGCCCGGTATAGGCCTCGTCGCCCTCGAACACGATGTAGTCCGCATCCCCGTCGGCGACGACGCGGTGGACCGGCAGGTCGTAATTGCGCGCGAAATCGAGGTCGCGCTGGTCGTGCGCGGGACAGCCGAAGATCGCGCCGGTTCCGTAGTCCATGAGCACGAAGTTCGCGACGTATACGGGCAGGTGCCATTCCGGATCGAGCGGGTGCGCGACCGAAAGGCCCGTATCGAAGCCCTTCTTCTCCTGCGTCTCGATCTCGGCGGCGGTGGTTCCGCCCTTCTTGCAGTCGGCGATGAAGGCGGCGAGCCCGGGCGCGTCCTCGGCCAGCGCGCGCGCCAGCGGATGATCGGCCGCGATGGCGACGAAGCTCGCGCCGTAAAGCGTGTCGGGGCGAGTGGTGAAGACGTCGATCCCGCGTTCGTCCCCGCCGTAGAGCTTGAAGGTAGCGCGCAGACCCTGGCTTTTGCCGATCCAGTTTTCCTGCATCAACCGGACCTTGTCGGGCCAGTCGGCCAGGTCGCCGAGCCCTTCGAGCAGGCCTTGCGCAAAATCGGTGATGCGCAGGAACCACTGAGCGAGCTTGCGCCGCTCAACCTCTGCGCCCGACCGCCAGCCGCGTCCGTCGATAACCTGTTCGTTGGCGAGCACGGTCATGTCGACCGGGTCCCAGTTGACCTCGCTTTCCTTGCGGTAGACGAGCCCTGCCTCGTAGAGCTTGAGGAAAAGCGCCTGCTCGTGCCCGTAATATTCGGGGTCGCAGGTGGCCAGTTCGCGGCTCCAGTCGAGTGCGAAGCCCAACCGCTTCAACTGTGCCTTCATGTGCTCGATGTTGGCGCGGGTCCAGCCGCCCGGGTGGACACCCTTCTCCATGGCGGCATTCTCTGCCGGCATGCCGAAAGCGTCCCACCCCATCGGGTGGAGCACCTCGTGCCCGGTCAGCTTCTTGTAGCGCGCGAAGACGTCGCCCATCGTGTAGTTGCGCACATGCCCGATGTGGATCCGCCCCGATGGGTAGGGGAACATCTCGAGCACATAGCTCTTGGGCTTCGTGCTGCCGCTGTCGGCGCGGAAGGAGTCGGCTTCGTCCCAGGCGCGCTGCCAGCGCCCGTCCGCCGCCGACGGATCGAAACGCTGGTCTGTCATTGTAAAACCCTTGTTTCGATCAACCAGCGATAGCCTGGCGGCGAAGCTGACGCGCCTTTGTGAGGATGATGTCCTCGAGCTTCTGCACGGTTGCCGCCTGGACCGGCGCATCGACCCACTGGCCACCCTGTGCCACCTGCCGGCTCGCTGCGACGCGCACCGCGTCGGCACGCAGGTCCTGGTCGAGGATCGACACGGTTACCTTGACCCGTTCGTTCGGGTTGCGCGGATTCGCATACCAGTCGGTCACAATGACCCCGCCGTTGCTGTCGGACTGCAGCAGCGGCGCGAAGCTGACCGTCTCGAGCGCGGCGCGCCAGAGATAGGCGTTGACGCCGATCGTGGTGACCTGGCTTGCGGCGAGGTCGGCCTTGGGGCGCTCCTTCCCACCGCATGCGGCGAGCGCGGCGAGCGCGGCCAAGGCGACGGCGGTGCGGGTCAGGCGGGCGGAACGCGAAGTGGCGGTCATGCTCAAGAAGAAATCCTCGGGATCAGATTTGTCGCATTCGCCTCTAGTGCGCCCGCGCGGCGCGGGCAAGGCGTCAGCGCGGACTTGCATCCCCCGGCCGTGAACCGCCGCTGAATCGGCGGAAACCTGCGGGCTGTGGACCGGGCGCAACAGCGAATCCCAATCCGGGGTAACCTTGTGGAAAAGGTGGAAAAACCATTGATTTGATTCTAGCATTCTCTTTCGAGGATCGGACTCGGGTGAGTCGGTTGAAACTGAAACCGGTTCGGTCATCAAGCGTTCAGGTCGCGCGGCCATTGGAATGTCCGGGCCGAACGACCGGGGGAGTACTGGGGCTTCGCACGATGAAGCAGACGCGGATCATTGCAGGACGACAGGAAGGCCGCGCTGCGCGCGCTTCGCTTCTGTTCGCCGCGGGTGCGCTGCTGGTCGGCGCGCCCACGGCCGTCTTCGCTATTCCCGACGAGAGCCTTTCACGCGGGGCGGTCGCCCAGATCGTCCCGTTCACGCCTGCGAACGTCGATCCGGCGGTCGCTCGCAGCCTCGCCGCCAAGATCGCGGCACGGGGTCAGACATTGCGTTTCACTCCGGCGGGCAGCGCGCCCGGCAAGAACCGGACGGTGACCGTGGCGATTCGCGTAGCGCCCGAGCAGGCGCGCGCGATCTCGGTCCGCAGCGCGATTGCCGCCGCCAAAGGTGAAGCAGGAGCCGGTCCTTCGATCGCAACGCTTGCGAAGAGCAGGTACAATCTGGGCATTTCGCGCGGTTACGAGACCTTTGCCAAGCCGGCAGTGCCGTCGCTCAATCTTAAGCCTATCGAGATGCCCGATCTCGCCAGTTTCCGCCCGCGCGAGGGGGTAAAGGAAACGCCGGGGCGGCTTCAGCCGCGCCTCGCACTCGAATCGGGCACAATCACCGGGCGCAGCCCGCGAACGCTCGAAGGCGCGGGTGAGCAGGCCGTCGACCTCGGGGCGGGGTACCGATTGTCCAAGAACCTCAACGTCACTGCAGGCGTCCGCCTGAGCCAGGAGCGCGACCGCCTTGCTCCCCTGACCGATGCCGTGCGGGACGACCAGGCAGTCTACGTCGGCACCCAGTTCCGCTTCTGACGTTACGGAATTGGTATGCGCAAACCCCGCTTCGGCGGGGTTTTTCTTTGCCTGCGCGCCGCCTTCGCCTAGGCCGGTCGGCGGAGAGGTTGAAACTGACAGGCTAAGGAGCTGGCATGACACGCGTGGCAATCGTCACCGGGGGTACCCGGGGCATCGGCGAGGCGATCAGCCTCGCGCTCAAGGAACAGGGGCGTACCGTCGTCGCCAACTACGCAGGCAATGACGCCAAGGCCAAGGCCTTTGCCGAAGCGCGCGGGATCAGGGTCTACAAGTGGGACGTGGGCGACCACGAAGCGTGCCTTGCCGGATGCAGGCAGGTCGAGGAGGAAGTCGGCCCGGTCGACATCGTGGTCAACAACGCCGGCATCACCCGTGATGGCACGCTGGCGCGAATGACCTACGACGATTGGCACGATGTCATGCGGATCAACCTCGGCGGATGCTTCAACATGGCCAAGGCCTGTTTCCCGGGCATGGTCGCGCGCGGCTGGGGACGGATCGTCAACATCGGCTCGATCAACGGTCAGGCGGGCCAGTACGGCCAGGTCAATTACGCCGCCGCCAAGAGCGGCATTCACGGCTTCACCAAGGCCTTGGCGCAGGAAGGCGCCAAGAAGGGCGTGACGGTGAACGCGATCGCGCCCGGATATATCGACACCGACATGGTCGCCGCCGTGCCGGCCCCCGTGCTCGAGAAAATCATCGCCAAGATTCCCGTCGGCCGCCTCGGTCATGCCGACGAGATCGCGCGAGGCGTGACGTTTCTGACCAGCGATGACGCAGGCTTCATCACCGGCTCGACGATGAGCCTCAACGGCGGTCAGCACATGTATTGAGCCCTGATCGACAAAGGTGGACAAGAAAGGGGCGGACCCGCTGGCCCGCCCCCCGTAACCTAACTTCGGTCCGGCAAGGTGCCGGCACGCGTCAGATGCCGTCGACGGCCTTGCTGACGAGAATGTTCACCGCGACGCGGCGGTTTTGCGCCTTGCCGGCCTCGGTGGTGTTGTCCGCCGCCGGGTCGGCCTCGGCCATGCCGGTTGGCGTAAGCATGCGGTAGGGCTTCCAGCCGCAGGCCTGCTGCAGGTAGTTCACCACCCGCGTCGCACGCTTCTCGCTGAGTTCCTGGTTGAACTCGTAGTCGCCGGTCGAGTCGGTATATCCGACCACCAGCAGCAAAGCGTTGTCCATGCCCTGGGCCTGGTTCGCGGCGGCGCAGAGCTCGGCCTGCGACTGGCCCGAAAGGTTGTACTTGCCGGTGTCGAAATAGACGTTGGTGACGCCCTTGACGTTGTAGTTGTCGATGTCCGCCACGCGGCTGCGGAGCGCCTCGGTCGCGGCGGTCTGCTCGGCGAAGCCCTGTGCGGTACCGCGCTGAATCATCGCGGCGGTCTTGAAATCGCCCTTCTTGAACTTGACCGCGCTGGCCACGAGGCCGCCGTTCCATTGCACGGTCTTGACCGACACCGGCAGGCCGTTGAGCAGGTCCGCAGTGGTCATCTTCTTGCTGCCGCCGAGGAAGCCGCCGCTGCCCTTGACCGTGGTCGCTGGGCTGATGGCAAGGGCAGTTTTCGTGCCGGTTTCGCCGGTCACCTGCATCCGGTCGCCCTTGCGCGCCGAAATGAAGCCTTCGATCTCCGGCCCCTCGGGCAGTCCTTCGAGGCTTTCCGGCGCGTTGCCGTAAACGATCAGGCCATCCTCGTTGACGGTGGTCGCCTGCTGGGCAACGACGCTGGCCGGGGCAGCCACTGCGAGGGCGGCCAACGCGGCAAGGATCGCCGGTCGGTTGGAAGCTACATTCATAAAGGTACTCCTTCGATCGATGCGAACCGGGCGGATCGTGTCCGTTCCAGCTTGCGCCCGCCTCCCCTGCGATGCGCGTTCGCGAATTCTGGCGCCCCCTTCGGTGCTATGCGCAGCAAGAACGACACGGAACCGCGCCCGCTCTCCTGTCCCTCGCGCCTGTTGCCGGTTTCCTGTCTATCGAATGAACGCAACTCTTAAGGCCCCGCTGCGTCGGGGCGGCCGGAGCGCCGGATGCGGCGAACCGTTGCCGGCGTTATGATGGACATGGCGTCCGTCGACCGCCAAGGACGGTGCATGACGGCGCCGTATCACCCCCCGGTCAAGCGTTCGGTCGAGATTGCCGGGCACAAGACTTCGATCAGCCTCGAGCCATTGTTCTGGGACATGCTACGCGAGGCCGCCGCGCGCGAGCAGGTGCCCGTCAACGCCCTTGTCGCGCGGATCGACGAGGAACGCATCGCGAGCGAAACGCCCTGCGGGCTGGCCGGCGCGATACGGCTGTGGCTCGCCTCACGCGCCGGGGAAGGCGAGGACGAGCGCCAGGCCTAGCGCGGCGCACACCGCCAGCGTCGTCACGATCCCGCGCTTCCACGCGAAGATCATCGCCGCCGCGACTGCCGCGATGAACCCGGCGCGCCAGTCGAATTGCCAGCCCGGCACCGAGGTGTCGAATGCCGGGAACAGCACGTGCCAGCCGAACCACAACGCGAGGTTGGCGATGACCCCGACGACGGCCGCGGTGATCGCCGCCAGCGCGGCCTGCAGCGCGGGGCTGCGCTCGATCCGGTCCATCCACGGGGCGCAGGCGAAGATCCACAGGAAGCACGGCGCGAAAGTGACCCACGTCGTCAGCGCCGCCGCCGCCAGCGCGCCGCCGAGCGGGGTGAGCGGCGCCGCCTCGCGCCAGCCGGCGAGGAAGCCGACGAACTGGGTCACCATGATCAGCGGCCCCGGCGTCGTCTCGGCAAGGCCGAGCCCATCGACGATCTCGCGCGGAGACAGCCAGCCGAGCGGGCCCGCCGCTTCCTGCGCCATGTAGCCGAGCACCGCGTAGGCGCCGCCGAACGTCACCACCGCCAGCTTGGAAAAGAACACCCCGACGTCCCACAGCACGTGGCCGGTTCCGACTGTCGCCCCGACGAGGAGCATCGGTGCAACCCAGATCGCGCCCCAGGTGACGACCGTCGCCAGGGTCGCGCGAACCAGCTTGCGACCGCTCCGCCCGTCTCCGCCACCTGTCGGTGGCCCGTGCGCGCCAAGCCAGTCGGGCCGCGCCCTGCTCACGATCGCGCCGATCAGCGCTGCGACGGCGATCACGAGCGGAAACGGCGCGCCGGCGAGCGCCAATGCGAGGAAAGCGGCGCCCGCGAGCGCCAGATTCAACCGCGTCCGCAGCGCCCGTGCTGCGACACGCACCAGCGCTTGCGCGACGATGGCGAGGACCGCCGCCTTGATCCCGAGGAACAGTCCGGCGAACCACCCGAGCCCGGCGGCGAAAACATAAACCAGCGAGAGCCCCAGCATCACGAGCGCGCCAGGAATTACGAACAGCAGCCCGGCGGTCAGTCCGCCGCGGACCCCGTGCAGCCGCCATCCGATCCAGGTGGCAAGCTGCTGCGCCTCGGGACCGGGAAGCAGGTGGCACAGGTTCAGCGCGCGCAGGAACGCGCCGTCCTCGATCCAGCGCCGCTCCTCGACGAATTCGCGGTGCATCAGCGCGATCTGCCCGGCGGGACCGCCGAAACTCAGCACGCCGACTCGCGCACTCACGCGGGCAAGATCGCGGAAGCTGGGAGTCGCGGAATTCACCTGTACGTCATCGGCGCTCGCGCCAGTCCGCGCAAAATAAAAAGCGGGCGGTGCCCGAAGGTACCGCCCGCCTCTCGCCCCGTCAGGAGCGATCCAGTCCCGTTGCTCCTTTAATAGGTCGCCGGGGGATCGCTGGCGGGGAAGCTTTCGTCGCTTGCCTGGTCGGTCTTGTCCCACGAACGAACGGGTTTGTCACGCATCGCCTCGGGTCCGGCATCGCGAATTTTCGCGTTGCCCTGGTTGCCCGCGAACGCAGCGTGCTCCGCATTGTTCTTTTGCAGGTACTTGTAGCCGGCGTAGCCAAGCGCTCCGAGCGCGGCGAGTTTGATCAGTGCCATGTGCGAACCTCTCTTTCTGCCTGACCAACGCGGCAGACGAGGGTTCGGGTCCACAGAATTACTTCACTCGTCGCCGACTCGTTCGACTTGTGCGCCGACCAGCGCAAGCTTCTCCTCCAGCCGCTCGTAACCGCGGTCGAGGTGATAGAGTCGGCGGACTTCGGTCCGGCCTTCAGCCCGCAGACCGGCGATGACCAGGCTCATCGACGCCCGCAGGTCCGTCGCCATGACTTCGGCCCCTGTCAGTCCGGCAACGCCATGGACGATGGCAGTACGGCCCGAGGTCTCGATATGAGCGCCCATCCGGCTGAGTTCGGGTACGTGCATGTAGCGGTTCTCGAAGATCGTCTCGGTGAGCACGCTGGTCCCCTCGGCGACCGTCAGCAGCGCCATGAGCTGCGCCTGCATGTCGGTGGCGAGCCCTGGGTACGGCGCGGTGGTGAGGTTGACCGCCTTGAGCTTGCCCTCGGCGGCGACGCGCACGCCCCCCTTCTCCGCTTCGACCGATACGCCGATGTTGCGCAAGGCATGGAGCGTCGCCTGCATCTCGTCAGCCTTCGCGCCTTCGAGCAGGACCTCTCCGCCCGTGATCGCCGCTGCGCAGGCATAACTGCCGGCCTCGATCCGGTCGGCCATCACGCGGTAGGTGGCGCCATGGAGCCGGCGCACGCCGTGGATCGTCAGGTCGGAAGAACCGATGCCTTCGATCTCCGCACCCATCGCGACGAGCAGGTTGCACAAGTCGACGATCTCGGGCTCGCGCGCCGCGTTGAACAGGCGGCAGGTGCCGTTGGCCAGGACGGCCGCCATCAGGGCATTCTCGGTCGCACCGACCGAGACCACCGGAAAATCGAACTCGCCCCCGGGAAGCCCGCCGTCGGGCGCGTGAGCACGGACATAGCCCTGCGCGAGCTCGATCCGCGCCCCGAATGCCTCGAGCGCCTTGAGGTGCAAATCGATCGGGCGGTTGCCGATCGCGCAACCGCCGGGCAGCGAGACGGTCGCCTCGCCCATCCGCGCGAGCATCGGTCCAAGCACGAGGATCGAGGCACGCATCTTGCGCACGAGGTCGTACGGCGCGACCGTGCCGGTGATCCGCGTCGCCTCAAGCGTCATCACCCGGCCGAAATCCTCGGGCCGGTTGCCCTGGATCACAGTGGTGACGCCGAACTGGTTCATCAGGTGCTGGAACCCGTCGATGTCCGCCAGCCGCGGCAAGTTTCTGAGTGTCATCGGCTCGTCGGTCAGCAGGGCGCACGGGATAAGCGTGAGCGCAGCGTTCTTCGCGCCGGAGATCGGGATGGTTCCGGATAGGCGCTTGCCGCCCTCGACGATGATCTTGTCCATCGTGGCGCTTTAGCGGCACCTGTCGGGGGCACAAGGTTTAGGCGCTCGCAGAGGCGCAGAGGGGGTTCCGCCGGGCCGCAGGCCCATCGACAAACAGGCAATGTACAACAAGTGCGGCTTCGCCGCGGGTGAGACCGCTCCGCGCCTCTGCGCCTCTGCGAGCGCTCTGTTGGGTTCCGGTTGACGCGCACAACGAGGCCTGCGATTCGCACGCCCCATGAGCAGTCGCAAACCCATCCGCAAGGCCGTGTTCCCCGTCGCCGGGCTCGGGACCCGCTTCCTTCCCGCGACGAAAGCGATCCCCAAGGAGATGCTGCCGATCGTCGATCGCCCGCTGATCCAGTACGCGGTCGACGAGGCGCGCGAGGCGGGGATCGAGCAGATGATCTTCGTCACCGGGCGCGGCAAGGGCGCGATCGAGGACCATTTCGACATCGCGTTCGAGCTGGAGAAGACGATGGGCGAGCGCGGCAAGGACCTGACAGCGCTCGGGCCCACCCGCCTCGGCCCCGGCAACTGCGCCTACGTTCGCCAGCAGGAGCCGCTCGGGCTCGGTCATGCGATCTGGTGCGCGCGCGACATCATCGGCGACGAACCGTTCGCGATCCTCCTGCCCGACGAGCTGATGCACGGCTCGCCCGGGTGCCTGGCGCAGATGGTCGCGGCCTACGAAGAGGTCGGCGGCAACCTCATCTCGGTACTTGAGGTGCCCGAGGAGGAAGTCAGCAGCTACGGCGTGATCGCGCCCGGAGCGCAGGTCTCCGATGCCCTCACCGAAGTGACCGGGCTGGTCGAGAAGCCCCCGCGCGCCGAGGCCCCGAGCAACAAGATCATCTCGGGCCGCTACATTCTCCAGCCCCAGGTCATGCGCACGCTCGAGGCGCAGGAGGCCGGCGCAGGCGGCGAGATCCAGCTTACCGATGCGATGGCACGGATGATCGGCGACCAGCCGTTCCACGCGGTGACCTTCGACGGGCGCCGTTTCGACTGCGGCAGCAAAGTGGGCTTCGTCGAGGCGACCCTGGCGCTGGCGCTGGAGCGCGAGGACATGGGCGCGGAAGTGCGGGCGATGGCGGAGCGGTTGCTTTCCTGATAGTTTAGCCAAAGCATCGTCGGGCCCATAACCCGAACACCTTGTCGGCGAGTAAGGCCGATGGGGCGTGGGTGTAGAAGGATGCTAGCCCCCGCCCACCCCAACCCGGAGCACCGCTATCCCTTCTTCGCTCCGAAGCGCGGGATCTGGTAATCGGGGCGCAGCCAGCGGATGTGGCCTTGCGCCTCTTCCGCCGCGCGCTCGGCGTTGAGCGCCACCAGCCGCCGGACGATCTCGGCGGGGGGGCAGAGGCGCGCGGCGCCATTCCTCGCCCCAGCCATAGGCATCGGCCACCGCCTGGTCGAGATCGTCGTGCAGCTTGGCGACGATATAGGCGCGCGCGGCGGTCGCGGCGGCCTCTTGGCTTGGTGGCAGGTTCCCCTCGCGGATCGGCGCGACGAAGTTGTAGAGCCCGGTCATGGTGAGCCTGGGGTTCTCCGCCAGCGCCGCCTTGCGCGCCGCGTCAAGCCGCTCGGCGATCGCTGCCACCGCCTCGGAGCGGTCCGGGAAGGGAAAGGGGTCGAAGACGCTCCCCTTGGTATACCGCGGTCGATCCTCCAAAGTTGCGCCTTGCTCCAGTGCCCACTCGTCATGGATTGATGAAGAGAGGACACCGAAGTCGCTCCATTCACTCGACCCGAGAACCACAATCATGTTGTCCGGCAGGATTTCGCCTGGGAGCGCATGGAAAACTCGGTGTTTCGAGGTCTCAGAGGTGCCGATGACGAGCGGCAGACCTGTCAAGGCGGGTCGCAAATCGCGGCGTGGTTCTCCGAATATCCACCAAAGATCACGGTAGCTTTGCCGATTGTTCACTGCTCGCCCGTTTGGTTTCCCATCTTCATCAAGAGTGTCTCGCACTTCTTTGAGCACGTGCTGATACACCTCGGGAAACCGGTCCATCACCTCCTGCTCGGTCAGACCGAACAGGTCGATCACCATCACCCCGCGCGGGCGCTGGAGGAGGTCGCGGCCGTTGCGGTAGTCGCGGATGTGGGCTTCGAGCCCCGGCCGCCGCCCGAGTCCCAGCTCGCGCGCTTTCGCCGGGGTGACGATGAAGCCCGCGCCCATGAGCTGAACCCCGCGCCCACACAGTCCATGATTAGCCTTGAGTGGCACGATCTGCGTCACGTCGGTGCCCACCGACAGGTCGGCATTGATCCGCCCGCGCTCGTCGCGCTCGCCGAGTTCGGGCTTGTCGGTGTCGAGCCCGCGTTCGCCGGTGATCTCGACGAGCCGCCCTTCGCCCGGTCCTGCTTCGGCCACGGTCATCGCGATCCGCACCGCCGCCGCGCCTTCGCCCACGCGGGTCCACGGGTGATCGGGAATGGCGAGCGTGAGGTGGAGTTTGCCGGGAGAGGAAGCGGGACCCCGGCTCGGGGGCCGGGGTGACGAAGATGGTTGGGTTTCTTTCTCACCGTCACCCCGGACTTGATCCGGGGTCCCGCTTTCTTCTTCCGCCAGCCAGTGTTCGATCACCCGGCGGCTGAACACCTGGGTGATGCTGTTGGTAGTTACGAACCCGAACCGCCGCAGCCGCGTGCCTTCGCGGGTGAGAATATCCGCCGCGCGGTCCCACCACTGCATGACGAAATCGGCGCTTTTGGGCACGCGCGGGTTCGCCTTCCACAACGCCTCGGCATAGGCGCTGCCGAGCCGGTCGCGGATGTCCTTGCCCCCGATGAAGGGCGGGTTGCCGACGATGAAATCCGCCTCCGGCCATTCGGGACGGCGCGGGTTCTCGGTGTCCGGCGCGCCGGTTGGCAGTAACGCGAGCACCGCGTCGTAGCCGCCGTGGGTGCCGCGATTGATGTTGGAAAGCGGCGGCAGCACCGGTTCGCCGATCGCTTCGGGCGTGTTGGCGAGGCGGAAGCGCAGCCAGCCGATCCACAGCACCAGCTCCGCGATCACCGCCGCACGTGGGTTGAGTTCGAGCCCGAGGAACTGGTTGGGATGGACCGCCGGTTCGAGCGTGCCGCCCAGCCCGATCACGAACTGGCGCACTTCGGATTCCAGCCGCAGCAGGTTCTCCATCGCGACGTAGAGGAAGTTGCCGGTGCCGCACGCCGGATCGAGCACCTCCAGCGCGACCAGCCGCGCGTGGAAAGCGCAGGCGATCTCGATCGCGCGGGTTTCGTCGCCCTTGTCGGCGGCGTCGCGCGCCTCGGCCAGCGCCGCTTCCCACTCCGGTTCCAGCACGTCCATCATCGTCGCCTGCACCAGCCGCTGGACATAGGGCCGCGGGGTATAGTGCGCGCCGAGCTTGGCGCGTTCGGACGGGGTCAGTACCTGTTCGAGCAACGTGCCGAAGATCGCCGGTTCGACCGCGCGCCAGTCCTGGTCGGCGGCGATGCGCAGGATATTCTTCGCCTCGGGCGCGAGGTCGTAAACCTTCGCGCCGGAGAACAGGTTGCCGTTGAAGTAGCGGACGATCGTGTCGCCCTGCGACCAGTAGCGACCGTGCGGTTCCGGATCGTTCATCCGGTGCCACAGGTTTTCCAGCCCCGTTCGCCAGAACTGGTCGGAGCGCCCCTCCGCATCGCTGAGGAAGCGCTTGAAGCTGTCCTTTTCCAGCAATTCGACGTCTTCGGCGAACATGCAGAACAGCGTGCGCATCAGGAACAGGCTGGTCGCCTCGATGCCGAGCGCGGTCACCTCGTCGTCGGCGCGGCCCCGTCGCTGGTCCTCCTCCAGCGTCTTGGCGACCCGGCTGAGCAGTTCGGCGATGTCGCGGGTGACGCGGGCCGAGCGCGTGCGCGGGTCGATGCTGGCGGGATCGGTCCAGATCGCCCGCAACGTGTCGGCCGCAGTCTTTTCGATGCCGTCGATCGGAGCGTCGGACGCCAAGTCCGCCAGCGCAATGCGGTAGCCGCGCTCGTCGGGGAAGGGGCGATAACCGCGTCCGTTGCCGGCCCAGTCGAAATAGAGTTCGAACGCGCGACCGATGTCGGCGACGATGAGGAATGGCGGGGTATCGTGATCGTCGGGCAGCGCGAGCGCATAGCGTTGGGCCTGCAACCGCGCGTCTTCCATCAGCCGGTCGTAACGGCGGCGCGGCTTGCCCGCCTTCCGGACAGTGCGGACCGGTGCGCCGAACAGGTCGAATTCGGTTTCGGTCTGCGGCTCTTCCGCGGGATCGTCCGGCGCGGTTTCGCCTTCTTGCAGCTGGCTCTGCTTGGCTTCGAGGATGAAGTGATCGCGCTTGTAGAGGTCGATCCGCTTGGTGCCCTTGCCTCCGTAGATCGCTTCGGACTTCACGGGCGCTTCGAATTCGTAATCCCCCAGCCCCATGCCCTTCGCGTGCGGGGTCGGCAGCCCGAGCGCGATGGTCAGCTCGGTCAGGAACATCTGGTAATTGGCGCGCTCGGCCCCGCCTTCCTTGCCGAGCCATTTTTCGAGCAGTTCGTCGACGGTCATGCGTCCCCCTCGCGGCCCTTCTACCGCCCCGCAATCGCCTCGCAAGAAACCATTTTCCTACAAGGGTCTCGGCGCGCTAGCCTCGCGTCGGCTCTTTCATACCGTCGATCCCCCGCGCACCGGGCTGCCCGGTTCGGCCAGCCGGTTCAGGTGTCGCTTTCGTGTCGCCTTTCGGCGGCGGCGTGCCACGTGGGCGATGTTTGCAATGTTGCGGGGCAATCCGGTTCCGCCCTGGACACCGTGACACGCGTGACATCGTTCGGGTCGTGCGCGCGTCAGGCGCTGGCGGCCGCCTCGTCCCGCGCCTTGGCCGCGAACTCGTCGCGCAGCTCGCGCTTGTAGAGCTTGCCGTTGGCTTCGCGCGGCAGCTCGGGGCGGAAATCGAACAGCTTGGGCATCTTGATGCGCGCGAGCTGCGGCTCGAGATACGCGCGCAGTTCCGCCTCGAGCGCCGGGCCGGCATCGGCCATGTCGACCGGCTGGACCACGGCGACGACCTGCTCGCCAAGGTCGGCATCGGGCGCGCCGATCACCGCCGCATCCATCACCTTCTCGTGGCTGACGAGGAGGTTCTCCACCTCCTGCGGGTAGATGTTGACCCCGCCCGAGATGATCATGTGGCTCTTGCGGTCGGTCAGGAAGAGATATCCTTCGGGATCGACGTGGCCGATGTCGCCGATGGTCATCCAGCCCCGCGGATGCATCGCCTCGGCGGTCTTTTCCGGGTCGTTGTGGTAGGTCGGCAGGACCGCGTTCTCGAAATAAATGAGTCCGTCCTGCCCTGCCGGCAGTTCCTCGCCGTCGGGCCCGCACACGTGGATCGTCCCGAAGATCGCCTTGCCCACGGTGCCGGGCCGTTCCAGCCACTCGGCCGACCGCACCAGCGTCATGCCGATGCCTTCCGACCCTGCGTAGTATTCGTTCACGATCGGGCCCCACCAGTCGATCATCGCCTGCTTGATCGGGACCGGGCACGGCGCGGCGGCATGGAGCGCGCGCTGGTGGCTGGAGAGATCGTAACGGCCGCGGACCTCGTCATCGAGCTTGAGCATCCGCACGAAATGCGTGGGCACCCACTGGCTGTCGGTCACGCGGTACTTCTCGATCGCTGCGAGCGCGCCCTCGGGATCGAACTTCTCCATCATCACGACCGTGCCGCCGAGCCTCTGGGCTGCGGTACTCCAGCCGAGCGGGGCGGCGTGATAGAGCGGGGCGGGCGAGAGATAGACCATCGACCCGTCCGCGGGCATCCCGGCGCCCATGATTGCAAGACCCATGAGCGCAACCGGCGCCGTCGGCGAAGGATCTTCGGGCGCGCGCGGGCGGACGCCCTTCGGCCGTCCGGTGGTGCCCGAACTGTAGAGCATGCCGAGACCGGCGCTCTGGTCGGCGATCGGCTCCGCAGGCTGGGCGGCCAGTGCGGGGCCGAAGGCTTCGTCACCTTCGCCGTCGAGCACCAGCACGGAAAGATCGGGGCATCGCTCGCGGATACCGCCGAGAATTCCACCGTACTTCGTCGATGTGATCAGAAGCTTCGCATCGCTGTCGGTCAGGATGTAGGCGATTTCCGGCGCAGTCAGCCGCGTCGAAATCGGCACGAGCACGGTCCCGGCGCGCTGCGAGCCCCAATAGACAGTGTAGTATTCGAGCCGGTTCTCGAGCAGGACGGCGAAGGCGTCGCCTGCCTCCAGGCCACGCGCGCGCAGGAGCTGGGCGAAGCGGTTCGCTTCGTGATCCATCTCGCCATAGGTCATCCGTTCTCCGCTTCCCGCCATGATCACGGCTGGATGGTCTGGCCGGGTGCGGGCGTGTTCGATGGGATGCATGGTCGCCTCTCTGAAGGGGCGCGTCGAGGCACCCTCGTTTCATCGAGAAACCTATCGCCTCGTCTCGCCCGGGCAAGAGAAAAGGGCGGCGAACCCACCGGTCCACCGCCCTTTTTCCGGCACCCTCCCCGAGTGTCCGAGGCCCGCTGTCGTGCGGCGGGCCGTATCCTGTTTCCGCTTACTCGCCGGCGAGGGCGAGGCGGGCCGGCGCCTTGTCGGTTTCGGCCATGTAGGGGATCGGATTGACCGCCTGCCCGGCGACGCGAACTTCATAGTGAAGGTGCGGACCGGTCGAACGGCCGGTCGAACCGACGTAACCGATCACGTCACCCTTGCGGACGCGCTCGCCCGGACCAACCGCGAGGCGCGACATGTGGGCATAGCGGGTCTCGAGTTCGGCACCGTGGTCGATCGAAACGAACAAACCGTAGCTCGAGAACCATTCCGCCTTGCCGACGGTGCCGTCGGCGGTCGCATAGACGGGCGTGCCGGTCGGCGCCGCGAGGTCGATACCCTTGTGAGCGCGCATGCCGCCAAGAACGGGGTGCGAGCGCATTCCATATCCGCTCGAAGTGCTGCCAATGGCAAGCGGCGCACGCGACGGAATGGCAACGCCGGTGGTCGGCGCAACCGGATTCGGCGAGCGGGAATTGTCGAGCGATTGCCAGCTCGAGAAAAGCTGCTTGAACTGCTCGTCACCGGCGTTGACCCCGGTGGCGCGCGCATCACGGACCGGTGCGACGATATCGGCCGATGCGGCAGAGCTGGAATTGGCGAGGGCAGGCGATGCGCCCATCGAGAAGAATGCACCCGCTGCTGCGAGTACTGCGACGATCCGGCGCTGGATAAGCTTTGCGACCAAGATTCCCGTCCTTTTTATCTCACGACACCCCCCGGTGCCGCAGCGAACCCGTGTACGACAAAGGAGGAAAAACCGCCTTCGCGACAATTTACTGAGACTGATCGGAACCCCCCGCCGTCTCGTGAGTTGGGGGTTAACCGGCGAAAGATTTACGAAGCAAGTGCGCGCGTCGCACTGAGCGACAAACCGGCTGTCGAACGCGCCGAGTCGTTGAACGGTGGCTTAAGTGCCCCGGGAAAATGCCTGCGCACCAAGGAAATCCATAACTTTTCGGGGTCGCAGCCCATCCGTTCGGCGCAAACGTTAAGATATTTGACGCCCACGGCAACGTGACGAATCTCGTCGTCAAGGATTCGTTCGAGGATCCGCGCGCCTACGGCATCACCCTGTGCTTGTACGCGAGACAGGGTCGCCGGAGTGACGTCAAGACCGCGTGCCTCCAGTACCATCGGAACCACCGCCAGTCGTGCCGCGACGTCATGGGACGTATCGGCGGCCGCCTGCCACAGTCCGTCGTGCGCCGGCAGCGCTCCGTAGCGGCTGCCCAACGTGCGCAGATGCCGGTCGAGCAGGACGAAATGCATCGCCTCGTCCGCCGCGACGGCCAGGAAGTCCGAGACGAAACCGGGCCCCATTTCGGCGCCGAAACGACCCGCCATGTCGAGCGCGAGGTCGATCGCGACGAATTCGATATGTGCCAAGGCATGCCACAGGGCTATTCGCCCCTGCAAAGAGCCGCCGCGACCGCGCTTGGGCATGCGGTTTGGCGGCAGGAGTTCGGGTTCGGCAGGCCGACCGGGACGATTCGGCATCGCACGATCGAAGCCGAAGATCAGCCTCCCGAGCCGCCAGTCGCGCGCTACCTTGCGCGCCGCCATGACCTTTTCGGTCGGTTCGGTTGCCGACAATGCGGCGCGTATGGCGTCACCGACGGGCGGTCTTTCGCGGGTCACAGGGACTTGGATGCTGCAAGCACCTCTTCGGCGTGGCCCTTGACCTTTACCTTGTCCCACAACCGGGCGATGCGACCTTGCGCATCGAGCAGGTAGGTCGTTCGCACCATGCCCATGAACTTCTTTCCGTAGAGCTGCTTCTCGGTCCAGATCCCAAGCGCATCGCTGAGGCCGCCCTCCGCAGCGTCAGTCGCGAGCGGGACCGCAAGCGCCTGCTTCTCGATGAATTTGCGATGCTTCTCGGGCGAATCCTTGCTGACTCCGAGAAGGGCGACTCCGGCCTTTGCGAAGTCATCGGAGAGAGACGTAAAGTCCTTCGCCTCCACTGTGCACCCCGGCGTGTTGTCCTTAGGGTAAAACCAGATGACCGCAGGGTTTCCCCTGAAGTCGGACGGACGGATAGAACCCCCGTCGGGCGTTTCCATAGCGATGTCGGGCATCGGGTCGCCCACGGACGGTCGGCTCATTCAATTTCTCCCAGATCGGATTCGGCCAGCGCCTCGCCCAGCGAATCGGCCCAGGCGGCCGCGACCTCCTGCCGTGCGTCAGCGAACATCCGCAAGAGGGCGTCGAGAGCCGGCGCGCCGCAAGCTTCGGCCAGCGCTGCCGCTGCGGCTTGCGTTGGTTGGGACAGGTCCGGCGCAAGCAGGCGGCCGGCGATGAGCATGCGCGTCATGAGTGCCAACGAGTCGCGCACGCCTGGTCTGGCAAGCCCCGCCTCGACCAGCATGTCTACTGCCCTGCCGAGATCGGGATCGAACGCCGTCCGCTCGCGAAGCTGGAGATAGTGGACCAGGAACTCGAGATCGACCAGCCCGCCGCGCAGCAGCTTTGCGTCGAGCGGGCCTTGCGGCGGCTTGTGCGCCGCCATTTCCGCACGCATCCGCAGGACGTCACCCCGCAATGTGTCGGGGTCGCGCGGCCGCTCGAGCTCTCCGGCGATGATCGCGCGCAGTTCGTCGCGCGCCGCCGGGGTGCCGGTAAGCGGACGGGCCCGCGCGAGCGCCATGTGTTCCCACGTCCACGCCTCTTCCCGCTGGTAGCGGGCGAAGCTGCCGAAGCTGACCGCAAGCGGACCCTGCGCACCTTGCGGCCTGAGGCGGGTGTCGACTTCGTACAGCGCGCCCTCCGCGGTCGGAACGCTGAGCGCCGCCGTGACCCGCTGCGCCAGGCGATTGAAGTAGTGCGTCACGCCCAAGGGCCGACGGCCGTCGGATTCACCCTCGTAGTCGCCGCCGAACAGGTAGACGACGTCAAGGTCCGAAGCGTGAGTGAGCGTCCCGCCGCCCAGACGGCCGAGACCGAGCACCACCAGCTCGCTCCCCGGCACCTTTCCGTGCGCCCGCTCGAACTCCGCCACCGCCGCGTCCTGCGCGACCGCCAGCGCGGCTTCCGCAGTTCGGGACAGGGCCTTGCCGATATCGAGCGGATCGTGGACCGCTGCCACGGTCTGGAGACCCAGCGCGAAGCGGAGCTCGCCGGTTACGCGCCTGATCCGATCGAGCTGGCGTTCGTAGTCGTCGCCCTCCTCGCCGGCGAACATCATCGCGGCGATCTCGGTCACATCTCCCGGCAAGTCGAGCGCCTGCTGGCCGATCAGGATGTCGAGCAGTTCCGGGCGACGCCCCAGCTCGTCGGCCAGCGTCGGGGCGAGAACCAGAATGCGCGCCAGCTGGTCGAGCAATGCGGGGCGCTGCAGCAGCAGGTTGAACAGGTTGAGCGCGCTCGGGGCGGCGCCGAGGACGCGCTCCCACCGGTTCAGGGCCTGATCGGGGTCAGGCGCGGCCGCGAAGCGCTCGAGGAGGGCAGGGAGCAGCGCGTCCAGCGCCGCGCGCGCGGGCTCGGAACGCAGCGCGCGGATGCGTCCGTCGCTCCATCCGGCAATCCGCTCCGCAAGCCGGTCGGGATCGGAAAACCCCAGTTCCCCGAGCCTTCGGGCAAGCCCGTCGCCACCGGAAACCACTACACCCGGAGCACTCTCGTCCTCGGCGATGAGCGCGTCGTAGCGTGCTGCGACCGCTGCCGTCACCGCACCGAGCTCGCGAACGAGCGCGGCGCCGTCAGCCAACCCGTCCAGCCTCGCCATCGCGTCGAGCGAGGCTCCATCGGGAAGCGAGTGGGTCTGCTGGTCGCCGACCATCTGCAGGCGATGCTCGATTGTGCGCAGTCGGTCGTACGCCTCGCCCAGCACCCGCGCATCGTCGGCACCGACGATCCCGGCCGCGGCGAGAGCATCGAGCGCGGCGCGCGTGCCGCGGACCCGCAGCGATGGGTCGCGCCCCCCGTGGATGAGCTGGTGGGTCTGGGCGAAGAACTCGACCTCGCGGATGCCGCCGCGGCCCAGTTTGACGTTGTAGCCGGGTCCCGGCTCGCGCGGCCCAGCATGGCTCGCCCGGATGCGCACCGACAAGCGCCGGATGTCGCCGATGGCGCCGAAATCAAGGCTCCGGCGCCACACAAACGGGCGAATCGCGGCAAGGAAGCGCTCGCCCGCGGGCACATCGCCGGCGGCGGCCCGCGCCTTGATGAAGGCCGCCCTTTCCCACGCCAGAGCCGAGCTTTCGTAATGAGTGAGCGCCGCGCCAATCGGGATGGCGGGCGGGCTGACCTCGCTGGCCGGACGCAGGCGAAGGTCGACGCGGAAGACATATCCTTCCGGAGTGACCTCGCTCAGCATGCGGACGGCCTCCCGCGCATAACGCTGTGCGGCTTCGGCCGGTTCGTCCCGCTCACGCCGGGAGAGCAACGCGGGATCGTACAACAGGATCGGGTCGATATCCGAGCTGTAGTTGAGCTCGCATGCGCCGTGCTTGCCGAGGGCAAGTACGATCATGCCCGCCGGCTCGGCTTCGGGTACACGCGCGTGCATCACCGACGCGAACGCGGTGTCGAGCGCACGGTCGGCAAAGTCGGAAAGCTCCGCCACGACCCTCGCCAGCGGAAATTCTCCGGCGAGATCGCCGATCGCCAGTGCGGTGGCGAGTGCCAGCTTCTCGCGACGCAACGCCACGGGCGCCGGAAAGCCGGACCGGCCGAGGTCCCTGGCCCAAGCGATTGCTTCCTCGCCCTGCCCATCGGCGAGCAAGGCGGCGACATCCGGCTGGCGCTCCAGCGCGTGCGCAAGGAAAGGCGCGTTCGCGCGTGCCCTCGCCAGTGCCGATGTCCAGTCTGCTGCCATCGTCTGCGGCAGTGCCTGCATCGCATTCTCGGCGCAAGCGCGCGCCCTTGCGCGTACGCGCTTGCTTTGCGAGAAGCGCGCCACGCAGAGAGGATTCCCGATGACCGTTCGCACCTTGCTTGCCGCCGCCGCGGCGTTTTCGTTGGCCGCCTGTTCGATGTCGGCCACAACCGATGGAGCGGGTACTTCGGACGCGCTTGAGGTGCCGGACGTTGCCGCGGGAGCGCTCTCGGAAGAGACGATGCGCGCTGCAGTCGAGCAACTCGCCTCGGACGAATTCGAAGGCCGTGCGCCGGGCACCCTTGGCGAGGAAAAGACCGTCGCCTACCTGATCGAGCAGTTCGAAAAGGCAGGGCTGAAACCGGGCAACAACGGATCGTGGATCCAGAAGGCGCCGCTCGTCGAAATAGCAGGCAGCGGCCACGCGCCCCTCACGGTGACCGGCAAGGACGGCAAGACGCAGTCGTTCACCTATGGCAGCGACTGGGTTGGCGCGACCTATCGCGAAGCACCCGAGGTCACTATCGCGGACAGCGAACTGGTCTTCGTCGGCTACGGCATCGTCGCGCCTGAGAAGGGCTGGAACGACTACGCGGGCATCGACATGAAGGGGAAGACCGCGGTCATCCTGGTCAACGATCCCGACTACGAGGCAAAGGAACTCGGTGGCGAATTCAACGGCCGGGGGATGACTTACTACGGGCGCTGGACCTACAAGTTCGAGGAAGCCGCCCGTCAGGGTGCGACCGCGGCGCTCATCGTTCATGACGATTTCCCTGCGGCTTACGGCTGGAACGTCGTCGAAAGCTCGTGGACCGGGCCTCAGGTCTACGCGCAGCGCTCCGACAAGGGCGCGAGTCAGACGATGATGAACGGCTGGGTGCAGAAGGCTGTTGCGGGCAAGATTCTGGCCGCGGGCGGACAGGATCTCGCCAAGCTGTCGGCGGCCGCCAAGAAGAAGGGCTTCAAGCCCGTGTCGCTCGGCGTGAAGACGTCGACGTCGTTTTCGAATGCGATCCGCACCTTCGAATCGCAGAACGTCGTCGGGCTGCTCGAAGGGACCGAAGCCAAGGATGAGTACGTCCTCTATACTGCGCACTGGGACCACATTGGTCGGTGCAAGGCGGATGCTGGCGGCGACGACATCTGCAACGGCGCGATCGACAATGCGACCGGGACGGCCGCGCTGATCGCACTGGCCGAAGCCAACGCCAAGGCGGGCCCCGCACGTCGCAGCCAGGTGTTCCTCGCGGTCACCGCCGAAGAATCGGGCCTCCTCGGCAGCGAGTATTATGCCGCCAACCCGATCTTCCCGCTGAGCCAGACGGTCGGCGGTATCAACATCGACGGGATGCCGATGGGTGGCCGGTCGAAGGACGTCGTCGCGATCGGCGGCGCCAAGAGTCAGCTCGACGCCTTCCTCGACAAGTTCGTCACGGCCGAGAAGCTCACGCTCAACCTCGAACCGACGCCGGAGAAGGGCTTCTACTACCGCTCCGACCACTTCAACCTCGCCAAGGTCGGGGTGCCGATGCTCTATCTCAAGGGCGGGGACGATTTCGAGGCCGGCGGTCGCGCAGCGGGCGAAGCGTACCAGAAGAAATGGACCGAGGAGATTTACCACCAGCCGAGCGACGAGTTCGATCCGAACTGGGATTGGGGCGGCGCCATGCAGATCCTCCAGCTCTATTACCGGATTGGGCGCAGCATGGCGATGAGCAGCGGCTGGCCCACCTGGAACGATGGCGACGAATTCCGCGGCGCGCGTGATAAGAGTTGCGCGGCTGAAGGCGGTTGCTGACGATCACTCCATGACCGCTTCGATGCCGCCCGAGTGGGCGCCGCAGGACTGGCTGTGGATCGGCTTCCCCCACGATGCCGACGAGTGGCCCGAATACCTCGGCCGCGCCCAGGAACAGATCGCTGCCTTTGCCAACGCGGTTGCCGAAAGCGGGCAGGAGGTGCGCCTGCTCGTCCGCGACGCCGCCAACGAGGCGCGCGCGAAGTCGCTCGTTTCGGGCTCGGTCCGGATCGAACGCCGGACATTCGGCGACATCTGGCTTCGCGACACCGGCCCGCTCGTGCGCCGCGACGGCACCGCCCTGCGCTGCAGGTTCAACGGCTGGGGCGGAAAGTACCTCATGGAGGGCGACCAGACCGTGGGGGCGGAGATCGCGCGCGATGCGGGCCTGCCGGTTGTCGAGGGCGACTGGATCCTCGAAGGCGGGGCGATCGACGGCGACGGCACCGGCCTTGTCGCGACGACCGAGCAATGCCTGCTCAACCCCAATCGCAACCCCGGGTTGTCGCGCGACGCGATCGAGGGGCGGCTGGACCGCGATCTCGGCTTCGACCGTGTGCTATGGCTGTGCGAAGGCCTGATCAACGACCATACCGACGGTCATGTCGACAACCTCGCCCGGTTCGTTGGGCCGAACCGTCTCGCGCTGCCGCGCTCCACCGGCATTGGCGACCCGAACGCGGCAATTTACGCCGACGCCAGGGATCGCGCCGAAGCATTCGGCGTCGATGTGGTCGAAATCCCCTCGCCCGGGCTGATCACGCGCGGCGATTTCATCGAGCCCGCGAGCTACGCCAACTTCGCGATCACGACGCATCTTGTCGTCGTGCCCACCTTTGGTTCGCCCCACGATGCCGACGGCGTCGCGGCGATCGCCGAGCTGTTTCCCGATCGCGCCACGATCGGCCTCCCCGGCGATGCGGTGCTCGCCGGCGGCGGCGGATTCCACTGCGCCAGCCAGCAAATGCCGGCATTAACCGGGAATTAGGGACTCGGGCGCAGCTTCGGCTCCATGGCCCGAGCCGTCGCCCTCATTGCGAAAAGCGATTCTCCCTTCTGCGAGGTTGCCCGCTTCGTCATCGCGACCGCCTGTCCGCTTGCGCTCATCTTCGCGGGACGCGCGTTGCCTTTCTGAAGTGCTCGCGTAACCTTTCGCCTTTCGCAGGCGAAGCTGGTGATAGCGATGGCAAACCTCCTCCAAACGTCCCGCCGCATTCTCGCTACTGGTTCGTTGGGCCTCGCCGCAATCGCGGTCGTCGCGCTGCTCGGACCCGCATCGCAGGCGCGTTCCGCACGGGACGCGTCGTCCAATCCGGTCGTCGTCGAGCTCTTCACAAGCCAGGGTTGTTCGTCCTGTCCGCCGGCGGACGCCTTCGCCGCGCGCCTTGCGCGCGAAAGCGACGTACTCATGATTACGCGCCCAATCACGTACTGGGACCGGTTGGGGTGGAAGGATACCCTGGCGCGTCCGGCCAACACGGACCTGCAGCGCGCCTACGCCCGCCGCGGGTTCGACCGCAACGGAGTCTATACGCCGCAGATGGTCATCGCCGGGCGACGCGCAGCCGTCGGCTCCAACGAGGGGGCGGTCCGCGTGCATGTTTCCAAGGAGAGCCTGCGCGAGCGGCCTTCGTTATCGGTTAGCGGCAGTGCGATCTCAATTGCCGGTCCCGGCAAGGGCGGCGAGCTCATGCTCCTCACGCTTCGTCCCAGCGTCACGGTCGGCATAGGGTCGGGCGAGAACGGCGGGCTGCGCGTGACCTACACCAACGTCGTCGAAGGCGAGCAGCGCATCGGAAGCTGGTCCGGCGGCCCGGCCCGGTTTTCCATCCCTGCAGAAACCCTTGCTGCCAAGGGGAAGCGCCACGCCGTGATCCTGCGCGAGCCTGATGGCGGCCCCGTCCTTGCCGGACGCGCGCTCTAGGCCCCGGCCTGGACGAGTTTCAACACGGCGCCGCCTGCCGCCAGACCCAACACCAGACCGGCCACGATCCGCCAGGTCCTGGGCCCGACGCGATCATGCGCCTTGAATCCGATCCAGTTGCCGACGAAGGCCACGGGCCACAGCAGTAGAGCGATGATCGCCGCCCGCCAGTCGGCCACGCCAAGCGCCAGCGCACTGGATGCACCGGCAAGCGATGTGGCGAAGAATACCAGGAGCATCGAGGATCGCGCCGTCGACGGAGGTAGCGCCCGGCGCAGGTAGTATGGGACGACCGGCGGGCCGGGCATCCCTGCAAATCCCGTGAGCAATCCCGAAGTGATGCCCGTCGCCCCGGTCTCGAACCGTGTTGGGCGGTGATCGATCGGGCGTTGCGGCAGCAGGACTGCGACGAAAGCGGCGATCGCAATGAACGCAATCAGCACCCGAGCGGGGGCCGCAGGCACCAGCCCGAGCAGGATTACGCCGAGCGGAGTGGCCGCGACGGCCAGGATCGAGATCGGGATGGCCGAACGCTCGGCCTCGCGAACCACTCGCCGCAGCCCGGCGAAACCCATCAGGACGCCGAGCCAATTCGCTGCCACCACCGCTTCCTGAGGCGTGGCGGCAAGGCCGAACACGGGAACGAGCAGGATCGCGAGCCCGAAACCGGCCAGTCCACGCACGATACCGGCAACAAGCGCCGCCGCTATCCCGGTCGCGATCGCCGCGGCGGTCAGGCCGAGGATCAATCCCGCGCGAGGTCCGGGGGCGTTGCCTCTTGCGTCAGCATCGTGATCGCCTCGGCGAGCGGCATGACCTTCTGGTGCTCGGCGCCGAGCGTGCGGACCGCGACGGTGCCCTCATCCGCCTCGCGCTTGCCGACGACCAGCAGGTGCGGAACCTTGGCGAGGCTGTGCTCGCGCACCTTGTAGTTGATCTTCTCGTTCCGCAGGTCGGTCTCGACCCGGATGCCCGCCGCTTCCAGCTTCGCGGCAACTTCGCGCGCGTAATCGTCGGCATCCGACACGATGGTCGCCACCACCGCCTGTGTCGGAGCGAGCCACGTCGGCAACCTGCCAGCGAAGTGCTCGATCAGGATGCCGATGAAGCGTTCGTAGGAACCGAAGATGGCCCGGTGAAGCATCACCGGCCGGTGACGTTCGCCGTCCTCGCCGATGTAGCTCGCATCGAGCCTTTCGGGCAGCACGCGGTCGGACTGGATCGTGCCGACCTGCCAGGTGCGGCCGATCGCATCGGTCAGGTGCCATTCGAGCTTGGGCGCATAGAACGCACCTTCGCCCGGCAGTTCTTCCCACCCGTATTCTTGCGTGGCGAGCCCGGCGTCGATGACCGCCTGGCGCAGTTCGCTCTCGGCCTTGTCCCAGTCCTCGTCGGAGCCGAACCGCTGCTCGGGACGAAGCGCCAGCTTGACCGCATAGGTGAAGCCGAAGTCCTTGTAGACCTTGTCGGCCAGCTCGCAGAAGCTGCGGACTTCCTCGACGATCTGGTCCTCGCGGCAGAAGATGTGGCCGTCGTCCTGCGTGAACTGGCGCACGCGCATCAGCCCGTGGAGCGCGCCGTGCGGCTCGTTGCGGTGGCAGCAACCGTTCTCGACCAGGCGCAGCGGCAGGTCGCGGTAGGACTTGATGCCCTGCTTGAAGATGAGGACGTGCGCGGGGCAGTTCATCGGCTTCAGCGCCATCCAGTCGGCCTCGCCGCTGATGACCGGCCCGTCTTCCTCGGTGTTCGGCACCTCATCCGGGATGACGAACATGTTCTCGCGGTACTTGCCCCAGTGGCCGGACTTCTCCCACTGGCGCGCGTCCATAACCTGCGGGGTCTTCACCTCGCGGCAGTCGGCACCCTGCACTGCGCGGCGGATGTAATCCTCGAGCATGCGGTAGATGGTGTAGCCTTGCGGGTGCCAGAACACGCTGCCGTGCGCCTCTTCCTGCAGGTGGAAGAGGTTCATCTCGCGCCCCAGCCGGCGGTGGTCGCGCTTCGCGGCTTCCTCCAGTCGGTGAAGGTGCGCGTCGAGCTGCTTCTTGTTGAGCCAGCCGGTGCCATAGATGCGCGTGAGCTGCGCATTTTTCTGGTCGCCGCGCCAGTAGGCGCCGGCAACACGCATCAGCTTGAACGCCTGCGGGTCGAGCTTGCCGGTGCTGGGCAGGTGCGGGCCGCGACACATGTCGAGCCAGTCGTCACCGCTGCGATAGACGGTCAGCTCCTCGCCGTCGGGAAGCTCTGCGGCCCACTCGGCCTTGAACGTCTCGCCTTCGGCCTGCCACTTGTCGATGAGCTGCTGGCGGCTCCACACCTCGCGCGTGAGCGGCTTGTCGGCGCGGATGATCTCGCGCATCTTGTCCTCGATCGCGGGCAAGTCATCCATGCTGAACGGCTCGCGCGAGGCGGGCGCCATCACGTCGTAGTAGAACCCGTCGTCGGTTGCAGGACCAAAGGTGATCTGCGTGCCCGGCCACAGCGCCTGCACCGCCTCGGCGAGAACGTGGGCATAGTCGTGGCGCGCCAGTTCGAGCGCGTCGGCCTCGTCGCGGCTGGTGACGAGCGCCAGCTCGGCGTCGCCCTCGAATGCCCGGTTGAGGTCGCGCAGCTCCCCATCGACGCGCGCTGCCAGCGCCGCCTTGGCGAGGCCCGGACCGATCGCCGCGGCGATGTCCGCCGGAGTGCTGCCCGCGGGCACTTCGCGCACCGATCCGTCGGGCAGGCTGATCTTCAAAAGCTCGCTCATCGTCCTCGTACCGTCCTTTGGCGCGCCCATGGCAGAAAGGGCCGCGCGCCGGAAGCGTCAGTTCGGTGAAAACGGCTGCAGGGGAAGACGCCGGCCCGCCCGCAACCGGGCGGCGGCTGGTTCGCTAAAGCGCGACCGACCGCCCCCGGGTGACCGGGGTGGTAGTCGTAGTCGTCAGGGATCGACCGCTGTGCATGCGGCGGACGTAATCGATGTTGGCCGGATTGCCAACCCGGGGCTTCAGTTGCCCCAGTCGTCGCCACCATCGCCGCCGGAATCGGTGCTCTCGGAGCTCGCGGCGTAGTCGGCGCTTTCATCGAAGCCGGAGTCGGCATCGGAAGACCCTTCGAACTCCTGCATATTCGACAGCGCCTGGTCCTGGACGTTCTGCTGGAACTTGACGATCTTGCCCGGATTGGCGGCGGCGTAACCGACGAGCGCACCGGCGAACTTGTCCTTGTCGAACGGACGACGGTCGAGCGTCGCATCGATCTGCTCGGTCAGCGCCAGTTCCGCCATGTCGGCGAAGAATTCGCTTCCCATCGGCAGCATGCGGTCGAGGCGCTCGGTTCCTTCACCGTCCCGCATGGCAAAATCGATGCTCACCCTGGTGCCGCTGCCCGAAGGATCCAGATGCGCATAGACATCGGCCACGGGACCGCCATCCATCGACAGTTCCCAGTGCACCTGCTCGTTGTCCGCGGAAATCGCCTCGATACGAACCCCGGCGGATTTCTCGCTGAACTCGGCCGGGATTTGCATTCCGGCCAGATCTGACGAGACCTGCGCGGGCGATATCTCGTAGTATTCTCCACTACCAAAACTGCCGGTCATGTAGCCGGCAGTCCCCAGGCCCGTCAGTGCGGCCAGTCCAATAACGATCTCGCGCATTTGCGTCCCCCCGGATTGCGGAGGGATACCTAATTTGTATCTCTTAACAGGTGATTAGACGGAGGTCAGGCGACGTGCTCCGTGTGCTGCGACCAGGCGGTGGGCGCCGGCAAGCGCCGCCGAACGATTGCGCACGGGATCACTGAACCGCCACTCGCAGGTCGCCGCCTGCGGGGTCAGTTCGACCGCCATGTATCCGCGATTGCTGGTGTCGCACCACTTGAGCCCCGGGTTGTGACCGACGAGCAAGGCGGCAAGGTCCTTTGGCGCGGTTTGGCGGAAGGATGATTCGAAGCCGGGCGAAGTGACCGACTGCCCGGCAAACTCGACCCCTGCCGCGTCGCCTCCATGGGCAAGATCGAACGCCCACGCGTTGTGCGAATCGCCCGTGAGCGTGACGAGGTTGGCACCCGCATCGAGCGCGGAGGCGAGCAGGCGCGATCGCGCAGCCGGGTACCCATCCCATGTATCCATGCTCGCGGGCAGGCCCGCACGGCTGGCGGCGACTGCTGCCACCAGGCGGCGCTTCACGTAGTCGGGCACCGTGTTGCCTACCCGCTCGGCAATGTCGGATGGCGTCGAAAGGCCGCCCATGATGACCTGCTGCGCAAGCACCTGCCACTTGCGGCCCGAGCGGACCGAGGACCTCAGGCCCGCCGACAGCCATTGCTCCTGGGCCCTGCCCATGAGGGTGCGCTTCGGGTCGGCCCACGTGCCTTCGCGCAGTGCGCGCAGTGCGGCATCGGCATCTTCGGGCGACAGTCCCTTCGTCGCTCCTGCCAGGTCGAGCGGCTTGTCGCGCGCGGTGAGACGGGTCTCGATCCGGAAGATCGAAGCCAGGTCCCCGATATCGTAGCGTGCCCACGGATCGTCGGACACGGGCAGCCATTCGCTGCGCGCCTTCATCGCCGCCCGCTTCCGGGCGGACCATGGGCCCTCGGTAGCCGGGTCGTGGTTCTCAGCCCCACCCTTCCAGGAATCGTTGGCAGATTCGTGATCGTCGTAGACCGAGATCATCGGATAGAGCTGATGCAGCCGGACGAGATCGGGATCGCGGCGATAGCTGGCGTAGCGCATCCGGTAATCCGCCAGGGCGACGATCTCGCCCGTCGGGTCGGGGACCCGGCCGTCGACGATTTCCTTTTCGATCGGGTACTGGTTGCGTTCGTATTCGTAGAGATAGTCGCCGAGGTGGACGGCGAGTTCGAATTCGTCGGCGGCAGCCGCGTGGGCATAGCCGTTGAAGTGACCGAACCCGATGTTGGAGCAACTGAAGACGGCCATGCGAAAGCGTGCGGTCGGCCCGTCCGGCAGCGTTCGCGTGCGCCCGGTCGCAGACATGGTCCCGTCGGGCGCGACGAAGCGGTAGTGATACCAGCGTCCCGGGGCCAGACCGGTCGCGACGGCCTTGGCGCACCAGTCGTTCGCCGGCGTCGCGCGGACGGTCCCGCCGCTGGCAATGCGCGTGAACTCGGCGCTTTCGGACACCTCCCACCGCAGTCGGGCAGCACGCCTGCCGACGAATCGGGTCCACAGCAGCACGGATTTTGCCGACGGTTCGCCGCTGGCGACCCCGTGGGTAAATCCGGCGCCGACCTGTGCGGCCAGCGGGGCCGCCGCAAGGCCGAACCCCAGCAGACCGCCCCCCAGCAAAGCCCGCCTGCTCAGAGCAGGAATACCAACGGCGGGCGGCGGCATGCGGGTGGTCATCGACGGTCTCTCCTTTGGATCGCAAGCTGCGCCGAACCGCAATCGAAGTCACGCGCGG
This sequence comes from Tsuneonella dongtanensis, assembly GCF_001698205.1. Taxonomy (NCBI): domain Bacteria; kingdom Pseudomonadati; phylum Pseudomonadota; class Alphaproteobacteria; order Sphingomonadales; family Erythrobacteraceae; genus Tsuneonella; species Tsuneonella dongtanensis. The sequence goes on from NZ_CP016591.1 coordinate 391,901, forward strand.
ATTGACCATCCCGAGCCAGCAGGCCCAAGAAGCCTGCCATGGCCGATCTGCAGTTTCATGACATCGATGGTCGACGGATCGCCTTTCGCTACAGCGCGGGAGAGGGACCGGCGATCGTGTTCCTGCCCGGTTACATGTCCGACATGGCGGGCGGAAAGGCGACCGCAGTGTTCGATTGGGCGGTCCGGAACGGGCGCACCTGCTTGCTGCTCGACTATTCGGGCTGCGGCGAATCGGCTGGTGACTTCGCGGATGGCACGCTGTCGCGTTGGCGCGACGAGGTGCTTGCGCTGGTCGAGGATCTCGTCGACGGCCCGGTGATCCTCGTCGGATCGTCGATGGGGGGCTGGCTCATGCTGCTCGTGGGCCGAGCGCTCAGCGATCGTCTGAAGGCGCTGGTGGGCATCGCGGCAGCGCCCGACTTCACCGACTGGGGCTACGACACAGCGCAAAAAGCGGCTTTGGCGAACGATCACGTGGTGTTCGAGGACAACCCCTATGGCCCCGATCCCACCCCGACCCATCCCGGCTTCTGGGCCGACGGCCAGGCCCAGCGTCAACTCAACGCCGAGATACCGTTCGACTGCCCGGTGCGGCTGATCCACGGCATGCGTGACGAGGACGTGCCCTACGCGATCTCGCAGCGGCTCTCCGCGATGCTGCGTTCGCCCGACGTTCACCTGACGCTGGTCAAGGATGGCGATCACCGGCTGAGCCGCGAAGCGGACATCGACCTGCTGCTGCGGACCATCGAAGCTCTTTAGAGGCCCATGATCGCAACCCTTGCCCTTCTCCCTCTCGCGCTGATGCAAGTCGGCCCCGCGCCGACGACATCGCCCATCACCGCGGTGCCCCCCGAACTGCAGAACCGTCCCCCTCGAAATGGCGTGCGCACCGCCCCGATGCTCGACCGCGATGCAAACCGCCCTGCAATCGAGCTGTGCCTCGATACCGCGCGCACCGAACCAGCGCGGGCCCGGTCCTTCGCCGCCGAGTGGGTTTCCCGGACTGCGGGCCTGCAGCGCGCCACCGGGCACCATTGCCTGGGCGTCGCGGCCGGTAACCTGGGAGACTGGAGCGCGGCCGCAGATGCCTTTCTCGCCGCACGCGAAGAAGCGACCGATCCGCAGTTCCGCGCCCGGATGGGCGCGCTCGCGGGAAGTGCTCTTTTATCGCAAGGCAAGACCGGCGAAGCGCTGAATATTCTCGACGCGGCCCGCGACGAGGCGACCGGCGATGCGTTTCTGGGCGGGTCGGTTGCGCAGGACCGGGCAGCGGCACTCGTGGCGCTCGATCGGCTTCCGGAAGCGAGCGACGCGCTCGCGGAGGCGCGGCGGCTCGTGCCAGACGATCCGCACGCATGGTTGCTGTCCGCAACGCTTGCACGGCGGCTGAACCAGCTCGACGCGGCGCAGGCGCATATCGAGAGGGCGGCAGTGCTCGACCCACGCGATCCCGCAATAGGTCTCGAAGCGGGGGTTATCGCTGCCTTGGGCGGACGGACCGATGCAGCCCGCCGCTCATTCGAATCGGTCGTGGCGACTGCGCCGGAGAGCCCACAGGCTGCCACGGCGCGCACTTATCTAGGGCAACTCGGCGAATGATCCCTCTTTCGGTCCTCGATCTCGTTCCCGTGCGCGAGGGCGGTACCCTGGGCGAAGCCTATGCCGCGACCGCCAGCCTCGCGCAGGTGGCCGAACGACACGGCTACAGGCGTTTCTGGATCGCCGAGCACCACACGATGGAAGGAATCGCGGGTGCGGCCACCTCCGTGGTGATCGGGCACGTCGGCTATGCGACGTCAACCATCCGGATCGGGTCGGGCGGGATCATGCTGCCCAATCACAATCCATTCGTGATCGCCGAGCAGTTCGGCACGCTCGATGCGCTCTTTCCGGGGCGCATCGATCTCGGTCTCGGCCGCGCGCCGGGCGCCGGTCCCGAGCTACAGCGGGCGCTGCGCAAGAACCTGCACCAAGCGGCCGAGTTCTTCCCGCAGGACGTCGTCGAGTTGCGCGCCCTCTTGGCTGGCGATCCCGATCTGCCCATCCACGCGACGCCCGGACGCGGCGCGAATATCGAAATGTGGATGCTCGGCTCCAGCCTGTTCGGTGCGCAGCTCGCCGCTGAACTCGGCATGCCCTACGCCTTCGCAAGCCACTTCGCGCCCGACCACCTTGATGCCGCGCTGGCCGTCTATCGCGAACGGTTTCGGCCGTCGCTATGGCTCGAGAAGCCATACGCGATGGCCGCGATGACGGTGTTCGCCGCGGAAACCGACAGCGAAGCCGAGCTGATTGCCTCCAGCCAGCAACAGAGCTTCGTGCGGCTGCGCACTGGCCGGCCCGGAATGCTGCCCCCGCCGATCCCAGGCTATCGCGACAGCCTGCCCGCGCCCGCGCAGGGGCTGCTTGCACACATCGGCCAGGCGAGCGCGATCGGCTCTCGCTCGACGGTACGCGAAGCGATGGGCCGGTTCGTCGAGCGCACCGGTGCCGACGAGATTATCGTCTCCGGCGCGACTTACGATCCGGCCGCCCGAGAACGCTCGCTCGAGCTGACAATCGAAGCGCTTGCCGGATAATCGCCGCACCTCGTGCGTAGTGATGTATGGACGCTCGCGATGCGGGGTTGCTAGCCTTCGCGCATGCGCGTAACGCGCGTCAGATTGCTGCTAATTGCAGCAACAATATAATAACAGCCCGCGAGGCACCGACGGGCTGACGGAGCACGCAGGATGGCCGCCAAAAAGCCCGTTTCCACTGCCGAGAAGTCTCGCCGCAAGGCCGGAACCGCGATCGAGCGTGCACTGTCGGTTCGCATGCGCGACTCGCTTCTTCCAGGCGACGTCACGTTTGAACCGCGCAAGCTGACCGAAGCTGCACATTTCCTGGCCGATGCGGCGTCGCAGCGGGAAGCCGGCGAGGCAGTGATCGTGATTGCTTCGGCGAGCGAGGAGCGGCGCTTCATGCGGATCGCCCTCGTCAACGACGACATGCCATTCCTTGTCGACTCGGTTGCCGCCACCGTTGCCGCGCACGGCCTCTCGATCGATCGGCTGCTCCACCCGGTGGTCCCTGTCCAGCGGAACGCCAAAGGCAAGTTGACCGGTCTTCCGGAAGGCGACGGGGCGGCCGGCGAGGCCCGCGAATCGATGATCTACATCGAAACTCCGCGCACCGACGCCCGTCAGCGCCGCGATCTCGAGCGTGACCTGCGCACCACGCTGAGTGATGTGCGGGCGGCGGTCGCCGACTGGTCGAAAATGCGCGAGGCGATGCTCGAGGACGCGGCGCGCCTGACCGACGGAGAGGGCGCGGCGCTGCTGCGCTGGCTCGAAGGCGGAATGCTCACGCAGTTGGGCCACCTGACCCGCTGGCGCGACGGGAGCCACAGCAACGTGCTGGGCATCTGCCGCAAGAGCACCAAGGCCATCCTCGCCGACCCGAGCTACGATCGCGCGTTCGCCTGGTTCAACGACCCGAAAGCTGGAGGTGGTCGTGCACCCTTGATCATCAAGGCCAACCGCATGTCGAATGTGCACCGCCGCGTGCCTCTCGACCTGTTCATCGTCCCGGTCATCGAGGACGGATCCGTGGCAGGCCTGTCGATCCACGCGGGCGTGTGGACAAGTGCCTCGCTCGCGACGCCCCCCGCCCAGGTACCACGGCTCAGGACCCAGCTTGCAGACCTCAACGCCCGGTTCGGCTTCGACCCGCATGGTCACGCCGGCAAGGCGCTCGTCCACGCGCTGACCGCGCTGCCGCACGACCTCGTCATCGGCTTTTCCGATGCCGACATCGAACGCGTCGCGACGACGATGATGAGCCTCGTCGATCGGCCGCGGCCACGGCTGGCCCTGGTGGAGGCGCCGCTGTCGCGCCACCTGTTCGCCTTCGTCTGGCTTCCCCGCGACATGCTTTCGACGCAGGTGCGCATGCGGATAGAGGACCTGCTCGAAGAAGGAGCCGGTGCCAAGGCACTCGACTGGAGCCTGCAAGTCGAGGGCGGAAACCTCGCCATGCTGCGCTATGTGCTCGACTACCGCGAAAGCACCGGCTCGCCCGACGCGGAAGCGATCGAGGCAGCGATACAGGTTCTCCTGCGCGGGTGGAGCGAGGCCGTTGAGAGTGAGCTTGTCGCGACCGGCGAGGAAGCATCGCGCGCTGCGGCTTTGGCCGCCCGTTTTGCCGACAGTTTCCCGACCGCTTATCGGACCGCCTATGGTCCTGCCGAAGCGGCGCAGGACATTCGTCGCCTGCGTCGCCTTTCCGCCCATGAAACCGAGGGCGTTGGCCTGCTCCCTCTGCGTGACGCGCGGCTTTATCGCCTTCCAGGCGATGCCGATGGGCGGCTGCGGCTCAAAGTGTACCAGCTAGCGGGCACGCTGGCATTGTCCGATGCCGTGCCTGCGCTCGAAAACTTCGGGTTCCGCGTCCTCGAAGAGGTCCCCACGCCCCTCAGCGTCGGCGAGGACGGGATCGCGAGGAGCGGCACGATCCACGACTTCACCCTGGCCCTCGGTGAAGGCGAAGAGGTCGAGCGCCTGCTCGACCGCTGCACCCAGATCGAGGAAGCCATTGCCGAGGTTCTCAACGGCCTTGCCGAGGACGATCCCTTTAACCGGCTGGTCGTCGGCACCGGGTTGTCCGCGAGGGAAGCGGATTGGCTCAGGGCATTCTACCGCTACCTGCGACAGGCCGGGATGGGCTTTACCATCTACACCGTGGTCGATGCGCTCAAGCGCGCGCCGCAGGTCACCCTTCCACTCGTCGCGCTGTTCGCGGCTCGGCATGATCCGGACTTCAAGGGCGATCGCGAAGCGGAAGCCGCGAAACACGACGAAGCGATCCGGCGCGGCCTCTCGAAGGTTGCCGCGATCAACGACGATCGCCTCCTGCGGCTCTACCATGCAGCGATCGGCGCCGTCCTGCGCACCAACGCCTTTGCCCCTGCCGCCCGCGAAGCGCTCGCCTTCAAGATCGATTCCGCGCTCGTGCCGGGATTGCCCAAGCCGGTGCCTTGGCGCGAGGTCTTCGTCTATTCCCGCCGGGTCGAGGGCATCCACCTGCGGGCGGGGCCGGTCGCCCGCGGGGGCCTGCGCTGGTCCGACCGGCGAGACGACTTCCGCACGGAAATTCTCGGCCTCATGAAGGCGCAGCGGGTCAAGAACGCGGTCATCGTGCCTACGGGTGCGAAGGGCGGCTTCTATCCCAAACAGCTTCCCGACCCGGCGCGCGACCGCGAGGCTTGGGCGGCCGAGGGCCGCGCGAGCTACGAGGTCTTCATTCGCACGCTGCTGTCGATCACCGACAACATAGTGAACGACAAGGTTGTGCACCCGGATTCGGTCGTGATCCACGATGGCGAGGACCCGTACTTCGTGGTCGCCGCGGACAAGGGCACCGCGACGTTCTCCGACATCGCCAACGGCATCGCGGAATCCCGCGACTTTTGGCTCGACGATGCCTTCGCCAGCGGCGGGTCGAACGGATACGACCACAAGGCGATGGGCATCACCGCCAAGGGTGCGTGGGTCTCGGTCCAGCGGCATTTCCTGGAAATGGGCGTCGATGTGCAGACCGACACGACACGTGTCGTCGGTTGCGGCGACATGTCGGGCGACGTGTTCGGCAACGGCATGCTGCTGTCCAAGGCGATCAAGCTCGTCGCCGCGTTCGACCACCGGCACATCTTCCTCGATCCCGACCCGGACGCCGCCGCGAGCTGGAAGGAGCGCAAGCGGATGTTCGGGCTCGCCCGGTCGAGCTGGGAAGATTACGATAAGGCGCTGATCAGCAAGGGCGGGGGCGTGTTCGCACGCTCGCTCAAGCGCATCCCGCTGTCGAAGGAAGTGCGCAAGGCGCTCGACCTCGAGGTGAGCGAGATCGAGCCCGAAGCGCTCATCTCGGCGATCCTCAAGGCCCCGGTCGACCTCATCTGGTTCGGCGGTATCGGCACGTATGTGAAGGCCAGCCACGAAGCGACCGCGCAGGTCGGCGATCCGGCAAACGACGCGCTGCGGGTCGATGCCAGCGAATTGCGCGCCAAGGTCATCGGTGAAGGCGCCAATCTCGGCATCACCCAGGCCGCACGGATCGAATTCGCGCTGGGCGGCGGACGGATCAACACCGATTTCATCGATAATTCGGCCGGCGTGAACTGCTCGGACAACGAGGTGAACATCAAGATCGCGCTGGCCGCGGCAAAGCGCGCAGGCAAGCTCAGCGAGGCGAAGCGCGTCAAGCTGCTCGAATCGATGACCGACGAGGTCGCGCATCTCGTGCTCGAGAACAACCGCCTGCAGGCGCTCGCGCTGTCGATCGCCAAGGCTGGGGGTGCGCCCGCCGTGGCCGCGCAGCTCCATCTGATCGAAGGGCTTGAGGCACGCGGGGCCCTCGACCGCCGGACCGAGGGACTCGCTTCGGGCGAGGCGCTGAATCGCCGCGCGGCAGACGGTTTCGGTCTGACGCGGCCTGAGCTCGCCGTGCTCCTGTCCTCGACCAAGCTCGTCCTGCAGGACGCGATCGAGGAATCCCCGCTGGCCGACGATCCCGCGCTGCTGGATTTGCTTGTCAGCTATTTCCCGTCAGCAATGCGCAAGGACTACAGGCGCCAGATCGAAGGGCACCAGCTTCGCCGGGCGATTGTCGCCACGCAGCTCGCCAACCTGATCGTCAACCGGATGGGCCTGATCCATCCGTTCGAACTGTCGGAGGAAGAGGGAGCCGGTCTCGCCGATATCTGTTCCGCCTTCGTCGCGGCCGAGAAGCTGTTCGGCGCGGGCGAACTGTGGGCCGAAATCGAGAACGCCAGGATTCCCGAAGACGCGCGCATTTATCTGTTCCGGCACGCTGCGGGTGCCTTGCGCAGCCAGATGGCAGACCTGATCCGCGCGGGCGCCGGAACGACCGCGCCAAGCACGCTTATCGCCGCGCTCGGCAAGCGCGTGCAGGACTTGTCCGATGCCACCGGGGATTTGCTCACGACGGCATCGCGAGACCAGTCAGGCCGGCTCGTGGCCGAATTTGTCGCGATGGGCGCGCCTGAGAAGCTCGCGACCAAGGTGGCGCACCTCTACGACCTCGATGGTTCGATCGGGCTCGCGCAGCTGTCGAAGGACGCGGAGATCGATGCCCGCGCGCTCACGGCCGCATTTACCGACCTCGGGCAGCGGATGGGCCTCGACTGGGCACAGAGCACCTCGGCGATGATGAATCCGTCCGACGTGTGGGAGCGCCTGCTCGTGGCCGGCCTCTCGCGCGACTTCCAGCAGATGCGGCTCGAGTTCCTGCGCCGACTGTCCCGGCGCAAGGGCGCAAAGGACGACCCTTCGTCTGCCGTAGCAAATTGGTCCGAGGAGCACGCGCCCGCGGTGCGCCAGTTCCGCGCGATGATCGGGCGGGCACAGGCGCATACACCGGTCGCCCCCGCGATGCTGGCGCAGATCGCCAGCCAGGCGCGCAACCTGCTCGCCCGGTAGCATGCGCGCTTGACGACCGTCGAGATTGCGGCAAGTCCGCCGCGCATGGACAGCGCGGATGTCGTCATCGTCGGATCGGGCCACGGTGGAGCGCAGGCGGCGATCGCCTTGCGCCAACAGGGGTTCGAAGGCTCGATCCTCATGCTGGGGCGCGACCCCGAGTTGCCGTACGAGCGGCCCCCGCTGTCGAAGGAATACCTCGCGCGCGAGAAACCATTCGAGCGCATCCTGATCCGTCCGGCCGCATTCTGGGACGAGCGGGAGGTTGCCTTGCGCACGGGCGCGGCGGTCACCGGCGTCGATCCCTCGGCACACACCGTCAAGCTATCGGACGGTAGCGAGGTGGGTTACGGCAAGCTGATCTGGGCGGCCGGGGGCGATCCCCGGCGACTGTCTTGCGGCGGCGCCGACCTGTCCGGGGTCCACGCGGTGCGCGACAAGGCCGATGCCGATCGCATCATGGCCGAACTCGACAACGGCGCGAAGCGGGTGGTCGTTGTCGGCGGCGGCTATATCGGGCTGGAAGCGGCAGCGGTGCTGACCAAACTCGGCTGTACCGTCACGCTGCTGGAAGCCCTGCCTCGCGTCCTCGCCCGCGTGGCGGGCGAAGCCCTCAGCACTTTCTACCAGTCCTATCACCGCGAGCACGGGATCGACGTTCGCCTCGACACCACAGTCGAAAAACTCGAAGGCGAGAACGGCTGGGTGCGCAGGGTCGTGCTCGCCGACGGGGACACCATTGATTGCGACATGGTGGTGGTGGGGATCGGCATCGTTCCCGCGGCAGGCCCCCTCATCGCCGCAGGCGCGGCCGGCGCGAACGGGGTCGACGTCGACGAATTCTGCCGCACCGTCCTGCCCGATATCTACGCGATCGGCGATTGCGCGGCCCATGCCAGCGCCTGGGCGGATGGCGCCGTGATCCGCCTGGAATCGGTCCAGAACGCGACTGACATGGCGACGACGGTAGCCAAGCACATTACCGGCACGGAGGAACCCTACCGCGCCTTCCCGTGGTTCTGGTCGAACCAGTTCGATCTCAAGCTGCAGACCGCCGGCCTGTCGCTCGGCCACGATGCGACTGTGGTTCGTGGCAACCCGGACGAGGCGAAGTTCTCAGTTGTCTACCTCAAGGAAGGCCGGGTCGTCGCTCTCGACTGCGTCAACTCGACCAAGGATTACGTCCAGGGCCGCAAGCTCATCGAAGCGAGGGCGGCGCCTGCCCCGGATGAACTCGCCGATCCCGACAAGCCGCTCAAGGAGCTGCTGTAAGTTCCTTCACCGCCCATTGCGCCGCTTCCGCGACGACGGGATCGGCATCCTGAGTAAGCGTCCGCACTTGTGGCAGGAGGCGCCCGTCGGCCGAATTGCCCGCCGCGATCAGGCAGTTTCGCACGAACCGTCCTCGCCCGATCCGTTTGATCGGACTTCCAGAGAACAGTGCTCGAAAGCCCGCATCGTCGAGCGCGAGCAGTTCTTCGAGTCTCGGCGCTGCAAGCTCGGCGCGGGGCAGAAACGCGCGATTGGCGGCCGCTGCGTCGGCAAACTTGTTCCACGGGCATACCGCCAGGCAATCGTCGCAGCCGTAGACGCGGTTGCCGATCGCCTTGCGGAATTCGACCGGGATGGGTCCCGCGTGTTCGATGGTAAGATACGATATGCACCGCCGGGCATCGAGGCGGTAAGGTGAAGGGAAGGCGTCGGTGGGGCAGGCGCGCTGGCACGCATCGCACGATCCGCATCGGTCGCCGTGAGGCGCATCGGGCGCGAATTCTATCGTCGTGTAGATCGCGCCGAGGAACAGCCACGACCCGTGGTCCCGGCTGACGAGGTTGGTATGCTTGCCTTGCCAGCCAATCCCCGCCGCTTCGCCTAGCGGCTTTTCCATGACCGGCGCGGTATCGACGAAGACCTTGACTTCGGCCCCAGGTGCCTCGGCCACGAGCCACCTGGCAAGGCGCTTCAGCGCCTTCTTGACCGTGTCGTGATAGTCGCGCGCCTGCGCATAGACCGAAATGCGGCCCCGGTCGGTTTGTCCTTCGAGCGCGAGCGGGTCGTTCTCCGGTGTGTAGCTCATGCCCAGCGCGATCACGCTTCGGGCTGCAGGCCAGAGACCTTGGGGCGAGGCCCGCTCGGCCACGCGCTGCTCCATCCACTCCATCGATCCGTGGGCGCCCTCGGCGAGCCACGCGCGCAAGGCATCGCCCCGATCGAGCGAAGCGGGAGCAACGCCGACCGCAACGAACCCCTCGGCCCGGGCCCGCTCGATCAGTCGCGGGCGCAAATCACTCGAAACCAGCGCGTTAACCAATCTTGGGGTTGCTCCCGTTCACGTGCCACGGTTAACCCGCTGCGATGCATGCACCGCTAAGCGCTAGGACCCCGGCGAGCAACGACCGTCCGCTCGCGATCGAGGCTCGCGGCCTGGTCAAGAAGTTCGACGGGACGACCGCGGTCGACGGCGTCGACCTGTCCGTGCCCGAAGGGGCGATCTACGGGGTGCTCGGACCCAACGGTGCGGGCAAGACCACTACTCTTCGCATGCTGCTGGGCATCATTGACCCGGACGAGGGCGTGCGCCGGGTATTCGGTCACGAACGACCCCACGATATCGCCCGGCTGATCGGCTACCTGCCCGAAGAGAGAGGCCTATATCCATCCATGAAGGCCTTCGAGGCTATCGGATTTCTCGGCGCACTGCGCGGCATGCCGCTTGCCGAAGCGAAGCAACGCGGGCGCGAACTGCTAGAGGAGCACGGGCTCGGCCACGCGGCCGACCGGCAGATTCGCCAGCTGTCGAAGGGCATGGCGCAAACAGTGCAGCTGCTCGGCACCCTGGTCCATCGTCCGCGCCTGGTGGTCCTCGACGAGCCGTTCAGCGGCCTCGACGCGCTCAACCAGGGCAAGCTCGAGCGGATGATCCGCGCCCTCGCGGCCGATGGCACGACGGTCATCTTCTCGACCCACGTCATCGCGCACGCCGAACGGCTGTGCGAAGGCGTGGCGATCATTGCCGGCGGCAAGGTGCCCTATGCCGGGAGCGTCGATTCGGCGCGCGACCGCATTCCTGCCCAGGTGCGGCTCGAGACCGCCGCCGAGGACGGGCCATGGCGGGCCGCACTGCCCACGGATGCCCGCCACGAAGGGCGGTACTGGCTGTTTTCCCTTCCCGAAAGCGGCATCGAGCCGCTGCTGCGCGCCCTTATCGAAGGCGACGCGGGAATCCTGTCGCTCTCGATCGAGCGCGCCGGCCTGCACGACGCCTTCGTCCACATCGCGGGCGAAGCTGCTGCTCGCGCGCTGGAAGAAGACAGCCCGGCGGAGCAGGTCCGATGAGCACCGAAACGCATATCGCGCCGATGAGTCGATTGCCGCTCGTGACGGCCGCATTCGTCATCGCCCGCCGCGACTTCACGGCCATCCTGTTTTCGAAGGCCTTCCTGTTCTTTCTGCTGGGCCCGGTATTCTTCGGTCTCATCAGCGTCGGCGCCGCCTCGGTCGGACGCAAGGCGGCGGAGAACAGCGACCCGCCGGTGTTGGCCGTCATGCTGGCGCCAGAAGCCGCAGGGGCGATCGAAGCGGCCCATGCGCGCGTATCACCTCTCGTCGACCTGCCCGCGATCGAAGTCGTGCCTGCCGGCGAGGCAACATCCCCGGAGGCAGTGCTGCGGGAGAGCGGCCGCAATTACGGAGCGGTGCTCTCGGGCACTCTCGCACAGCCGCGGCTGACAGGGACCAGCGAGCGGATCGGGCGCTGGCAAGGACCGGTATCGTTGCTTGCAGCGAGCGCGCTCGATACGCCCGGCCCCTATCCGCCGGTCGCCCTGTCACCCACGGCGAGCAGCCAGTCGACCGTGAAGCGGGCGCGCACCGGCACGGCGACCGCATCGGTCACCCTGATGTTCCTGCTCACCATGCTGCTCGCGGGCATGGTCATGTCCAATCTGGTCGAGGAAAAGGCGAACAAGATCATCGAGATTCTTGCGGCGGCGATCCCGATGGACGCCGTCTTCGTCGGCAAGCTGTTCGCTATGCTCGCGGTCAGCTTCGTCGGCCTCGCCGTCTGGGGTGGAGTGGGCCTGCTCGGCATCCTGGCGGGTCAGGCTCAGCTCGGTTCCTTCCCCGTCCCGGCGGTCGGATGGCCGACATTCATCGCGCTGTTCCTCGTCTATTTCGCGATGGCCTATCTCCTCATCGGCTCGATCTTTCTCACCATCGGCGCGATGGCACCCACGGTGCGCGACGTGCAGACGCTGTCGATGCCCGCCACAATGCTGCAGCTCGGCGTGTTCTTTCTGGCGACGTATGCGACGAGCGATCTCGGGTCGCCGGTGGAGATGTCGGCACTCGCTTTCCCCTTGAGCAGCCCCTATGCGATGGTCTCCCGTGCGGCGCAGGAAGCGGCGATCTGGCCGCATCTGCTCGCGCTGTCCTGGCAGGCCTTGTGGGTCGCGCTGTTCGTGCGCTTCGGCGCGCAATTGTTCCGCCGCCGCGTGATGAAGTCGGGGCCGCATCAGCCCCGCGCGAAAGGTTTCCTGAAGCGAATGCGCCCCGCGAGAGCCAAAGCGAACGCCTGATCGGTCGCAATTCGCAACCTGCTATTGACACCACGGTAAGCAAGGGCAGGATGGGCGTTGAAAGAGGCGGCACTCGACGGAGTCGCCCAAGCAGGAGAGAATCGATGGCGACGCAGCCACTCGAAATGCCGAAGACCTGGACCACTTCGCCGACCGCGACCGAAGCGCTCGAACGTGCGCTCAAGGAGAATCCGCAGGCCCTCCGCGAGCACAAGGAAAAGTGGGACGTCAGCCGGTCGGACATCTATTTCGAGGACCGCTGGCAGCCGATCTTCCGCGAAATGCGCGCCGCAGGCGACCTCCACAAGGTCGAGAACAGCCCATTCGGCCCACACTGGAACGTGGTCAGCCACCGGGCGATCCAGCATATCGAGGCGCTCCCTGACCTCTATTCCTCTGCCGAGGGGATCACGATTCTCGACCGGTTGACCGACGAACAGCTTGCCGAACTCGGACGCGACCGGTTCGAGCTGCCGATGTTCATCGCGATGGACCGGCCCAAGCACACCGGCCAGCGGCGGACCGTCGCGCCGAAGTTCACGCCGTCGAACATGGCCGACATGGACACGGAAATCCGCCAGCGCACCGGTGAGTTGCTGGATTCGCTGCCCCGGCGCGAAGTGTTCGACTGGGTGGACAAGGTCTCGATCGAGCTCACCACCGGCATGCTTGCGATCCTGTTCGACTTCCCGTGGGAAGATCGCCGCCTGCTGACCTTCTGGTCCGACTGGGCCGGCGATACCGAGATCGGCCTGATTCGCGACCTCGACCTGCAGCGTCAGGGCATCATTCGCGAGATGGGGGCCTATTTCACCAGGCTGTGGATGGAGCGCGCGCAGAAGGAACCGACGCCCGATCTCATCTCGATGATGATCCACTCGCCTGCGATGAACCAGATGAGCCCCGAGGAGTACATGGGCAACCTGATCCTCCTCATCGTCGGCGGCAACGACACGACCCGCAACACGATGAGCGGCATCGTCCACGCGTTCGACAAGTTCCCCGACCAGCGCAAGCTGTTCGAGGAGCAGCCCGACCTGATCCCCAACGCGGTCCAGGAGTGCATCCGTTACCAGACCCCGCTGGCCCACATGCGCCGGCAGGCGACGGAGGACAGCGAGATTTTCGGGCAGACCGTCAAGGCCGGCGAAAAGCTCATCCTGTGGTACCTGTCGGCCAACCGCGACGAAACGGTGTTCGAGAACCCCGACAAGCTCGACATCACCCGCGAGAACGCGCGGCGTCACCTGGCCTTCGGGTATGGCATCCACCGCTGCGTCGGCGCCCGTCTGGCCGAACTACAGCTCAAGGTGCTGCTCGAGGAAATGCACAAGCGCCGGATGCGCGTGCACGTGGCCGGCAACGTCGAGCGGGTGCGGGCGAATTTCGTCCACGGCTTCCGCAAGATGGAAGTCGAGATCACCGAGTTCTGATCCGCGCTCAAGTAGCGCAAAGCGCGATAGCGGACGTACAAACTGGTTCAGTAACCGTTCGGCGGCGATGCGCGAAAGAGGAGGCATGAAAATGCAGACGTCTCGCCGTTCGTTCTTTTCCTGGCTGTCGGCCGGGGTGGCCGTCCCCGTTCTGGCCGCTTGTGGCGGAACGCCCGCCGAGGCCAAGTCGTGGCCTAAGGGCCTCAGCGACGCCCAATGGAAAGCGAAACTGACCAAGAACCAGTACTGGATTCTGCGAGAGGCGGGCACCGAGCGCCCGTTCTCGCATCCGCTGGACAAGGAAAAGCGCGCTGGCACCTTCCTGTGCGCCGGCTGCGCGAACGAACTCTATTCGTCGACCACCAAGTACGACAGCGGAACCGGCTGGCCGAGTTTCTGGAAGCCCCTCCCCGGCGCCATCGCGACCGATACCGACTACAAGATCGGGTACCCGCGGACCGAGGTGCTGTGCGCCGATTGCGGGGGGCATCTGGGTCACGTGTTCGACGACGGGCCCAAGCCGACCGGCAAGCGTTATTGCATGAACGGCGGCGCCATGACTTTCCGGCCTGCCTGATCTCGATGCGCTACCGGTTCAGCCTTCGGCTGTGCTTCGCAACCGCTAATTAACCGCAGGCACGAAAAAGGCGGCGAAGCCGAAGCCTCGCCGCCCTTTCTTTGTGCTTCGTCGCTTAGCGGATACGCTTGCGCTGCACGAGATTGGCGATGGCGAGCAGGATGATGGCGCCGACGATCGCGACGAGGAACCCCGGGAGGTTGAACGTCTGAATCGTGGTGTCGATGCCGAGCAGCGGGCCCGCCAGCAGATTGCCGAGGATCGCGCCGACGATACCGACGATGATGTTCATGATGATGCCCATCGACGCATCGCGCGCCATGACCATGCTTGCAAGCCAGCCGGCGACGCCGCCGACGATGATAGCGATAATCCAACCCATTTTCCGGCACTCCTCCTGTTGATGCGCCCAATTCTTGCGCTCCGTATGCCGCTATGAACGGCGGGTGCGCCAAGGCGTTCCCCGGCCTCGTTGAGCCGGGAGGAGGAAGCTATCCCGTTTCGGGATAATTACCGAGCGATTTCGCCGGGGTTGCCGACCGTGCGAATCAGTACTTCAGCTGGCGTTCGTAGAGATCGCGGTAGTGCTGGATGCGCGTAACGCGCAGGCCTTGCATGCCCGAGCGGTCGACCGCGCGCTGCCACGAGGCGAACTCTTCGAGCGTGAGGCCATAGCGCTCCAGCACCTCGTCGATGGTCAGCAGGCCGCCATTGACGGCGGCGACCACCTCTGCCTTGCGGCGCACGACCCAGCGCTTGGTGTCGGGCGGCGGCAGGTCGGCGACAGTCAGCGGCTCGCCGAGCGGGCCGATTACCTGTGCGGGCCTGATTTTCTGGTTCTCGATCATCGCGTTCCCTGGTCGCTCTCGGCCATGGCATTGGTGGTGCCGGCGGTTATTGCCTCGAGCGGTTTCACGCCCCCTAAAGCAGCAAGGTTAACACCCGGTTGGTCCTGACCTGCGCAATGGTCGGTGTCGTAGCCGAGCCCGTCCGCAGCGTGGATGATGAAGCTGCCCCCGTTCCCGGGGGCGCGGGCCGTCAGTGCGCGCAGATCGCGGGCCGCGCCGAATCGCGCGACGAGTTCGCCCCACTCTAGCGGGCGCAGAATCGCGCCATTCACGGGGACGCTTGAATGGATTGCAGCTTCGAACATGAAGCGTGTGATATGCGACGACCGGTCAAGAACCGGTAAAGCCGCCATTTACTGCCGGTTAGGAGGTCCTAACCGTTTGAAAGGGTGCAAACTGGCTTCGTTGGCCCGGTAAGTGTATGCGCCGCCGCCGACGTGAATGCACCCACCGCCCTTTCGCCCATGCTGACCCCGGACGCAGCCGCCGCGCTGTTCGACCTTCCGCGCGCGGCGCAGGCCTGCCGGATCGTGGTCGCGATGTCGGGCGGGGTCGATTCGTCGGTCGTGGCGGCACTTGCCGCCGCCAGCGGGGCCGAGACCATCGGGGTAACGCTCCAGCTTTATGACTACGGCGCCGCCACCGGTCGCAAGGGGGCGTGCTGCGCAGGCGACGACATCCGCGACGCGCGCGCTGTCGCCGACCGGCTCGGCATCGCGCATTACGTCTTCGACCACGAGAGTCAGTTCCGCGAAGAGGTGATCGACCGCTTCGCGGATGACTACCTTGAAGGGCGCACCCCTGTCCCGTGCATCCGCTGCAACATGGGCCCCAAGTTTACCGACCTTCTTCGCATGGCGCGTGAACTGGGCGCGGATTGTCTCGCGACCGGGCACTACGTGCAGCGTGTGGCGGCGCCGACGGGGACGGAACTGCACCGCGCGGTCGATCCTGCGCGCGACCAGTCCTACTTCCTCTATGCGACGACCGAGGCACAGCTCGATTTCCTGCGCTTTCCGCTCGGCGGCCTGCCGAAGAGCGAAGTGCGCCAGCTCGCCGAAGCCGCCGGCCTGCGTAATGCCTCGAAGCCCGACAGCCAGGACATCTGCTTCGTTCCCGACGGCGATTACGCGAAGATCGTGAGGAAGCTGCGACCCGAAGGCGCGCGGCCCGGTCGCATCGTCCACGCTGCCACCGGCGAGATGCTCGGTCAGCACGGCGGAGTGATCCACTACACCGTCGGTCAGCGTCGCGGGCTCGACATAGGCGGCCAGCCCGAGCCGCTCTACGTTATCGGACTGGACGCGAAGATGGCCGAGGTGCGCGTCGGGCCCAAGGCGATGCTGGCGGTGACGGCCGCACACCTGGTCGAGACCAACCGTATCGGGCCGCTGCCCTCGCACGGCCTCACTGCCAAGGTCCGCAGCCTGGCCAAGCCCGTGCCCGTTACACTCGAAGGCCCACTCGGCGATGATGCCGCGACCACCATTCGCTTCGCTCAACCGGAATTCGGCGTGGCACCCGGGCAGGCGGCGGTGATCTACGCAGGAGAGCGGGTCGTCGGCGGAGGGTGGATCGATTCGACGGAAGGCCCCGCCTAGCCGTTCCAGGGATCCAGCACGCAACCGTATCCCGGCTTCATCCGCGCGGTGTCGCTGAACAGCAGCATGCGTGCGGTCACGCTCTTGTCATCGGGATCCTCCGACAGCGTGACGAGTTCCATCCCGCCGATCTTGTCCTTCGCGCAATCCTCGAGCGGGCGTCCGGCGACATATCGGCACGAACAGGCGACGCGCGCGCTGTAGGCGGTGGCGGCGTTGGCATAACCGGTCGCGGCCGAGCCGAACGCCAGCCACAGCGCAAGCAGCGCGACCACCGTTGCCCCGATCCAGACAAGACGATTGGCCTTGCCTGCCTTTACCGTTGCCAACCCGATTCCTCCCGTGCGATTGCCCGCGGTGTCCGATGCGCCATCCCGCCTCCCTTATCGCCGCACTGGCCGCGCTGCCAGCCCCGCTCCTCCTGTTGGCTGCCTGCTCGTCGCAGCCGCCCGCACCCGATCCGCTGACCAAGGAAGCGCTTGCGGCAGTGCGGGCCGATCCGGGCGCGCCGACCGAACAACTCGCTCGGGAAATCGACGACCTATTCGCCAACGAGGGCCTCGGCGAAACCCGCGCGGTCGTCGTCATGCACGCGGGCGAACTCGCCGCCGAACGCTATGCAGCAGGCTACGGGCCCGAGACCCGTTTCGTCAGCTGGTCGATGGCCAAAACGGTCACCGCGACGATGATCGGCCTGCTGGTCGCGGACGGGCGGCTGACGCTCGACGAGACGCCGCCGATCCCGCGCTGGCGCCGGGCCGGCGATCCGCGCGGAGAGATCACGCTGCGCCAGCTGCTTCAGATGCGCAGCGGCCTGCGCCACACCGAATCGGGCGACCCGCCCTACGAATCGAGCGAAGTGCGGATGCTTTTCCTCGACGGGCGCGACGACATGGCAACCTTTGCCGAATCGCAGCCGCTCGAAGCCGAACCGGGCCGCGAGTTCGAGTATTCCAGCAACACGACGGTCATCCTCGCCGACATCGCCGCGCGGGTCCTGACCCGCAGCACCGACCCCGACGTGCGGCGCAAGGCGGTGGCGGACTATCTCCAGACGCGCCTGTTCGGGCCCCTGGGGATGACGTCGATGGTCCCCGAATTCGACCGCGCGGGCACGCTGGTCGGCGGGAGCCTGATGCACGGCACGGCGCGCGACTGGGCGCGGTTCGGAGAGTTCCTGCGCAACAAGGGTAGCTATCGCGGCACGCAGGTCGTCCCGCGCCGCTGGGTCGAGTTCATGACCACTCCATCGCCCCGCAGCGGTCACTACGGTGCCCAGACCTGGCTCAACCGCGATCCGCCCGAAGGAAACGATCCCCTGTTCGCCGATCGCGGGCCGAAGAGCCTCTTCGCGATGATCGGGCACATGGGCCAGTACGTCCTCGTCGCGCCGGACCGGAAGCTCACCGTGGTCCGGCTCGGGCATTCCGACCGGGAGGAACGCCCACCGATGCTGCAGGAGCTGGCCGACGTGGTCGCCCTCTACCCCGGTACGTAGAGCGCGCCCTCCACAACCGTCGTACACCGGCCCCCGAGCCAGACGCGATCTCCCTCCATCCGGCAGGTGAGGTCGCCGCCGCGATCCGAGGCCTGGTGCGCGGTGAAGCTGCCGCGCCCGAGCCTTTCCGCCCAGAACGGCGCAAGCGCCGCGTGGGCCGACCCTGTTACGGCGTCCTCCCGCGCACCCGGCCCGCCGACGAATACCCGGCTGACGACGTCGCTTGCCGAACCGCGCGCGGTGCACGCGAACTGGTCGTTGCCGATGTGCGACAGGGCTTCGAAGTCGGGCGAGAGGGCGTGGACCTCAGCCTCGCTGGCGAAGAGGTAGATCCCGTAGCGGTCCGCGTTGCGCCAAGTTTCGAGCGGTCGCGCGCCGAGCAGTGCTTCGGCGTCGGGCCGTTCGCGCGGCTGAGTGCGAATCGCCCGGAGCGCCAGTTCGTAGCCGCCTGACGCGCGGCGAACCTCGACCGCGTCTCCTGCCCTCGTAAGGAGCGTGACCCGATCGGCGCCATCGCGGCCGAGGAGAACGTGTCCGCACGCAAGGCTGGCGTGGCCGCACAGCATGAGCTCGGCCCACGGCGTCCGCCAGCGGACCTCCCACTCATCCGCACGGGGAACGAGGAACGCCGTCGCGGGCAGCTGCAGCTCGTCGGCGATCGCCGCGAGCGCAGCGTCGGGCAGCCAGTCATCGAGCTGGACGACCCCGGCCGGATTGCCGGCGTACGCCCGGTCGGCGAACGCATCGACGTGCCAGAACGCCAGCTTCACCGCGCCGGCGCCGAACCCGCATCGGGCAGCAGTTCCTCGGCTGCGGAGCCGGTTTCGTCGACGAGGCCCTCGGGATCGGGATGAATCAGCACCTCGACCCCGGGAAACTCGGCCTCGATCTGCGCCTCGAGCTCGTCCATCACCCGATGCGCTTCGGCGACGGTCATGGCGGGATCGACCGCGGCGTGGAACTGGGCGAAGTCGTGCGCTCCGCTGGTCCGGGTGCGCAGGTCGTGGACACCGCGAAGCTCGGGGTGCGAGGCAATCACCGCAACGAAGGCCTCGCGCCTTTCCTCGGGCCATTCTTTGTCCATCAGATGGTCGATCGCTTCGGAGGACGCGCGCCACGCGCCCCAGGCGAGCCACAGCGCGATGCCGAGGCCGAAGGCCGCATCGGCCCCGGCGACGCCGATCAACCGGTCGAGCACCAGCGCGGCGATCACCGACAGGTTGAGGAAAAGGTCCGATTTGTAGTGAACGTTGTCGGTCTTGATCGCGAGCGAGCCCGTTCGCCGGATGACGTAGCGCTGCCAGGCAAGCAAGGCGAAGGTCGCCGCGATCGCCACGAGGGAAACGGCAATGCCCTCGTTCGCCGATTCCACGCGCCCTCCGGCGACGAGCTGGCCGATGGCGCGCGTCGCAATGCCCACTGCGGACAGCGTGATCAGTACGACCTGAAACATCGCCGCGAGTGCCTCGGCTTTGCCGTGACCGAAGCGATGGTTTTCGTCGGCGGGCATGGCGGCAATCCACACGCCGACGAGCGTCGCGATGCTGGCCACCAGATCGAGCCCGGTATCCGCGAGACTGCCGAGCATCGCGGTCGATCCGGTCTGCAACACCGCCCACGCCTTCGAACCGACCAGGAATGTCGCCATCGCGATCGACGCATAGGCGGCACCGCGGGTGAGCCGCGCGCGATCCGCCGGAGTGAGACCTGTCGCGGTCATGGATAGAGCAGCGTGCTGGTCCAGCCGCCGTCCGCGGTGCGCACGAAGCGGCGCCGGTCATGGAGCCGGTTGGGCCGGTCCAGCCAGAATTCGATTGCCTGCGGGTCGAGCGTGAACCCGGTCCAGTAGGGCGGGCGCGGCACTTCCCCTGCGGCCTTGCAGGCGCTTTCGAGTTCCTCGACGCGGGCGATGTAGGTCGCGCGGTCGTCGAGCGGGCGCGACTGGTCGCTCGCGGCGCTACCGACCTGGCTGGAATAGGCGCGGCTGTGGAAGTAGGCATCGGCCTGTTCGGGCGTGACTTCGGTCAAGGGTCCTTCGATGCGAATCTGGCGGCGCAGGCTCTTCCAGTGAAACAGCAGCGCGGCCTGCGGATTGGCGAGGATCTCGCCGCCCTTCCGGCTTTGCGCGTTGGTGTAGAACGTGAAGCCTTCCGCACCCCATTCCTTGAGCAGCACCATGCGAACCGACGGGGCGCCGTCGGGCGTAGCGGTGGCCAGCGCCATCGCGTTCGCATCGTTGGGTTCGGCGTCGCGCGCATCGGCGAACCATGTGCCGAACAGGCCGAGAGGATCGGAATCGGGAAGCGCTGAGCGGTCGGCATCCATCGTCAAGTTCTCATCCCTGTCACACCTGTCACACTGTCCTGGAGCAAAACATGCGCCCTTCGCACCCGCGAGTGCAGCGGCGAATGGCGACCTGGATCGTGCAAGCCATGCCGCGGCCCTACTCCCCCGGCATTCTGTAGGAAAGTCTCGCTTCTTGCGCACCCGGAGCGTGTCACCTAGCTAACACGCCATGGCCGATCCCTATGCAACCCTCGGAGTGCCGCGCAGCGCGAGCGAAAAGGACATCAAGTCCGCATACCGCAAGCTCGCCAAGGAGCTGCACCCCGACCGCAACAAGGACAATACGAAGGCCGCAGAGCGGTTCTCGGAAGTGACCCGCGCGTACGACCTGCTGTCCGACGCGACGAAGCGCGCGCAGTTCGATCGCGGCGAGATCGACGCCGAGGGCAATCCGGCCAATCCGTTCGGTGGCGGGTTCGGGGGCGGATTCGGCGGGGGTGGCGGCTTCCGTCCCGAAGACCTGCGCGGCCAGAACCCCTTCGGCACCGGCGGCGCCGGAGCCGAGGGTATCGACCTCGGCGACCTGTTCGAAGGACTGTTCGGCGGCGGCGGGGCACGTTCGGCACGCACGCAGGGACCGTTCGGTGGCGGAGGCGGTTTCGCCGGCCAGCAACGGCGGCCTCCACCGCCGCAAAAGGGCGGTGACATCGCCTACAAGCTGCGCGTCCCGTTCGTCGACGCGGCGACGCGCAAGGACCAGCGAATCACCCTTGCCGACGGCAAGACGATCGACCTCAAGCTTCCCGCTGGGGTCGAGGACGGCACCCAGATGCGCCTCAAGGGCAAGGGCCAGCACGGCCCCGGCGGCGCGGGAGACGGCATCGTGACGATCTCGATCGACAAGCACGCGTTCTTCCGCCGCGAAGGCGACAACATCCGGCTCGACCTGCCGATCACGCTTGCCGAGGCGGTTGGCGGAGGCAAGGTCAAGGTCCCGACGGTGGACGGACCGGTCATGCTGACGATCAAGCCCGGCACTTCGAGTGGCACGACGATGCGGCTCGGGGGCAAGGGTTTCGGCAGGAAGGACGGCAAGCGGGGCGACCAGCTCGTCACGCTCGAGATCGACCTGCCCGAAGATGTCACGGAACTGGCCAAGCGGCTCGATGGTTGGCAGGACAACCGCAATCTCCGCGCGAAGATGGGGGTTTGAGCATCCCGCAACCCGGGGAGACCATGGTCGAAGAGGACATCCCCGAGCCTCCGGAACGCGAAATACACACGCTTTCCCCGGAGGAGCGCCGCAAGGATGCGATCCGCCACCGCCCGGGCTTCCGCAGCCGAGCGGTCAGCACCCTGGGTCCCGGCAGCCGCGTGTTCGAGATCGTCAAGCGCGTGTCGATCGGTGCCTGGAACGACGGGTTCATCCACGCCGGCAACCTCGCCTACATGGCGATCATCGCGATCTTCCCGTTCTTCATCCTGGGAGCTGCGGTGTTCTCCGCGATCGGCGAGGAAGGGGAGCGTGCGGCGACCGTCAACGCGGTGATCTATGCCCTGCCTCCGATCGTCGCCAACGTGATCGAACCGGTTGCGCGGTCGGTCGTCGAGGCACGGAGCGGTTGGCTGCTGTGGCTTGGTGGGCTGGTCGGCCTGTGGACCGTGTCGAGCCTGATCGAGACGATCCGCGACATCCTGCGCCGCGCCTATGGCACCAGAGCGACCCACGCGTTCTGGAAATACCGCATGTGGTCCGCAGGGGTGATCTTCGCGGCAGTGATCCTGCTCATCGTCAGCCTGCTGGCGCAAGTGATGATCGGTACGGCGCAGGAGATCATCGACGCCTACCTCCCGCGGCTCGGGAACGCGATCGATGCGCTGCGCTTCAGCCGGATAGTGCCCGCTGTCGGCCTTTTCGGCTCGCTCTACCTGCTGTTCTACACGCTGACACCCAGCGCCTATCGCAAGCGGCGCTATCCCAAGTGGCCCGGCGCGCTGGCAACGACGCTCTGGTGGATCGGCGTGACAGTCGCTTTGCCCCCGGCGATCCGCAGCTTCTTCAGCTACGACCTGACCTACGGCAGCCTGGCCGGCATCATGATCGCGCTTTTCTTTTTCTATCTCGTCGGACTAGGAATGGTCATCGGCGCGGAGCTCAACGCGGCCCTGGCGGAAACGCCGGAGGAGGCGGAGAACCGCATCGGTCAGGCCGACGACCGGGCACGGGCAGCGGCCGGTCGGTCGCGCGAACAGATCGAGGCCCAGAAGGCCGAGTACGAGGGAATCGAATGACCAAGCTCATGGCGGGAAAGCGCGGCCTCATCATGGGCCTCGCCAACGACAAGTCGCTGGCCTGGGGTATCGCCAAGAAGCTGGCCGAGCACGGCGCCGAGCTGGCGTTCTCGTACCAGGGCGAAGCGCTGGCCAAGCGCGTGATCCCGCTGGCCGAGCAGCTCGGCAGCGACTTCTGCTTCGATTGCGACGTGTCGGAGATGGGCGCGCTCGACGCAGCGTTCGAGACGCTGAAGGCGCGCTGGGACACGCTCGATTTCGTGGTCCACGCGATCGGCTTTTCCGACAAGAACGAGCTGCGCGGGAAATACCTCGACACCAGCCTCGAGAATTTCCTGATGACGATGAACATCAGCGCCTACAGCCTGGTCGCGGTGGCCAAGCGGGCGGCCGCGATGATGCCGCCGCTCGCCGAGGACGGCAGCGGGGGAGGCTCGATCCTCACATTGAGCTACTACGGCGCGGAGAAGGTCATCCCGCACTACAACGTCATGGGCGTCGCCAAGGCGGCGCTCGAGACAAGCGTGCAGTACCTCGCCAACGATCTTGGTCCGGTGGGCGTGCGGGTGAACGCGGTCAGCGCCGGCCCGATCAAGACGCTGGCCGCGAGCGGGATCGGCGACTTCCGCTACATCCTCAAGTGGAACGAACTGAACTCCCCGCTGCGCCGCAACGTGACCATCGAGGACGTCGGCGGATCGGGTCTCTACTTCCTGTCCGACCTGTCGAGCGGCGTGACCGGCGAAGTCCACCACGTCGACGCAGGGTACCATGTCGTCGGCATGAAGCAGGAAGACGCCCCCGACATCGCGCTGGGATAAGAGGAACGGGTCAGCCCGCGGCAGCGTCGCGGTCGTGGACGAGGGTCAGGTCGACCCCGCGACCGCTGGGCTTGTATCCGGCGACCAGTCGCCCGAGAATCTCCCGCGCCGCTGGGGAATCTCCCGTCTCGATCGCCCGCTCGATCGCCACGAGATGCGGCTGCAGGTCGCGCCAGGTCATCATGTCCTCGTTGGCGCGCACGATCCGGGGATGGTCGGACGGCCGCCCGCCATCGCCGATCAGCAGTTCCTCGTAGAGTTTCTCGCCCGGCCTCAGCCCGGTGAACGCGATCTCGATATCGCCTTCCGGATTGGCCTCGTCGCACACCGTCAGGCCGGACAATTCGATCATATTGCGCGCCAGATCGACGATTCGCACCGGCTCGCCCATGTCCAGCAGAAACACGTCGCCGCCCTCGGCCATCGCGCCGGCTTGCAGGACCAGCTGGGCCGCCTCGGGCACGGTCATGAAATACCGGGTAACCTCTGGATGGGTGATCGTGACCGGCCCGCCCTCGGCGATCTGCTTGCGGAACAGGGGGATCACCGATCCGCTCGAACCGAGCACATTGCCGAAGCGGACCATCGAGAAGACCATGTCGGGGTATTCGGCCTGCAGCGCCTGGAGCACCAGTTCGGCCAGCCGCTTGGTCGCGCCCATGACATTGGTCGGCCGAACCGCCTTGTCGGTCGAGATGAGCAGGAAGCGCTCGACGCCCGCGGCGTGCGCCGCTTCCGCCAGGGTCCGGGTGCCCACGACGTTGTTGCGGATCCCCTCGAGCACGTTCTGCTCAACCAGCGGGACGTGCTTGTAGGCGGCCGCGTGGACGACCAGCGAGGGACGCCAGGCGGCGAGCACTTCGGCCATGCGCCGCCCATCGGCGACCGATGCCAGCAGCGGGACCAGCACCGGAACGCTCGCCTCCGGATCGTCGCCCCGTTCCGCGAGCGCTGCCGAGAGCTCCTGGTGGATCGCGTAGAGGTTGTATTCGGAATGGTCGACGAGCAGCAGCGCGGTCGGTTGCAGGCGCAGGATCTGGCGGCACAATTCGCTGCCGATCGAGCCCCCGGCCCCGCTGACCATCACCACCTTGCCGCTGACGTTCCTGCGCAGCAGCGCTTCGTCCGGGGGAATCGGAGCGCGGCCGAGAAGGTCCTCGATGTCGAGCTCACGCAGGTCACCGACCGAGATCGTCCCTTTCGCGATATCCGTGAAACTGGGCAATGTCCGCACATGGACGGGAAGGCCGCGCAGCGATTCGAGAATCTCGATCCGCCGCCGGCGCGATGCCGAGGGAATCGCCAGCAGGATGTCGTCGATTCCGTGTTGCTCGATGAGCCGCATCATCCGACTTGGCGGCAGGATGGGGAGCCCGCGCAGGGTGGAACCCCAGAGCGCCGCGTCGTCGTCGACGAACGCCTTCACCCGCATCGTGCGTGATGCGGCGATCGCCGCCGCAAGTTCGAGCCCGGCGTTGCCGGCCCCGTATATCGCCACCCGGCGGCCGGAATCCTTGCTCCATCGCGCAGTGTAGTTCTCGGCAAACATGACGCGGGCCGCGATCCGTGTGCCGCTGACCATCAGGGCGAGCAGGATGGGCTGGATGAGGCCGAGCGTGCGGGGCACGTTGGTGACCCCGATCAGGGTATACACCGTGGCGAACGGTAGCGTGTAGACCGCCACGGCGCGGAAGATCGAGATCAGCGCTTCTGGCCCGGTATGGCGGAAAATCGCCCGGTAGAGGCCGAACGATACGAAGATGGGCAGCGCGAGCGAGATCGAAACGATCATCGGCTGCAGCGGGCCATCGTCGATCGGCGGAAAGAAACCGATCCGCAGGTAGAACGCGAGCCAGACGGACAGCGCGCACATCACCACGTCGCCCGCGAGCGCGATTGCGCGCTTCACGCTGCGAGGGATCAGCAGGACCGCATCGGCAATGCTTTGCCAGCCGTTCATACCACCGTTCTCGGAATGCAAGTTGTCATATGAGCGCAGCAGACGATCAATTCGATTTCTCTTGCCATTCCCATTCGTCGACGACCAGCATGCCGTCAGAAAAGTGTATGACAGGCGGTTGCGCACCCGTCATTTCCGTTGTGTCAGCTATACGGTCGGCGCGATGCGCACGCCAGATCACAAGTCGACCGTTCGCCCGGTCGACGAAGGCGCCAGGATAGGGTCTGGTAGTTGCGCGCACGAGGCGTTCTGCCTCGAAGACGCTCCCAGCTAGATCGATGCTGCCGTCTTGCGGAGTACGGCCAGGCCATTCTGTCGCAAACCGATCGTCTTGCGCCCGCGGCTCGATTGTCCCGTCGCGTAGCCGGGGAAAGACTTCCCGAATGAGGTCGACGTGCGCATCATTCACTGCAGCATACAATTTGCCGGCGTCGCAATCGGCTGCGAGCGGTATCACCCGCTGAGCGATTATGGGTCCGGTGTCCACCCCATCGTCTAGTTTGAACATGGTAACCCCGGTCTGGTCCAAGCCCTTGATGATGGCCCACGGAATCGCCGCCCTTCCGCGACCGACCGGCAAAAGCGTCGGATGAATGCCGATCACGCCCTGCGTCGGCGATGCCAGCAATTCGGCTCGCGCGATCTGCGACCAGCCAATGATGAACAGCCAATCGATTGAGCGCTCTTGAATTGCAGCAACGGCAGTCTGGTTGTTGATATTGCGTACCTTGAGGAGATCAACGCCGTTTTGCCCGCAAAAATCGTCGAGATAGATTCGGCCGGACTTTGCCTGCGCCATGTCGTCTTCCAGCGTGATGGCGAGGTCAAGCTTACCGCCCACATCGTAAATGGCCTCCATGCAGGAGAGGCCCAGTTGAACGCAGGTGACAAAACCGAAACGCACCAATCTTCTCCTCAGTCACCTGCGCTTAGTACTTCGGCGGCGTGCGCTTTAGATAGCCGAACGTGCGCAGGACGATCGCGATATCGCTCAAGAGTGACATCCGCTGCGCATAAACCCCGTCGAAAGCGGCTTTCTCAGCTGCGCTCATCCCATCAAAGCTGTTGATCTGGGCAAGACCGGTCAATCCAGGCCTGCAGTCGAGAGCGCCGTTTTCCCGGCGCAGCACGATCAATTCGGACTGCGTGGGGATTGGTGGACGCGGCCCGACGAGCGACATATCTCCTTTCAAAATATTAACGAGCTGTGGAAGCTCGTCGAGGTTGCTGCGGCGAAGGAACCATCCGAAGGGACGTAGCTGCACTTCGCCCAGTTCGTCAGAAGCAACGTCGCGAGTATCGGCAGGCATGCTGCGGAACTTGTAGAACTCAAAGACCGCTCCCCCGCGCCCGACGCGCATTTGTCGAAAAATCGCAGGGCCCGGGCTCGATAGTTTGGCGCCGACCGCACAGAAAAGCATGACCGGCGAAAGGACGATCAGCGCCGACCCTGCGACAACGATGTCGACCAACCGTTTGCCGAATTCCCGATACACGGGCGATCAATCCATCCAGGTGCTGAACACGGTTTGGAAAGCTTCGGCGTGGCCTAGGCCGCATTCCGCCCCGCGCACTGCCGCAAGTCCGCGGATCGCCTCCTCACTGCGCGGATGGGGAAACGGGCGCATTACCTTGCGATAGCAGGCCAGCGCCGCCAACTTCGTGTCGAGCGTATCGTCGATCCCGACATACTCGTTTGCCTCGAACGCGGGGCCTAACGTCGGAAAACTCCAGTCGGTTGCAGAAGGGATCTCCATACAGTGCAACGATCGCACACGGGCCAAGTCCGAGCGGCGCTGAAATAGTCGCGTCGCTGCAAAACACGCGGCGGCGACCTGACGATGGTCGTCATTGAGGTCACCTGGATGGTGGGTAAAGATGCGGTCGGGTGCGAACGCAGCGATCTGCGTCTCGAGAAACTGAACCAGCTCGATGTGCGGCACGGTGTTAAGGCGAATATTCGGGAAATCGCCAAGTACGGGCTGGGCGAACCCTACAGTCCTGCAAGCATCTACGATGTCAGCGGCGAGTTCGGCATCGCTCGGCCGCTGCGTTCTTGCATCGACATGACCGCACAGAAGCACGGGCTGAATCGTTTCGCCCCGGGCTGCGAGCTTGGCTCCGGTCGCACCGAAGCCGAGAATTTCATCGTCTGGATGCGCCGCGACGACGAGGTTGACTGCCGGCTTCATCGTGCAGACCGATCGCTGAATGCGCCTATCGAAAGGTCGGGGGCATGATGACAATTCATTGATTACCCTATCCAAATGGCCGACCGAGACGATCGGGGCGGACCATTGGACCTAGTCCCTATCAGATCGAGCGGCCCGCCTTTAGCACTCCGCTCGACAAGGTCCACCCTCGAAGTCGCTAGACCCGGCCACCTTTGCCGGCCGGATTGACACTGCCGGAAAACTTGGGTTGGGCGTCGCTCCATGTCGAGCCCGCGCCCCATCAAACCCGTCGTCATTATCGGGGGCAGCAGTCAGGCGGGGCGCGCGTTGGCGCGCCGCGTTGCCCAGCCTGTTGTCCCGGTTGTGCGCGCCCCATCGGGACTTCCCGGCGAGCACGTCGTCGCGGCTTACGAAGACGGCCCCGGCGATCTTCCCCTCCACGGCGCCACGATCGTGAACTGCGCGGGGACCCCCTTCGGGAGCGTCGAGGTGCTCGACCGCGCCAATCGAGCAGTGCCGCTCGCGTGGGCGCGGGCGGCCGCCGAGCAGGATGCCGGGCGGTTCGTCCAGATATCGTCATTCTCGGTATTCGGTCCGGCCGAAGCGGTGGATGGCACGACCCCGCTGTCTCCTTCGTCGGATTACGGCCGCTCAAAGCTAGCCGCCGAACGAGACCTTGCCGGAACCGGCCTAGGTGGACGGCTCACCATCTTGCGGGTCCCGATCCTGATCGGAGGCGGAGCGGACAAGCTTGCGCAGCTCGTGGGTCTCGCCCGTCGGTGGCGCGTTATCCCGGCCGCTCCCTGGCCGACGCCGCGATCGATGCTCAGTTACGATGGCCTCGCGGCAACGATCATCGATATTATCGTTGGAGAGAAGGGCGGCACGTTGATGGCTGCCGATCCCATTCCCTTTACCCCGGCGCTTCTGGCCGAACACGCGCGCCGGGCCGGTATCGCCGCGCGCGTGGTGCGCGTCCCTCGGCCTGCGCTGGCTGCGGTCGAGCGCCTCCAGCCCGGAATCCATGCAAGCCTGTTTCGGCCAAGCGTCCTGTCGGATACGGCCAACGCGGTCGCGCGTGACGTCGAATTCGACCGCATCGGAACGGTTCTCGACCGCCTTCTGACGAAATGACGTCATCGCGACGGGTTGTCACTGCGTCGCACTCTGCCTAAAGCGCCGCGCGTCCGGCTACTCGGACAGGCAGTACGGTCGTGGATTCGTGAAAGGCATCATTCTGGCCGGGGGCAGCGGCACCCGGCTTTATCCGGCGACGCTCAGCGTCTCCAAGCAATTGCTGCCAGTCTACGACAAGCCGATGATCTATTATCCGCTGTCGGTGCTGATGCTTGCCGGGATTCGCGAGATCCTCGTCATCAGCACGCCGCGAGACGTGCCGATGTTCCGCGACCTGCTGGGCGACGGCAGCGATTTCGGGATCGCTCTCGATTATGCGGTGCAACCCGCGCCCAACGGTCTCGCCGAAGCCTTCATCATCGGCGCGGACTTCGTGCGCGGCGGCCCGAGCGCGCTGATCCTGGGCGACAACATCTACCACGGCGAGAAGATGGGCGAGAAGTGCGCCGCCGCCGCTGCCGAGGCCGCGAACGGCGGTGCGAACGTTTTCGCCTACCATGTCGACGATCCGCAGCGGTACGGGGTCGCCGAATTCGATCCCGCCACCGGCAAGGCGCTGTCGATCGAGGAAAAGCCCGCCGATCCGCGCAGCAACTGGGCGGTAACCGGGCTCTACTTCTACGATTCCGACGTCGTCGACATCGCGAAGTCGATCAAACCGTCGCATCGCGGCGAGCTGGAAATCACCGACGTCAATCGCACCTACCTCGAGCGCGGCGACCTTCACATTACCCGGCTTGGCCGCGGTTACGCCTGGCTCGACACTGGCACCCACGATTCACTGCACGAGGCGGCAAGCTTCGTGCGCACGATCGAACACCGTACGGGCATCAAGATCGCCTGTCCGGAGGAAGTAGCGCTAGAGCAAGGCTGGCTCGATGCCGAAGCCGTGCTCCGCCGCGCGGCAACGCTCGGCAAGACCGGCTATGCCGACTATCTGAAAAAGCTTGCCGGGGTGCGCGGGTGACCTCGTTCAAGCCTACCGAAATTCCCGCGGTCGTGGAGATCGTGCCGCAACGGTTCGGTGATCACCGCGGCTGGTTCTCCGAGGTGTACAAGCGCCCCGAACACGCGCAGGCCGGCTATGCCATCGACTGGATGCAGGACAACCAGTCGTTCTCCGCGCCCGCCGGCACCGTGCGCGGCCTTCACTTCCAGGTGCCGCCGGTTGCGCAGGACAAGCTCGTGCGGGTGCTCAGCGGTGCCGTATTCGACGTTGCGGTCGACTTGCGGCGCGGGTCGCCCACCTACGGGAAATGGGTGGGCCGCGAACTGACGGCCGAAGCCGGCAACCAGTTGCTGGTCCCGGTCGGTTTCGCGCATTGCTTCATGACGCTCGTGCCCGACACCCATGTGCTCTACAAGGTGAGCGCGCCCTGGTCGAAGGACCACGAAGGCGCAATCCGCTGGGACGACCCGTCGATCGGGATCGACTGGCCTGTCCTCGACGTCCCGCCGACCCTGTCCGACAAGGATCGCGACGCTCCCTTGCTCGCGGACTTCGACAGCCCGTTCGTCTACGAGAGCCGATAGCGATGCAGACCATTCTCGTCACGGGAGGCGCCGGCTTCATCGGTTCGGCCGTGGTCCGCCGCCTGGTGCGCCAGGGCCGCACCGTCATCAATCTCGACAAGCTTACCTATGCAGGCAACCCTGCCTCGCTGAAGGTGATCGAGAACGCGCCGAACCACCGTCTCGTTCAGGGCGACATCGCCGACACCGACCTGGTCCTTTCGCTTCTGCGCGAACACGATGTCGACGCGATCATGCATCTCGCCGCCGAAAGCCATGTCGATCGGTCGATCGACGGTCCTGGCGCATTCGTCGAAACGAACGTGGTCGGCACGTTCCGCCTGCTGTCGGCTGCGCTCGAGTACTGGCGCGAGCTCGAAGCCGATCGCAAGGCGACCTTCCGCTTTCATCACATCTCGACCGACGAGGTTTTCGGCGACCTTCCGTTCGACGACAGCAAGTTCACCGAACGGACGCCCTACGCGCCCTCCAGCCCGTATTCAGCCTCGAAGGCGGCCAGCGACCACTTCGTTCGCGCCTGGCACGAAACCTACGGCCTGCCGGTCGTGCTCTCCAATTGCTCCAACAACTACGGGCCCTACCATTTCCCGGAAAAGCTGATCCCGCTCGTGCTGCTCAACGCGCTCGAAGGCAAGCCGCTGCCGGTCTACGGCAAGGGCGATAACGTGCGCGACTGGCTCTATGTGGACGATCACGCCGCCGCGCTCGAAGCCGTGCTCACCCGCGGAGCCGTGGGCGAAAGCTACAACGTGGGCGGCAACCAGGAACGCACCAATCTCGAAGTGGTCGAGGCGATCTGCGACGCGCTCGATGCCCGCCTGCCGCTGGAAAGCGGCGGCTCGCGACGCGACCTGATCACGTTCGTCGCGGACCGGCCGGGCCACGACCGGCGCTACGCAATCGACGCCAGCAAGATCGAGAGCGATCTGGGCTGGACACCGGAAGAAACGTTCGACAGCGGGCTCGGCAAGACGATCGACTGGTATCTCGACAATCGCTGGTGGTGGGAACCGATCCGTTCGGGCACTTATGCCGGTCAGAGGTTGGGGCAGAGGCAGGCGTAATGGCTTTTTGGCAATCGCTTACGGGAAATCGCCGCGCAAAACGTCCTGCGACAGGGGCCGCGCTGCCCTCGCTGACGACGCATTTCAGCGCCGACTTCATCGTGCTCTCGATCTTCGTGGCGTTCGTTTTCGTCGCCGGTGGTGGCTCCCGGGCCGACATGATGTCGCTGGTCATCATCCGCCCCATCGCTGTTTTGCTGGCTGCCTGGTGGGCGCTTCGACTGGGTGCCGAGCAACTTCAGGGGTTTCGCTGGCTGATCGTCATCGCGGGCGCCGTTGCGCTGCTGGTGGGCGCGCATCTCGTCCCCCTGCCTCCCGCGGTCTGGCAGGCATTGCCCGGTCACGACATCGTGGTGGACGTCGATCGCGCCGCAGGCATAGCCGGCATGTGGCGCCCGCTGTCGATCGCACCCGACGCCACATGGAACGCCCTGTTCTCGCTTTCGGTACCGATCGCCGTAGGACTGGGACTCCTGCACCTGACGCGAGACGAGCGGCGGGCCTTGCTTCCCGTCCTAATCGGCATCGCGACCGTGTCCCTGATGCTGACCCTGGCCCAGGACGCGGCCCCCGGCGCGACGGCGCTCTGGTTCCATCGCGTGACCAATTCGGGGGATCCGGTCGGTCTATTCGCCAACAGGAACCACAATTCGGTTTTCCTCGCGTGCCTGCCCCTCCTCCTCACCGTCTGGGCGTTCGATGCCGAACACGCGCGGCGGGCCGCCATGCGCAAGGCGGTGGCCGCAGGGCTGACCCTGTTGATCGTCGTGGCGATCATCGTCGCGGGATCGCGCGCGGGACTCATCGCGCTTGGGCTGGCGCTGGCGGGCACGGCCCTCCTGGTGCCGCTCTCCGCGATCACGCCCAAGTCCCCGCGCCTGGCCCGGTGGACCAAGCCCGTCCTGATCGGCCTGGTGGCGGCATTCGTCGTGGGCGCCGCAGCGGGCGTCGCCTATGTCGTGCGATCGAGCGAGAACGGCGGCGGAGGCTCGGGGGATGCGATCGATCGCATCGGCGCGTCAAGTACCGACGAATTCCGCATTGGTTTCTGGCAGCGGACGCTGGATCTAACGCCGGACTATCTGCCGCTGGGATCGGGAGCAGGATCGTTCGTCGAGGCGTATCAGGTGGGCCAGCCCGAAGACACGGTGGGCCCGCAGTACATCAACCATGCGCACAACGACTATCTCGAAGTGGCGTTGACTACGGGCGTCCCGGGCGTGCTGCTACTGCTCGCGATCCTCTTGTTTCTTGCGCTTCGCGCGCTCGCGGTCTGGCGGACTCCGCCGGAGAAGCGGCGCAACGTGTACCTGGCGCGCGCGGCTTCACTCGCGCTGGGCATCATCGCGCTCGCCAGTGCCGTCGACTACCCCGTGCGGGTACCGTCGATCGCCGCCTTCGTGGTGATCCTGGCGGTCTGGCTGGCCCAGCCCCGTGCCGCGTCCGGCGGGGCCGCGCGAAGCGCTATGGCGTTTCCCAACCGACTGGGCTAGCGACGGTTTTCTCTGGAGGGTCCAATGCGTCGTGCTGTAATGTTGGCCGCTTTCTTGGCGGCATTTCTCGCCGGGTGTGGGGGCGGGCCCAAGTTCGGGTCTGCCGGCTCGGTCGCGCAGACGCTGACCGAACTGCCCGAACCCACCGCGGCCGACACGATGGGCGTGCGCACGTACCGCGTCGCGCCGCTCGATAAGCTTCGCGTCGATGTATACGACCTCCCGGCGCTCAGCCTGGAAAGCGTGCAGGTCGGTGCCGACGGCATTCTCAAGTACCCCGTTGCCGGCGAAGTCGCGGTTGTCGGCTTGACTCCGGCCGAGGTCGAGGGCCTCCTTCAGCAGCGGCTGCGGCAGAACTACATCCGCGATCCCCAGGTCACGGTGAACCTCGTCCAGACGACCACGCAGGTCGTCACCGTGGATGGCCAGGTGCGCGAGCCCGGGCAGTATCCCGTCATCGGCGGCACCACCCTGATCGAGACAATCGCCAAGGCCAAGGGACTCACGGAAACCGCGAAGCCTTCGTCCGTGGTCGTCCTGCGCACGGTGAACGGCCAGAAGATGGCGGCGCTCTACAACCTGACCGCCATCCGCCGCGGGGTCTATGCCGATCCCGCGCTGTATCCGAACGACATCGTCGTGGTCGACGAGAACGTGGCCCAGCGGTACTTCCGTGACGCCATCACGATCTTCTCCACCCTGAGCTATCCGCTCGTGGCACTCCTTCCCTAACGGGCATTCCAGCTCCATGGCCAAGACCCTTCTCTCGCAAAGCATCACCGACCTCCAGGGACCGGCACAGGTCCCCTCGGGGCCTTCGACGCCCGACGAATCCCCCAACGCCGCCCCGCTGCTCCTGCAGTACTGGGGTGCGGCGCTTCGCCGCAAATGGCTGATCCTGGCGATCATGCTGCTTGCGCTCGCCGTGGGCGTGGCGGTCACCTTGCTGGCGACGCCGCAGTACGAGGCGATCGCCCAGATCGAGATCAGTCGCGACGAGCGCAACCCGACCAAGATCGAAGGTATCGAAGGCGATACCGCGATGCAGGACGCCGAATTCTACGAAACGCAGTATTCGCTGCTTAAGTCACGCTCGCTCGCAGAGCGCGTGGCGCGTCAGTTGAACCTGGCTTCCAACCCCGATTTCTATGCGGCGCACGGGTTCGATCCGCCCGCCGCCGGAGCCGACGCGCGCAGCCGCGTCCGCAGCGCGGGCACCCTGCTGCTGGCCAATGTCGAGATCATTCCGATCAGCCGGTCGCGGCTCGTCAATGTGCGCTACACCAGCGCCAATCCGGAGCTTTCGGCGCGCATCGCCAATGCCTGGGTCGAAAACTTCATTCAGGCGACGGCGGACCGCCGTTATGCGTCGACCGTCGGCGCGCGCCAGTTCCTCGAAGGACGACTCGCCGACCTTGGGGTGCGTCTTGAAGAGGCCGAGCGCAAGGCCGCCGAGTTTGCGTCGAACAAGGGCATCGTTCCGCTCAGCCGCGGTTCGAATTCCGATGGCATGACCCAGACGCAGCAGACGCTGGCGGGCGCCCAGCTCGAGGCGCTGAGCAACGAACTCGCGCGCGCCACCGCCGACCGCATCGCGGCGGAAGCCCGCACCGGCAACACGATCAATTCGTCGGTGGTCGAGAATTCGACCGTGGCGCAGCTTCGCCAGCAGCGCGCGGAAGCCGCAGCCGATTACGCCGCGCTCATGCAGAAGTTCGAACCGGGCTACCCGGCCGCCCGCGCATTGCAGAACAAGCTCGATACGCTCGACAAGGCGATCGCGGCGGAGGAATCGCGGGTCAACCGTGCGCGGTCCACCGGATTTGCGGAAGCGGCTCGCCGGGAGGCGGCGCTGCGCTCGCAGGTCGCTACGCTCTCCGGGCGCCTGAGCCAGGAAAACCGCGACGAGATCCAGTACAACATCTACCAGCGCGATGCCGACACGACCCGGCAACTCTACGACAGCCTGCTCCAGAGCTACAAGGAGATCGGTGTCGCCGGGATCGCTGCGAACAATATTTCAATCGTCGATCGCGCGGATGTGCCGACTTCCCCCTCCTCGCCCGTCCTTCTCGTAAACCTCCTGATCGCCCTGTTCTTCGGCGCGCTCGCTGCCTTCTTCGTGGTGGTCGTGCTCGAACAGATCGACGAGAGCCTCCGCGAGCCGTCGGACGTGCAGCGCCTGCTGCAGCATCCGCTGCTCGGGGCGATCCCGATGTCGACCGAGGAGGAGCCCGTCGAGCAGCTCGACGATCCCAAATCCGAGCTGTCGGAAGCGTATCTCAGCGTCCATACGAGCCTTGCCTTCGCGACCGATCACGGCGTCCCGCGGTCGATCATGGTCACCAGTTCGCGGCCCAACGAAGGCAAGAGCATCACGTCCTATGCGCTGGCGAGCGTGCTGGCGCGGACCGGCAAGAAGGTCCTCCTCGTGGACGGCGACATGCGGTCGCCGTCGATCCAGGAGCTCGATCGCTCGGTCAACAAGCGTGGTCTCAGCAACGCACTGGCCGGCGACGCCGACTGGAAAACGCACATCCGGCCGAACCGCACGGAGCGCTTCGCCATCCTTACCGCGGGACCGACCCCGCCCAGCGCGGCCGAGCTGCTCAGCGGGGCACGCTTCGCGACTGTCCTCGATGAAGCGCTCCAGGATTTCGACCATGTCGTGATCGACGCGCCACCGCTGCTCGGCTTTGCGGACTCGCCCATGATCGCCCGTGCTGCGGAGGCCACCGTGTTCGTCGTCGAAGCGGCGGGCGTGCCGGTTCGCGGTCTGCAGTCCGCGCTCGCCCGCCTCAAGGCGGCGCACGCCACCGTGGTCGGCGTCGTTCTGACCAAGCTGTCGCTGGATCGCTTCGGCTACGGCTACGGGTACGGGTACGGCTACGGCTACGGCTACGGTCGTCGCGACGCCGGTGACGGCAGCGATGAGCGCGCCGCCGCCTGAGACGAAGCATGAGTGGCAAGCGTTCCCCGATCTTCACTGCGCTCGCGGCTGCAGGCGCCTTGGCTCTGGCCGGCTACGTCGCGTTCGACGCGGCGCGGGCGGCACTGATACCGGTCAGCCCGGCGGCCGCTGCCAGCCTTCCCGGTGCCACCAAGGCGCAGGTCGCGGCATACAGCCAGTTTCTCGGCCAACCCGACAAGATGCCGTCGGACGCCGCAGCGATGCGCGCGGCGCGCGATCGTCTGCGCGAAGCCCCGCTCGATGCCAATGCGCTCAACCTGATGGCCTACGTGGCCGACCCAGAAGGCCGTTCGCCGAAAGCCGCCAAGTACGCTTCGGTCGCCACGCGCGTGTCTCCGCGTGTGACGTTCTCGCAGCTGGTCATGTCCTATTCGACCCTCCAGGCCGGCGACGTGCAGCAAGCCATGCGTCACTTCGATGCGATCCTGCGCGCGCGACCGGACTCGGCGCAGCTGTTCTTCCCGCGGCTGCAGCAGGCCCTGGGGCAGGCGGAGATGCGCGAAAGCCTGGCTGACCTGCTCGCGGATCGTTCGCCGTGGGTGCTCTCGTTTCTCTCTGAGGCGAGCGCCAAGAAAGAAAACGCGGGGCATGTGGCGCGCATCATGCTCGACGCCGGTGCCCGCGTGAGCCCGGGAATCTGGACGACCTACGGCGGCCAGTTCGTGACTCGCGCCTTCGAGGCCGGCGAGTATCGCCTGGCGTCGCAGCTTATCGAGCGGGTGCCCGGTGCAAGTGCGGACATGTTCACCAGCCTCACGCTGAGCCCTGGCAATCTCGATCCACAATTCGGCGCGGCGGCATGGAACCTGATCAGCGATGCGACCGGCTCGGCCAGCGCGGTGGACATGGGCGATGGCGCCAGGACGCTGTCGATCTACGCTGCCGGCAACGCCAACGACGCGCTCGCCAGCAAGACACTCCTGCTTCGGCCAGGCACCTGGCGGATCCGGCAGGAATTCACCAAGTCGGGCGAGACCGCTGGCGCTGAAGCCTATTGGCGCATAGCCTGCCTTGGACTGCGCGACCTGTGGCGCAGCGGCAACCTGCTGGAGCGGGCCCCGGATAGCCTCGGTCCGATCGTCATTCCCGGAAACTGCCCTGCACAGCGCCTCGATCTGGTCGTGCGCGTGCCGTTCGGGCAACCGGCGATTGACTTATCGGTTCGGGACATCGAAATCGTGCCCGCAAGCCCCCGGCAAACCCCCAATCCCTAATCTCTCGCCTGCGCGATCATCGCGCGCGACGACACTGGAAAAGACCCCCTCGTGACTGACGGCCTCAACGGTAAATCGATCCTCGTAACCGGCGGAACCGGCTCCTTCGGCAAGGCATTCGTGCGGCGCGTGCTCGACGCCAACCCGAATGTTCGGCGCCTGGTGATCTATTCGCGTGACGAGCTGAAACAGTTCGAAATGCAACAGGTCTTTCCGATAGACCGCTATCCCGGACTCCGGTTTTTCATCGGCGATGTGCGCGACGAGGCGCGGGTGCGCCGCGCGCTTGAAGGGATCGACATCGTCGTACACGCCGCCGCACTGAAACAGGTGCCCGCGGCCGAGTACAACCCGTTCGAGTGCATTAAGACCAACGTCATGGGCGCGCAAAACGTGATCGAGGCGGCACTCGATGCCGGGGTCCAGCGCGTCGTCGCGTTGAGCACCGACAAGGCGGCCGCCCCTGTCAATCTCTACGGCGCGACCAAGCTGTGCTCGGACAAGCTGTTCATTGCGGCGAACAACATACGCGGCAACCGGGACATCCGGTTCTCGGTCGTTCGATACGGAAACGTCATGGGCAGCCGCGGCTCGGTCATCCCGTTCTTCATCGCCCGGCGCGGCGGCGGCGTTTTGCCGATCACGGACCCGGCGATGACCCGCTTCAATATCTCGCTCGAAGAGGGCGTCGACATGGTCCTGTGGGCGATCGAGCAGGCCAGCGGCGGCGAGATACTCGTGCCGAAGATCCCGTCGTACCGGATCACCGATGTGGCGACTGCCGTCGATGCCGATGCCCGCCACGACATCGTGGGCATTCGGCCCGGCGAGAAGATTCACGAGGAAATGATCACCAGTTCGGACAGCCCGAACACGGTCGACCTCGGCCGCTACTACGCCATTCTTCCCCCCGGCGACGAACGGATCGTGTCCGACTACTGCGATCGCCACGGTGCGCAGCTTGTCGATCCGGGTTTCTCCTACAACAGCGGCGACAACCCGGACTTCCTATCGGTCGAGCAGATCCGCGACCTGATCGCCCGGCATGTCGAGGGCGATTTCGGCGGCGATTGACGCCCTAGGTCGCGGAAAGGCGGCGCAATGGAATTCATTCCCTACTCGTGCCAGTCGATCGAGGACGCCGACGTCGAGGCGGTGGTCACGGCCCTCCGAAGCCCGTTCCTGACGCAAGGACCGGAAATCCCGGCGTTCGAGGCTGCGTTCGCTTCGCTTCATCAGGTCGAGCACTGCATCGCCGTCGCCAACGCCACGGCGGCGCTGCACCTCGCATGCCTTGCCCTCGGTCTCGGCCCCGGCGATCGCGGGTGGACCGTACCGAACAGCTTCGTCGCTTCGGCCAATTGCATCCGCTATTGCGGCGCGGAGGTCGATTTCGTCGACATCGATCCGGCAACCAGGGTCATGAGCGTCGAGCGACTGGCCGAAAAGCTCGCTGCGGCCAAGGCAGACGGTACGCTGCCCAAGGTCGTCATTCCCGTGGATTTCGCCGGACTGCCCGCCGACCTGCCGGCAATCCGCGCGCTGGCCGACGAGTACGGATTCTACATCGTCGAGGACGCCTCCCACGCGGTGGCCGCATCGCGCGACGGGGTGATGGTCGGCAGCCGCTGGGCGGACATCACGGTATTCAGCTTCCACGCCGTGAAGGTCGTCACGACGGCCGAAGGTGGTCTGTGCGCGACGCGGGACCCCGCGCTCGCGCAGCGCATCCGGCTACTGTCGAGCCACGGGATCACGCGCGACCCCGCGTTGATGGAAAGCCAACCCGAGGGCGGCTGGTATTACGAGCAGGTCGCGCTGGGCTACAACTACCGCATGACCGACCTGCAGGCTGCGCTGGGCCGTTCGCAGCTCGCGCGGCTGCCTGCCATGCACGCGCGCCGTGCCGAGCTTGCCGCGCGTTACGATCGACTGCTTGCGCCGCTCCCCGTCAAACTGTTGCAGACGGCAGAGGGCCTCGTGTCCGCGCTCCACCTTTACGTGATCGAAGTCGACGCAGCGAAGACCTCCGCCACCCGCGCCACGGTCTTCGCCGCCCTTCGCGATGCGGGGATCGGAGCGAACGTCCACTACATCCCGATCCACCTGCAACCGGATTATCGCCGGCTGGGCTTCGGCGAGGGACAGTTCCCCGCAGCCGAGGCCTATTACGCCAGTGCGATCTCGCTCCCGCTCCATCCCCGATTGACCGATGAGCAGCAGGATTATGTCGTCGAGGTCCTGCGCCAGGCGCTCGGCTAGGAAGTCGGTACGGGAGCGGCGCATTCCGCCGCAACAGCAGCGACGAGCCGATTGAGATTCTCCGGCGAAAACAAGTCGCTGCGGGGCTGGGGATCGCCCGGGTAACAGCGCGTACCCTGCTCGACGAGCGCATCGATCAGGCTTTCGCGATTCTCTACCGGGCGATAGTACGCGGGATAGTTGAGCGCCTCGGCAAGCTCGGCATAGGAACGAATGGCCGTCGCCCCGGGCCAATCGCGATAGTAGACCTCACCGACGACCAGGACTTGGCGCCCGATCGCGAGGGCATCCATCCCCGCGCTGCTCGACACGCTCACGACGAGCGCCGAATTGCGGATGAGATCGCGGCCGCTCTGTCGCCCGTGCACGAAGCGCAACGCGCCGTACTTTCGCTTCAAGAGTTGCCATGGTTTCGCCCCCAGCGCGCCGAACTGGTTCGGATGCTCCTTGACCCAGAGAGTTGCCCCATGCGGCAAGGCTCGAAGCGCGTTCTCGACAAGGACCGTCTGGTCGCGAAAGTCGGGCGCGAAATAGAGCAGCGAGGCCTCGGGCTCGTACTGCAGGGGATAGACGACCCGCAGCGGATCATGGCTCGTCGGAACGGAGTCGTAGCAGCTCGGCTTCGTGGAAAGCGCGCGCAGGTACATCCGATGTTCGTCGACCGCGCCGGCGGTCAGGACATCGCTGAACCGGGGAAAGCCAAGCCGCGCCAGCTGGACCCGCGCGAGGCGGGCCCGCTGCACTGCGCGGGCCATCAGGCCTGGCTGAACGATCAGCGCCTGCTCGCCCCGTCGCTGCCTCAGGATTGCCAGCGGGGAGAGCTTCCCCTTGAAGAACGAGGGGTGGTACGCAGGGCCTCTGCGGTCGGCGACGACCCCGTCGAAATAGCTCTCGATCGACGCTTTCAGAGGCTCGCGCTCTCCGTCCGGAAATGGCGCCGAGCGCACGGGCCGGGAGATATGAATCCCGTCCGCGAAGAAGAACCAGTCGGGAAACCACGCATTGCCCCACATCAGGCGGCGCGCACCGTGCTTTCGCGAAAGGTAGAAGGCGCAATGCGTTACGAATAGCGCGACCGGCTCAGACAGGAACGCGTCGATCCGGTGCTCTGCGAACACGCGGGCGAGACCGTGATATAAAGCGCCGGCGATTCGGCCCTGCATCTCGGGTGGGAACGTCGGCAAATAACGGTCCGACGCGATCGGCGACCACGGATAGCCCGTAACCTCGCGAAAATCCGCGGGCTCTTCCCACCGGTCGCGATCGTCCCGCAATGCATCGCGCACCACG
This sequence comes from Tsuneonella dongtanensis, assembly GCF_001698205.1. NCBI lineage: Bacteria > Pseudomonadati > Pseudomonadota > Alphaproteobacteria > Sphingomonadales > Erythrobacteraceae > Tsuneonella > Tsuneonella dongtanensis. The sequence continues at coordinate 432,415 of NZ_CP016591.1, forward strand.
CTCTCGATCGACATGACGACTCTGCCGCCGATGCCTTCGATGTACGCACGCTCGCGTTCGTTCTGCACGACGTGGAGATAGCGCGCACCATCGTGACGCGCCTCCATCGCCGGAAGGAGCCGCGAAAGGTACGACCGGGACAGGCAGAGGATCGTCGGTCCGGCGGCGTCCGCCATCAGCGCTTCTCGAACAGCCACCAGGTAATGTCGTCGAACCCGGCGTCGTCGTAGATGTGGCCCCAGAGGAAGCCGTAATCGACGAGCTCGACGTCGAAGTTCTCGAGGAACAGCTTGCCGAAGTCGCGCTTGAAAAGCTTGTCCTTTTCGCCCTGGTACTCGATCATCACCGGCGTACGGTTGAAGTACTCGCCCATCAGCACGTAGCGCTTCGAATAATCGAACATCTTGCCCATGGTGGCGACAAGGTCGTCGGGGTTGATGTGAATCAGCACGCCGATCGTGAAGACGAGATCGAAGCTCGCCGGCGGGAAATCGGACGCGAGGATCGGCCCGTTGAACGACGACGCGAGCGGGTAGCGGTTCGTGACCGTTTCGTATGCGCCCTTCGAGATCTCGATGATCGACTTCTGCGCATCCGGCCGCACGGCTTCGAGGAAGCCGATGTTGCGCCCGATGTTCGAACCGCATTCGAGGATGCTGCCGATCGGACCGGCCGAAGCGAGCATCTTCGACCAGCCCTCTTCCCCGCGATCGCGATCGAACGCGGCATTCTTCTCCATGTATTCCTTCGAATACGTATCAGCCCAGAATTTTTCCTGCTCGCGATTCATGCACATGGTCTCCAGAGAATTTCGAATGGGGCGCCGGGGGGGGCGTAGCTCCTGCGGACTAAAGCGGATAGCCCTTGCCGATGGTGATGTAGCCACCCCGTCCGGTATAATCGAGGTCGCTTTGCGCCGCGAATCCCAACCGCGCCTCTATCGCGGCGCATGCGCTTGGATCGCCTTCCGGCAGGATCCGCGCCCGCTCCCAGCGGCCGGGCTTGGTCTCGTGCCAGAAACGCGGGTTGCGGTGTTCGTTGATCAGGAACTCGAGCCCGCTTCGGTCGAGCCCCAGCCAATCCATGAAAAGGTCGAGATAGCGCGGGGCGGCATCCTCGTACCGCTGGACCAGCGCCAGCCCTTCGTCCCGCGTCAGCCGTCCGTGGCGAATCTCGCGGCAGGCGTGGTCGGTCACCTTGGAATAGCCGTGCTTCGCCAGCTTCAGCCGATCGTGCAGATCCATGTAGTTGAAGCAGTCGACGTAGTCATAAGTGTCGAAGGTCCGCGCGAAGCGAGCCCCCTTATATCCATGGGTTGCGACCATGGCCTCGTGCTGTGCCTTTGGGTCCCAGCGCACATAGTTACCGAGATAGATTCCCCGCACACCGACCGCGTTGAGGTCGGAATCGTCGGGGTAGCGATACTGCCACACGTCCTGTTCCGTCAGCGTATCGAAGATCGAGGTGAGGTCGTCCGCTTCGTGCCCCATCAGGTCGTGGTCCTTGCGGTACCGGCGGGTCATTTCGACCTCGTGCTCGTGGCTGAACATCCCGACCTGCTCGAGGCCCTGATGCGCGCCCCATACTATCAGCGGAACCTTGAATCGGACTGCCGTCTGGACCGGAAATACAGTCTGTCCAGCAAGGCACGGCCAGTACATCGAACCGAGCATCCGCAACGTGGTGCGGGTGATCTTCTTCACCGAAACGGGGTTCACGTTCTGGACGAGGATATCGCAGTCGAAGCGAATCCGCAGGTTCGCCAGGTTGCGGATCCCGAGCGGCGTGTTGAAGTACTTGTTATAGGTCACGAGGAGCGGGTTGAGCCCCAGTCGCTCCTTGACGATGTGGACGATCCAGTGGCTGTCGTTTGCGCCGGTCACCGGCACGATGCAGTCGTAAGTCGTGCCGGACTTCGCCCGGTATGGCTCGACGATGGCCAGAAGCTTCTGCCAGCGTTCGCCGAAATCGAGGCGGTCCTTTTCCTCGTGGATGCGGCATCCCGAGCAGATACCGTCCGCGTCGATCGTCAGGCCCAGCGCATGTGCGGTGGTGTACAGGCAGCGGCGGCACGACTGCACGGACTGTTGTTCGAGGTTGGTCATGCGTACCGGGTCTCGTGATAGGCGGCCGGCCGGGTCGGCGCGCCTTCCGCTGCTTCCTTGAGCGCCTGGATCGCGTGCTCGCGGTAGGCGAGGAAATTCCCGACTCCCACGGCGACGACACGCGGACGGGACAGCAGCGCTTGCACCTGTTCCCCCTCCGAGATGCCACCGAAGGCGATAAGGGGGCACTCGCCCGGCACAATGTCGAGCAGGGCATCGTCGAACGCGCCGGGATGACCCTCGTGCGCCGGGTCGATCACCATCGCTTCGGACAGAACGCCGTCTGCCAGCGCCTCGATCAGCGCCGGCCCCGGTTTCTCGGAAATGCCGGTTCGGTAATCGAGCCAGCCGGTCCGCGACATCGGCAGTGCGGCGACCATGGCCTGGTTGCCCAGTCGCGCACTGGCGCGCGCCACGGCGTCCAGATCGTCGCGAAGAAGCGCATCGACCGCGATCCGGTCGGCCGCCGCGCCGACTGCGTCGACCGCGTCCTGGTCGCTGCGGATGCCGCCGGCATAGATCATCGGCGTCGACACGCCCTGTCGCGCGATCCGCTCGAGCAAAGCGAAATCGGGCCCGAGGCCAAGGCGCGTGCGATCGATGCACTGGAGCAGGATCTCGTCCGCCCCCCAGCGATCGAGATTCTCGACCAGCACTTCGGGCCGCCCCAGCGGCAGATAACGGGAGTATCCGAACGACTGGACTGCCCATCCGTCCTTGACCGTCACGACCCCGACAAGGCGCTTCGCGATCATCCGCACAATCCCTTGATGACGTTGCGGAGCAGTTCGCGACCGTCTTCCTGGCTCTTTTCCGGATGGAACTGCAGCCCGACGAGGTTTTCGCGGCGCACGCCGACGGTGAACGGCCGATCGATACGCGCAGTCAGGGCGCGGTAGTCGGGAGGAGTGTCGAAGACGAAGCTGTGGTTGAAATACATCGCCCGCCCGTCGGTCGGGGCGAACATGGAGTCGGCGGTGACCGCGTCGACCGCGTTCCAGCCGATGTGGCACGGAGTCTGGTCCAGCCTGATCACTTCGCCCGGGATCAGCCCCAGCCCGGCATTGTACCCATATTCGTGCCCCGCGTCGGCGAGGAGCTGCATCCCGAGGCATAGACCGACGAACGGCTGCCCTGCGCGCCCGCGCTCCTGCAGAAACTCCGCAAGGCCGGTATTGCGGAGCGCTTCCATCGCCGCGCCGAAGGCGCCAACGCCAGGCAGGAAGATGACATCTGATGCGGCGAGCACCGCAGGATCGGACGATATCCGGCAGCGGTGCCCGATCGCGTGCAGCGTCTGCCGCACCGAGGCATGATTGCCGACACCATAGTCGACGATCCCGACGGTGCGCCGCGTGACCTTGATCAGGATGCGCCTCACAGCCCCACCCCGACCGTGTACTTGCGTTCGATCAGCCCGTTGGGCCGCACATCGAACAGATCCTTGTTCACGGAGCCGTGAACCTGCTGCCAGAACGCATCGACCGAGATCCCGATGTAGTCGCAGAAGGCCGCGATATATTCGGGTGAGCAGCTGTCGTCGTAGCGGGTGACGAGGTCGATGCCCTCGTCGCGGGTCAGCCGGCCGAGGCGAATTTCCTCGTTCACGTAATCGGTCACCCGGCCAAAACCGAACTTGTAGAACTTGATCATCTGGTTGAGGGTGACCCAGTCCTCGTCGAGCGAGGTGACCCCGCGCAAGTCGCCGGTGTTCTCGACCGTGTCGGTGCGTAGCTGCAGTCCTTCGCTGGCGGCATACATGCCGTTATTGGTCAGGGACCAGTCGCCCAGGAACCAGCCGAGATAGACGATCTGGAGGTCGTGCTTCTCGAAGTCTTCGGGGCTCGGGTACTGGTAGGGGATCATCGACTTCATGTCGGCGACGTCGAGCATCCAGTCCATCGCCCCGCCCGCGAGGGTGTTCATGTTTCTGAGGTTGTTGCCGTCGTATCCAGTGCGGCCCAGCGTCTTGAGATCGCCAAGCTGGAGACCCGGGTTCTCACCCCAGAGGATGAGGGGAATCTGATAGCGGATGGCGAGCTGCGGGACCGAGCTGAACAGCGCCATTTCGGTCGAGCGTCCGAAGTTGGTGAAGCGGTCGAAAGCCTCGCGCATTAGCTTGCGCCATGTCTGCGGAGCCGGCGCGCTCATGACGAGATCGAATCCGTGCTCGATCAAGGCGGACAGGTTCTCGGTGCCGCGCTCGGTAACCTGTTCGGGAGGATATGTCAGACATACCAGGAGCGGGTTCATGCCCAGCTTGTCGCGAACCCAGAGCGCCTGCCTGGTCGAATCCTTGCCCCCCGATACGCCGATGATGCAATCCCAGTGCTGGCCGGGCTTCTTGCGGTACCCGGCGAGCAGGTCCTGAAGAATCTCGTAGCGTTCCTGCCAGTCGACATCCTGCAACCGCGCGAAATAGTCGCACGCGGGACAGATACCCTCGGACGTGAACTTCGTATTCGGTCGCGTGTCCGGCTGGAGGCAGCGAGAGCAGTACTTCATCGGCGCGGGCTTTGGCGAAAGGCGTCGGCGATTGCTAGGGAAAAGCGGGTGAACTACCGGCCGCCGCCTCGCGCAGGTGAATGAGGCGGCTCAGCGGCAACACGCAAGGCGGCGCATTGGGTGGCAGAGCGGATATCGTGGTCCGTCCGGCATCGAGTGCGATCGCCAGAGCGGCCGAGTTCAATCCGGCGACATATCTCGCACGCGACAACGCTGTCGACAGGTCCGGCGCTTCGTCGAGCGCGGCCACCGGATGCGATGCGATCCAGTCGTCGTACTTTCCAGGCTCGTCGGCCGGGTGGGGGCGTATCCGGAGGCGCGTACTCTCCGGTATCCCGACATCCCGAGCGCTCGCCACGAGATAGTCCAGCGCCTGGATTTCACCCGGGACATCTAGGCCCCAGCCAGAGCGCGCAGGCTCGCCGATGAACAGCAGGTCCCCGTCGGGCGGCGTGGGGCCCGCCGCCTTCACTTGCGCCAGGTGATAATCGTTCCGTTGCAGACGGACAGGCAATTCCGGAAATTCGGCACGGGCAATCTCGAGCGCCGCGGGATCGGTCACCCAGATCTCGTCCGGCAGTATCTCTACCCCTCCCCGCCGGAAGCGAGAGCGGTAATTCGTCCAATGATCCAAAAGTGCAATGGCAGGCACACCCCTGGCCTTGGCCCATGCCCGCGCATCGTGCTCAAGATCGCTCGCCCAGCCGGTGCCGGTGAGCAGGCAATCGGTTTCGCCAAGCATGCACTCGAGGTCCTGGGCACCGCGGGAGATCAGGCCATACCTTGCGGCAATAGCGGTCGCAGGTCCATCGCAGCAAAGGGCGGGTTGGCGCGTACACTCTCGAAGCCAGAAAAGGGCAATGTTCGCTGCGCCCGCGTCGTGCGCTACGACAAGCGGCGCGGATCCGATTGCAAAGAGATCGTCGAGCGCAGGCAAAGTTCAAGGCATGTCATAGGTCGGAGGCACGGCGAAGAAGCCACGCGCCTTTTCGCCGAACTCGGGCATCCATTCGTCGCGCAGCGCTCCAACCATGATGCTGTCCGAGAATTCGCCGTTGCGCAGGAGGGTCTGGCGCTGAATGCCTTCCTCTTTCAGTCCCACCTTTGCACAGACCTTGCGAGATGCTCCGTGCAACGCGGACACGCCGCCCCAGATGCGGTTCAGGTTCAGCCGGTTGAACCCATAGTACATCATCATGAGGCACGCTTCGGTTACATACCCCTTCCCGGCATAATTCGCATCGCCCAGAAGATAGCCGATGAATGCACGCCGGTTCAGCCAGTTGATGTCCGAGAAGGAGATGTTCCCGACGTGGTCGCCGGACTCGTTGTCGAAAATGCCCAGCAGAACGAGAGAACGGTTTGCACACGCAGTAGTGTAATAGTCCAGCATTCGCTGTGGGTTATTGGGAAAATGACTTCTCTCGGTGTACTCGTCGAGCGAAAGGTCGTCGAGCCAGCCATAGTATGGCGTGTCCGGCGTCATCTGATCAGGCGTTAGTCCGTGAAGCGATATGCGCTTGCCAACAAGGAACCTTTCCATCTTTTAGTCTCCTTCGACCTCGCCCGTCCCCTTGCGTAACGCATCCATTCCGGCCCACACCTTGCGGAATGCAGCGACCACGGCGTCGACGTCCTCGGGCGGGTAGTCGCACATGCACAGGTTCAGGCCCATGAATGTCTCGCCATGAAGCTTTTCGGCGATCGGGCAAGTGCCGGGGCCGTACGGGATTTCGCGCTCGGCCAGGCTGAAGGGGAAGTGGTCCCGGCCGTAAGCAATGCGGTGGCGGAAGATCGGCAGCAGGTGCAGGTTCTGGTACCCGGCGAAAAGACCCGGCACGCCTTCGACCTGGAGCGCGGCGACGATGTTGGCGCGCGGCACGCCGAGAGCCTCGGTATCGAGCGTCATCCCGTAGACGTAATAGACGTGCGTCCCGTCCGCCTCGACCTTCGGAGTCGTCAGGCCGGCGAGGCCGGCGAGGCCTTCGTCCAGCTGGCGCGCGGCGCGCTGGCGGCTCTCGACCCGCTCCTTGAGCTTGTCGAGCTGGACCGAGGCGATTGCCGCCTCGATCTCGCCCATGCGGAAGTTGTAGCCGATCATGTTGACGTAGTCGGCCGGGTCCTCGCTCTTCAGCACGGACTCGGCGTGATTGCGGATGAGCTGGAGCCGCTCCGCCAAACGGTCATCGTCAGTGACGAGGATGCCCCCTTCGCCACAATGGATGTGCTTGTGATAATTGAGGCTGAAGCCCCCGATGTCGGCCAAGGTGCCTGTGAAACGGTTGCCGGTCTTGGCGCCGGGCGCCTGCGCGGTGTCGGTCAGAAGCGCCAACCCGTGACGGTCGGCGATGCCCCGCAGCGCGGTCATGTCCGCGGACTGGCCGAAGATGTCGACCGCCATGATCGCCTTCGTCCGGGGACCCACGAGTGCTTCGACGCTGTCCGGGTCGAGATTGAAGGTTTCCGGATCGATGTCGGCGAAGACGGGGATCGCGTTCCAGTGGAGGATCGCCATCGCGGTGGCCGACATCGTCCACGGCGTCGTGATCACCTCGTCACCGGGCGCTATCCCGGCGGCCCCCACCGCTGCGATGAGGCCCGACGTCCACGAATTGACGCTGATCGCGTGGCGCACGCCGAAGTAGTCGGCGGCCTTCGCTTCGAACGCGCGCACTTCCGGTCCACCAAGGAAAAATTCCCCGGGCGCTCCGATAAAGGCCGAAAGCACGCCCGAGCGGACGACCCTCGAGGCTGCCTCGACCTCGTCTTCGCTCATCGCCTTGAACAGCGCGAGCGGCGTCTCGACCGTCGGGGTGCCGCCGTGGATGGCGAGGGTATCGGTCATGCAATGCTTTCCATCAGTGATCATGCGCGAGTGCTGCGCGGCGCATCTGCTCGCACACGCGCTGCGCCGCAAGAGCGGTTTTCCCCGTCGATGCAAGCGCCGCGCCCGCATCCAGTGCGGCGGCAATGTTGGCGATCGCAGCAGGCATGGCCTCGTCGTAGCGGCCTGCGACATGCTCGAACGGGCCAAGCGACCGGTAACCGGCGAACTGGGTGCTCTCGTCGGCCCATCGGTACGTCCAGGAGAGTCCCCCGTCGCGCATGACCATCTCGCCCCGTTCGGTCACGATCGACAATTCGAACACCGCGTAATCGCGGGCATCACCCACCGACAGCGTGATCGGAACGCCGGCCTCACTACGAAGCAGCGCTGGCACCGACGGGTCGTCATCCCAATGATCGAACACCGGGTACCCGGCCGCCATCAGGTCTATCGGGCCGAGCAGCATGTGGAGCAGATCGATCATGTGACCGCCGTTGTGGACGGCGCCCTTAGTATAGATGCCGTAGGCCGAGCGCACGCTTCCCCAACAACCGGCTGCAAGGTCGTGCGCCAGTTCGACCACGTCGGGGGCCCAGCGACGGGTGTAGTTGACGGCGAGCAGAATGCCGCGCTCGGCACACCGATCTGCAAGTTCTGCGGTCTGTTCGGCGTCGCCGCTTACCGGCTTTTCGCAGAAGATCAGCTTCGGCCCCAGATCCAGCGCCGCAGCGATGTCCGCGGGATGGGCGCTGGTGGGAGAGCAGATCGACACGACATCATAGGCTGCAGGGCCGAGTTCGCCCAGGGTCGCAGCCGACCGGGGTACGCCCCAGTTGCGGGCAAATTCCTCGCGGCGCGCTGCGTCGGGATCGACGCATGCTTCGATCGAGAACCCGCCATGCGCGCGGTACGCTCCGGCATGGGTCCGCGCCAGGGCGGTGGACGGGCGGCCCTCGTCGAAGCCTCCCGCGATCCGGCCGCAGCCGATTATCAGAGCGCTGTGCAATTCGGCCTCAGGCGACCAGGTCCCAGTCGAGCGGAGTGCCCGCCGTTACCGCGCGCGTGACCCGCTTGCCGAGCATCTGGTCGTAGAACTTGGGCGGGAGGCCGAACCCGGGTCGCACGATGCGCAACGTGTCCGAAGTCAGCTCGTCGCCTGCGGCCATATCCCGCGCGATATAGAGCGAACGACGAAAGGCCCGCGACTTCTCCTCGGCCTTGGTACCGCCGTAAGTGACCTTGCCGATGGCCTGCCAGGCGCGTTCGGTTTCCTCGCGCAATGTCCGGAATTCCGCCGGCTCGAGGCTGAAGGTCGAATCGACTCCCCCATCTGCGCGCGCAAGCGTGAAATGCTTTTCGACCAGAACAGCGCCCATTCCGACGGCGGCGACCGCGACGCCGCAGCCCATCGTATGGTCGCTCAAGCCCACTTCGACCCCGAATGCCTCGCGCATGTTGGGAATGGTCGAGATATTCGTGTTCTCCGGAGTGGCGGGATACGTGCTGGTGCACTTGAGGATGACGATGTCGTCGTTCCCGGCATCGCGCGCCGTACGCACGGCTTCGTCGATCTCCGCCACGGTCGCCATGCCGGTCGAAACGATCATCGGCTTGCCCGTCGCCGCAACCTTGCGGATGAGGGGCAGGTCGGTCACTTCGAAGCTGGCAATCTTGTAGGCCGGTGCGCCGAGGCTTTCGAGGAAATCGACGGCCGTCTCGTCGAAGGGGGTGGAAAAGCAGTCGATCCCGTGCTGCACCGCCCGCTCCATGATCGGACCGTGCCAGTCCCATGGCGTGTGCGCTTCGTCATACAGGTCATAGAGTTGCCGCCCAGCCCAGAGGCTGTCCGGATCTTCGATCACGAATCCGGGCGCGCTCACGTTCAGCGTCATCGTTTCCGCGGTGTAGGTCTGCAACTTGATCGCGTCCGCTCCGCTGGCAGCGGCTGCGTCGACGATGGCCAGGGCACGGTCGAGCGACCGGTTGTGATTGCCCGACATCTCGGCGATCAGGTAGGGGCGCGCGTTTCGCCCGACCTCGCGGTTGCCGATCATCATGGCGTCAGTCGTCTCCTGCCGGCAACACGCCGGGTTTACGGTAATGTCCGGGACTCACGCGAAAGTAGCCGCTCGATTCGAACAGCCGCGCGGACCCGCGGTTGCCTTCTAGCACTTCGGCGACAATGTCCAATCCCGCCGCGGCCCGGCGCTCACCTGCGGCAAGCAGGTGCGGGCCGATACCGATGCCGTGGAGGTCTGGATCGAGATAGAGCGATACTTCCACGCTTGCCTCGTCGACCCGGTCGAAGCGGATTACGCCCACCGGACGAGACCCGATCATGCCGATGAGCAGGCTGCGCGCGGGATCGGCAAGGGTCCGCGCAAACCAGTCGCGATGGTCGTCTAAGGGAATTTCCGATCGCTCGCGCGAAACGGCCCGCGTCGCAGAGTCGTTTCGCCAGCGATAGGCCAGCTCGCAATCCTCTTCGGTCGCCTCGCGCACCCGGAGCCGGTCGGCGAGAAGCGCAACCGCAACGCGGTCAGATCCCGCACCATCGACGAGGGAGCGCGCAGCCCGCGCCATCTCCTGGCGCAACGACACATCGCCGATCAGTCTCGCGACGGCTGCCGCCAGGCTTTCACGGTCGGGGGCGCTGGCAAGTATCACACCTGCCGCTTCGAGATGGGGGACAACGGCGAGTTGGTTCTCGGCGACGACCGCCAGGACGCTCGGTACACCCAGACAGCAGCGTTCCCAAGTGGCCCCTCCGCCGGCGCCGATCTGCAGGTCGTGCCGCGCGAAGAAGTCGGCAAGGTTGGGAAGGTCCAGGGAAAGCGTGGCGTTTTCGTCAGCCGCGATTGCCTCTTCGAGCGCGGGCAGTCGCGGATCCGCGCTTGCTGCGACCACCTCCACCCGGCCACAAAACCCGGCATCGCGCACCGCACCGAGAGCTCGCTTGGCGAGTCCGGACTGATCGAATCCGCCCACGAAAATTCCGATGCTGCGCACTTTCTCGACGATCTCGACAGGTCGTGCATCGGCGTAAACCCGCCCCAGCAAGGCGAAGCGCGGCCCCGCGAGAATTCGCGATCCGCGAAGGAGCAACCCGGCATATTTCGCGCGCGCATCGGGCGCGAGGTTGTGGTCGATCAGCACTTCGACGTCGAATTCGCGATCGGCTACATCGTCTATCGCTGCTACGCGGCACCCCAGGCGATCGCGCATCGTGCTGTGCCACTCGGCGTCGAGCCGGTAGGAATCGACGATGATCCAGTCGGGCCTCCATTCGGAAAGCACAGCGATGGTTTCGGCTGCATCGTCACCGTCAGCGGGCAGGCATGAGACGGCAAATCCGGCACCTTCGATCACCTCGGCGCTCGGATAGCCATCCACCCTCGTCACGAAGCGAACCTGGACCCCGAGATCGCGAAGCGCCTGCGCGAGCGAGAGACAGCGGCGGAGGTGCCCGATGCCGATCGACGGGCCGGCATCGGCCCTGATCGCGATTCTCGGCGGCTCGTTGCACCTCACCGGCTAGTTCCGCGAGCCGCTGCCAATCGCACGAAACAGCGCCTCGGCCCGATCCCAATCTTCCGGGGTGTCGATATCGACCACCCGCCATTCGGGCAGCACGATGGCGCGGCCGTTGGCGTGGATATTCAGACCGGCGAGCCACGTTTCGGCTGAACCCCAGTAGAACTGGCCTGCATCGAAATACGCAGGCTCGAGGTCCTGCGTGCGCGTCGCGACATGCTCGGGCGCGAACGGCGCCACCCCTCCGCCGGCGTCGCGACGAAGGGCCCGCTGGATGGGAGACGGGAAATGGGTGACTGGAAAGGCATAGCCCGCGCCTCCCGCATTTTCGAGCAGGGCCAGCGCTTCGGCAATGTCGCTCGAGCGGATGAAGGGCACGCCTGGATAGATGCAGCAGACCATCGCACCGGACCACCCGTCTTCGCGGCATGCTGTGATCGCGTGCTGGATAACCGGCACGGTGGGTGTGAAATCGTCGGACAGGTCTGCCGGTCGCTCGAAGGGCACGTCCGCGCCCTCGGCCCGCGCGATGGCGGCGATTTCGGCGTCGTCGGTGGAGACGACCACGCGCTGGAACAGGCCCGATTCCAGCGCCGCACCGATCGCATAGGAAATCATCGGGCGATCGCCGAACGGCCGGATGTTCTTGCGCGGAATGCGCTTGCTGCCGCCCCGGGCGGGGATGACCGCGAGAGCGGTAGGTGCCGTGTTCATATTGAAGCTCGCTGTCTCGTCCGGCGGCCCGCCTAGTCACCGCATTCAGGTAAGGCAATTGCCTCGATTTCAAAATGGATTATGGCCACGAGCCATGCCCCCATCGCCCGAACCGCTCGCCGAACGGGCGCCCATGGCTTCGCGCGGCGACATCATGCGTCCCGGTTGGGCAAGTGCCGCGTTCCTGATCGTCATGCTCGGCGCTTCCGCCCTGACGATGGCGCGGATGGCAGTAGTCGCGGGCCTGCTCCTCCCGAGTGACTTTGCCCGATACGCGACGATAATTGCAACTGGCGCGTACCTGGCGACAATCATCAGTTTCGGGGCCGTCGAGCAGACGATCAAGGCGTTCCCCCGGCTTGTCGAAGACGGGCAGGAGGGCCTGTTGCGTGGGCGTTCAGGCGCGATCTTCGCCGTGCTCGCCAAACGCTCGGTCATGGTCGGTCTTCCCGCGCTCGCGGTCGGCCTGGCGTTCGACGTCGAATGGGCGTCCGACCTCGCGATCTCCGCCGCCTATGCACTGGTCACAGCCGGCATGGCGCTCGTCGCCTCGCTTCAGCGCGCCATGCACGACACCCGCAAGCTTGCGCTGGGAACGGTTCTGCGAACTGCGGTCGTCTTTGCCTGCGTCGTCGCGGCTGCCTGGGTGGCAGGTGTCGACGCGATCCTGGCGGCCGAGATCGGCGCGACAGGGTTCGTGTGCCTGTTGTCGGTATTTCTCTTCGTTCCGCGCTCCTCGCAGAGTGCCGACCGGGAACCCGAGACCGAAGCCCCGGCGACAGGCGATCGCAGCGGCGTGACCGTGTTCCTGGCCTACGGCGCGGTCAACGTTCCGTACTACCTCGATCGACTCTACGTGAGCGCGGTCATGGGGCGCGAAGTGGCCGGCCGTTACGCGGTGCTTGCGCTGTTCCTCATGTTCGCTGCACTGCTCGTCGGAATTCTCGCGCAGCGCGTCGGGCCCGATGCCATTCGCCTGGTCCACCGCGAGCGTCATTCCCGCAGCGCGGCCCGGCACATGGCGCTGTGGATCGGCTTGGCTTCTGCCGTCTGGCTCCTTGCAATTGGTGGAGCCGCCACCCTGTTTTCCTGGGAGGGCCTTCCCGAGGGAATCGCGCGCTACGCCATCGAGCCGGATTTGCTCGCGCCCATCGCGGTTTCCGGCGTCCTGTTGAACGTGGGCCTGCTTGAATTCCTGATCATTGCCCTCGATCGGGAGGCGGCTTTGCTGCGGGCGGCGTTGGGGTTTCTCGCGTTGGTCCTGATGGCGGCAATGGCCATCGCCCTGACCGGTCAGGGCCTCTACGCCATGCTGTGGGCGCTGGCGGGATGTCGCCTGATATATGCGGCCTTGCTGCTGGTCGCGTTGCGTTCACCTCCGTCCCGCAATAAGGGACAGACTAAGCGCGTGCCGACCGGGCTCGCTCAGGTCGATGCAATTACGGGAACCATGGATAAGTGAGGCCACTCATCTGCATCGTGGCGCTGCTGTTCTGCATGTTTCCCTACACGCAGATCATCCCGCTCGAATCCTATAACCAGCCGTATGCAGCTGTCTTCTCGGCAGCAGCGCTCCTGGCGATGTGGCCGGTCATTTCCGCGCGCTTCCCGTTCCCGGACGCGGTAGCTCTGGGTGCCCTTGCAGTGCTTGGCCTGTTCGCCTTTGCCGCGACCTGCTTCCCGAGCCCCAAGCCGCAGGAGGTGAAGTACCTGCTCATTTACCTGTCGCCCATCCTGTTCGCGATGGCGGGCTTTGCCACGATTCACTCTTTCCCCGCCCTTGCCGACAAGGTCATAACCCTGAGCGCATTCATCTGGGTGTTGGTGGGCATCGTGCAGGCGACGGTCGCTCCCGACTTCGCTACCCAGCTCGTCGGCGAGTTTGGCGATGCAGCAGACGACCTGATCGATTCGGGTCGTGGTGTGCTAGGCTTGGCGCCCGAACCCACGCACTTCGGCTTTCACATGATTATCATGGCCGCATTGCTGGTATTGGTGGGGGGGCGCAATGTCATGGCGCTAGTGTGCATCGCCACGGCGGTGCTCATCGCCCGCTCGTCGAGCGCGCTGCTCGCCCTGATTTTGGGCGCGCTTATCTATTTCCTCATTTTCGGTGGCCGAGCACGTCTCGCGCTGGTCCTGATCATTCCGCTCTACTATTTAGTGGGCCTTCTCGTTGACGGAGGTATGTTGCCCGCCGAGTGGCGGATCACCCGCCTAATGACCGAGTTTTGGTACGACCCGTTTTACCTGCTCACGAGTGACGCGAGCGCGAACGCTCGCTTGGGGGGCATCTACGTTGGCGCCAAGGAGATCGTTTCAAATTATTTCTTCCCGGCTGGCCTCAGTCACGAAACCTGGTTTGCGCGAGTTGGACCAATCATGTCTGAGAATGGATGGTTGATCTTCATCAGTCTCACCGGAATTCCTTCAGGCATTCTGATCGCCATCTACCAACTCGGCATCTTCGGGCTGCTAATCTTGGGTTTCATGCTCTGGCGCATGATGACGCGGCTCCGTTCGCACATCGAAACACTTCTGGTCTGCTCGGTCGTCTTTGTCTTCTTCTCGCAATACATGATTTCGACACCAGGCTTCGGCCTGATCTATGGCGCTGTGCTGGCCCGCAAGGTAGCAGCGGGCGAGAGGCTCGGATGGGGCCGCAGGATGCGTGGCCGGCGGAAACTGGCGGAGAATTACCCCCAGGCGGGTATGCAGGCCGGCTAGCAGCAGCCAATACAAGGATTCCAGGGTGCGTATCGCAATAACAGGCGGAATGGGCTTCATCGGCCAAGCGCTTGCGCGCAATTTGCTGCGCGGAGGGCACGACGTCCTTCTGATCGACAATCTTTCTCCGCAGATCCACGGGGACATACCTCGGGCGACGACACCAGAGGGCGCCTCACTCCGCCGCCTCGACATCAAAGAAATCGTCGATGATCACACACTGATCGATGGGTGTGACGCCGTCTACCATCTGGCCGCTGAAACCGGCACCGCGCAGTCGATGTACCGGATCCGCCACTACGTTTCGGTGAACGAACTGGGTACGGGGGCGCTGCTCGAAGCGCTGGCGAAATGCGAGCGTCGGCCCGCAAAGCTGGTCCTCGCCTCGAGCCGCAGCGTCTACGGCGAAGGGGCGTACATCGATCCGCGGGAACCTGCTCGGATTATCCAGCCCACCAGTCGCACCCCGGAACAACTTGCGGCAGGTAACTGGGAATTGCTTGCGACAGACGGCCACCCGCTCCAGCCGGTGGCCACGCCCGAGAACCTGTCGTTCGCACCCGGTTCCGTCTACGCAGCGACCAAGGCCGCACAGGAGCTGCTCATCCGATCCGCCGCGCCGGCACTGGGCATCACGCCCGTAGTATTGCGCTTCCAAAACGTCTTCGGCGAAGGTCAGTCTCTGCAGAATCCGTACACCGGCATCATATCCATCTTCTTCAATCGAGCACGACAGGGCCTGCCGATCGCCCTGTTCGAGGACGGACTCGAAAGCCGGGATTTCGTGCACATCGACGATATCGTCGGCGGCCTCGTCGCCTCGCTCTTCGCCGACGTTCCGGACGAAGAAGCCATCAATCTGGGGGCGGGCGAACCGACAACTGTCGCCCAGTTGGCGGAAGCCTTGGTCGAAGCCAGCGGTCACGCGGTTCAGACGAATGTGACGGGCGAATACCGGGTCGGAGATATCCGGCACTGCTATGCCGATATCGACCGGGCCCGCCGGTATCTGGGCTACTCCCCGCAAGTCTCGCTGGCGGATGGCCTCGCACGGTTCTGCGCATGGGCAGAGAGCCAGCCGGCGTTCGAGGACCGCTCGGAAAGGGCGATGGCGGAACTTCGCGAACGCAAGCTCGCCTCCGCCGGCTGACTTCGCCCTAGTAATCGGGTTCGAATAACTATGGTACCCTCCCTCGACGGCGCCCGTGTCCTGCTGATCGCGCCGCGCTTCTTCGGGTACGACGAGGCGATGGCGCGCGAGCTCGCCCGCCGCGGCGCTCATGTCGATGCGATGGCGGACAGGCCGTTCGATTCGCCCTCGTATCATGCAGCCGCGCGTTTCTTCCCGCGACAAGTCCAGCGTGCGACCGAGCGCCACTATCGCCGCCTGCTGGCCGACTTCGGAAGTAAAGCTTACGACTACGTCATCGTCGTGAATGGCCAGACACTTTCGCCAAGACTGCTCGGTGAGTTGCGGCGCGACAACGCACGCGCGCAATTCATCTTCTACTTGTGGGATTCGCTCGCCAACCGCTCGGGTGCCCTCGACCTGGTGCCGATGTTCGACCGCGCCTTCACGTTCGAGCGGGAGACAGCGGCGCGCCACGGGATGCGGTTCCGCCCATTGTTCTTTGACGACCACGCGGGTGGCGCGGACGCCGAGGACACATTCGACATCTCTTTCGTCGGCACCGCGCATACTGACCGACACAAGGTCGTCGAGCGACTCGATGCGACGCTCCCCGCGGGCGCCCGGCGATTCTGGTACCTTTACCTGAAGGCGCGCTGGGTGCTTTCCGCATATCGCATCACCAACCCCAGCTTCCGCGATGCCAAGGCCGGGACGTTCCGGTTTGAACCGCTGTCGCGCCAGGAAAGCCAGCGCGTATTCGAATCGAGCCGCGCCATCCTCGACATCGAGCACGCCCGGCAGACGGGGCTGACGATGCGCACGCTCGAGGTCCTTGGCGCAGGCAAGAAGCTCGTCACAACCAACGCCGACATCCGGGCCTATTCGTTCTACGACCCTGCGCGGATCGAGGTGATCGATCGCGCCCGGCCGCGCATCGCCGACGGGTTTCTTGAGGCGCCGACGCCCGCTCTGGCCGACGACATCCGCTATCGTTACAGCATCGCGGGATGGATCGACGAATTGCTGACGGAACAGGATCAATCGGCGATCCACCTGAAGCCCGGACTTTGGCGGGGGTGACGACATGAGCGAACATCGATCGCTGCGAGCACTTCTTGCGTCCGACCTAGAACGCTATTTCCATTATTACGGGCAGCCTGGCCGGACGGTCCGCAGCCGCGACCTATGGCGCTGTTTTGCAGTGCCGAGGTGCGCCCCCGTCGCCTGGTACCGCCTTGCGCACGCTGCCTACGTCCGGGGATGGCGAGGCACTGCAAAGGTGCTCACCTGGCTCAATTTCTATGTCCACGGGGTGGAGATCAGTTCGGCGTGCGAGATCGGTCCGCACTTTTTCATGCCGCACGTGTCCGGCACGGTGATCGGCGCCAACCGCATCGGTGCTTACGCGGTCATCTATCACCAGGTCACCCTCGGCGCGAAAGAGGTCGAGCCCGCGCATGAACATCGGCCGGTCGTCGGCGATCGGGCCTTCATCGCCTCGGGCGCGAAAGTGATCGGGCCAATTTCGCTGGGCGATGACGTCGTCGTCGGCGCCAACGCGGTGGTTACCCGATCGTGCGGCGACGCCGTCACCCTGATCGGAATTCCTGCCGTCGAGACACCGCGCGCATTGGTCGACGCGCGCGCATGATGCTCAGCTCGCCAGCCGAAGCGGGGTCTGCGCCACGCCGCTGACGGCATCCGGCCAGATTCCTCGCGTGTCATATACGACTGCGTCCGATCGCTCCTCGATCGGGATGACGCGGAACACGTCGTGATCGACGAGAACGATCAGCACCCCGCAGGTTTCGAGGGCGGTATCGATGTCCACGAGGGTCGCACCGGTCTCTGTGAACTCGATCGGCAGCTGCTGCGCATAGGGCTCGACGACGCGCACCCGGTCGGCGAACTTGCGCGCCAGGCTGGCGGCGATGAAACGCGCCGGGCTCTCGCGGAAGTCGTCGATGTTTGCCTTGAAGGCGAGGCCGAGACAGGCCACCGGCACATGCGGATTGGCCTCGACCAGCGCAGTCGCTCGGGCGAGCACGTGATGCATCTTGGCATCGTTGACCGCGCGCGCGGTGCGGATCACCTGTGACTCCTCGGGCGCGCCATGCACGATGAACCAGGGGTCGACCGCAATGCAGTGGCCGCCAACACCAGGCCCCGGCTGGAGGATATTCACGCGCGGATGGCGATTGGCGAGGCGGATCACTTCCCAGACGTCCAGCCCCATGCGGTCGGCGATCATGGAGAGCTCGTTGGCGAAGGCGATATTGACGTCGCGATAGGCGTTCTCGACCAGCTTGGTCATCTCGGCACTCTTCGCGTCTGTCGTGACGCAAGTGCCCCGCACGAACAGCTTGTAGAACGCCAGCGCCTTGCGCGCGCAGCGCGGGGTGATCCCCCCGATCGACCGGTCGTTGTTGGTCAGTTCCTCGAGGATTCGGCCCGGCAGCACGCGCTCGGGGCAATAGGCGATCGAAACATCGGGCAAGCCCGGCGCGAGGCCCGGCATGGCGAGATCCGGGCGCAGCGCGGCAAGCCGGTCGCGCAGCGCATCGGTCGTGCCGACCGGCGAGGTCGATTCGAGGATCACGCAATCGCCCTTTTTGAGGACGGTCGCGAGGCTCGTCGCCGCGGCGATCACGTAGGAGATATCTGGCGTGTGGTTGCCGTCCTTCTCGAAGGGCGTCGGCACCGCGATGACGAATACGTCGGCGGGCGCGATCTCGGTCGAGGCGCGCAGCGTCCCCCGCTGCACGACCCCGCGGACGAGACCGTCAAGATCGACTTCCTCGATGTGAATTTCGCCCCGGTTGATGGTGTCCACGACGTGCTGGCTGACGTCGACGCCGGTAACCCGGCAACCCGAGCGCGCAATCACCGCCGCGGTGGGAAGGCCGATGTAGCCGAGCCCGATAACGCATACTTCCGGATTGTTCTCGCCGCGCATGATATTCCCGTCGCTGGTTCGCGCGGGGTTCTAGGCGGCAAGCGGTAAATTTAGCGGTAACGCTGATCAGCGCGCGGCGAGGAGTTCCACGATCCGCCCGGTCGCCCTGCCGTCGCCGAAAGGGTTGTGCGCGCGGGCCATGGCTTCGTAGGCTGCCGGGTCATCGAGCAGGCGAGTGGCTTCGGCCACGATGCGGTCGGGGTCGGTGCCAACGAGCTGCGCGGTGCCGGCCTCCACGCCTTCGGGCCGCTCGGTAGTTTCGCGCATGACCAGCACCGGCTTTCCGAGCGCGGGCGCCTCTTCCTGCACTCCGCCGCTGTCGCTGAGCATCAGCGTGCAGATGTCGAGCAGACGTGCGAAATGCGGATAGTCCAGCGGGTCGATGAGCGCGACGTTGTCCAGCCCGGCGAGACGATCGTTCATCACGGCGCGGACGTTGGGGTTGAGGTGGACCGGAAAGATCACCGCGACGTCGTCGCGCGCGGCAAGGCGGCGGACCGCGGACGCGATCGCCTCCATCCCTTCGCCAAAGTTTTCGCGCCGGTGGGTGGTCATGCCGATGATCCGCTTGCCCGCGAAGCGCGCTTCGAGTCCGGCGAGCCCCGACGCGAGCGTCGGCTCGCGCTCGATCCGCGCGATCACCCAGTGCAGCGCGTCGATGACGGTGTTGCCGGTGACGTGGATCGTGGTCGGATCGACGTTCTCGCGCCGCAGGGCTGCGGCTGCCGTCTCGGTCGGTGCGAGGTGCAGGGCGGCGAAGCTGCCGACGATCTTGCGATTCACCTCTTCGGGCCACGGATGATGAATGTCCCCGCTCCTGAGGCCCGCCTCGACGTGCGCGACCGGTATCTTGCGGTAGTACGCGGCAAGCGCCCCGGCCATCGCTGTCGCGGTATCGCCCTGGACGACGACCCAGTCGGGTCGCTCCGCGTCCAGCACCTTGCCGATCCCGGTCAGAAGGTTTGCGGTCAAACCGTCGAGCGTCTGGTCGGGCTGCATCAGGTCGAGATCGTGATGTGGCACCACACCGGCGATATCGAGCACCTGGTCGAGCATACCGCGGTGTTGCCCCGATACGCAGACGCGCCCCTCGAAGCGCGAATCGCCATCGAGCGCATGGACCAGCGGGAACAGCTTGATCGCCTCGGGCCGGGTGCCGAAGACTTGTAGAACCTTGATGGGTCTGGTCGTTGCGCTCGTCATGTCGAGCGCATTAACCACGAAACGTTAAGGCAGGCCTAGTGAACCGCGATCACCCCTGCGGCGGAGTCATGATCGGCTCGGCGTCCCCCGGCGGCGTTTTCTCCGGCTCTCCCGGGAGCGCTCCGGCGCGTTCGCGCTCGAGCCGTTCCATGTACTGCCGCTCGATCTGTTCGACGCGCGCCTGCTCCTCAGCAGACGTGGCATCGATCGTGGACAGCCGCTCGGCCCGCGCCGCAGCGATCAACTGCGAAAAGCGCACGTCGGCGCCTTCGCGCTTGTCGGCGTAGAACGCGTCGATCAGCTGCTGGGTGCAGCCGGTGAAGCCGCCCGCTCCGGCCGTCGAGCACGACATCGTGCCGAACTTCCCGATCAGGTCGAGCTTCTCGACGCGGCGGGCCCAGGCCATGTTGGCAGGATCCTCGCTGAAGCGAAGCGCTTCGGGGATGCGAAACCGATCGTTCTCGGGCATCCGCGCGACGACGAGGATCTCGTCGCCGTTCGCCTGCGGCACCGGGTCGTCGCCATAGACGATGAGCATGCGGACCTTGTCGCCTGCCTCGTCCTGAGCCGCGACAGGGGCAGCCATCGCGGTGGCGGCGGCAGCGAGAAGCGGAAGGGCTAGCTGGCGGATCATCGTTTCATCCTCGTATCGATCGGTCGCAAATGGGCCATAGCGGCGCTGAACTGCCTATGAAGCGCCTCTAGAAAGCGCTTTGATCTGCAGCAAGGTTCCTCAGATCCGTTCGGCGAGCCGAATCGCGACGCGGCAGCCGAGCCGGATCGCCCCGGCCAGTAGCGGATAACCGGGCGCACGCTCGGCCCCGGCAGCAAGCGCCGCCTCGCGATGCTCGCGCTCGTCGTCACGGAAATCCGCTATCATCGATGCGAGTTCGGGATCGCTGCCCTCCGCTTCCAGCGCATCGAGCTGGGCCGAATAATGCCGGTCGATTTCCTCCTCGACCGCCGCGGTGCACGCCATCGCAGCTTCCGGACCCATCAGCGCGGTCGCCGCGCCCAGCGCGTAGCCAGCCACGTGCCAGAAGGGCTGCAGCGCGGTCGGGCGAACGCCGCGCGCCGCCATCAACGCGTCGAACGCCTCGCGGTGGCGGCGCTCCTGTTCGGCCATGGCAGCGATCTCGCCGGCGTGCGGTGCGCGGTCGCCCATGACCGCGAGCTGCCCGGCATATATCCGCTGCGCGCCGTATTCGCCGGCCTGGTCGACCCGGATCATGCGGGCGGTATCGACAGTCACTTCACGTCCTTAAGCCGCAGGAGCACGACGAGTCCTGCGGCCGTCGAGATCAGGAAATTGAAGCCTGCGAGCGAAATGCCGGCCAGCGTCCAGGGTGCCTGGTCGCAACGGATCAGCGGGGCGTTCATGATCGCATCGAGCGCGCTCCCGCCGCCGGCATCGACCGTCGTGCACGCGGTCACCCCTTCCCACCAGCCATACTCGACCCCGGCGTGATAACCGCCGATCGCGCCCGAGACGAGGATCGCGATCCCAGCGAGCGCCACCCACATGCGTTTCGGCGCCACGAACAGCGAAACGAGCGCGAAGGCCAGCGCAGCGAAATGGGGGTATCGCTGCCACCAGCACATTTCGCACGGGAACAGCCCGAAGCCGTACTCGCTCAGATAGGCGCCGCCGAGCAGGAGCAGCGGCACGCCCAGCGCCAGGCGCTGCGCCAGCGGCATCGACCGGAGGGTTTGCATCAGTTGCGGCGGGCGATCGCGTTCGGCGCGGTGCGCCGCAGCGTATCGAGCGCATAGGTGAGCTGGAAGTCGTCGATTCCCTTGGCCTTGAGTTGCTCTGCCGTGAGCTGGAAGCGCGGATCGTCCTTGCGGTCCTTGGTCAGCTCTTCGTCCTTCATCGCCGCCTCGTTGACGAGGTGGCCGCGCAGGTCGGATTCGCGCAGGCGGAACTTCTCGCGCCGGGCGAGATCGGGATCGCTGAGCTGCGGGACGAGGATGTCCGGTTCGATACCGCCTTCCTGGACGGAGTGACCGCGCGGCGTGTAGTAGCGCGCCGTCGTGAGCTTGAGCGCGGCTTCGCGCCCGAGCGGTAGCAGGGTCTGGACGCTGCCCTTGCCGAAGCTGCGGTCGCCCATGACCACCGCACGACGCTGGTCCTGCAGCGCGCCCGCGACGATCTCGCTCGCCGAAGCCGAGCCCGCATCGATCAGCACGATCACCGGCACGCCCTTGGCCATGTCGCCCTTGAACACGGTCTCGGCGTCGTAGACGAGCGATTCGCCCCGCGCGCGGCCGCGCTGCGAGACGATCTGGCCCTTGTCGAGGAACAGGTCGGAGAGAGCCACGGCCTCATCGAGCGAGCCGCCGGGATTCTGGCGCAGGTCGAGTACCAGGCCGTTGACCCGGCCCGATGCCTCGCGCTTGATCGCGTTCCATGCAGAGAACACGTCCGAGCCGACGTCGCGGCTGAACTCGTTGACCGAGATGTAGCCGATGTTGCCCGGCTTGAGCTCGTGAGTAACCGGCTCGAGTTCGATGACCCCGCGGGTCACAGTAACGTCGAACGGCTCCTCGCGTCCGGAACGGAAAATCGTCAGCCGGATGTTCGAACCCGCTGGGCCGCGCATCTGCGCGACCGCGTCGTCGAGCTCGCCGCCGTAGATCAGCTTCCCGTCGAGGTGGGTGATGAAGTCGCCCGCCTTGATGCCCATCTTGTCCGCCGGGCTGCCCTTGAACGGGCTGATCACCTTGACCGCGCCGTCCTCCAGCACGACCGACAGGCCGAGCCCCGAGTAGTTGCCGTCGATCATCGTCTCGAGGCGCTGGAGGTCGTTGCCGTCGAGATAGGCCGAATGCGGGTCGAGGCTCGCGAGCATACCGTCGATCGCGCCGCGGATGAGCTTGTCGTCCTCGACCGGCTCGACATAGCTCGCCTTGATGCGCTGGTAGACCGCGAACAGCTTGGCGAATTCGGGTCCGGCACGCCCATCGACCTGGGCGAGCCCGGCGGTGGTCGCGGGAAGCAGCGCTACCGCGCTGACCAGCGCAGCGGAGCGAAGGAGAGCGGCAAGCTTCATGGGCATTCCTCGTACGACGTGCGGCGTTTGTATCGCCCATCCCGCGTTAACGCCAGATGATGCATGCGGGTCCGTCCCGGGCCGGGATGCATCGATCGGGTTCGATTAACGCACATATTCGACCGGGTTGACCGGCTCGCCTGCGCGGCGGAGCTCGAACCCAACGACCGGGCTTCTACCCCCTGCGACACCCAGCGGTGATCCGCGGACGAGCTCTTCGCCGACGTCGACATCGGTTCGCGCGAGCCCGGTGACGAGACTGGTGTAGCCGCCCGCATGCTCGATGATGACGATCCGGCCGAACCCGCTGAAGGGGCCTGCGAATGCGACCCGGCCCGCGGCGGGCGAAATCACCTGCGCCCCCGCTGCCGGAGCCAGCGCAATCCCGCGCGAACGTGCACCGCCATCGTCCACCGCGCCGAAACCGGTGACGGTTCGGCCGGCAACGGGAATCAGGAAACGCGGCGCGGCGGTGCTGACCAATGATGGCGGCGGACTCGAATCGATCAGCACCTCGCTGGCGCCAGGGCGCGGGGGCCGAAGCAGCGGCCCCGGCAATGCAGCAAGCTCCTTGCGGAGCGATCCCGCTGCATCGAGCCGATCGACAAGTCCATCGAGGTCGCGCGCTTCCTCGGCCAAGGCCAAGGCGCGCTCGGCCTCGCGTGCCGCAGCGCCGCCGGCACGACGCGACGCCAGCCTTTGCCGTGTCTCGAGTGCGGCAAGCCGCGTGCGGCGCTCGGCCAGCTGGCGTTCGCCCGACTTCAAGGCTGAGTAAGCGGCAAGCGCCTCGCTCTCGATCGCCCGGGCACGGTCGATTTCGCCGCGCAAGGCAGAGGTCCTGCGGCGAACCTCGGGCAAGGTGGTTTCGAGCATCGCGCGCAAGTAGACCGTCTCGCGAAGGGAGCCCGGACGAAGCACCGCGACCGCCAGTGGACGGCGGGCCAGCTTTTGCAGGCCCGCGGTGAGCCGAAGGAGCGGCCCCTGTCGTGCAGCGAGTCGCTTCTCGAGCCGATCCTGCTCGGCGCGTGCGATCAGGCTGCGGGCCCGCGCGGCGGCGATCTGCGCCTCGGTTTGCTGGATGCGCGCGGCAAGCGCCGCTGCTTCGCGGGCGGTCTTTTCGGCGGCGGCCCGAGTCCCGCGCGCCTCGACCTCGAGTTCGGCCGCGCGGGCACCGGCGTTGCGGGCCTGTTCGCGGGCCGATGCAAGGGCGGCGCGGGTTTCGGCGGCATCGGCGAAGCGCGCATCGCCTTGGGCAAGGACGGCCGCGGCCAGTCCGGCCACGCAGAGCGCGGATATCGGGAAGAGATGACGCACGGGGATCCTCTAACCCGATCAACCGCTGCGATGATAGGGGTGCCCGGCAACGATGGTCGTCGCGCGGTAGAGCTGTTCCATCAGCATCGCGCGGGCGAGCAGGTGCGGCCATGTCATCGCGCCCATCGCCAGCAGCAGGTCCGCCTCGGCCCGGTCGGCATCCGAGTGACCGTCCGCTGCACCCAGCACAAAACGGGCCTCGCGCATGCCTTCGTCGCGCCAACGTGCGAGGATCGCGGCGAATTGTTCGGAGGACAGGGTCCTGCCGCGTTCGTCGAGCAGCACGATGCGTGTCGGCGAAAGCGGTTCCGGCGGCCGGCCGCCATTCTCGGGCAGTTCGGTCAGGCGCACCGGCCAGGTGAGCCGTTTGGCGTAGCGCGCGACGAGGTCCGCCTCGGGTGAGCGGCCGATCTTGCCGCGGGCGATGACGTGGAGAAGGATGCTAAGCGGTTCCCGTCCCGGCGACCTTATCGTCGCCGAAGCCCCACATGCGCTCGAGATTGTAGAAGCTCCGCACTTCGGGCCGGAACAGGTGCACGACGACATCGCCGGCGTCGATCAGCACCCAGTCGGCGGCGGGCAGGCCTTCGACACGCGCAGGGCCGAAGCCAGCGGCCTTGACCTTTTCGGCGAGCTTTTGCGCCATCGCCGCGACCTGGCGTGTCGAACGGCCGGAGGCGATGACCATGAAATCGGCGATCGAACTTTTGCCCGCGAGCGGGATCGAGACGACTTCCTGCGCCTGGTCGTCGTCGAGCTGCGCGAGCACGAGCGCGTGCAGCCCGTCGCTGTCCCTGATTTCGGGGCGATCGGTGGGGCTAGCGGAGGACGTTGCCGTTCCTCCGGAAAGGCCGGCATTCGCCGGCAAGGGGTGCGCCTGTTGCATAGGCGGGTGTCTTGCTCCTGTGTTGGATTGCGCTCGGCACAATGGCACCAACGCGCATCATTCCGGCGAAGTTTCCTTCGAGCGGACCAATGGGTGCGTGGATGCGTCAAGGAGTGTGGCGGCCACTGAGCGGGCAAACCGGCTAGGGGCCGGCAACGATCGACAATCTGTCCGCGTCAGCACGAGGGGCCGAGGCACTCCGTTTGCCCGCCTGGTGGAGCCGTATGCGCGAGCGGGCGTCCGCGCGGTTGGGCCGGTCCGAGACATCGAACCGACACCGCGATCATAGCGGGCGCGCGCCTTCCCTGCAACGTCGATGCCCGATTCGGGCGAATCCAACTGTCGGGCGTGACAATCCAGCCGCACCAGCCGCCTATCCGATGATCCGGCCCGTTACTCCGTCTCTCGCGTGAGCGTCCGAATAGCGGTTCGCCCAATCCGGATCGGCGGCGCGCAGGGCGGTGGCGGAGATGGGGTCGGGATCGAAGCGCAGCCACGCCAGCCGGGGCGGGGTCCCGCGCAGCGCGTGGGGGGGCACGCGGTAGGGGCGCAGCCAGGCCATCGACGGGCTCGCCATCGCCTTGGCCTCGTAGCCCGGGCGCGCAAAGACCGCGATCGGCACCGTCCGCGCGATGCCGCGCCAGTTCCGCCAACGATGGAACTGCGCGAGGTTGTCCGCCCCCATCAGCCAGACGAACCGGCGGCGAGGATATCGCCGGACCAGCGCGCGCAAGGTGTCGATCGTGTAACGCGTGCCGAGTTCGCGCTCGATCGCGGTGACGCGGATCGGCGCACGGCGCGCAACTCGTTTCGCCGACGCCACGCGGGCCCGCAGGGGCGCCATGCCCGCGACTGGCTTCAATGGATTGCCCGGCGAAACCAACCACCACACCTCGTCGAGCGCGAGCCGCTCGATGGCGGCAAGGCTGATCGAGCGGTGCCCCCGGTGCGCCGGATTGAAGCTGCCCCCGAGGAGGCCCGTGACCTTCATCCGCTACTTCGGAGTGCGCCGGGGCGAGACTTTATCGCCGCGATAGCCGCCCTGGAATCCGAGCATCCAGCCCGGGTATTCGCGCGGCAGGCGGCTGAGCTTGTCGAGTTCGTCCCATTCGGCTTGCGTGAATTCGACGTCGCAGGCGCCGATGTTGTCGGCCAGCTGGTCCGCCCGCTTGGCGCCGACGATCACTGTCGAGACGACTGGTCGGTGGAGCAGCCAGGCGAGCGCGATCTGAGCGACGCTCGCGCCCTTCGCATCTGCCATGCGTTTCATGACGTCGATGAGGTCGTAGGCGCGGTCCATCTCGACCGGGGGGAAGTCGAATGCCGCCCGGCGCCCTTCGCCTTCGCTCCGGTCGTCGTCGCCGCGGGTGTACTTGCCCGACAGCAGCCCCCCTGCGAGCGGCGACCAGACCATGAGGCCGACGCCCTCGCTCAGCAGCATCGGCACGACTTCGCGCTCCAGGTCGCGCCCGGCGATGGTGTAGTAGGCCTGCAGCGAGGCGAACTTCTCGAGCCCCAGCCGCTCGCTCGTGCCCAGCGCCTTCATGATCTGCCAGGCCGCCCAGTTCGACACGCCGATGTAGCGCGCCCTGCCCGACCTCACGATGTCGTCCATCGCCCGCAGCGCTTCCTCCATCGGGGTCTGCGAATCCCACCCGTGGATCTGGTAGAGGTCGACGTGGTCGAGCCCGAGCCGGTCGAGGCTCGCGTCGATCTGGTGCATGAGGTGGTAGCGGCTCACCCCGGCATCGTTGGGCCCGTCGCCCATCGCCCCCATCGCCTTGGTGGCGATGACCACGTCGCTCCGCGCGATCCCAAGGTCCTTCAGCGCCTGCCCGACGAAACGCTCCGACTGGCCGCGCGTATAGACGTTGGCCGTATCGATGAAGTTGATCCCCGCATCGAGCGCCTGCTTGACGAGTCCGGTCGAAGCGGTCTGGTCAAGACCGGCCACGTTGGCGAACCGGCCCGGATCGGTGCCGAAGGTCATCGCGCCGAGGCACAGCTCAGATACTATCAGTCCGGTCGAACCGAGGCGGTTATAACGCATGAAAGTCTCCGATGGCCCGTTTCAGCGGTGAAAGGTTACACGAAGTATACACCAAAACGAGCTCGCGTCGTTTCTCGGGTTCCGCCCGTTCCGGGCTTGTTCGAGGACAGGGCGAAAGGTTCGATCACCACCCCCGGATAAACCCAAAGACAGCGTGTAGGAAAACGAATTGCCGCACGGCGCGCTCAACCGCGCACCTGCCCCGACCCCAGCACCAGCCACTTGTAGGTCGTCAGTCCTTCGAGCGCCACCGGTCCGCGCGCGTGAAGGCGGCCGGTCGCGATGCCGATCTCGGCGCCGAGCCCGAACTCGCCGCCGTCGGCGAACTGCGACGAGGCATTGTGCATGACGATCGCCGAATCGACCTGCGTGAGGAACTGCCGCGCGACTCTTTCGTCGCCGGTCACGATCGCATCGGTGTGGTGCGAACCGTGACGCGCGATGTGCGCCATCGCCGCTTCGGGGCCGTCGACCACGGCGACCGACAGGATCGTATCGAGGTACTCGGTTTCCCAGTCCTCGTCCGAGGCGGGCGCGATGCGCGGATCGATCGCCTGTGCGCGCGCGTCGCCCCGAAGCTCGCACCCGGCGTCGAGCAAGTCGCCCAGCAATGCCGGCGTATCGGGAAATGCCGCGTCGACCAGGAGCGTTTCCATCGCCCCGCAGATACCCGTCCGCCGCAGCTTTGCGTCGAGCGCGATCCGCCGCGCCATCGCCGGATCGGCGGCTGCGTGGACATAGGTGTGACAAAGGCCGTCGAGATGGGCGAGCACGGGCACGCGCGCGTCGGCCTGGACCCGGGCGACAAGGCCCTTCCCACCGCGCGGGACGATCATGTCGATAAGACCGGCCGCCGCCAGCATGGCACCAACGGCTGCGCGATCCTGCGTCGGGACGAGCTGGACTGCTGCCGCGGGTACCCCGGCGCTCGCGAGGCCGCGCACCATCGCCGCATGGATGGCGCGGTTCGAGTGGACCGCCTCGCTCCCGCCGCGCAGCAGGACGGCATTGCCCACCTTCACACAAAGCGCGGCGGCATCGGCCGTCACGTTGGGACGGCTTTCATAGATGATGCCGATAAGGCCGATCGGGATGCGTACCCGCTCGAGAACCAGGCCGTTGGGCCTCTCGTCGCGGGAGATGACCTCACCGACCGGATCGGGCAGTCCGGCAACGGCGGCGACAGCGTCGGCGATTCCCGCCAGCCGCGACGGGTCGAGCCGCAGCCGGTCCAGCATCGCGCCGGTCAGGCCCGCAGCTTCACCAGCGGCAACATCCGCAGCATTGGCCGAAAGGATCGCGGCCTCGTCGGCGCGAAGGGTTTCTGCGGCCGCCAGCAGGGCGTCTGCCCGCGCCCGGGAATCCATGCCTGCAAGCGTTGCCTGTGCCCCGCGTCCTTCGCGGGCCAGTCGTTCGACAAGCAGTCGGGCATCAGTGGAGGGATCTGCAAGCGCCATCGCCCCCTCTTAACACTTGGGGGTTGCCCAGCCAGCGAAGAAATCTGGGGGCGGCGAAACCCATTCCGGGGCTAATCGTTCCGCGGCGGATTCAAAAATTTCGCGCGTTGGGAACGTTTCGTCCCGACTCTCGCTCGACTCGCCCCGAGTCTTAACAAGTCGATTCGACCTCTGCTGACACCTCTGTTAGCCGCCCTCCCGGGATAAGAACGGGACATAGGGGTCGTACCTCACATGAACGCAGTCGCTGGCGGTTGGTTAAGCCGCCTGCGTACCTGGTTCCCGGACCGCGAATTCTTCATGCGGTCCCAGGGACAGGTTCGCTTCATCAAGATCACCGGCAGGGTGCAGATGATCGCCGCGGGCGCCGTCGTATCGGCGCTCGTCCTCTGGGGCCTGTCGATGGCGGTCATGGGATGGCTGCAGTATCGCGCCGCCGCCGACCGCCTGTCGCTGCTCGAGCGCGAGGCCACCGTCGCCAAGTCCGAAGAGCGCGTGGGCGCCTATCGTGCGAACATCCAGGATGTCGCTGACGACCTCAAGGCGCGGCAGGATTTCCTCGAGGAAATGACCGAGGCACTCCCCGACGACGTCAAGAATCGCGGAACGGTGAGCGATTCGTCGGGCGAAGCGGCGAAGACCGTGTCTAAGGTATCGGCGATGATCCCCGAGGCCGCTGCGCTGGCCGCGATCGAGGCGAGGCAACTGGCCTACGTCGAAAAGCTGACCCGCTACGCGGACCAGCGCGCCGAGCGGAGCGCGCGGGCGATCCGCCAGCTCGGGCTCGATCCCAATTCGATGATGCGGGCCGCCGGCAAGGGTGCGATGGGTGGTCCGCTCGAGCGTCTGGCTTCGGACAGCGACGGCTCGCTCGACCCCCGCTTCGAGCGGCTCGGTGCAAGCCTCGCCCGCATGGAAGCGCTCGACCGCAGCCTGTCCGGCATCCCGCAGTATCGCCCCGCGGCGCATTCCATGACGAGCAGCTTCGGCGTCCGCCGCGATCCCTTCAACGGGACGACCGCGATGCACGCCGGTATCGACTTCAGCGGACCCACGGGCGCACCGATCTACGCCGCCGCGAAAGGCCGCGTGAGCTTCGTCGGCCAGAAGAGCGGGTACGGCAACGTGGTCGAGATCAGCCACGGCAACGGGATGATCACCCGCTATGCCCACATGTCCAAATTCCATTCGCGCGTGGGGCAGGAGGTCGCCGCCGGCGACGTCATCGGCGCGATCGGATCGACCGGTCGTTCGACCGGTCCGCACCTGCACTTCGAGGTGCGCGTCAACGACCGCGCGGTGAACCCGCGCCCCTTCCTGGAGGCAGCCCCCCATGTTCTCAAAGAAGCCCGACGAGTACAGCCCGAGCGAGACCCGGCCCGTGGCTAGGCCGACCGCAGGCGGATCGACCTTCTCGGTCATCGGCAGCGACGTCGTCATTCGCGGCGATATCGAGGCCACGGCCGATCTCCACATCGACGGGCGTGTCGAAGGCGACATCAAGTGCGCCAGCCTTGTGCAGGGTGACGGAAGCCAGATCGATGGCGCGATCACTGCGGAGACCGCGCGCGTCGGCGGCGCGGTGAGCGGATCGATCACTGCGCGCGAACTCGTCGTGCTGCGCACCGCGAAGATCAACGGCGACGTGCACTACGACGCGTTGACGATCGAGCAGGGCGCGGAAGTCGAAGGCCGCTTCGCGCACCGTACACCGAGCAGAGCCACCGCCGCTCCGCTGGCTTCGCCCAAGCCGTCCGACGACAGCGAGCCGAAGCTCACGCTCGCAAGCTGAGCGTTGCCACCGGCCCCGCGCGCCCCTAACCCCGCGCCGGCATGAAGGTACTCGTCACCGGAGCGGCCGGGTTCATCGGCTCGGCGGTCAGCGAAGCGCTGGTCGCGCGTGGCGACGCCGTGCTCGGGATCGACGACCTCAACGACTATTACGCGGTCTCGCTCAAGGAGGACCGGCTCGCGCGCGTCCGCTCCGCCCCCGCGGGCGACCGGTTCGCGTTCCGCCGGCTCGACTTCTCCGACCACGAAGCGCTCGACGCGGCGCTGGCCGGCGACGATTTCGACGCCATCGTCCACCTCGGCGCACAAGCGGGGGTGCGCTATTCGCTCGACCATCCGTTCAAGTACGCGCGCGCCAACCTTGTCGGGCATCTGGCGCTGCTCGAGACCGCGCGCCACCGCAAGGTCGCGCACATGGTCTATGCCAGTTCGAGCTCGGTCTACGGCGGCAACGCCAAACTGCCGTTCTCGGTCGCCGATCGCAGCGATCACCCGGTCTCGCTCTACGCGGCGACCAAGCGGGCCGACGAGCTGATGAGCGAAAGCTACGCGCACCTCTATCGGATACCGCTCACCGGCCTGCGCTTCTTCACCGTCTACGGCCCGTGGGGGCGGCCGGACATGATGCTGTGGAATTTCACGCGCCGCATCCTCGCGGGGGAAAGCCTGCCGGTGTTCAACAACGGCGACATGTACCGGGACTTCACTTTCATCGACGACATCGTCGCAGGCGTGCTCGCCTGCCTCGATCGACCGCCCGCCGATGACGGCAGCGAGAAGGCCGGCGGCAGCAGCAGCCCCCACGCGCTCTACAACATCGGCAACAACCGCTCCGAACACCTGATGAAAGTGATCGGCCTGCTCGAGGCCGAATGCGGCAGGAAGGCCGACCTCCAGATGCTGCCGATGCAGCCGGGCGACGTCCACAAGACCTATGCCGACATCGACGCGCTGACCGCAGCGACCGGCTATCGCCCTTCGACCCCGATCGAAGTCGGGG
Organism: Tsuneonella dongtanensis; assembly: GCF_001698205.1. NCBI lineage: Bacteria > Pseudomonadati > Pseudomonadota > Alphaproteobacteria > Sphingomonadales > Erythrobacteraceae > Tsuneonella > Tsuneonella dongtanensis. Next base: position 463,669 of record NZ_CP016591.1, read on the forward strand.
TACCGGCGTTCGTGCGCTGGTACCGGGGCTACACCGGGGCCTAGGCGCCCGTCACTTCCGCCATCAGGGCCTTGCGGTCGAGCTTGCCGACCATCGTCTTGGGGAGCTCTGCGCGGAGTTCGACCCCGCTTACCCGCTCGTGCTTGCCGACGCGCGCGTTGAGCCAGCTTGCCAGCTCCTCGCCAGTCGCTGACACCTCGTCGTTCAGGGTGACGAACGCGCGCGGCATTTCGCCGAGGTAGGCGTCGGGCAGGCCCAGCACGAGCGCTTCCTTGACCGCCGGATGCTCGACCAGCACCGCCTCGACCTGGCTCGGGAAGACCTTGAACCCGCCGACCGCGATCATGTCCTTGATCCGGTCGACGATCGCGATGAAGCCCTCCTCGTCGATCACCGCGACGTCGCCGGTGCGCAGCCAGCGCTCTCCATCGACCTCGGCAAAGGCATCCTTTGCGGCATCGGGCCGGTTCCAGTAGCCCTGCATGACCTGCGGCCCCGCCACGACAAGTTCGCCGGGCTGCCCATCGGGCGCGGGGCGAGTGGGATCCTCCTTGTCGAGAAGCACCACACGCGTGTGCGGCAGGACCTGACCGATCGTGCCCGGCTTGCGCTTGCCCTCGTAGGGATTAGTCGAGACCACGCCCGAACTTTCGGTAAGCCCGTATCCTTCGACCAGCCGCGATCCGGTGCGTTCTTCCCAGGCGTCGCGCACCGGGGCGGGAAGCGGCGCCCCTCCGGAAATGCACACACGCAGAGAGGAGAAATCGGTTTTCGCGAGCTCAGGGTGGTCGAGCAGCGCCTGGTACATCGTCGGCACACCCGGAAAGGCTGTCGCCTTAACCCTTTGCAAGGTCTGGAGCGCCTGCTTGGCGTCGAACCGAGGGAGCATGGCGATGCAGCCCTTGTTGGCGACCGTGCGGTTGAGGACGCACGTGTTCGCGAAGACGTGGAACAGCGGCAACACGCCCAGGATCACGTCGCGTGACCCTGCATCCGGATCGATCGCTTCGACCTGCAAGGCGTTCGAGGCGAGATTGGCGTGGGACAGCATCGCGCCCTTGGGCCGCCCGGTCGTGCCGCCGGTGTACTGGAGCAGCGCGAGGTCATCGCGGCCTGCAGCCGGCAATATCGGAGGGCCATCCCCCAGGAATTGCGACCAATTGGACTCGACGAGCAAATCTTCCCATTTGCTGACATCTGCCCGCCTCGGGATCGCCGCCAAAGCCTTGCGACCCAGTACCTTGAGTGCGATCCGCTTTGTCCACGGCAGCATCTGGCCAAGACTTCCGACGACGAGCGTTTCGAGTGCCGATCCATCGAGCACCTTGAGCGCGGTCGGCAGCAGGCTTGCGACGTCGACCGTGACGAGCAGCCGCGTACCCGAATCCGCGACCTGGTGCGCAAGTTCTTCGACGGTGTAGAGCGGCGAGAAATTGACCACCACCGCGCCCGCCATCATCGCCCCGTAATAGGCGGCAAGGTAGATCGGCACATTGGGCAGGTAGAGCCCGACCCGGTCGCCCTTGGCGATGCCTCGCGAAGCCAGTCCCGCGGCCACGCGCCGCGCCTCTGCCAGCACCTGCGCGTAGCTGTACGTCCGCCCCATGAAATCGATCACCGGCGCATGCGGCGCTTCGGCAGCGGCGCGCTCGAGAAGTTGCGGCACCGTCAGTTCCGGCAGCGCGACATCCCACGCACAAGGGTGGTGATAGGGGACGGGCGCGCTACTGACATCCATGTAAAAAAGGATGCTGCAAGCGCGCCCTATTGGCAAGCTTTGTTGGGGGTTTAGCCCTCGCTCGCCTCCTCGGCGCGCTTGTTCTCGAGCCAGGCGGCGGCCTCGGCTTCCTGCGCGGCCTCGACAGCAGCCTTGGCGGCAGCGTCGCGCTCGGCCCGCAGCTCGGTGATCAGCGCTTCGCGGTCGTTGCCGAGACGCGTCTCGCGCGCAGCGGTATCTTCCTCGAGCCCGGCCTTCTTGGCAGCCTTGGCGACCGTCGCGTCGAGTTCGCGCTGCGAGCACAGGCCGAGCGTGACGGGGTCCTTCGGATTGATGTTCTGGATGTTCCAGTGGCTCCGTTCGCGGATCGCGGTGATGGTGTTGCGCGTGGTGCCGATCAGCTTGCCGATCTGCGCATCCGACACCTCGGGGTGGTTGCGCAGGATCCAGGCGATCCCATCGGGCTTGTCCTGCCGCTTGGAGACCGGGGTGTAGCGCGGACCCTTGGTACGCACGACCGCGACGGGCGCCTTGTGCATCTTGAGGGCGTAGTTCGAGTCTGCCTGGCCCTTTTCAATCTCTTCGTTCGTCAGCTCGCCGGCGTGGACGGGATCGCGCCCGGTGTACTTGGCGCCCGCGAGGTCGTCGGCCATCGCCTGAACCTCGAGGATGTGGAGTCCGCAAAACTCCGCGATCTGTTCGAACGACAACGCGGTGTTGTCTACCAGCCAGGTGGCGGTCGCGTGCGGCATGAGCGGCTTGGGTTGGTCGGCCATGGGGAATTCCTAGGGATCGGGGTCCGGAAAATAGAGAGGCCGCCCCTCGCGGGGCGGCCGTGCGATTCCGATCTAGGCGATGCAGGCAGCTATCGCAAGCCTATGCGGCGCGCGGCAGCGACTCCGTTTCTCTCCGGGCCTGGATGGGCCGAAAAGCGCGCACCATCACTTGCGCCAGAGTTTCGCGCTTCGCGAGGCCCGAGATCGTCCCGCGGTTGTTTCCGACCAGACCCTGTTCCCAATCCTGCAGCATGGTGATCGACCTTGTCCTGTTTCCCACGCTTGCGATGATAGCGCGGCCCTGCGAAACCTTCGCGACGGTTCGCAGTCGATTGCGCGACAGTGTGACGGGACCGTGACGCTCAGGGCGGGTCAGCCGTCACCGACCTCGAGCACGATCTTGCCGATGAGGTCCCCGCTTTCCATCAGCGCGTGCGCCTTGCCCACCTCGGCGAGCGGGAAGGTCGAGTGCATCACCGGGCGCACGGTGCCCTCGGCGACGAGGGGCCAGGCGACCTCGTGGATTTCGTCCGCCAGCAGCGCCTTGAAATCGTCCGAGCGCGGGCGAAGGGTCGAGCCGGTCAGTGTAAGGCGCTTCCTCATCACCAGCGCCATGTTGATCTCGGCCTTCAGCCCTCCGAGTACCGCGATCGTCACGTGGCGGCCGTCTTCGGCCATGCATTCCAGGTTGCGCGCGACGTAATCACCCGAGACCATGTCGAGCACGACGTTCACCCCCTTGCCGCCGGTGAATGCCTTCACCTCCTCGACGAAATCCTGCGCCTTGTAGTTTACCGCCAGGTCCGCACCGAGTTCGCGTATCGCCGCGCACTTCTCGTCGCTGCCCGCGGTGGCGACCACCTTCATGTCGAAGGCCTTGGCAAGCTGGATCGCGGTGGTGCCGATCCCGCTGGTGCCGCCATGGACGAGCAGCGTCTCACCCTCGCCCGCGAGCCCACGCTCGAACACGTTGTGCCACACGGTGAACATCGTCTCGGGTAGCGCGGCGGCCTCGGCGAGCGAGAGACCGGCGGGGACCGGCAGGCAGTGGCGAGCATCCGTCAGGCAGTACTCGGCATACCCGCCACCGGGCGTGAGCGCGCAGACCTGCTGATTGAGCATTTCCGGCGGCGCGCCTTCACCGATGTCGATCACTGTGCCGGCGACTTCGAGCCCGCAGATCGGCGACGCGCCCGGCGGTGGGGGGTAAAAGCCCTGGCGCTGGATCACGTCCGGACGATTGACCCCGGCGAAAGCGACACGGATCAGGACCTGGCCCTTGCCGGGTCGCGGCACGTCCATCGTTTCGGGCCGGAAAACGTCGGCGCCCCCCGGCGCGTCGTAGCCCATCGCGGTCATCGTAGCGGGAATGGCGAGTGCCACGACAAATGCCCCCTGTTGCCCGATTGCGACAGCGCACCGGATAGGGCGGGCAACTAGCGGGGCAGGCCATTGACAGCAAGCGTCTGGTCTTGCGATGATTCATGCCGATGGACGACGACCGTCCCAGACCCAAAGGCGATGCCGCCAGCCTCCTCGCGAAGGAGGACCTTGCGCCTTATTCCCAAGACGAACTGGCCGAACGCATTGCCCTGCTCGAAGCGGAAATCGCACGCGTCGAGAGCCACCGTCTGAAGGCAGCGGCCCACCGATCCGCGGCGGACTCACTTTTCGGAAAGCCGTCGTCATGACGCGGGCGGCCTCGCAATCGCCGGGCCGCTTCCCATATCGTCGGATATCCCCCTCGATGGCGAGCGTAAAAGCGCCGTTAACCATTCCCGTTCATACCTTCGCGCAAGCGGATGCTCGCATTTCCCACCGAAAGTGACCTGAATGCCCAGTTTCGCCCAGAACCTCGAAAAGACCCTCCACGCCGCGCTTGCGGGTGCGGCCGAGCGCCGCCACGAGTACGCGACGCTCGAGCACCTGCTGCTTGCGCTGATCGACGACGAGGACGCCGCTGCGGTCATGGTCGCCTGCGGTGTCGACCTGTCGGAATTGGGCGAGGTTGTCCGGCGCTATCTCGACGAGGAATACCAGAAGCTCGAGACCAGCGAGGAGGCCGATCCGCAGCCCACCGCCGGGTTCCAGCGGGTGATCCAGCGCGCAATCCTCCACGTGCAGTCGTCGGGCAAGGACACCGTGACCGGCGCCAACGTGCTCGTGGCGCTGTTTTCCGAGCGCGACAGCTACGCGGTCTATTTCCTCCAGCAGCAGGACATGAGCCGGCTCGACGCGGTGAGCTACATCAGCCACGGCATCGGCAAGGGCGGAAAGCAGCTCGAATCCAAGCCGCCGCAGGGTCCGGGCGAGAGCGAGGCCCAGCAGGAATCGAAGGGCGAGGCGAAGGGCGGCAAGGACCAGTCCGCGCTCGACCAGTTCACGGTCAACCTCAACGAGAAGGCGAAGAGCGGCAAGGTCGATCCGTTGATCGGCCGCGGTCCGGAAGTCGACCGGACGATCCAGATCCTGTGCCGCCGTTCGAAGAACAACCCGCTCTACGTGGGCGATCCGGGCGTGGGCAAGACCGCCATCGCCGAGGGCCTCGCGCGCAAGATCATCGAGGGCGATGTACCCGAGGTGCTGCAGGACGCGGTGATCTATTCGCTCGACATGGGCGCGCTGCTCGCCGGCACCCGTTATCGCGGCGACTTCGAGGAGCGGCTCAAGCAGGTCGTCAACGAACTCGAGAAAATGCCCGAGGCGGTGCTGTTCATCGACGAGATCCACACCGTGATCGGCGCCGGCGCGACGAGCGGCGGTGCGATGGACGCCTCCAACCTCCTGAAGCCCGCGCTGTCGGGCGGGACGATCCGCTGCATCGGCTCGACCACCTACAAGGAATTCCGCAATCACTTCGAAAAGGACCGCGCGTTGCTGCGCCGGTTCCAGAAGATCGACGTGAACGAGCCGACGGTCGAGGACACGGTCAAGATTCTGAAAGGGCTGCGCAGCGCGTTCGAGGACCACCACAAGGTCACCTACACCCCCGACGCGATCAAGACCGCGGTCGAGCTCAGCGCGCGCTACATCAACGACCGCAAGCTGCCCGACAAGGCGATCGACGTGATCGACGAAGTCGGCGCGATGCAGATGCTGGTCCCGCCCAGCCGCCGCAAGAAGAAGATCACCGCTCGCGAGATCGAGGCGGTCATCGCGACGATGGCGCGCATCCCGCCCAAGTCGGTCAGCAGCGACGACAAGAAGGCGCTCGAGCACCTCGAACGCGATCTGAAGCAGGTCGTCTATGGCCAGGACGAGGCGGTGCGGAAGCTGTCGACCGCGATGAAGCTTTCCCGCGCGGGCCTGCGCGATCCGGACAAGCCGATCGGCTCGTTCCTGTTCTCGGGCCCGACCGGCGTCGGCAAAACCGAGGTCGCGCGCCAGCTCGCGTCGATCATGGGCATCCCGCTTCAGCGCTTCGACATGTCGGAATACATGGAGCGGCACAGCGTCAGCCGGCTGATCGGCGCGCCTCCGGGCTATGTTGGCTACGACCAGGGCGGGCTGCTCACCGATGCGATCGACCAGCAGCCGCATTGCGTGCTGCTGCTCGACGAGATCGAGAAGGCGCACCCGGACCTGTTCAACATCCTGCTGCAGGTGATGGATAACGGCCGCCTGACCGACCATCACGGCAAGACGGTCGATTTCCGCAACGTCGTCCTCATCATGACGACCAACGCGGGCGCGTCCGACATGGCGCGGCAGGGCATCGGCTTCGGCGACGTCAGCAAGGAAGACGCGCAGGACGAGGCGGTGAAGAAGATGTTCACCCCCGAATTCCGCAACCGCCTCGATGCGATCGTGCCGTTCACCTACCTCGGCCGCGAGACCGTGGCGCGGGTGGTCGACAAGTTCATCCTGCAGCTCGAAATGCAGCTCGCCGATCAGAACGTCCACATCCAGTTCGATTCGGACGCGCGTGGCTGGCTGGCCGACAAGGGTTACGACAAGCTCTACGGTGCCCGCCCGATGGCCCGCCTGATCCAGGAAAAGATCAAGCAGCCGCTCGCCGAGGAACTGCTGTTCGGCAAACTTTCGGGTGGAGGCGAGGTCCACGTCAGCCTCAAGGACGGCCAGCCCGCCTTCGAGCTGACCCCGGCTCCGCCCAAGTCGCGGCCCACGAAGAAAAAGCCCGCGGCGAAGAAGGGCAAACCGTCGCAGGCCAAGGAGACCAAGGGCGAGGATTGATCCGCGCCCACTGGTCAAGTCCGTCCGCATGTGATTGAACCTCCTCCGTTTCCACGGGGGAGGTTTGGTCGTGCGTGCAATCGGTCTGGCAGCATTGTTTCTGGCATTGGCGAGCCCGCTCGCGGCGCAGGACGGCCCCAGCCGGACTTTCACCGGGCAGGACCTGTTCGGGATTTCGGTTGCCGGCGACCCGCAGATCAGTCCCGACGGACGCAGGATCGCCTACGTGCGTCGCTCGGCCGACGTGATGACCGACCGGATGCGGCCGACCATCTGGCTGGTGGACGTCGGCACCGGCGCGGAAGAACCGCTCGTCGCCGGACCGGGCTCGCATATGAGCCCGCGCTGGTCGCCCGACGGCAAGCGGCTGGCCTATGTCTCGACTGCCGAGGGCGGCGCGCCGCAGCTCTACGTGCGCTGGATGGACAGTGGGGAAGCGGCGCGGCTGACCGGCCTGCCCAACAGCCCGACGGGCCTCACATGGTCTCCGGATGGCCGGACGATCGCCTACGCGATGATCGTGCCCGATGAGGGGCCCAAGCTCGGCGCGGCACCGGCGAACAAGCCCGAGGGTGCGCAGTGGGCGCCGCCGCTCGAGATCATCGACCGGGTAACCTTTCGCGCAGACGGCGCGGGCGACCTCAAGCCCGGGTTCAGCCACGTGTTCACGATCCCCGCGACCGGGGGCGCGCCACGCCAGCTTACCTTCGGCACGTTCAATCACGACGGCGGGCTCGACTTCACGCCCGACAGCCGGGCGCTAATCGTCGGCGGCAATCGCAACGAAGGCTGGCAGCGTGAGGCGCGCGAAAGCGAGCTGTTCCGGATCGATCTTTCCAGCGGGACCCTGCGCGCCATCACCAGCCGCAAGGGACCCGACTTCCGGCCGGTCGTATCGCCCGACGGTCGCATGATCGCCTGGCTCGGCAACGACGACATCGGCAAGGCATTCGCCAGCACACTCCTCTACGTCGGCAACGCCGACGGCACAGGAGCCCGGCTACTGGCTCCGGGCCTCGACCGCGGAATCGACGCGCTCGAATGGTCGGCCGACAGTCGCTCGCTGCTGATCAAGTACGATGACGACGGCAAGGGCCGGCTCGCCCGCATCGGGCTCGACGGATCGGTTCGCCCGATCACCGATGCGCTCGCTGGCGGGAGCCTCGACCGGCCCTACACCGGGGGAGAATTCAGCGCCGCCGACAACGGGTCGATCGCGTTCACCACCGGCGACGTCGACACGCCCGGCGACGTGGCCGTCATCGCGGGCGGACGGACCCGCGTGCTGACCGACCTCAACGCACAGCTTCGCGCCAAGGACCTGGGGCAGGTGCGAGAGATCGCGGTCACCGCGCCCGACGGCCTCCGCGTGCCGGCGTGGCTGCTGACCCCGCCCGGCTACGTCGAAGGCACGAAAGTCCCGACGATTCTCGAGATCCACGGTGGCCCGGCGACCGCCTATGGCCCGTATTTCGCGACCGATTACCAGCTCTACGCCGCGGCCGGCTATGCGGTGCTCTATACCAACCCGCGGGGATCGACGAGCTACGGCCAGGCGTTCACCGACCACATCGAGCGCGCCTATCCCGGGAAGGACCATGACGACCTGATGGCGGCGGTCGACGCCGCGGTCGCCGCCGGGATCGCCGATCCGGACAACCTGTTCATCACCGGCGGGTCGGGCGGCGGCGTGCTGACCGCCTGGGCGATCGGCAAGACCGACCGGTTCAAGGCCGCCGCCGTCCAGAAGCCGGTGATCAACATGGTCAGCCAGGTGCTGGTGGCCGACAACCCCGCCTATTTCGGGCCCTACTGGTTCGGCCAGATGCCGTGGGAAGCGCCCGAGGCCTACTGGGCGCGCTCGCCATTGAGCCTCGTGGGCAACGTGAAGACCCCGACCATCGTCGTCGTCGGCACAGAAGACCGCAGGACGCCGCCGGTCGAAGCCGAGCAGTACTACGCCGCGCTGCAGGCCCGCGAGGTCCCGACCGCGCTGGTCCGCGTGCCGGGCGCGAGCCACTCGATCACCGCGCGACCCAGCCAGTCGGCCGCCAGGGCGAGCGCGATCATCGCCTGGTTCGACAAGTACCGGACGAAATAGGAAACGCCTGCGCGTCCCGTCCGTTGGGCAGGCGATGGCGCGCGACTTCGCATGGATCCGGCCCGAGCCGTGGGGCATCCACGTGGTCCCCGCGGACACGTGGATCGACCCGGCGCGGCCGGTACCGCACGCGCTCGTAACCCACGGCCACGCCGATCACGCGCGCGGCGGTCACGGCGTCACGGTGGCGACACCCGAGACGCTGGCGATCATGGACCTGCGCTACAACACCCGCGAGGGAGCCACCCCGGTGGCCTATGGCGAGAGTATCGACCTGAAAGGCGGCGTCCGCGCCACCTATGTACCAGCCGGCCACGTTCTCGGCAGCGCGCAGATCCTGCTCGAGCACGCCGGTGAACGTGTTGTCGTGACCGGCGACTACAAGCGCCGACCCGATCCGACCTGTCCGCCCTTCGAAGTGACGCCCTGCGACATCTTCGTCACCGAAGCGACCTTCGGCCTGCCGCTGTTCACCCACCCGCCGATCGCCGACGAGATGGCGAAGCTGCTGGGCCGCCTGGCGGCGCATCCCGACCGCTGCGTCCTCGTCGGTGCCTACGCGCTGGGAAAGGCGCAGCGGGTCATCGCCGAGCTGCGCGCGGCAGGTCACCGCGAGCCGATCTACCTGCACGGCGCGCTCGAGCGGATGTGCCGCCTCTACGAGGAGTTCGGCGTCGATCTCGGCGAACTGCGACTTGTGAGCGGGGCAACGAAGGACGACATGCGAGGGCGCGTAGTCATGTGTCCGCCTTCGGCACTCAACGACCGGTGGTCACGCCGCCTGCCCGAGCCGATCACCGCGATGGCGAGCGGATGGATGCGCGTGCGCCAGCGCGCCCGCCAGCGCAATGTCGAGCTGCCTTTGGTTATATCGGACCACGCCGACTGGGGCGAGCTCACCCGCACGGTCGAGGAAGTGGACCCCCGCGAGACGTGGATCACCCATGGCCGCGAAGAGGCGCTCCTGCGCTGGCACCAGTTGCACCAGCGCAAGGCGCGCGCCCTCGCCCTCGTCGGTTACGAGGACGAGGATGACTGACGGCGGGTCACCCCTCGATGGCGGTCAGCGCGGCTTCGATCTTGGCGAGCATCTCGTCGGTGATCATGCCGTTCGAGAACGGCTGCACCTGCTTCAGGCTCATCGCCTTGAACTGGCCGTAGGCCGGATGCGCGTCGACGCCGGGAAGCGATGCTTCCACCGCAGCCTTGGCCTTCGGGTTCGCCATCAACGCCTCGATCGGAGTGTCGAGCGAGAGCTTCGCCGCCGCGGTACCGTGAGCCGCATGGGCGGAGTGGTCAGCATGCGCCGAATGGTCCATGCCGGCGTGCATCGAATGGTCTTGGGCGGGCGCTGCCTGGGCGAAGGCCGGACCGGCCGCGAGCACCGCAGCGGCGGCGAGATACCTGATCATGTCTGTCGAAACTCCCGATCCGCGGCGCTCCGTGCCCCGCGTGACGGCGTCCCTGTACCAGCCCAGATGAACCGCGCCTAGATGGACGAACTCGCCGCCCTGATCGACGCTCTCGTCTATACCCGCAGCCGCAACGAGAAGCTGCGGCTGATCGCCGAATACCTGCGCGAAACGCCCGATCCCGATCGCGGCTGGGCGCTCGCGGCGCTGACCGACGGGCTCGACTTTCCCGCCGTCAAGTCGTCGGCGATCCGCACGATGCTGATGGAGCGGATCGACCCAGTGCTCTGGACGCTGAGCCGCGACTTCGTGGGCGATACCGCCGAAACCGCGAGCCTGCTCTGGCCGACGCCGGACAATCCGCCCGACCCGCCGAGCGTGAGCGAAACGGTGGCCTTGCTCGGCGCAATGAACCGCAAGACGGTCTTTACCGAGCTGCCCGCGCTGATGGACCGGCTCGACAGTTCGGGCCGTTACGCGCTCCTGAAGCTGGCCACCGGCGCGATGCGGATCGGCATCTCGAGCCGCCTCGCCAAGGTCGCGTTCGCGCAGGCATTCGATGTCGGTGTGGAGGAAGTGGAGGAGCACTGGCACGGGCTGACCCCGCCCTACGAACCGCTGTTCGCCTGGGCCGCGCACGGCGAAGCGCCGCCGGACACCGCGAACATGCCGACGTTCCGCCCCTTTATGCTCGCGCATCCGCTTGAAGATACGGTGGTCGACCTGGCGGACTACGCCGCCGAATGGAAATGGGACGGCATTCGCGTGCAACTCGTCCGCATGGGCGGCGAGACTCGGCTCTATTCCCGCGGCGGCGACGATATTTCCGCGACTTTCCCCGAGCTCCTCGACGTGCTGCCGATGGATGCGGTGCTTGACGGGGAATTGCTCGTGCGCGGCAGTCACCAGGGCGGGGAAGAGGGCGGGGCGGCGAGCTTCAACGCGCTCCAGCAGCGTCTGGGCCGGAAGACCGTGGCGAAGAAGATGCTCGCCGAATACCCGGCCTTCGTGCGGCTCTACGACGTGCTGATACTCGAAGGGAAAGACCTGCGCGAGCGTGAGTGGGAGGCGCGGCGGACCGCGCTCGAGGCGCTGATGCCGCGTCTGCCCGTCAGCCATTTCGATCTCAGCCAGGTGATCGAAGCGGCCCATTTCGACGACCTTGCCGAGATCCGGAGCCGGACCCGCGACGACGCCATCGAGGGCCTCATGCTCAAGCGACGCGATTCGCCCTATATCGCTGGGCGCCGGGTCGGCCTGTGGTACAAGTGGAAGCGCGACCCGCTGCTGATCGACTGCGTGCTGATGTACGCCCAGCGCGGCAGCGGAAAGCGGTCGAGCTTCTACAGCGATTACACCTTCGGCTGCTGGGACGGCGACCCGGACGCCGGCGCGGAACTGCTCCCAGTCGGCAAGGCCTATTCGGGTTTCACCGACGAGGAGCTCAAGAAGATCGACCGCCACGTGCGCACCCACACGGTCAACCGCTTCGGGCCGGTACGCGAGACCGACCGCAGCCTGGTATTCGAGGTCGCGTTCGATTCGGTGCACGAAAGCAAGCGCCACAAGTCCGGCCTCGCGATGCGCTTCCCGCGCATCCACCGGATCCGCTGGGACAAGCCCGTGCACGAGGCCGACCGGATCGAGGCACTGCGGGCGTTGATCAGGGACTAGGCGCGGCCTACCGGTAGCGAAACCAACCGGAGACCCGCCCTTGTCCTACTCGACCGCCGCGATCGCCACCTTCAACAACGTACTCGGCACGCTCGACCACCTCGCGGCCAAAGCGGAGGCTGCGGGACTTCCAGACAACTTGCTTGCGGATGCAAAACTGGCGGACGACATGTTCCCGCTGGAAACCCAGTTCCGCATCGCGATAAACCAGGCCTACATGGGCCTCGGCCGCGTCTGGGGCATGGACATCCCCCTGGACGAAGCAGCCTACGCGACGTTTGCCGAAGTGCGCGAGCGGCTGGCGGCGGCCAGGGATCGCATTACGGAAGCGGAGGAACGCGAAGCCGCACCTTCCGATGCAGAGATCGACATGACGTTGCCCAACGGCATGCGCTTCGTGATGCAGGCGCACGAGTATCTGCGCGACTGGACAATGCCGAACGTCTACTTCCACGCGTCGACGGCGTACGGGCTGTTGCGCCGCGAGGGACTGGCGCTCGGCAAGGTCGATTTCATGGGGTTCCTGCTGCGCTACGCGAAACCCCCAGCCGCTTGATCCCTAGCGAAAGTCGCGCCGCGCAACCTTAGCCTTGCGTGCGGCCATCATCGGGGTGCGGGCCCAGCGCACCCGCGATGGCGAGGGCGTGCGCTTTCGCGTTCTCGACGTAATGCGCGACGCCCATGCGCATGCCGGCGACGGCCATGTCGTCGAGATCGCGCATCTTGCGCGCCGGACGGCCGCCCCAGAGCTCGCGCGCTTCCATGACCTTGCCTTCAGTCAGCATGGCACCTGCGGCGAGCATCGCGTCGGACCCGATCACCGCCTTGTTCATCGCGATCGCACCGAGGCCCACGAAGCCGCGATCCTCGATCCGGCAACCGTGGAGCATGACCATGTGGCCCACCAGTACGTCGTCGCCGATGATCAGCGGGCTGCCATCGGGATCGCCGGGCCGCTGGGGATCGCAGTGGAGCACGCTGCCGTCCTGGATGTTGGTCCGCTCTCCGATTACGATCCGACTGACGTCGGCGCGCAGGACGCAATTGTACCAGACGCTCGAGTCCGCCCCGATCGTGACGTCGCCGATGATCGTGCACCCCGGGGCGATGAAGGCGCTGTCGTGGATCTGCGGCGCCCGCCCGTGGATCGGGACCAGGGTAACGCCGGGGCGATGGGTGCTCACAGGAACTTCTCCCATTTGAGGACGGGCAGGATCGACGCGTAGTCGTCGGTCCACAGCGGGTGGTCCGTACGCTCGAGCTCGTCCCAGGTCGCTGGATTGGAATCCTGCAGGGCCGTCAGCCGCGCCGGGTCGCGCGCCATCGCGATCCACATGGAACTGGTGCGTGGTGGCTTCGCCCCACGATCGTGACGGCGGATTGCCGTGAGCCCGTTCGCCCGCGCCGCCGCATCCAGCGCGGGAACGAGGTCGATGTAACGGTTGGAAATGTGCACCAACAGCAGCCCGTCGGGCGCCAATGACCGCAGGTATACCTTGAATGCCTCGTCGGTCAGAAGGTGGAGCGGGACTGCATCGGAAGAGAAGGCGTCGATCGCAAGCAAGTCGTAAGTGCCCGCCGGCGCCTTCTCCAGTTCGAGCCGCGCATCGCCTATCACCATCCTTGCATCGGGCGTGCATTTCTCGACGAACGTGAACTGCCCGCCTTGCGAGTAGGCGAGCACCGCGGGGTCGATTTCGTAGAAGGTCCAGTCCTGTCCCGGCTTTCGGTAACAGGCGAGCGTTCCGACCCCTAGCCCGACGATCCCGATGTTCGCCCCCTTGCCGAGGAGCGCATCCCCGGCTCCGAGCGCAAGTCCGATTCCGGAAGATCGTCCGTAATACGTGGTCGGTTGCAGTTCGAGCCCCGGTTTGCGCAACTGGACCCCATGCAACGTCGTTCCGTGGGCGAGCGTGCGCGCAGCGTCGTCGATGTCTCGCACCGTATAGACCCCGAAATAGCTGCGCGTCCGCTCGCCGGCGAGCGACGTCCGAAGCGACTGCATTCCGCCAAGCGCCAGCATCGCCAGCGCCAGGATTGCGGCGAATGCAGGTCGCCAGCGCACGACCAGCAGGGCGAGGATCACCACAAGTGCCAGCAGGCCCTGCACGACGAGCGGCGACTGCGGGCTGGCAACCATTGCCCGGGAAAGTGCGGCAATCGCCAGCAACGCGAGCGCAAAGGAAGCCGCCATCGCAACCCGCGTGCGCGACGCGCTCCATCCCAGCCGCTCGCTCCAACGTGCATAGGCAGGCAGCGGCACCAACAGCGATGCGGCCACGATCAGCAGCGGGTGCTCCCAGGTCCAGTCGAACACCACAGGCGCGAAGAGCGCCGTGATGGCGCCGCCGAGCACTCCGCCCGCCGACATGACGAGGTAGAACAGCGTCAGCTTGGCCGGGCTCGGTCGGGTTTCGTAGAGTCGCCCATGCAGCGCTACCGCCACCACGAACAGCAGCGCCACGCTGACGAGCGCCGCCGGTACCGAGCCCTGTGCGGACAGCAGGATGGTAATCGAGCCGAGGACCATGGTCAGCGCCGCGGCGTGCCGGGCAAAGCCATTCGCAAGGCCGCGATTTTCCGCAAAAGCGATCGAGAACGAGAGCAGGTAAAGGCCCAGAGGGATAACCCAGAGCAGCGGCATCGCGACGATGTCGGTCGTCAGGTAGGTCGTCGTCGACAACATCAGCCCCGAAGGGACCGCGGCCAGACACACCCACAGGGCAATACGGCGCCAGCCGATTTCTTCGGACGATTGTTCCGGCGATGCACTGGTCGTCTCGCTGGTCGACGGTTCGGCCTTGGGCAACGCGCGCGCGGTGAAGATGACGAGCACGAGCAGCGCGACATAGCCGACGGTCCACACGCCGCTTTGCCGGGCGATGGGAAGCAGCGGCTCGGCCACAAGCGGGTAAGCGATGAGGCCGGCAAAGCTGCCCAGATTGCTCGCCGCATAGAGGGGATAGGGATCGTCGGCTTGAGGGTCCGCGGCGTACCATCGCTGCATGAGCGGCGCCTGGGCCGACACCGCGAAGAACAGCGGGCCGATGGTTGCGAGAAACAGTAACGGCACCCACAATACCTCCGCGCCCGGAGCCGCGGGCGGCAGCTCGGCGAGCGCGATCGGCAGGGTAAGTGCGGCAAGCCCGAGCACGACGATATGGACGATCGCCTGTTTCTTCAGCGCCAGTCGCCCGAGGAGGTGCGCATAGGCATACCCCCCGAGCAGCAACGCCTGATAGACCAGCATCGCGCTGTTCCAGACGTTGGGTGCACCGCCGAGCCGCGGCAGCGCCATGCGCGCGACCATTGGCTGGACGAGGAAAAGCAGGAAGCTGCCGAGGAGAATGGTGGCGATGAACAGTCGCCGCCGCGCGGAACGGCTCACCGCGCCGCGTCCAGCGCATAGATCACGTGTCGCCGGAGCGGGCTTTCCACCGGCACCCTGTAGTGATCGAAGTCGCATCCATCCTGATATGTCATGCCGAGCTTCTCCATCAGTGCACGGCTCCTTTGATTTGTTACGGCCGTGATCGCCACGACGCGTTCGCCGGGCCGATTGGCGGCGATCCATTCAAGCGTCGCGGCTGCCGCTTCGTGGGCATAGCCCTTGCGCCAGCAATCGCGCGCCACTCGCCAACCCACTTCGAGCTCACCTTCGATCTCCGGGGCATGCGCGCGGATCACGCCGGTAAAGCCGATCACGCGCGCATCCTCCTTGCGTTCCATGGCCCAGAACGTGTGGCCGGTCTGCCGGCTGCGTTCCTGAAGGACTTCGATGAGCGCGGCCGTCTGGCCCCGGTCCATCACCGGCCCGAGGAATTCCATCGTTTCGGGATCGGAGCAGACGCGCAGGAAATCGTCGACGTCCTCGTCGCGCCAGTCGCGCAGGACCAGCCGTTCGGTTTCGATCATGCGCCGAGCAGCCGCGCGGCGTGCGCGGCATGATAGGTCAGCACGCCCGCGCAGCCGGCGCGTTTGAAGGCCATGAGCGTCTCGAGCACGAGCGCATCGCGGTCCCCCGCGCCGGCCGCTGCGGCCGCCTCGATCATCGCGTATTCGCCGCTCACCTGGTACGCGAAGACCGGCACCTCGAACCGTTCCTTCACCCGCCGCACGATGTCGAGATAGGGCAGGCCCGGCTTGACCATCACGCTGTCGGCCCCTTCGGCAAGGTCGAGCGCAACCTCGCGCAGCGCTTCCTCGGCATTCGCCGGGTCCATCTGGTAGCTCTTCTTGTCGCCCTTCAGCAGCCCGCCGGAACCGACCGCATCGCGGAACGGGCCGTAGAACGCGCTCGCGTACTTTGCCGCATAGGCCATGATCTGGACGTTGGGATGCCCGTTCATTTCGAGCGCCATGCGGATCGCGCGGACCCTGCCGTCCATCATGTCCGAAGGGGCGATCACGTCGGCGCCCGCATTCGCCTGGTTGATCGCCTGGTCGACGAGCACCGCGACGGTATCGTCGTTGACGACGTAACCGCTCTCGTCGAGCAGCCCGTCCTGGCCGTGGCTGGTATAAGGATCGAGCGCCACGTCGGTCAGGACGCCGATATCGCTGCCGCACGCATCCTTGATGGCCTTGATTGCGCGGCACATCAGGTTGTCGGGGTTGAGCGCCTCTCCCCCGTCATCGCTGCGACGATCGGACGGCGTATTGGGGAACAGGGCGATGCAGGGAATGCCCAGCGACTGCGCTTCCCTGGCGCGGGCGGCGATTCCATCGACCGACCAGCGCGATACGCCGGGAAGCGATCCGATCGGCTCCTCCACGCCCGAACCCTCGGTGACGAACAGCGGCCAGATGAGATCGCTGGGCGTAAGCACCGTTTCGCGGTGGAGGGCACGGCTCCACGCACTCGCGCGCGTGCGCCGCAGGCGGAGGTTGGGATAGGCGGCGGTCATCGCTTGCGCTGTTGCCGCAATGCTCGGTTCAGCGCAATCGCGGTCAGATCGAAGTCGTGGCCGGGTCGACCCGGTCGATTTCCCGCAAGGGCTCTTCCGATCGCACTTCGGAGGCGGTCGGGGCTAGGTCGGTGAGGGCTGCGCCAGCTTCGACGGTTTTCAGCTGGGCAAGTACCTCGCGGAAACGCCGCAGGTTCTCGCCGGAAAGCAGCGCGCGCGTGACGAACTGGATCGAGCCGGGATCGACGGCGCGGCCATTGCGGTACATCTCGTAGTGCAAGTGCGGGCCGGTCGAGAGACCGGTCGAGCCGACGTAGCCGATCACCTGCCCCCGGCGCACGCCTTGTCCGGGCGAAACAGCCATCCGGCTCATATGGCAATAGCGGGTCTGGATACCTCCCGCGTGATTGACGCGGACCGCATTGCCGCACCCACCCGCGCGCCCTGCCGATGCCACGACGCCGTCGGTCACGGCCACGATCGGAGTGCCGTATCCCGCCTTGAAATCCATCCCCGCATGACGACGGAAATAGCCCAGGATCGGGTGCCGCCGCATTCCGAAGCGCGAGGTCACCGCACCGGGCACCGGCGCGAGAAGCCCCGTGCGTTGCTCGCCCACGCCCGATGCTTCGTAGAACCGCCCGTCACTGCCCCAGCGCATGAGCTGGGTCTTCGGCTTTCCGCCCCGGTCTATGCCGGCATAGAGCAGCTGGCCCGCCTGGCGTTCGCCGGTCGCGGCACGCTTGTAGGACAGGATCATGTCGAAGGTGTCGGTCGGCCGGACGCCCGAATCGAGGTCGATCTGGTCGCCAAGGGCCTTGAGGTACTGCTGCACCGCGCTCGCCGGCGCGCCCGCCGCGCGCATCGAGCGATAGAGGCTGTTGCCGGCGACACCGCGGATCCGCAGCGGCGTGTTATCGACCCGGATCGTCTTGCGTTCGAGGGCGAGGCCGCCATCGTCACCGCGTTCGACCGCCAGCGCCAGGTCGAACCGTGCGCGGAACGCGAGCGCATCGAGCGGGCGGGCGGCGCCCGGTTCGGGCCGACGGCCAAGTGTAATGTCGATCTTCGTGCCGGGCTCGATCTCGTCGAGCGGCATGACCTGCGCGACGAGGCCGGCGGCGCGCGAGAGGTCGGCCCCGCCGATTCCGGCACGCTGGAGCATCCGCGTGAAACTGTCGCCACTGGCCAGCGTCGCGGTGACCTGGATCGAAGGTCGCTCGGGCGCGGCCTTCAGTTTCACCACCTTGGCCGTCGCGCCCATCTGTCGCCCGCTGTCCGCACCGAGAGCGAGGGGCATAATCATCTGGCTGCGGAATTCGTCGCGAACGGAATCGTCGACGCGGGTCGCCGGTGCGGCCTCGAGCGGGGCGAAGCCGGGCCAGAATGCCAGGCTGAATGCGGTCAGGCCGAGGAAGGTGCCGAGCCCGCGGAACCAGCGGCGGCTGCCGATGGCTTCGGCAAGGTCGGGAGCGAGGTCTACCTCTGCAAGCCGTTCCTCCGCCCGCCAGCGCAGCGCGTCCCACCGTTCGGCAAACCCGCGCACCCGGCGCAGGACCTGCGGCGCGTTCTCACGTTCGATCTGGGCATGCGTCAGCGCCGCGGCGCGCCAGCCCGGCACTCCGTCGGCGGGGCCATGCCCCGACGCCTCAGATTCGCGCGGTTGAAACAACGCGCCCTCCACTCAAACAGGCCGCGTTCGGAGATCCCTTCCGATGCGACCCGGACCCGAACGGTCCCGTGCCCGCTTTTCCTGCCTGATTGAAGTTAACGCCGCCCTAAAATCGGACGATTGGAGTCTGGCGCGGGACGGGCTGTGGGTCGTGCGCGGCGACCGGTTGGCAGGCGGCGTGGCCGATGCCACATTGGCAGGCGTGACGATCAAGGCGGTCCTCGGGCCGACAAACACGGGCAAGACCCACCTCGCCATCGAGCGGATGTGCGGCCATTCCTCTGGCGCGATCGGCTTTCCGCTGCGCCTGCTGGCGCGCGAGGTCTATGACCGGGTCGTCGCGATCAAGGGCGAGAAGGCGGTCGCACTGATCACCGGCGAGGAGCGGATCGAGCCGAAGGATGCGCGCTATTTCTGCTGCACGGCAGAGGCCATGCCCCGAACGGGCGGGGGCCATGCCTTCGTCGCACTCGACGAAGCGCAACTCGCCGCAGACCGCGAGCGGGGGCATATCTTCACCGACCGGCTGCTGAATGCCCGCGGGCGCGAAGAGACGATGCTGCTCGGCTCCTCTACGCTCGAGCCGATGGTCCGCGCCCTGATCCCCAGGGCCGAGATCGTGACCCGCCCGCGCTTCTCCACGTTGCGCTATGCTGGCACGACCAAACTCAGCCGCCTGCCGCCGCGAAGCGCCGTCGTCGCGTTCTCGACCGAGCAGGTATATGCGGTTGCCGAGATGCTGCGCCGGTTCCGCGGAGGCGCGGCAGTGGTCATGGGCGGACTCTCCCCCGAAACGCGCAACAAGCAGGTCGCGCTCTTTCAATCGGGCGAGGTCGACTACATCGTCGCCACCGATGCGATCGGCATGGGGCTCAACCTCGACGTCCGCCACGTCGCGTTCGCGGGCCTCTCCAAATTCGACGGCGTGCGCCAGCGACGCCTCACCCCGGCCGAGATGGCACAGATCGCCGGGCGCGCGGGTCGGCACCAGACCGACGGGACCTTCGGGGCTTTGTCGGGCGCCGGCGCGAACTCTCCGGAATTCACCGACGAGGAAGTCTACGCGATCGAGGAGCATCGCTTCGCGCCGCTGACTTCGCTCTACTGGCGCGAGGCCGAGCCTCGATACGACACCCTGGCCGCGTTGATAGAGGACCTCGAGGCGCCACCCGGGGAACCCGGCCTCGTCCGTGCGCCCGAGGCGATCGACCTTGCAGTGCTGAAGCGCCTTGCCGAAGAGCCGCTGGCGGGCGACGTCACGACGCCCGGGCTCGTCCGGCGGTTCTGGGAGGTCTGCTCGCTACCCGACTTTCGCCAGAGCGGCGCGGATACCCATGCGCGTTTCGTCGCCCGGCTGTGGCAGGACTTGCGGCACGGGCACCTGGGGGCCGACTACATGGCCGCGCGGATCGCGGAACTCGACCGGCCGCAGGGCGACATCGACACGTTGCAGGGCCGGATCGCCTCGATCCGGTCGTGGGCCTATATCGCGCAGCGTCCCGACTGGGTGCTCGCGCGCGACGAGATGGCCGCCCGCGCCCGCGCGGTGGAGGCGCGCCTGTCCGACGCGCTCCACGCGCGCCTGACCGAGCGTTTCGTCAACCGGAGGACAGCAATCCTTATGAAGAGCCTCGGCACCGATCCCGCCCTCCTGCCGGTCGCGCTGGCCGACGATGACGTCGTGACGGTCGAGGGCGAGGCGATCGGCCACCTCGAGGGCTTCCGGTTCGTGGTGGATCCGCTGGCCGACCATGCCGACCGGAAAATGCTGCTCGCCGCGGCGGAGAAGGCCTTGCCGCGCCTCCTCGCCCAGCGGGCACTGGCGCTGTCGGAAGACATGTCGGGGATCGAGCTATCGCATGGCCGGCTGCGGTGGCGCGGTCGCGAGCTCGCGGTGGTCGAGCGCGGCGCATCGGCGACGACGCTCAGGATCCTGCCGTCCCGCGACCTTGCGCCGATTCCCGAGGCAGAGCGCAAGCGCCTGGTCTCGGCCATCGAAGCGTGGCTCGCGGTGCAACTCTCTCCCCTCGCCCCATTGGCCAAGATCGAGCAGGCCGCACGCGATCCGGCGGCGGGAAGCGAAGCGCGCGCGCTTCTCCTGAACCTGGTCGCCGGGCACGGCGCGATGTCCCGCGAGCGGGTCGGTATCGAGCATCTTCCGCGGGAAGCGCGTCCGTACCTGCGCCGTCTTGGCGTCGTCTTCGGGGCGCTCGACGTGTTTGCCCCGGCGCTGCTCAAGCCGGCCGCGCGGGCAGCCTTCGCGGCGGCCGGAATCGATCGCCGACCGCTCGCGGCACAAATGCCCTCTGTCCTGTCCTCGGCAAAGAATCTCCCTGCAGGTTACCGGTCCGCAGGCGAGCAGGCGGTTCGGGTCGATGTAGCCGACAAGCTCGTGCGGACGGCGCATGAAGCCCGGGTCGCGTCCAGGACGCGCAATTTCACGCTCGATCCCGCGCTTGCGGTTTCCACCGGATTGAGGGTCGAAAGCTGGGCGCGCCTGCTCGGAGCCGCGGGGTTCAAGGTCCAGCGCGGGCGAAAGCTCCCCACGGAGGCATTCGGACCGCCCACTCCCGACAGGTGGAGTTGGCGCCCGGCACGGCGGGGCGTTGCGCCGGTACAGGCCAAACCCCGCCAGGGCTCCGCCTTTGCCGCGCTCGCCGATCTCGCTTTGTGACGCCGATCGCATGAGGATCGACAAGCTCCTCTGGCAGCTCAGGCTCACCAAGACGCGGGCCCAGGCACAGGCGCTGGTCGCGACCGGTCACATCCGCCGCAACGGCAGCCGGGTTGCGCGCGCCAGCCAGGATGTCGGCGCAGGCGACACGCTGACCATTCCGCTTCCGTCCGGTGTGCGCGTGATCGAGGTTCTCGCCCTTCCCGTCCGGCGCGGACCCGCGGCAGAAGCGCAAGGTTGCTACCGCACGCTTGACCCGCAAGCGTTTCCCGCCATAGCTGCGACCGAACACGAAACGCCTGAAGGGGGCCAGCCGCAATGACCTACGTCGTCACCGACGCGTGCATCAAGTGCAAGTACACCGACTGCGTCGAGGTCTGCCCCGTCGATTGCTTCTACGAGGGCGAAACGATGCTGGTCATCAACCCCAGCGAGTGCATCGACTGCGGCGTGTGCGAGCCGGAATGCCCGGCCGAGGCGATCCTGCCCGATACCGAGGACGGGCTCGAGAAGTGGCTCGAACTCAACACCAAGTTCTCCGCCGAATGGCCGAACATCACCCAGAAGAAGGATCCGCCGGAAGACGCGGACGAGCACAAGGGTGAAGAAGGCAAGTTTGAAAAGTTCTTCACGCCGGAGCCCGGCGAAGGCGACTGAGGTCGCTAGCGAAGCCCGTTACGCCGCCGTTAGCCGTCCGAGTCCGCGCCGCGACGCGCGGACTAGAAATTTTGTTGCGATTATGTTATATAATCCAACAAGCCCGCCGGTGAGCGATTCCCGACGGCTCAAGCGAACGGTCAGAAAGGCGCGAGCACACCAGCAAAACGACAGGATTCGACCCGACCGCGCGTATGCCCGGTCGCCAGGAAGTCTGTCGGTCTTGCCCGTGATCGTGTCCGCACGAAAGGAATTTTGATGGCTTCCCAGGCCCCCGCCTTCGACGTCGGCGATTACGTGGTCTATCCGAAGCACGGTGTCGGCCGTGTGATCGAGCTCCAGAAGGAGGAGATCGCCGGAATGCAGCTCGAGCTGTACGTCCTGCGCTTCGAGAAGGAGCGGATGACGCTCCGCGTACCGATGAACAAGATCGAATCGATCGGCATGCGCAAGCTGTCGAGCGACAAGACGCTCAAGGAAGCGATGGAGACCCTGAAGGGCAAGCCCAAGGTGAAGCGCACCATGTGGTCGCGCCGCGCGCAGGAATACGAAGCGAAGATCAACTCGGGCGACCTGGTGTCGATCGCCGAAGTGACGCGCGACCTGTTCCGCCCCGAAGACCAGCCCGAGCAGTCGTATTCGGAGCGCCAGATCTTCGAAGCAGCCTCCAGCCGTCTCGCCCGCGAGCTGGCGGCGATGGAAAAGACCGATGAGCCGGCGGCGCTCGGCAAGATCCTCGCCGTGCTGCGCGAACACGCGCCCCAGTACTACGAGAACACCGAAGAGGCCTGATTTCGACCGACGGTCGTTTCGAGCCGACAAAGGGCCGCCCACCGGGCGGCCCTTTTCCTTTGCACCGTTGCCCCGGGTCGCTTGCTGTATTATATCGGCAATACGCAACCGACGAGGCACACGACATGCTGCACAAGATCATCAAGGGGATTGCCCCCGTCTTCGCGATAGCCGCCGCTTTCGGCACCGCCGCCTGCGACGGCAATATCTCGATCAATGGCGAAAAGGGCGTCCCGCTCGCCGAGCTCGAGACCGAGGGGAAGTCACCTACTGGCATCGCCCTCGCCGGGCCCGACTCGGTCGTGGTGAAGGATGGCGGCACGCTCCGGATCGACGTGGCCGGCGATCCCGAGGCCGTCGCGGCACTGCGCTTCACGCTCGACGACAAGACGCTCGGCATCATGCGCAAGAAGGGCGCGTATGATGGCGACGAAAAGGCTACCGTCACGGTCACGCTGCCGGGGCTCGAGAAGCTCGTCGTAGCGGGTTCCGGCACGGTGGATGCGAACTCGCTCGCCGGCGAGTCGGAAGTGACGATTGCGGGAAGCGGAACGGCCAAGGTCGCGCGGGTGGATTCGTCGAAGCATGAAGTTACGATCGCCGGCTCGGGCAGTTACCGCGCCGCCGGCAAGGTCGACAATCTCGAACTGACCGTCGCCGGATCGGGCAGCGCCGACATGGCCGAACTCTATGCCGAGACCGCCGAAGTCACGATTGCCGGCGCGGGCGACGCGTCGTTCGCCTCGAACGGAACGGTCAAGGCGACCGTGATGGGATCGGGCACGGTCGCCGTAAAGGGCGATGCCAAGTGCACGATCAAGTCGATGGGCTCCGGCACGCTCAAGTGCGACCGGGGCGAGGCCCAGGCGACTGCCGGCAATGCGGGCAGCGGAGATTCACCTCCCACGCCACCTACACCACCAAGCGCTCCGGAAGCGCCTGCTGCGCCCGAAGCGCCCAGCAAGCCCGAGTAGTTCATCGACCTGCAACCCGAGTCCTCCTAGGGCCGTGCATCGCCTCACAAGGATTGCACGATGCGCGGCCCAACACTCGTTCTCCTGCCGATCGCGGCGTTCGGCTTGTCGGGCTGCCTCGCGAAGACGGCATTCGACGTTGCGACCGCGCCGGTCCGCGTGGCGTCCAAGGCGGTCGATCTTGCCACCACCAGCCAGTCAGAGGCGGACGAAAAGCGCGGGCGCGAGATCCGCAAGCGCGAGGAGCGCCTCGGACAGCTGGAGCGGGAACGCGACAAGCTCCAGAAGAAATGCCTCGAAGGGGTGCGCCGGGCGTGCGACGATGCGGCCGCCGTCAACGCGGAAATGCGCGCACTGATGCCGCAAGTCCCCTACGAGCCCGAAGAGCCTCGCTAGGCGGCCGCGCGCCGCAGCCGGTCGTTGATCGCGCGGCCGATCCCGGTATCCGGAACCGGTGCGACCGCCACTCCGGCCTTAGAAGACGCCGCCGCGAGATGGAGGCACTCGTAGAGCCGCGCCGCAGCTTCGGCGAGATCCCCGGTCGGTGAAAGCGAGCAGTCGCCTGGCACCCCGCCAAAGCCGATCATAAACTCGTCGGCCCCCGCGCTCCTCGCTTCGAGGCGAACCGGCTTTCCCGGGGAATAGTGCTGGGCGAGCTGGCCGGGCGCCTCGATACGCTTCGCGCTGATGGGCAGCGGCTCGCCGAGCAAGTCCACCAGGACTTCCCGAGCGATCGGCCCCTCGCGGAGAAGTTGCCAGCCCGCGGCCCGCGGCGCGACGATCGTCGATTCCACCCCGGCCTCGCACGGCCCGCCGTCCAGCACCGCATCGATCCGCCCATCGAGCGAGGCCAGCACATGGCCCGCCGTGGTGGGACTGACCGCCCCGCTGCGGTTGGCCGAGGGCGCCGCCAACGGCACACCCGCTGCCGCCAGCACCTCTTGCATGACCGGATGCGCGGGACAGCGCAGCGCGACCGTCGGCAACCCGGTGGTCACTGCGGCGGCGACGGGTGCACCGCCCTCCATCGGCAGGACGAGCGTCAGCGGGCCAGGCCAGAAACGGTCCGCGAGCATCCGCGCACGATCGTCGAACCGTGCGATCCGCTCCGCTGCCGCGAGGTCCGGCACGTGCACGATCAGCGGGTTGAAGTCGGGCCGGCCCTTGGCGCGATAGATCGCGGCGACCGTCTCGACGCGATCCGCCCTCCCCGCGAGGCCATATACCGTCTCGGTCGGAAGGGCGACCAGCGCGCCCGATTCGAGCAAGGCCGCAGCCCGGGCGATCCCTTCGGCCCCGGCATCCAGCCTTTCCGTAGCGTGCTTGTCGCCCATCGCGCCGCGCTATAAGCGCTTGGCACGCCCTGCAAGGAGTCCCGCGCGCATGTACCGCCCCGCCACCGCCGACCAACTGCTCGCGCTAGAGGTCTGCGCGGGTATCGGCGAGCTTGCCAAATCGGACCGTTTCGCCGCTGCCGAGCCCGAAATGGTCGAAGCCATCGTCGATGGGATCGGCCAGTTCGCAGCCGGGGAATGGGCCCCGCTCAACCGGGTTGGCGATCTTGAAGGCGCAAAGCTCGAGAATGGTGTGGTGCGCCTGCCCGACGGGTTCGCCGACGCCTACGCGCATTATGTCGAGCAGGGATGGAACGCGATCGCGGCTCCGGCGGAGTTCGGCGGTCAGGGGCTGCCGTTCAGTCTCGGCGTCAACGTGCTCGAGAATCTCGGCACGGCGAACTTCGCCTTCAACCTCCTGCCCATGCTGACCACGGGCGCGATCGACGCGCTCGAGCAGCACGGTTCGGAGGCGCAGAAGGCGCTGTACCTGCCGAAGATGATCAGCGGGGAATGGTCGGGGACGATGAACCTTACCGAGCCCCAGGCCGGCAGCGACCTTGGCGCCCTGCGCGCCACCGCAGCGCCGATCGAAGAGGGAGAACACGCGGGCAAGTACCGGATCGCGGGTACCAAGATCTTCATCACCTGGGGTGAGCACGAGCTGGCGAAGAACGTCGTCCACCTCGTCCTCGCGCGCTTGCCCGGCGCACCTGAGGGCAGCCGCGGCATTTCGCTGTTCGTGGTCCCGAAGTACCTTGTGAAACCCGACGGATCGCTCGGCCCGCGCAACGATCTCAAGTGCGTGAGCCTCGAACACAAGCTCGGCATCCATGCCTCGCCGACCTGCGTGATGAGCTACGGCGACAGCGGCGAGTGCGTGGGCGAGCTCGTCGGCGAGCCCAACCGCGGGTTGATGGCGATGTTCACGATGATGAACAATGCGCGCATCAACGTCGGCAACCAGGGCGTGCAGGTGGCGGAGCGCGCGACGCAGGCGGCAATGGCCTATGCCAGGGACCGCGTGCAGTCGGTCCGCGCGGGATCGCCCGACCGCAGTCCAGTCGCGATCATCGAGCATCCCGACGTGCGCCGGATGCTGCTGCGGATGAAGGCGCTGACCGAAGCCTCGCGGGCACTGCTCTACTACACCGCCGGGCAGGTCGATCGCGGGACGCTGGGCGATGCCGGCGCAGCGGCGCGGGCCGAGTGCCTCGTGCCGATGCTCAAGGCCTGGGGGACCGACGTGGGGGTGGAGGTCGCCAGCATCGGCGTGCAGGTCCACGGCGGCATGGGCTTCGTCGAGGAGACCGGCGCCGCGCAGCACTATCGCGATGCCCGCATCGCGCCGATCTACGAAGGCACCAACGGCATACAGGCGGCTGACCTCGTCACCCGCAAGCTCGGCCTCGACGGCGGCGAGGCGCTCGACGCCCTGCTGGCCGATGTCGAGCGCGGCACGAGCGGTCCGCTGGCCGCGCTCGCACAGGCGTGCCGGGACATCGCGCTCTGGATGCGGGAAGACGCATCGCTCGACGACCGCCTGGCCGGTAGCGTCCCCTTCACCGCGATGTGCGCGGTGGCCGTGGCCGGGTGGCAGCTCGCTCGTCAGGCCGAAGCCGTGGCGGCAGGGGCCGCGCCTTCGCTGGCGAGGAGCAAGCCGGTCAGCGCCCGCTACTTCCTCGACCACGTGGTGCCCGAAGCGCTCGGAATGGCTGCCGCGGCCCGGAGCGGCGCGGACCTGTTCTACGCGCTCGACGCAGAGGCGCTCGTCGCATGAGCGATCCGCTCGAGCGGATTGCCGCAGCGCTCGAGCGTCTTGCGCCAACCGCCCACGACGAAACCGACTGGACCGCGGCGCCGGCCTTCGTCTGGGACGGCACGCACGCGCGGCCCGTCGAGCGAATCGACGCTCCCGCGCTTGACCAGCTCAAGGGCATCGATCGACAGAAGGACGCTGTCGCGCAGAACGTCGCGCGGCTCGCGGCAGGCGCGGCTGCGCACGACATGCTGCTGTGGGGCGCGCGCGGAATGGGCAAGAGCGCGCTCGTCCGCGCATCGACGGTGGCTGCGCAGGAAGCCGAATCAGGGCGACTCGCTCTCGTCCAGGTCGCCGCCGACGCCCTGCCCACCCTGCCAGCGCTGTTTGCTGCGCTCGGAGGTGTCTCGCGCAACTTCCTCGTCTACCTCGACGACCTCGGGTTCGCCGAGGGCGACACGGTCGGCCCGCGGCACCTGCGCTCATGGCTCGAAGGCGGGGTCGAGGCGCGGCCGGGCAATGTCCGCCTTGCCGTCACCAGCAACCGGCGCGCGATCGTTCCGCGCCACCTCAACGAGCAGGACGACCCGGTCAATCCGCGCGATGCTCTCGACGACCTGCAGGCGCTGGCCGACCGGTTCGGCATGTCGGTCGGCTTCCACGCCGCGAGCCAGGACGATTACCTCGCGATCATCGCCGCCTATGCAGACCCGCTCGGGCTGGCGTGGAAGCAGGGTGACGCGCTCGAATGGTCGAAGCGGCGCGGCGCCCGCTCGGGCCGTACCGCGTGGCAGTTCGTCGTCGAGCTGGCTGGCCGCGAGGGTCGGACGCTTTAGGCTAAGGCACCGGGTTCCGGGCAAAATCATCGCCGAACGTCGCAGTCCCTCCGCGCAATTCACGCTGGGGTGGCATGCGGTCGCCGGTGATCTTGTCGATCGCCGCGGATGGCTTGCCCCCGGGGGCGGTGACCCGCCAGACGATTCCGGCGGTATCATCGGTCACCAGCAGCGCGCCATCCCTGGCGAAAGCGACCCAGGTGGGCCGACCACGGGTCGTCTTGCCGTCATCGGCAAGGAAGCCGGTCAGCACCGGCACCGGCTTGCCGGTCGGGTTGCCGCGCCCGTCGAACGCGACATAGACCACGTCGTAACCCGCCTTCGGCTCACGGTTCCACGATCCGTGACGCGCGATTACCGCGCCCGAGCCGAACCTGTCGCCCAGCGTCGATCCGTTGCCGGTGAACGCGAGGCCAAGCGCCGCAACGTGCGGGCCAAGGGCATATTCGGGCAGGCGGATGTAATCGGGGTTGAAGCCGACCGGGGTGGGGTGATCGACCCGGTCGTCGAAGTTGTTGCGCCACCACACCCAGGGCCAGCCGTACTGCGCGCCGATCGGAACGTTTGTCAGGTAGTCCGGCACCAGGTCGGATCCGAGCATGTCGCGCTCGTTGACCGTGGTCCACAGCTCTCCGCTCCACGGCGAGAAGGCAAGCCCGTTGGGATTCCTCAAGCCGCTGGCATACTGGCGCTGCTGGCCGGTCTCGAGGTTGTAGTCCCAGATGGCCGCGCGTCCCTGCTCGACTTCCATGCCTCGCTCGCCGACATTCGAAGCCGAACCCACGGCGATGAAGATGCGCTCGCCGTCGGGGGAGAGCGCGATGTTGCGCATCCAGTGGTTGCCGCCTGGCGGCAGGTCCATGAGCTTCTTGGGCGTTCCCGTCAGTGCAGTGGCACCTTCCTCGTATGCGAAGGCAAGCAGTGCATCGTGGTTGGCCACGTAAAGCGTTCCGTCCTTCCAGGCGATTCCCGAAGGCGACGAAAGCGCCGGGTGCGACAGGAGCGTCTTCTGCTCGGCGCGCCCGTCGCCGTCGGTATCGCGCAGGAGGGCGATCTTGTTCGCGCTGGCCCCTCCGGCGCCGGCCTTGCGGAAGAGGAACTTGGCGATCATGCCCTCGATCCCGCTTGGGCCGGTACTGGGAGGGCGATTGGTCAGAGCCGTCAGGACATCGCCGTTGGGCATAACGTAGAGTGTGCGCGGATGGTCGAGTCCGTCCGCAAAACGGGTGACGGCCAGCCCTTCCGCTGCGGTGGGGACTTCGTTCGCAGCCCAGCCGGTCGGTTCGGCGATGCCGACGGTCGGAAACGATTCGTAGCGCGGCCGGAGGAGCTCGGGGTCGGTACCGGCGACATCCGCCAAAGGCTGGCGTGCCCGATCGGGAGTGAGAAGATAGGCGACGATGCCCAGACCCACGAGGATCGCGACAAGGACGCCGGCGAGGATCTTGCGGCCGGTGCTCATTCCACCACGATTAGGCGAGCCGAGCGCTTGCGGCAACGGCGCGCGACGCTAGAGCGCGGCGGATGTACGATTTTCGACCCGACGCGGCACTGCCGAAGCCCGAACTCTATCGCGATCTGCTTCAGGCGGCCGATGCGCTGACGGAAAACGAGCCGGATGCAATCGCCAACATGGCCAATGTCGCCGCCCTGATGGCGGAGTATTTGCCGCACCTCAACTGGGCCGGCTTCTACCGCGTTGTTGGCGACGAACTGATCCTCGGGCCGTTCATCGGACGTCCGGCCTGCATCCGCATTGCCATGGGCGCAGGGGTCTGCGGCACCGCGGCCGCCACCGCCACGACCCAGCTGGTCGAGGACGTTCACGCTTTTCCCGGGCACATCGCGTGCGATGCGGCGAGTCGCAGCGAGCTCGTCGTTCCTGTCCGGAAGGGCGCCGGGGTGGTCGCCGTGATCGACCTCGACAGCCCCGAACTCGCCCGGTTCGACGCGGAAGATGCGGCGGGCATCGAGGCGCTGGCCGAGATGCTGTCGCACAGGATCTGAGCGACCCGTTTCGGGACACGCGCGCCGCGGACCCTTGGGCGCCTGCGTTAGGTAATGCTAAATTTTCCGTTAACGCGCGCTCCGAGTCGATCATCCGACGATCGCGCGCAAACTGGGGAATCTTGCGCATGACCGCACACCGCCTGTTCGCCCTGACCGCTGCGGTCAGCACCTTCGCAATTGCTGCACCCGCACTGGCACAGTCGGACCCGGGGTATCAGTACGCCGAGCCTGTTCCCGAAGGCGAGGTCGTCTTCCGTAGCGATCCGGTGATCCAGTCGGTGCCGGGCGCTATCGTCACCCCTCCGGTCGAGATCGTGGAGGTCGAAGGGGTTGCCGCGCCGGCGGCGCCTCACTCCCATCCGGGACATCCCATGTCGCATTCCGCGACGCCGTATCCCCCGCAACACCACGCCGTGCCGCACGCCGGGCCGGCCTATCCTTATCCGGCACCGCATCATGTCGGCCATCTCCCGGCACCCCCCCGCTTCGATCGCGAGGCGTGGCTGGCCGATTGCCGCGATCGCATTCGCGGCGTCGACCGCAGGGATCGCGCCGGGGTTATCGGCGGCTTGCTCGGCGCCGTGGCCGGTGGTGTCATCGGCAACCGCGCATGGGATTCGGAACGCCTGGCCGGCACATTGCTGGGCGCCGGTGTCGGCGGACTTGCCGGCCTCGCGATCGGCTCCGCTATCGGTGCCGCCGGCAACCGTCGCCGCGAGGACGAATGCGCCATGTACCTCGATCGCTACATGGCCGCAGGTCAACCGGGATACGGCTACGGCCACCCCGCCTATGGTTACGGATACGGCTATGCCTATCCGGCGATCGCCTACGTTCCGGTGCTCGTCCAGGTCCCGCAGCGCGCCGTCGTTCGCGAATACGTGACCGAGGAATGGGTCGACGTGCCGGCGAAACCGCATGCGAAGTCGCACTCGACGACGCAGACCAAGATCATTCGTCAGCCCGCCCCCGCGCCCCGCGCCGACAAGCGCACCAAGCTGATCAAGGCGAAGTAGCAGCCAGGACGGTCGCGCGCGGTGGGTCGGCGGGGGAGAGCCCGCGCGCGGCCCGGGCAGGCTTGCGACCGTTCCGCTTGGCCACCGTCCGCGGCTCGATGTCGTCGGCGGCGATCGTCGACGGGACGCAGACCAGCGGTCCGTCACCGGCCTCGAGGTCCACGCCGGTCAGGTCGACCACGCACCCGCTCCCGGGAGTGCCGACGATCAGGCGGCGATCGCCCGCGCCAGCATTGATTTCCGCATAGCCGTCGAACCCGGTCAGCGAGACTTCTCCCGAAGGCTGAGCGCGAACGGGCAGCCCGGGCGAAAGCGCATTGCCGGCCGAGTCGACCAGGACCCGCATGACCGGCACGAACCGGATCGCGTTGATCTCGACCAGCGCGACCGCTCTTTGCGGCACGCGGATCACGTGCTTCGTTTCGCGCACCAGGGCATCGCGCGGAAGCTGCTTGTCGTCGACGTCGATCCGCACGGGCAAGCGCGGTGCGATATCCTGGACCAGCAATCGGCCCTTGGCGTTAGTCTTCCCGACGAATCGGTTCTCGAGAGTTATCGGAACGTCCGCTACCGTGCCCGTCTGGACGAGCGCGAACCCGGTCTGCGAGCGATTGCGGGCATATATCTGACCCCCTGCGAGCAGCAGCGACCCGCGCGCGTTGGCGCGAACCGCCGGGCGGCCCGATACCCACTCCGCCTCGCCGTCGAGCTGCATCATCCGCCCGCGCCAGCCGACCCGACCGTTGATCGATTGGTCGCCCTGGTCGGTTCGTGCGGAGAAGCCGTAGCCGATGTCGCCTTCCCGCTCTTCATCGCGGGAGAAGTAGATCCCACCCGACCGGTCGTTGGTGCCGTACTTGGCCTGCGCCGCCACCCGGTTGCGGCCACCAAACGAGAACGACAGGCCCGCTGAAACCGACCGTTCGGCGACACCGTTGGCCTTGCGGTAGTTGGCGGCGAGGATCGCCCGCGCGCCACCGAATACCTCGGCCTGCACGCTGGCGACCGCAGAATCGATCCGCCGCGCCTGCCTTGCGAAGCGCGGATCGGCTCTCTCTTCAGAGCGGACGACGCCCACCTGCATCCGTATATCGTCTGTCGGACGATAGAAAGCGTTTGCAAACAAACGCTTGGGCGGCGTGGGATCTCCCAGCCTGCTGGCTACGTCGCGATAAGTTGCGCCAGGCAAAGTTGCGCCGGCAATCAGGCCCAACTTTGTCGCGATGGACTCGAATCCAAAGTTCACAAGCCGGCCCGATCCCGCGTCCGCGTCATCGCTGAAGCGCCCTTCGAAAGTTGCCTTAGCCAACTTCGCGATCACGAAATCGGCGCGCGCACCCACGTTGACGAGGCCGGCGGTCCACTCACCGCTGGCCTCGACTGTCAGTCCCGGAGAGAGACCTCTGCGATAATAGAGGGACGTGGCCGCAGGACCGTAGTCCGCGCTGGCCAGTCCGTATCTTCGTCGGACGAAACCGGCGTTGACGGCATAGGCCGATCGTCCCGGTGCGAGCAGGTCCCGCGAAACATAGAAACGCGCGGTCTGGATCGTTTCGCGCCCCAGGGCATCGCGCAGGACTGCAGTGACCTGGCCGCGGCCGAGCGGTGCGGGAATGTTCTGGACGGTGAAATCGCCGGGCTCGAGCTTGGCGACTTCCCTGCTGCGGTCGGCGTTGACGATGTCGATCGTGGTCGGCACCGCCACCGTCCCGCTGAAGGCGGGAAGCGGCAGTCCGACAAGGTCGGGACGGAGGTCGAAGTCGGTACCGAGCTTGAGTCCGGCCATCCTGACGGGACGCTGGGAGTGGCTGCCGGCGCTGGTGAAATCGCCGGCTGTGGCGACAAGCCCCTTGCGATCCCAGAGGTATTCGAGCCGAGAATCGAGCCTTGTTGCCTTGACCCCTCCATCTCCCGTCGAACCCAGGATCCGGGCGCTGGTCGAGAACGAGAGATTGCCGCGGACGAGTGCGGCGTCGAACAGGCCACCGGCCGTGACCTCGCGCGGAGTGATCGCCGTGGTGAGGTCGTAGTCGAGCCTGACGGCGAGCAGCGGCGTGCTCTCGCTGGGACCATAGTTGCGCGCACTCAGGTCGCGAAAGTTGGGCCCGTCGTTCTGCCGGAACAGCGCCACGGTGAGCCGTTGGCGAAACGAATCGTACTTCCACTGGTAAAGCTTGAGCGAGGCGAGCGCGATCTGGCCCTTGGCGCCGGAAGGAACGGGCAGCCCTGCCGCACGCGCCTCCTCGGCATCGATGGTGGCATTGTCCCCCTTGCCCTCGATTGTGACCATGCGCGATTTCTGGCGCCCGTCGACGACGATTTCCGACAGCAGGGGCCCGGTCTCGATCGACTGGGCCGAATCCACAGTCAGCGTCTTGGGCAGGGCGAACGGGTCGCTTTGCGCCTGTGCGGAGTGGGAGAGGAGGCCGGCGAAACCGGCCGCGAGGGCTAGAAGCGGTCTAGCTGCACGAAGCGATGGGCTGCGCATCGACCGTCTGGCCGTCGATCTGCGCAACGATCTTCACCGCGCCGAGAGAGCAGCCCCTTCCGATCGGCCAGGTGATTGTCGAGTTGCCATGGACGTAACGCAGCGAGTTCTCGCCGAGCTGGACGTCTTCCCCACCAAGAGTCTTCACCGCGAGATTCACGATCCGCGCCGTCGCACCGCCACTGTTGGCGAGTTCGAGTCGGTCGTCCTTCAGTTTCCAGGCAAAGCTGGGGGCTGTGGCCGTGTCGCGATCGACGAACACGGGAAGCGAGAAGCGGATGCGCGTTGCGGCCTGACCGGCCTTCACGCTCTTGGGGTCCGGCAACTGGTCGACGACCAGCCTGAACCGCTTTTCCCCCGGACTTGACCCGGCCTTGCGCAAGATGCGCACGATCTGGGTCTCCCCGGGAGGGATCATCGAAATGGACGGGGAAAGAACGAGTTCGTTCGTCGGCGCATAAGCATCCGCACCTTCGGCCTGGTTCCAGGCAAAGAGGCGCGACTGGACAGCAATCTCGCGCGACGAGGTATTGCTCAGATAGACCGTCGCCCCGGAGGTGCCGCTGTCGATCTCCGTACGAAGCGGAGCGATCGACAGGCTGGCACCGCCGATGTCGGCGATCTGGGCGGCCTCCGCCTGGCCCTGGGCCGAAGCAGTGGACGCCATCCCGACCAGCGATCCGCCGATCCCGAGCGCTGCAGCGAGGCTGAAGAACAGGGAACGACGGATCATCGGCAGGGGCTTTCCTTGAAGTGGGTCAGTACTGCAGCGAAACGACGACGAGGTCGGCGTAGCTGTCGGCGGCCACCGGACCCGACGGGCTCAGGACGCCCGCGAGCGAGTGGTCGACATCGGCGCCGGTACCGGTACCGCTCAAGGCGCCGGAGGAGCCGTCGATCTCGATGTAGTACGGCACGAATGCAGTCGCGTCGGCATTCGCCATGCGGCGGAAGCCGCCCGATTCGTTTTCGCCCATGCTGATCGACAGGTCGTAGGCCGTGTCGATCGTGCAGTTGACGGTTGCGGTGCCGCTGGCGGTCGCCGTCGTCACGTCGGTCACGGTGCCGAAGTCGAGGGCGGCGGGAGTCTGCAGCGTGCAGTTGTTGAGCACGTTGAGCGTGACTTCCATGTCAGCGGTCTTTTCGGCGGCAAGCGAAGGCGTCGCGGCCAGCGCGGCAGCCAGGGCGGCGGTTACGGCAATCTTACGCATGTGAAAGGTCCCCTTAGGTCTCTGGCCAATCGGCCGGGGTGCGCCATAACGCCGCAAGTCTTGAAAATTCGCTAAAGGCTTGACAGCCCGTTAGTTCTTCCGTCCGTTCGAATACCTAGGACATCGTGGTTAATTCGAAGTTAAACACGCAGGCAGATGCGCGCTTCCGGCCCGGGCACATCCCGAGCTGTTCGAAAGTGGCGCTGATCAGAATTCGAGCGTAACGGTGACGGTGTCCCGGTATTCCGAGGCACGTACGTTCTTGAGGTCGGCGGTGCCGAAGACGGGCAGCACGGTCGTACCGGTCAGCGGCATGGTGCCGAGGACGCTGTTCGCCGGCGTATCGCCCCAAGGGAGCAACCGCGCCGCATCGCGATAGATGCGATATGTCGCATACCAGACCTTGCCCTGGGCCTGACCGCCATACATCCGTCGGCTTGCTCCGTCGAAATGAAGGCCGTTGTCGATGCCTACGCGGTAGGCGACGCCCGGCGTGCACTGAAGCGTCACCGTCGTCGAGGCAGTCGCGGTTGTGGCGCCCTTGGGCGGAAATCCGAAATTGAGCCAGTCAGCCTGCACCCGACAGGTCGACGCAACGCGCAGGAGCACTTCGGTCGTGGCGGTCTTCTCGCGGGCACTGGCCGGTGAAGCGCATAGCGCGGCAACCGCGCCCGTCGCCATCACGAGCACGCGCAGTTGCCTGGCGCAAGAAAGGCAAGTGGCCCCCATCAGAGCGGGCCATTAGCGGCAAATACTTACCGGCCGTTTAAGCCTGCTTGCTCACCTTGTCGCGAAAGGACGATCGGACTTCAGATATCGCCGCCCGTAAGCCTTTGACAAATAAGGTCAAGTTGGTCGAGCGTTCGATAACGGATCGTTACTGCGCCGGAGCGCGGATCGTCGTCCGTCTTGATTCGGACTGTAAGACCGAGGAACTCCTCAAGGTGCCGCTGGACCGCGGCGATATCCGCGTCCTTCGCCGGATCGCGGGCAACCCGGGCTTGCCGGCGCGTTCCTTCCTTGGAGGTGCTGCGACGGACGAGCGATTCGACTTCGCGAACCGACAGGTTGTCGCGTGCCGCCCTCGCCGCGAGCATGACCGCGTCGGGATGACCGATCAGAGCGCGCGCGTGCCCCATCGAGAGCTTGGTTTCCTCGACGAGGTCGAGCACCGGCTCGGGAAGCTGGAGCAGCCGCTGGAGATTGGCGACGTGGCTGCGGGACTTGTCGACCAAAGCGGCGATCTCGGCCTGGCTCATTCCTTCCGATTCGGCGAGGCTCTGGTAGGCACGCCCCTCCTCGACCGGATTGAGGTCCTCGCGCTGGAGGTTCTCGATCAGCGCAAGCGCCATCACCTCGCGCTCTTCGAGGTCGCGCACCAGCGCAGGAATCTCGTGCAAGCGCGCCTTCTGCGCCGCCCGCCAGCGCCGCTCGCCGGCGACCAGCTGGAAGCGTCCACCAGCAAGCGGCCGGACGATAACCGGCTGGATCACCCCGCGCTGCGCGATGGAGGCGGCGAGTTCCTCCAGCGCCGCCTCGTCGAACCGACGGCGTGGCTGTCCGGGCAACGGCTCGATCGCCGATACAGGCAGGGATGCGAGTCCGCCAGACACGGAACTGGTTGAACTTCCATCGCTTTTTGACGTTACGAGAGGTTCCTCGCGCCGTGTCTCCCCGAGCAGCGCACCGAGCCCCTTTCCGAGCCGTTTGCGCGTATCGTCCTTCGGTCGATCGGGGATCGAGAAGCGAATCGGGTCGGTCGGATCGCTCATGCAGCTTTCCTTTCGGCAGGAAGACGGCCGATCAGTTCGCGCGCGAGGGCCATGTAGGCGCGGCTGCCGGTGCAGTTGTGATCGTAGACGAGTGCCGGAAGCCCGTGGCTGGGCGCTTCGGAGAGGCGGACGTTGCGCGGTATCACCGATTCGAACACGAGTGGGCCAAGACAGGCGCGGACATCGTCGGCGACCTGGTCGGTCAGGCGGTTGCGGCGGTCAAACATGGTGAGCACCACGCCGATGATCCCGAGGTCGGGATTGAAACGCTGCTGGACGCGCTCGACCGTGAGCAGGAGCTGCGACAAGCCCTCCAGCGCGAAGAATTCGCACTGCAGCGGCACGAGCAGGGTATCGGCGGCACCAAGCGCGTTGAGCGTCAGCAGGCCGAGCGACGGCGGACAGTCGATGAAGGCGATTTCGTGCCCCCGGTGGTCTGCCAGGGCCTTGGTCAGTCGCGCGGTTCGGTCCTCGACATTGACGAGTTCCACCTCCGCTCCGGACAGGTCGACCGTAGCCGGGACGATATCCAGGCCCGGGATCGACGTCGGCGCTATGCACGATTCGAGCGATGCCCCATCGACGAGGAGGTCATAGCTCGATCGTTCGCGGTCGTCGGTGCCGACACCCATCCCGGTCGAGGCGTTTCCTTGCGGATCGAGGTCGATAAGCAAGGTTTTCCAGCCGGTTGCAGCCATGGCGGTGGCGATGTTGATCGCCGTGGTCGTCTTGCCCACCCCGCCTTTCTGGTTGGCGACTGCAATGGTGATCATCGACCGGATCCTTCCGCCACTTTTCCGACCACGATGCCCGCCTCGGGGTCGCTGACCGAGTGTTCCACGTGAAACATCGGGCGCAATCGCTTCGGTAGTTCCGCGACTTCCTGCTCCGCCGACCGTCCTTTGGGCAACAACCACACTGTGTCGCCTGTGGAAAAGCGGCGCGCAAGCGCAACGAGTTTGGGCAGCGGCGCGAACGCGCGCGCGCTCAAAACGTTCACTTTGTGGTCGGGGACGAGCTCGAGACGCGAACCGATGACGGTGCAGTTCGCAAGGTGCAGGGCCTCCTTGCACCGTTCCAGCCAGTCGATTCGCAGCCGCCGCGATTCGACCAGCTCAACTTCCAGCCCAGGGCGCATTGCCGCGATAACCAGTCCCGGAAAACCCGCGCCCGTGCCGAGGTCCATCCAAGGTCCATTGTGGCCAGCGGGGAGATGATCGAGCAGCTGTGCGCTATCCGCAATGTGCCGCTGCCATATTGTCGAGAGCGATGCAGCCGATACCAGGTTCTGGCGCCCGTTCTCTTCCCTCAACGTCTCCGCGAAGTCCTCGAGCCGATCCAGCGCGTCGGCATCGCACCGCTCGGCGACGAACGCCCGCGCTTGCGCCTCATCGACGATCATGCCGCCTCTGCTCTCGGGCGCCGGATATGAACCATGAGTGCCGCCAGTGCGGTCGGGGTTACCCCCCTCACCCGACCGGCCGCGGCGAGCGTCGAAGGCCTCGCTGCTTCCAGACGCTCGATCATCTCGTTGGAGAGGCCCGGTACGGAGCGGAACGCGAAATCGTCCGGGATTGCGTGATTCTCCGCCGCTTTGAGGCTGCGCAATTCTTCGTCTTGGCGCGCCACGTAGGGGGCATACGCGGCGTCCTCGAGTAGCTCGACACCTACTTCGTCCGCCGTGAAACCCTCGGGTAGCATCGTCGACAGCTCGCCTGCCCCAAGTCCGTGGGATATCCACTCGCGGAGAGATTTTGCCGCAACGTCTCGGCGCACTTCCACGCCGCTCTCGTTGAGTTCCTTTCCGGACACGTTCCGATCCAGCGCGTTGTTCCACGTGGAACGCAGCTCGTCCCTCTCTCGAACCCATTCCGATCGTTCCGGGCCCAGTGCGCCGATATACGCCGCCATAGGCGTCAGGCGCGTCACGGCATTGCTTGCGCGCAGACGGAGCCGATACTCAGCTCGCGACGTAAGCATCCGATAGGGCTCTGAAACTCCGTGCAATGTGAGGTCGTCGACCATGACCGCCAGATAGGAGTTAGACCTGTCGAGCGACACCGGTTCGCGGCCCAAGACGGATGCCGCAGCACCCATACCGGCGACGAGGCCCTGGGCGGCTGCTTCTTCGTATCCCGTGGTCCCATTGATCTGACCAGCGCAGAAAAGACCTGGAATCGCGCGCACCTGAAGGGTGCGATCGAGTGCTCGCGGGTCGATATGGTCGTACTCCACCGCGTAACCGGGCACCACAATCTCTACGTTCTTGAGACCCGGCATGGTGCGAACCATTGCGATCTGGACGTCGGTGGGAAGCGACGTACTGATCCCGTTCGGGTAGATGAGGTGCGAACTTAGTCCCTCGGGCTCCAGAAAGACCTGGTGGCCATCCCGGTCACCGAAGCGATGGATCTTGTCCTCGATTGACGGGCAATAGCGCGGCCCCGCTGCGCCGATCGCGCCGCTGAAGAGCGGCGACCGATCAAGCGCGCCACGGATCAGGTCGTGCGTTGCGACATTCGTCCGCGTGATCGCGCAGGCTAGCTGCGGATTGCACCGTCCGCGGGTCAGTGGGGACATTGTCCAATGGTCAGGATCGGAGTGCTGCTCGGGCAGAACGGCCCAATCGATCGTGCGCCCATCCAGCCGGGGCGGCGTTCCAGTCTTGAGCCGCGCGATGGGTAGGTTGGCGTCTCGCAGCTGTGAGGCGAGGCGATGGGCAGCGTTCTCCCCGATACGCCCACCCTCAAGGCGCTCCTCTCCGCGGAACAACCGCCCACCAAGAAAGGTCCCGGTACACAGAACGACAGCCTTCGCCGCAAGCGCGGTGCCATCGGCAAGCGACAGTCCCGATACCCGGTCGCCGGAGAGAGAAAGGGCCGCTGCTTCGCCCTCCATGACTGTCAGGTCACCCTGCCGCGCCAGAAGTGCCTGAACTGCGCCACGAAAAAGGGTGCGATCGGCCTGGATGCGTGGGCCCCAGACTGCGCTGCCCTTGGACCGGTTTAGCATCCGATAATGTATGGCGGCAGTGTCCGCTGCCCGGGCGATCAGTCCGTCGAAGGCGTCGACCTCGCGCACGAGGTGGCCCTTGCCCAGTCCTCCGATCGCCGGGTTGCAGCTCATCGCACCGATCGTTGCGCGATCGAAAGTCACCAGTGCGACGCGCGCACCCATCCGGGCGGCAACGGCTGCCGCCTCGACCCCGGCGTGACCTCCGCCGACTACGATGATGTCGAATTCGCGCATGATGGTATGGCCACGCCCCTAGTCGAGCGACGCCCGGCGGTCAAAACCTCCGATGTTCCACGTGAAACATCACTTTCCGATGCAGAACCGCCCGAACAGCGCGTCGAGCATGTCTTCGGTCGAGGCGCGGCCCGTGATCCGATCGAACTGATGCCGCACGATCCGCAGTCGCTCCGCCACGATCAGTGGGTCGCTCAAGAACCCGTCCCTCAGCTCGTCTATCGCGACTTCCAGAACCTCCCGCTGGCGACGATTGAGAGCAACCTCGCCGGGAACGGGCAACACGGCCCGTGCTTCCCGCACGATATAGGCCCATAGCCTCGCTATCCCCTCGCCGGTCGAAGCGGACACGGCAGCGAACGGCGCGCTTTTGCGTCCCGCTTGCGTATCGATCTTGGCGTCGATTTCGAACGCTCCCGCAGGACCCTCCCCTTCGGGTCCCAGCCACAATACGATGTCCGCCTGCGCGAACTCCGCCTCGGCACGGGCAATGCCCATGGCTTCGATCGGATCGCTCGTTTTAGCCCTCACGCCCGCCGTGTCGACGAGGACCAGTGGAGTTCCATCGACCGCGACCGGCCGCTCCAGCGTGTCGCGCGTGGTCCCGGGGATGTCGGTAACGATGGCCGCGTCGGTCTCCAGCAACGCATTGAACAGACTGGACTTTCCAGCATTGGGCGGGCCGGCGAGAACCACCCTCACCCCGTCGCGCAGCCGTTCGGCCGGGGGACGCGCGAGCCAGGCGGCTATCTCGTCGGCCAATGCGGAAACCCCGTGGACGAAATCCCCCGGAAGCTCGCCGACGTCGTCCTCATCACCGAAATCGAGCACGGCCTCGACCGCCGCCGAGAGCGCAAGCACCCTTTCCCGCCACCGATCGACCTGCCGCGAAAGAGCCCCGCCCGCCACCGCAAGCGCTGCACGCCGCTGTTGCTCGGTCTCGGCGGCAAGAAGATCCGCCAGCCCTTCGGCCTCGGACAAATCGATCCTGCCATTCGCAAAGGCGCGGCGGGTGAACTCTCCCGGCTCGGCGTGCCGGAGACCTGGAATGGCGGCCAGAGCGTTTTCGACGGCCGCCACGACCGCGCGGCCACCGTGGAGATGGAGCTCGGCAACGTCTTCCCCGGTGGCGGTTCCCGGACCGGGCAGCCATATCACCAGCGCCCGGTCGAGCTCGCTTCCGTCGGAGCGACGCAAGGTTGCCGCGGTTGCATGGCGCGGGGCGGGCAGTCGGCCGGCGAGGCCCGCGAGCGCAGCGCTCGCTTCGGGCCCGCTGATCCGCACGACTGCAATTCCCGCGGGAGGAGCACCGCTGGACAGCGCGAAGATGGTATCCATCGGTTCGATCCGAACGGCCGGCCCAGTGCGGCGGCGCGCTACTCGTCCTTGTTCGTGCTACGCCCGCCCTGCGAACCCTTGCTCGCAGCGGTGGCCCCTTCCATGAAATTCTGGAACAGTTTCATGCCGATCTGGCCCATCGGCGCCATCTGTCCGGCCATTTCCTGCAGCTTGTCCACGCTGCCCACGCCCTTCATCGCCTTCGCCATGAGATCGACGTAGACCTCGTTCGCCTTGCCCACGTCGGGAAGCCCCATGAAGGTACGCGCTTCCTCGGGGGTGCAGTCGATCTCGATATGGACCTTCATCCCGCGCTCCTGCGTTATCGCCTGCGACACCTGTCACACGGGCTTGGCAAAGTCCATCACGCGCCGTTACGCTCTTGCATAAGCCAGGGAGATACCATGACCGACCTCACCCGAATCCCGACCCTTGAGGGGGACGAAGCGTTCCCCGCCTATGTCGCGCGTCCAGAGCATGACGCGACCGCCGCGATCATCGTCATTCCCGAGATATTCGGGGTGAACCCGGGCATCCGGGCCAAGTGCGACGACTGGGCTGCGAAAGGTTACTTGGCCGCCGCACCCGATATCTTCTGGCGCTTCGCAGAGGGCGAGGAACTGGACCCCGACGTGCCCGAGCAGTTCCAGAAAGCCCTTGAAAACATGGGTCAATTCGATGCGGATGCGTGCGTCCGCGACATCGAGGCGCTGATCCACTGGCTCAAGGGCGAGGCTGGCTGCGCGAAGGTGGGCCTCGTCGGGTTCTGCCTTGGCGGACGGATGGCCTACATGGCCGCGGCGCGGACCGACATCGATGCCTCGGTCGGCTACTACGGCGTGATGATCGACCAGATGCTCGGCGAATCGCACGCCATCGCCAACCCTCTGATGCTGCATATCCCGACCGCCGACCATTTCGTCGGGCCGGACGCCCAGGCAAACATGCACGCCGGGCTCGACGACCACCCCAAGGTCACTCTGCACGACTACGAAGGCCTCGATCACGGTTTCGCTGCGGAGATGGGCAATCGCCGCGACGAAGCCGGCGCGAACCTCGCCGACTCGCGCACCGAGGCGTTCTTCGCCGAGCACCTGGCCTAGGCAAGGGCCTGGGACCGGGGTCTACTCGTTGTAGGCGGCGATCGTAGCGAAAAGCCGGGCCAGCGCCTCACGCTCGTCGGGGGCGATTTCCGGTCGCCAGATTTCGAACAGCAGCACGGTGCGCGACCGGTCCCCATCGTTGCGCGCCTCGTGCTCGATGCTGTCGTCGAACACTAGGGGCACCCCGTCCCGCCATTCACGCACCTCGTTGCCGACCCGCAAGGTGCATCCCGGCGCGGTTCGGATCGGAATGTGGCAGATCAGCCGCGTGTTGAGCATCCCGTGATGAGGGCGGATGTGCGCCCCGGGCAAGAGGCGCGACCAGAGCGAGACGGGTGACCGGGCATCGATGCGCGGCATCGGTGCAAGCTCCAGCGCAGCCATGGTCGCCGGACACCGGTCGGCGTTGGCCGCCACCCGCTCCCCGCCCCGCCAGAAATAGAATGCCCCCCAGGCCGGATCGTCGAGCAAGGGGTTGTTCGGCGCGGGACGATTGGGCTCGGCCTTGACGTAAGGTGTGAAATCCGCAGCGCCCGCCGCGTTCTCGACCGCCTCAAGCTCGGCTTGCATCCGGGGAACCAAGGCAAGCATTGGCTCCAGCCAGGGGAACTCAGCCGGTTCGTAGAACTGCCGCTGCGGCAGCTCGGGAAAATAGAACACCGACGGTTGCTGCAGGAAAACCTCCCGCTTCCCCGCCATGAGGTCCAGCGCCATCGCGAGCCGCGGGCTCGGCGGCTTGCCGATCGTGTCGCGCAGATACTCCGCATAGCGCTGCTGGCTTTTGCCAATGTACGCCTGCCCGTGCTCCAGGAGCGGGCGCAACTGCTCCGGACACCCTCCCGAAACCGCATTCTGGTTGAGCGCAGCCTGGTAATGGCTCGTCGCTCCCCCGGAATCGCCGTCCTGCTCGAGCAGCTGCGCCTTGAGGAGCAGCGCTGGCACGCTCCGGATATCGAGCGCCAGCCGGCGATCGAGCGCCGACATGGCTGCTGCCCTGTCGCCGGTCGCCGCCTCGGCGTTGGCCAGCAGTTCCCACGGCATGTCGGTCGGCGCGAGTTCGCTCGCAAGCTGGCGCAAGCCGTCCGCTGCCCGGCCGAACTGGCGATCCCTGAAAGCGGCGACTGCGGTGTCGAGGCGATCGCGCTGATCGGGAGTCACCGAGCGACCCTCGCCAACGGGGCCGACTGCTGATAGCCAGTACGTGAAACAGCCGGGGAGGAAACGGGATGGCGCATAAGGGACTCGATCTATGGCACCGGGTCCTGTCCGGTGGCAACAAGCCAGCCGAGCTCGCAGCGATCATCCGCGAGGATGCGGTGTTCCACTCGCCGGTCGTTCATACGCCGCAGAAGGGCCGCGACCTCGTGGTGGCCTACCTTGCCGCGGCGGGCGTCGTGCTCAACACCGACAAGTTCCGCTATGTCCGCGAGTTCGCGGAAGGGAACAACGCACTGCTCGAATTCGTCACCGAACTCGACGGGATCCACATCAATGGTGTCGATATCATCACCTTCGACGACGATGGATTCATCACCGATTTCAAGGTCATGGTCCGGCCCCTGAAGGCCATCAACAAGGTCTGGGAGATGATGGGCGCGCAGCTGGAACAGGCGAAGGCGGGCTAGACCGCGCGCAGCGTGGCGGAGCGAACCCGGTCCTTGGGCCGGTCGAAGCTGTCGAGGATGTCTGCGAGCTCCAGCCGGCTCGGCATGTAGACTCGACCTTCGGGCAAGGCGACCTCCTCGCGGGTGCGCGGCTCTACCAGCCGCCAGCCCTCGGGCTTGCTCAAACTGAACCCGGCC
Organism: Tsuneonella dongtanensis; assembly: GCF_001698205.1. Classification (NCBI taxonomy): domain Bacteria; kingdom Pseudomonadati; phylum Pseudomonadota; class Alphaproteobacteria; order Sphingomonadales; family Erythrobacteraceae; genus Tsuneonella; species Tsuneonella dongtanensis. The sequence goes on from NZ_CP016591.1 coordinate 507,137, forward strand.
ATCAGGTCGACCGGTAGTGGAGCCCCCATCCAGGTTGCGAACATGCGCGACGAGAAGCGATCGTCCGGCACGCCCGGCGAGAGCGGCAGACCCAGACTGCCGAAGAGAGCAACCGCATCCTTCTCGCCGAGCAGCACATCGACGTCGCGTACCGGAAGCGGCATCGCCCCGTGCAGGGCTGCGGCCGCACTCGACATTACCCACCAGGGTTCATTCGTATAGACGAGCAACCCTGCAACGGCACCGAGTGTGCGCCTCAGGTCGGACGGCAATTCCGCCACCCTCCGACGCCCAACCGACTACTGATTCATCGTCGCGAAGAAGTCCTCGTTGGTCTTGGAATCCTTCATCTTGTCGAGGAGGAACTCCATCGCGTCGATCGTGCCCATCTGCATGAGGATGCGCCTGAGGACCCACATCTTCGACAGCTTGTCCTTCTCGACCAGCAGCTCTTCCTTGCGGGTGCCGCTCTTGCCCACGTCGAGCGCGGGGAAGATGCGCTTGTCGGCGACCTTGCGGTCGAGGACGATTTCCGAGTTGCCGGTGCCCTTGAACTCTTCGAAGATGACTTCGTCCATCCGGCTGCCGGTGTCGATCAGCGCGGTGGCGATGATCGAGAGCGAGCCGCCTTCCTCGATGTTGCGCGCCGCGCCGAAGAAGCGCTTGGGACGCTGCAGCGCATTGGCGTCGACACCGCCGGTCAGAACCTTTCCGCTTGAGGGAACGACGGTGTTGTAGGCGCGGCCGAGGCGTGTGATCGAGTCGAGCAGGATCACCACGTCCTTCTTGTGCTCGACCAGGCGTTTGGCCTTCTCGATCACCATCTCGGCGACCTGCACGTGGCGCGTCGCCGGCTCGTCGAAGGTCGAGGAGATGACCTCGCCCTTCACGCTGCGCTGCATGTCGGTGACTTCCTCGGGCCGCTCGTCGACCAGCAGGACGATCAGGAACACCTCGGGATGGTTGTCGGTGATCGCCTTGGCGATATTCTGCAGCAGAACCGTTTTACCGGTGCGCGGCGGGGCGACGATCAGCGCGCGCTGGCCCTTGCCCTGGGGGCTGATGATATCGATCACCCGCGCCGACTTGTCCTTTACCGTCGGGTCAAGGGTGTCGAGCGACAGCTTTTCTTCCGGATAGAGCGGCGTGAGGTTGTCGAAGTTGGTCCGGTGGCGGACCTGGTCGGGATCTTCGTAATTGACGCTGGTGAGGCTGGTCAGCGCGAAATAGCGCTCGCCTTCCTTGGGAGCGCGGATTTCGCCCTCGACCGTATCGCCGGTGCGCAGGCCCCATTTGCGGACCTGGTTGGGCGACACGTAGATGTCGTCCGGACCGGCGAGGTAATTGGCCTCGGGGCTGCGCAGGAAGCCGAAGCCGTCCTGCAGCACCTCGATGGTGCCCACGCCCATGATCGATTCTTCGTATTCCTCGTCTTCGGCCAGCTCGCGCAGGATGCAGAACATCAGGTCCTGCCGGCGCATCGTGCTGGCGCCTTCGACGCCCAGGTCTTCGGCCATCTCGACGAGCTCGGCCGGGGTTTTCTTCTTGAGGTCTCTCAGGTGCATTTCTTGTTTTTCCGTAGTCTGGAAGCGGCCGGCCGGTCGTATGGGCTTGGGGAAAGCGCGACCCGGTCTCCGCGCTGCGTCGCGGGCCGGAAAGCCGGTTGGTGGCGCGGGGAATAGGCCCGGCGCGGCGCCCGGTCAATTCGCTGCGTGCTCCGTTCGTCGCAGCGTCACATTCACCCGCGATGCCTAGAAGGGGCGGACGATCACCAGCACGACCACGATCGCCGCGACGAGGCCAGGCACTTCGTTCAGCAGGCGCAGCTGCTTGCCGGTAAGGGTGCGCTCGCCGCGGGCGAGTTTCTTCGCATAGGCCGCCATCCAGCCGTGATACCCCGAGAGGACGAGGACCAGCAGCAGCTTGGCGTGGAGCCACGGTTCGCTCCAGAGACCCGCGGTCGTCGCTAGCAGGATGCCCAGGACCCACACCACGATGATCGACGGCAGGAGGATAATCTTCAGCAGCTTCCGCTCGCGGTCGACCCACAGCGCTTCCTCGGGCGAGCCCGGAGCGGCTTCCTGGTGGTAGACGAGATAGCGCGGGAGCATGAACAGGCCGGCCATCCAGAATATCACGAAGATCACGTGGCCCGCCTTGAGCCAGAGGTAAGTCATCGCGAGAACGCCGTCCATGCGCGGCATTTAGGGTGCCGGCACGCCATCGTCACCCCCTCCATGCGCGAACCGTGTCGCGCAGCGTCACGACATGATCGATCGGGGTGTGCTGGCCGATGCCGTGGCCCAGGTTGAAGACATGCGGCCGGTCCGCGAAGGCGGCCAGGATCGCGTTCGTCCGTTCCACAAGCCGGTCGCCGCCGGCAAGCAGCAGGAGCGGATCGAGGTTTCCCTGCACCGGCATGCCAGCAGGAATTTCCCGCGCGGCCCAGGCCGGATCGATCGTCTCGTCCACCCCGACCGCATCGACCCCGGTCTCGCGGGCATAGGCGGCGAGCTTGGCGCCGGCGCCCTTGGGAAAGCCGATCACGGGCACGCCGGAACAGCGCGCCTGCACGGAGGCGGTGATCGCGGCATTCGGCGCGATGACCCAGCGTTCGAATTCGTCGGGCGCAAGACTGCCGGCCCACGAATCGAACAGCTGCACGGCCTCCGCGCCCGCTTCGATCTGGCCGACGAGATACTCGATCGTGACGTGTGCGATTCCATCGATGATCGCACCGAATGCACCGGGGTCGCGATAGGCGAGTTCGCGTGCGGCGTGGTGGTCCTTCGATCCCTCGCCATTCACCATGTAGGTCGCGACGGTCCAGGGCGAGCCCGCAAAGCCCAGAAGCGTCGTCTCAGGGCCAAGGCCGGCCTTCACGGCGGCCACGGTTGCGTAGATCGGCCCGAGGCGCTCAGGGACCGCCTGTAGGGCACTGAGGGCGGTATCGGCGAGCCGGGGCGAGAGGTGTGGGCCCTCCCCGGCCAGAAACGCGAGATCCTGGCCCATCGCATAGGGCACGATGAGGATGTCGGAAAACAGGATCGCCCCGTCGAAGCCGAACCGCCTGATTGGTTGGAGAGTCACTTCGGCCGCGGCTTCGGTATCGTAGACCAGCTCGAGGAAACCGCCTTTCTCTGCCCTCAGCGCGCGATATTCGGGCAGATAGCGTCCGGCCTGGCGCATCAGCCACATCGGGACCTGCTCACCCCGGGACCCGCGCAAAGTGTCGAGAAGCAAGCCGGGCATCGCGTCTAATCCAATTCAATGAGATTCTAAGAATAAGATGAAGGAGTCTGTTGGCCCTGTGGAAACCGGGGACAGCGGTGCCCTGCCCGATTTTTCCCGGCGTGGCCAGATTTTCGCACCGTGCGAATCGCGATGAATCCGCGTCAACCGATCGTTGTCCACGCTATCCCCGGGCTGTCGAAAACCTTGTCGCCATGTCCACAAGGCTCGGGGCCGGAATCTGTCAGCGGGCATGGAATCGGCTCGCTCGCTTGTCCCCGCTTCCCTCCCGTGGTTTATGCCGCACATTCTCCACAGGCAGCCGAACCGGAGCCGATGCCCGTCCTCCACCTCCACCTCCTGTCGGATTCGACCGGCGAGACGCTGGAGATGATCGCCAAGGCCGCGCTCGCCCAGTTCGACGAGGCCGATATCCAGCGGCATTTCTGGCCCATGGTGCGCTCGAAGCAGCACCTCGACCGGATCGTGCCCGATCTCGCCGCCAATCCCGGCCTCGTGCTGTTCACGCTGGTCAACGACGAAACGCGCGCGCGGCTCGAGGAGCATTGCCGCATTCTCGGCCTGCCTGCGGTTCCCGTTCTCGATGCCGTGACCGCGGCGCTGGAGGATCATCTCGGGCAGGAAGCACACGGCCGGCCCGGGCGCCAGCACGCGATGGATGAAGCCTACTTCGCGCGGGTCGAGGCGATCCAGTATACGATCGCGCACGACGACGGGGTCGGTCACGAGGACTGGGAGGAAGCCGACATCGTGCTCGCCGGGGTATCGCGCAGTTCGAAGACCCCGACCAGCATCTACCTCGCCAACCGCGGCTACAAGGTCGCGAACATTCCGCTGGTGGTCGAAAGCCCGCCGCCGCGCGAGTTGTTCAAGCTGCGGCGTCCGCTCGTCGTCGGACTGACGACCGCTCCGGAACGACTCGTCCAGGTACGCCGCAACCGCCTGTTGTCGATCGCCGAGGGTCGCGAGACGAGCTACGCCGACGCCGAGCGCGTGGCCGAGGAAGTGCGCTTCGCCCGCCGCATGTTCGCCGACAACGACTGGCCGGTGATCGACGTCACCCGCCGCTCGATCGAGGAGACCGCCGCGGCGGTGATCCGGCTCTATTCGGAACGCGCCCATCGCAGCACTCCGCCGGTCGTCGGGCCGAAGCCGATATGATCGTACTGGCGTCGAAGAGCGCGTCGCGCGCGGAGATGCTGGCGGCGGCCGGTGTGGCGTTCGAAGCGCGCCCCGCCGCGATCGACGAACGTGCGCTCGAGGCATCGATGGCAGAGGCCCGGCCCGATCAGGTCGCCCTCGCACTTGCAGAAGCCAAGGCCCTGGCGGTGGATGAGCCAGAACGCCCGGTTCTCGGCAGCGACTCGCTTGTGGTCGTCGGCGACCAGCGGTTCGACAAGCCGGCCAGCCGTGAGGATGCAGCCCGGCACCTGCGGGCGTTCTCCGGCAGGCCCATGCAGCTCCATTCCGCGGCGGCGATCGCACGCGGCGGCGCGGTGGTCTGGCGGCACACGGCGATCGCGACGCTGCAGGTGCGGACGCTGTCGGAAGACTTCATCGAGGGCTATCTCGACGCCGAATGGCCGGCGGTCTCGCATTGCGTCGGGGTGTTCCGCATAGAGGCGCGCGGCGTCCAGTTGTTCGATCGGATCGAGGGAGACCATTTCACCGTGCTCGGCATGCCGCTGCTGCCGGTCCTCGGCGCGCTGCGCGACCTCGGGGAACTGCCCGCATGAGCCGCCCCTATGCCGAAGTGATCGGCGACCCTATCGCGCAATCGAAATCACCCGCGATCCACGGGTTCTGGCTGGATAAGCTCGGGATCGAGGCGGACTATCGCGCGTGCCATGTGACTGCGGACGGTCTCGCCCGCTACATCGCCGAGCGGCGCGAGGATCCCGACTGGCGCGGATGCAACGTGACGATGCCGCACAAGCAGGCCGTCATCGCCCATCTCGACCGGCTGGAGATCGGCGCCGAACTGGTCGGCGCGGTCAACACCGTGACGCGGCGCCACAACGGCGCGCTCATCGGCTCCAACACCGATGTCGGCGGATTTCTTGAACCGCTCGCGCATGACCTCGCGCAGACGCACTACTTCCGCATGGCCCGGATCCTCGGCACCGGCGGCGCGGCGCGGGCGATCGTGGCGGCGCTCGCCGATCAGGGTTTCACGATCGTCCTTGCCGGACGCGACCCCGCAAAGGCGCGCGCGATCATCGAGGCCATCGACCCGGACGGCGAACATCACGTGACCGACCTTGCGCAGTTTGCCGATCCCACCGACTTTCCTTTCGACGACCGAGAGGGCTGCCTCGACCTCGTCGTCAACGCCAGTCCCCTGGGAATGGCCGGCCAGCCCCCACTTCTCTTCCACTGGAGCCATGCCCCGCCCGGGGCCGTCGCCTACGACATCGTCACCAACCCGCTCGACACCTCCTTTCTCGCGGGCGCGCGGGCCCGGGGTCATCGTTCGGTCGACGGTCTTGCCATGCTGATCGGCCAGGCCGCGCTCGCGTTCGAACGGTTCTTCGGCGTCGCGCCGCCGCGTGAGCACGACCACGAACTGCGCAGGCTCCTCACGGCATGAGCCGCCCCTTTATCCTCGGCCTCACCGGCTCGATCGGCATGGGCAAATCGACCGTCGCGGCGATGTTCGAGGCGGCGGGCGTACCGGTATTCGACGCCGATGCGACTGTACGCCGCCTTCAGGGGCCGCATGGAACCCTGCTTCCGGCGATCGAAGCGGCGTTTCCCGGATCGACCGGCGAAGGCGGTGTCCTGCGCGAGAAACTCGGCGCGCAGGTGTTCGCCGACCCGCAGGCGCTCGCCCGCCTCGAGGGGATCGTGCACCCGGCGGTCGCTGCCGAGCGCCATGCGTTCCTGATCGAGCACGCCGGCGAGCCGCTCGTCGTGTTCGACATCCCGCTTCTCTATGAAAAGGGCGGATGGGAGCAGGTCGATGCGGTGGCGGTGGTCTCCGCCCCGGCCGAAGTGCAACGTCGCCGGGTGCTCGCCCGTCCCGGCATGACGCCAGAAAAGTTCGCGCACATCCTCTCGCTGCAGGTGCCCGACGCCGAAAAGCGTGCCCGCGCCGACCACGTGATCGATACCGGCACCTCGCTTCGGGAGACGGAGGAAGAGGTCAAGGCATTGATCGCAAAGCTGCGCGCCGCCTGACGCGCGGCAAAGCGCCGGGACCCCTTGCATGCCCGCCCGAACGGGCCGATAGAAAGGGCTCACATGCGCGAAATCGTGTTCGATACCGAAACCACTGGCCTCGATCCTCGGACGGGCGACCGGATGGTCGAGATCGGCTGCATCGAGCTCGTGAACCGGGTGCCCACCGGCGCCACCTATCACGCCTACTTCAATCCCGATCGCGACATGCCCGAAGCGGCCGAAGCCGTGCACGGCCTGTCTGCCGCGTTCCTCTCCGACAAGGCGCGTTTCCGCGACAAGGCAGAAGAACTGCTCGCCTTCATCGGCGATTCGCCGCTGGTCGCGCACAACGCCGGGTTCGACTTCGGATTCCTCAACACCGAGCTCGACTTGTGCGGTCTTGAGCCGGTCTGCATGAGCCGGATGATCGATACCGTCGCCATCGCCAAGCGGCGGCATCCGGGGGCCAAGCTATCGCTCGATGCTCTGTGCACGCGCTACGGGATCGACCGCAGCCACCGGGTCAAGCACGGTGCGCTGCTCGACGCCGAGCTGCTAGCCCAGGTCTATGTCGAGCTTACGGGCGGCCGGCAGATCGGGTTCGCCCTTGCCGGATCCGCGGTCGACGAGACGATCGTCGAGGCCGGTTTCCAGCCCGCCCGCGAGCGTGCATTTCGTCCGCCGCGTCCGCACGCCCCAACCGCCGAGGAAATCGCGCGTCACAGCGCATTCGTCGCCAGGATCGAGGGAGCGATGTGGACCGCGTGACGTTGTTGGACTGAAGGTCGCCAAGCACAGGAGAAAGCGTGCCGATGGATATTCGCGTTTCGGGCCACCAGGTCGATACGGGGGCTGCCCTGCAGGAACATGTGAACGAACGCCTCAACGGCATCGTCGACAAGTATTTCAGCCGCGCACTTTCGAGCCACGTGACATTCGGGAAGGCCCCCGCGGGCGCCTTTAGCTGCGATATCGTCACACACGTCATGCAAGGCCTGATCCTGAAAGCCCACGGCGTCGCGCAGGACGCACATCAGGCGCTCGACCAGGCGGCCGAGAAGATCGACAAGCAGTTGAGGCGCTACAAGCGGCGGATCAAGGACCGCCACGAACAGGCCGACCACGCGGCGCGCGAGGAGACTGCTGCCTATACGATCATCGCCGCTCCCGACGCCGATGCCGAGGAAGTCGAGATCGCCGATGCGCCGATGATCATCGCCGAAACGACCGCCGACATTCCCGAAACGAGCGTGGCCGACGCGGTCATGATGCTCGACCTGCGCGATACCAATGCGATGTTTTTCAAAAACGCTGGAACGGGGCGACACAATATGGTCTATCGCCGCCGCGACGGATCGATCGGTTGGGTCGAACCGCGCTGAGACCGACGCGCGAGCGCGCACCGTCCAGCCAGCAATGCCCAGTGTCCGCCGGCAAAGTCCGGCCCTTACGTCCGATTGTCTGCCAATGAACGTCATCTTCAAGCTGCTGCCGGAAGCCGTGTGGATCGATTCCCCGGCCGACAAGCCTGCGATCCTGGGGGCGCTCGCGACGCGCTTCGCCAAGGTCTATTCGCTCGACCGCGACCAGGTGCTGGAAGGGCTGGAAGAGCGGGAGGCGCTCGGCAGCACCGGGTTCGGCCGCGGCGTGGCCTTGCCGCACGCCCGTCTCGACGGGTTGAACCGGCCGGTCGCGGCGCTGCTCAAGCTGGGCAAGCCGGTCGATTTCGGCGCCGCGGACCGGATGCCGGTCGATCTGGCGATCGGCCTGCTGTCACCGATCAACGCCGGTGCCACCCACCTGCATGCGCTCGCCGCGCTGTCGCGACTGGTACGCGACGAGGACATGCACCGTGCGCTGGTCGAAGCGACCGACACGGAAACGCTCTACGCCGTGCTGACCAACGCTTCGGATCGTGACGCTGCCTGAATCGAGCGAGGGGCGGAACGCCAGCGGGGCGGGCCTGCACCACCGTGCGCTGGAGCGGCTATACGACGCGGCTCCGGTCAACACCTTGTTCAATTCGCGTCTGGAGATCGTCTCCGAGGGGCGCTCGCGCCTCGTGTTCACGGTCGACCGGACGGTCTATCATGCTGCCGGGGCCGCGCACGGAACGATCTATTTCAAGATGCTCGACGATGCGGCGTTCTACGCGGCCAATACCTTGGTCACTGACCGTTTTCTCCTGACCACTTCCTTCAACCTGCACTTCACCAAGCCGGTGCGCGAGGGCGAAGTCGTGGCCGAAGGGCGTTGGGTCAGCGGGCGCCGGCGCGTGCTGGTGGCAGAATCGCGCCTCGTCGATTCGGAGGGTGAGGAGATCGGACGCGGCACAGGCACGTTCATGCGATCGCGCATCCCGCTCTCGAGCCTGCCCGGCTACGCCGCGGCGCCCTGATCGCTCCATGGACGATCGACTTCCCGCGCATCTCGAAGCGGCCGGCATCCGCAGGCTCGCGGAATCGATGGGCGGGTTCGCCACGATCCTGTCTCGCGGAGAGCGGGATGCCGGCACGATAGGGATCGTAATTATCGGTCGCGGTGAACCGGCGCGGCTTTACGAACGTATGCCTCAACTGGACGGGAACCGCCCTTTCGTGTGCACCGCCGAAGAGGACGCTGAAAACAAAGAAGAATTTTCAGCGATTCTCGAGCGTCGTCGCCAGCGCGACCCGGATTTATGGTTAATCGAGGCAGATGTCCCGGAAAGGGAACGGTTCGTCGCAGGATTGCCCGGCTGATTTGACTTCGCAGGTGCAGCAATTATTGGGCCGCCCACCTTCTACGGGCGCAGGCGGCTCGGTCGACATGGGGTCGGCCGGTCAGCGCGCAGACGGGGAACGGCCGGCAGGCTGACATCGGACCCGACCATTACCGCAACGAACGCGGATGGGTCCCTACCTGCGACGGAGCGCGTTCACCGCCTTGACCGACGGGATCAATGCAGTTTCATCGCTCGACCATCGCGGCGCTCGCCGCGACTGTGGTTCTTACCCTGTTTACCGCCGACGGATCCGGCGCCAACGCTGACAGCAGCGAGATCCTCCGCACCGAAGCGCAGGCTTCGCCTTCGACTAGTGAGCTCACGGACGAAACGGTCCCGGCTCAATTCGTTTCCGAAGAAGTGGTTCAGCCCCTTCCCGCGACCAAAGAGGCCGACGAGGCCTCGCGCGCAGACTCGCTCCACGAACTCGTCTCGACCATGCCGCGCCCTGCCGCGCTCTCGCGCGAAATGGAATGCCTTGCCGGTGCGATCTACTTCGAATCGCGCGGCGAGCCGCTCGCGGGCCAGCTGGCCGTGGGCCAGGTCGTCGTGAACCGCGCCGCTTCGGGCAAGTTTCCCTCGGACTATTGCGGGGTCGTCTACCAGAAGTCGCAGTTCTCGTTCGTTCGTGGCGGCAAGATGCCACGGATCGACCGTAACTCCGCCGCCTGGGGCCGCGCTACGGTAGTCGCCAAGATCGCGCACGAGGGCCTGTGGGACAGCGAAGTCCGCGATGCGCTGTTCTTTCACGCGAACTACGTGAAGCCGAGATGGAGCCGCACGAAAGTCGCCCGCGCGACCATCGACAGCCATATCTTCTATCGGTGATTGGGGGTGGCGGGGCGTTCAGTCCCGCACTTCGACCCAGACTGGCGCGTGATCGCTCGCTTTCTCGCGGCCGCGGTATTCCTTGTCGACGCCCGCAGCCACCATCCGGTCGGCCAGCTCGGGTGACAGCAGCAGGTGGTCGATTCGAAAGCCGTGGTCGCGCTGCCATGCGCCCGCCTGGTAATCCCAGTAGGTCCACACGCCCCCACGCGGATTCAGCGTATCGATGGCGTCGGTCCACCCGTCGCCCAGCAGGCGGGCATAGGCATCGCGCGATTCCGGCTGCATGAGCGCATCCGAAGCCATCGCCGTGGGCGACCACACGTCCTTGTCCTCGGGGATGACGTTGAAGTCGCCGACCACCGCGACCGGCACCTCGAGCGCCCACAGCTCGCGCATGCGCGCACGCAGGCGTTCCATCCAGGCGAGCTTGTAGTCGAATTTCGGCCCCGGCACCGGGTTGCCGTTGGGCAGGTAGATGCACGCTATCCGAACGCCGTTGACCTCGGCTTCGAGGTAGCGGGCATGTTCGTCCTCCGGGTCCCCCGGTAGAGTGCGCTGGGTTTCTATCGGCTTCGTGCCGTCGGCCAGGATGGCGACGCCGTTGAAGCTTTTCTGGCCGTGCCAGATCGCCTGGTATCCGATCTTCTCGAATTCCTCGAACGGGAAGCCCTCGTCCTGGCTCTTGATCTCCTGCAGGCAGGCGACCGTCGGGCGGGTCTCGGACAGCCACTCGAGCAGCCGCGGCAGGCGCGCTTTCACGCCATTGATGTTGAAGGATGCGATGCGCATCCGGCAGGTTCTAGATGCCGAAGCTGGAACCGCAACCGCAACCGGCGGCAGCCTGCGGATTGTCGACCTTGAAGGCGGCTCCGCCAAGCGATTCGACGAAATCGACCGTGCTGCCGGCAATGAGGTCGAGGCTGACCGGGTCGACCACGAGCTTCACGCCGTCGGTCTCGCTCACCGAGTCGTCGCCATCGGGCGCGTCGGCGAGATCGAACTTGTACTGGAAGCCGGAGCAGCCGCCGCCCTCGACCGAAAGGCGCAGGATCGCCGGCTTCGCCTGGCGCGCGGCGATCGCTGCGATGCGCTTCGCGGCGTTCGAAGTCAGGGTGAGCGGCTCGGCCATGCGGCCGATGTAGGGAGTGGGCGGCCTTCGCTCAAGCGCTTCAGGCGCTCTGGATGTAGCTCCTCATCGCCTCGGCTTCCTGCGCCAGGCTGTCCACCTGCGTTTTCACGAGGTCGCCGATGGAAACGAAACCACACATCGCGCCGTCCTTGACGACGGGAAGATGGCGGATGCGGCGCCGTGTCATCAGTTCGAGCGCCTCGTCGACCTTGGCGCTCGGATCGACGGTGATCGGCGGCGCGGTCATCACTTCGCCGACCTTCTTTGACAGGCTCGCTTCGCCTTCCGCCTCGAGGCAGTAGATCACGTCGCGTTCGGAAAAGATGCCGGCCACCGCTCCGCCCTGCATCACCGGCAGGGCGCCTATCCGTCGCTGGGCAAGGATCGACAGCGCCTCGCGCATCGACATGTCGACGTCGCAGGTGATCACGTCGCTGCTCGCGCGGCCGCTGAGCAAACGGGCGATGTCCATTGGACTCTCCCTTCTTTTTGTTCCCTTGTGTGGTCAGAATGCCATGAAACCGCGGCGAAGGCCAGCTTGCCCCCATTGCCAGCGCAGCCGCGCGCGCCCAGATAGCCCCACATGACCAAACCATCGCCGCTCGACGATCCTGACAGCGCCGCATTCGCCTGGGGTCGCTGGAAGCGTCTGATGCGACTGATGGGCGCGGTGACCGCCGCGACGGTGGCGATGCTGTTGTTCTACCTGTGGTATTCGGGCACCGCGATGTCGATCCACTTCTACATCGCCACCGGGCTCGGCGTTTCCGCCGCGATGATGTTGATGGGCGCGCTGATGGGCTTGGTATTCATGTCGAACGGAACGGGCCACGACGATTCGGTGGCCGATCCGATGGGCGACCGCGACTAAAGTTCGCGCAGGCGCAAGTCCTCGACCGGCACGCCGCCGATCAGGTGTTCCTGGATGATTCGCTCGAGCGCGGCCTCGTTGCACGAATGGTACCAGACCCGGTCCGGCCAGACGACCGCGACCGGTCCTGCCTCGCAGACCTGCAGGCAGTCGGCCTTGGCGCGCTGAACCGTGCGTCCGACCAGCCCCAGTTCCTTCAGCCTGCGCTTGAGGAACTTCCACGCGCGCTCCCCCTCCTCGCGCGAACAGCACTTCTGCTTTTCCGACATGGCGCAGAGGAAGATCTGCCGCTCGACCCGCTCGCCGCCGATCTTGGCGAGTGCCGCGCGTGCTTTCGCGATGTCCGGCTCGGGCGTCATTGGGCGCAATTCGGGCGGCGCGCGAACAGGTCGGACACGGTAGCGGCGGTCCAGGCGATCCCGATTTTCAGTTCCATCGCCGCGGGACTAGCCCGAAGGCCGCGCAGGGGAAAGGGTCAGCCCCGCTTGCCGGCGATCCGGGCGATTTCCTGCTGCACCATCCGCTCGACCATCGCGGGTAGGTTCTTGTCGAGCCATTCGGCCAGCATCGGACGCAGCAGCTCTCGCGTCAGTCCCTCCAGCGAGGTCTCGCCGGAGCGGACGATCTGCGGCGGGACGCCGGGCTCGGCGAGCATCGCGAGCGCCGCCAGGTTCTCCCGCATCGCGTCACGCGCGGCGTCGGTCAGCAGCGGAGCGTCGTCTCCGGCATCGTCGTCCTCGGCCGTGTCGTCGTCGAATTCGGCGAACTCGGGCGCCTGCTCCACGAAATCGGCCGCGGCAAGGTCGAGCACCTCGTCGGCCTCGTCGTCGTCGGCCGGCTCGGGCAGGGTATCCATACCGGCGGTCTCGCGCCGGCGGCGCGTGTCGATCGCGGTCGCGCGGTTATCGCGCGCGATGACTTTCTTGATCGATTCGAGAATTTCCTCGACCGAAGCCTCGCCTTCGTGGCGCATGCGACTGGACCCCCCTTCAACCCTTCGACGATGGGGCGCCGGCATCGACCGGCGCCGAATCATCGTTAACGCGGAATCTCCGCTGTCGGTGCCGGGATGTCAACGGTCCGTGTCGACTGGACGACGGGGTCGGGATCGCGCGACCAGTCGTTCCACTTGCCCTTCACGCGCTCATAGTTGGTCACCGGGTCGTAGAGGACGCCGTCGTCGCCCAGCCCCAGGTCGCGCGCCTCGGCCTTGCCCATGGCAGCGAGCAGGCTGAAACCCGCGACGTAGGCATTGCGCCGCGCGCTGACGAGCTGGGACTTAGCGAGTACGAGTTCCTGCTCGGCATTGAGGATGTCGAGGATCGTGCGATTGCCGACCGTGTTCTCGGCGCGGACGCCTTCGAGGCTGAGTTCCGCGGCATCGACCGCCGACTGGGTGCTGGCGATGATCTGCGTGGCGGCCTGCCAGCTCGACCAGGCGGAGCGGACCTGCGCGATCACTTCGCGCTCGGCCGCGATCACGTTCTCGAGCGCGGCGGCGGACCGGGCCTGCGCCTGCCGCTGGAGCGCCGCAGGGCGCCCGCCCTGGAAGATCGGGATCGAGACACTCACCCCCGCCTGGGCCGCGGTCGAGGTCTGCGGGATATTCGCCCCCGGCTGCGGGCTCGAGATGGTGCCGAGGAAATTGTTGTAATCGCCTCCGGTGAAGATCGACACCCGCGGAAGGCGGCCCGACCCTGCGACGTCGATGTCGTAGCGTGAGGCTTCGGCCCGCTCGCGAGCGGCGATAAGGTCGGGATTGTCGTCGAGGGCGACAGCGACGGCGTCCTCCGCGCTTGCGGGCAGCCCCGGCAGCGGCGGCGGCGGCTGCAGGTCGTCGGGCGCCATGCCGGTCAGCTGGATGTAGGCCTCGCGCGCTGCGATGAGGTTCGCCTCGGCGCTGCGCAGGTCGCCCTGGGCGAGAGCCAGCCGCGATTGCGATTGCGCGACGTCGGTGCGGGTGAGGTCGCCGATCTCGAACCTGTCGGACGTCGCCTCGGCATTGACCGTCAGGACTTCGACCTGGTTCGCGTTCAGCCCGACCAGCGCCTCGCCGCGGATCACGTCCATGTAAGCGGCGACGACCTGCGCGAAGATGGCCGATTCGGTGCCGCGCAGGTCGGCCTGGCCCGCCTCGACACGGTTCTCCGCCGCCTTGACCGCGTTCTTGACCGCTCCACCAGAATAGATCGGAACGCCCAAGTCCACGCCCGCGGAAATCTGCCTCTCTGGCGCCGTGAAGCTGCTCGAGCTCTGCTTGACGAACTCGATGTACTGCGCGCTTCCGGTCACGCTCGGGCGGCCGGCCGATTTCTCGATCGGCACGCTTTCATCGGTGGCGCGCTGCTGTGCGCGTGCGGCCTGGAGAGTCGGGTTCGTGCGATAGGCGCCGTTGAGGGCGTCGCGCAGCGTATCGGCGTGCGCCGGCGCAGCCGGAAGGACCAGCAGCGCGCTGCCCAGCAGCAGGGATGCGCGGCCCTTGGCAATCATGGTCAGAAGCTCCACGCCTTTGCGGTGTCGAACGCCGACAGGCGCGGGATGCCGATTTCGGTCAGGGGCAGCAGCGCAACGCGCCCCGCCGCTTTGCGACCGATCGCCAGCCGCGTCACTCCACCTTCGACAAGGCCGGTCACGACGCGTGCGTCGTCGGCCAGGCGTTTCGCCAGACCGTCAGGCAGCGCTTCGATGGCGCCGTCGATCATGAGGAGCGTGAAATCGCCCTTCTTGCCGCCCTTGACCGCATCGTCGGCGGAAATGGTCGAGACCGATCCGGCCAGTCCCTCGAGCAGTGCCGGCAGGTAGCCGATGCCGCCGTCGACCACCAGCACGCGGTCTTCCGGGGTCGGCCGGGCTTCGGCGAGCATGCGCGCATGGACCAGCGGGGCCGGCAGCATCGCGCCGTCGCCAAGCGGGACCGCACGGTCGATGTAGGCCGCACTGCGGGCGGCGCCCGGCACGAAATCCTCGCGCGCGACGGCGTTCATCCGGGCGAGCACCCACGGTTCGTTGACGCCGCTGGTACGCAGCTGGCTGTCGATCATGGCCCGGCGCGCGGCAGCGAAATCGATGGTGGGGGCGGCAGTCATCTTCACGTTACCTGTATTAGCAACATAACACAGCGGGTCAATGCCCTGCTGAGGCGCCCGGGTCTTTGGCGCAATCGCGGCGGTACGCCAAGCGCTTTGACGCCTAGGCACCGCAAAGCCTATCGCCCATGGGCGATTCGATCAGGAGGAGTGAGCATCCGATGAGCGACATGGTGACAATCAGCGAAGACGACCTGATCGAGAGCGTCGCCGATGCGTTGCAGTACATCAGCTACTATCATCCGATGGACTACATCAGGGCGCTCGGCGAAGCCTATGAGGCCGAGCAGGGGCCCGCGGCGAAGGACGCCATCGCGCAAATCCTGACCAACAGCCGGATGTGCGCCGAAGGGCACCGGCCGATCTGCCAGGACACCGGGATCGTCAACGTCTTCGTGAAATGGGGACAAGACTGCCGGCTGGGCTCCGCCCGCTCGCTCCAGGACGTCATCGATGAGGGCGTGCGCCGCGCCTACAACCATCCCGAGAACAAGCTGCGCGCCTCGGTCCTTGCCGATCCCGCATTCACGCGTCGCAATACCCGCGACAATACGCCGTGCGTCCTTTCGGTCGAGATGGTCCCGGGACGCACCGTCTCGATCGATGTAGCCGCCAAGGGCGGGGGCAGCGAGAACAAGTCCAAGTTCAAGATGATGAATCCCAGCGATTCGATCGTCGACTGGGTGCTCGAGATGCTGCCGCAGATGGGCGCGGGGTGGTGTCCGCCCGGCATGCTCGGCATCGGCATCGGCGGGACCGCCGAACACTGCGTCAAGCTGGCCAAGGAAAGCCTGATGGACCCGATCGACATGGGCCAGCTCAAGGCCCGCGGACCGCAGAACGATATCGAGGCGCTGCGGATTGAGATCTTCGACAAGGTCAATGCGCTCGGCATCGGCGCGCAGGGGCTGGGCGGCCTTTCGACCATCCTCGACGTCAAGATCATGGACTGGCCATGCCACGCGGCGGGCAAGCCGGTCGCGATGATCCCCAACTGCGCCGCGACCCGCCACGCGCACTTCACGCTGGACGGTTCGGGGCCCAGCTTCCTCGAGAAGCCGAAGCTGTCGGACTGGCCCGAAGTGCACTGGACGCCCGATGCCGCAGCGAAGCGGGTCGACCTCGATTCGCTCACCGCGCAGGAAGTGGCGAGCTGGAAGGCCGGCGACCGGCTGCTCCTCAACGGTGCGATGCTCACCGGTCGCGATGCCGCGCACAAGCGCATCAAGGACATGCTCGACAAGGGTGAGGAACTCCCGGTCAGCTTCAGGGGCCGCGCGATCTACTACGTCGGCCCGGTGGATCCAGTGGTCGGCGAAGTGGTCGGGCCCGCGGGACCGACCACGGCGACGCGGATGGACAAGTTCACCGACATGATGCTCGAACTCGGGCTCCTCGCGATGATCGGCAAGGCCGAACGCGGACAGGGCGCGGTGCAAGAGATCGCGAAGCACAAGGTCGCCTATCTCATGGCGGTCGGCGGGGCGGCGTACCTTGTCTCGCGGGCGATCCGCGAAGCGAAGGTCGTCGCGTTCGAAGACCTCGGGATGGAAGCGATCTACGAGTTCCGGGTGGAAGACATGCCGGTGACGGTGGCGGTCGATGCCGACGGCGCCAACGTGCACACGCTGGCCCCTGCGGAGTGGCGGGAACGGATCGCGCAGGAGGGCCTTCTGCCGACGGCGTGATCTGCACGATGAAGCGCCGATTCCGCCCGACGCAGGCACTGGCGCTCCTGTGTCGTCTGGTGCATCAGCCCACTCGATGACCGCTTCTTTCGGTTCCCCTTCGTCCCGCGTGCCGCTGCGCACGGTGCTCGCGTCGATCGCGGGGCTGTGGGCCTGCTATTTCGTGCTCGTGACGATCCGAGCGGCGATCGGTCTCGAGATGCAGACCGAACTGCTATGGCGCCGCGCCCTCGTCTGCCTCATCGGCATGGCGATCACGTTCGCGATGTGGCGGGTGCTGCGCCTGGTCGAGCGCCGCTCGCTGGGCGTGCAGATCGTGGCCGCATTGGTACTGGCGATCCCCGCATCGCTGGCGATCGCGCAGATCAACATTTCGATTTTCGCCGAGGTTCAGGAGCGGGTCGAGAGCAAGATTGCGGAGCGGCGCGGCTACTCGATCAGCCGGGATTCGGCGGGCAACATCGTGATCGAGGCACCCGCGCTGCCCAATGCCGACGCCGACGGGCCGATCGGACCGGACAACGCAGGCATGTCGCGCGTCGTGCTGCCAGCCGACGATGCGAACGGCAAAGCCTGGCTGCCCCTGATCGAACTGGCGATCGGGCGCTACTTCCTCTTGCTCTCTTGGGCCGCGCTCTACCTTGCGATGGTCGCCATTGGCCGAGCGCGCGAAGCCGAACGCCGCGAAGCCGAATTCCGCAGCGCGGCCCGCGCGGCCGAACTTCGTTCGCTTCGCTACCAGGTCAATCCGCATTTCCTGTTCAACGCCTTCAACTCGCTTTCCGCGCTCGTCATGACCGGCAAGGGCGACAGGGCCGAGGAAATGATCCAGCGCCTCTCGAGCTTCTACCGACACAGTCTGACCGAAGATCCGACCGGGGATGTCGCGCTGACAGACGAGATTGCGCTCCAGCGCGATTACCTCGCCATCGAGGCACTTCGTTTCCCCGAGCGTCTCCGCGTGGTCATCGATTTGCCGGACCACCTGGCTTATCTCGACGTCCCCGGCATGATCCTGCAACCGCTCGTGGAGAACTCGGTGAAATACGCGGTCGCACCCGTCACACGGCCCGTGACAATCACGATTTCAGCCCGGGAGGAATACGGACGGCTCGTCCTCACCGTCGCCGACGATGGGCCCGGCGTGCCCGATAGTGCGGAGCATGGCTTCGGTATCGGGCTCGCTAACGTTCGCGACCGGATCGAAGCGAGGTATGGCCGGGACGCGACTATCGTATCCGGTCCTGTGGAGGGCGGCTACCGCAGCGAGTTTCGTTTGCCGATGTTGCGCCATGCGTGACGCGGCGCTTACTCCTACCGGGGGCCAGGGCGCGAAGCCGCTTCGCGCCTTGATCGTCGATGACGAGCCGCTGGCGATCGAACGCATGCAGATCATCTCTGCGAAAATTCCCGAACTCCAGGTCGTCGGGACCGCCAGCGACGGTGCCGCGGCGCTGCGCCTGGTCGAAGCGTTGGCGCCCGACCTGGTCCTGCTCGACATGACGATGCCCGAGCTCGATGGGCTTGCCGTCGCGCGCGCTCTCGCCAAGCGCGCCCAGCGCCCGGCGATCATCTTCGTGACCGCGCACGAACATTTCGCCGTTGAGGCATTCGATCTTGAAGCAGTCGATTACGTCCTCAAGCCTGTGACGCCGGAGCGGCTGGGTCGCGCGATTGATCGGGCGCTCGCGCGCAGCGAGGTACGCGGCGGCCGTTCCGAAGCACGCTGGTTGACAGAGTTGTGGGTTCCCCATCGCTCCGAACTCCTGCGGATCGACGTTTCGCAGGTCAGTCGCATCGATGCGGAACGCGATTATGTCCGGCTCCATGTCGGGGATCGCACGTACCTGCTCCTCCAGACCATCGCCGGGCTGGAGGAGCGACTGGACCCGTCCCAGTTCATCCGCATCCATCGTTCGACTATTCTTCGCCGCGATTGCATCCGCGGCCTTCGCCACGACGGCCTGGGTATCTGGTCGATCGAGGTCGATGGCGGCCAGGCCCTGCGTATCGGGCGGACCTACATGGCGAAGGTGAAGGCGATGGCCGGGCGCTGAACGGCCGCTTCGGCCGGTCTTGCGCACGGCTCACGCGGATTGAGCCCGGGAGGGGGGCTGTCCCGCCCGGGCTCCGATGCCGCGGGGAAGCGGCGATCGATTCGTGTGCGCGAGCCCGGTCAGGCAGCGGCAACGAAATGGCTGACGAGCGCAGCGTGCGCCTTTGCGCGGCACGCCTTTTCGTCCTTGCGCGAAGGAACCTGACCGTTGCCGTCGACTGCGCAGTAGCGTCGGGAAGCCTTGTCGATCCGCTTTTCCAAAGCGAACCTGCCTTCCGGGGTCGAAAGGTCGAGACCATCGACATTGACCGTCGCTATCAGTCTGGCGTGTGCGCCATCGGATGCCGCCGTGGCCGGGACCGTGAGACTGGCGGCCAGCACAGCCGCAGCACTTGCTTGGAGAAGAATGTTCATAGAGCGATCCTCTGGTTGCGAAGCTACCTTCGACCGGCAGCTCTGCGGCAATTGATGGTCCCCTATTTCGCGCAGTGCATCCGGTTATCGACAACTGCAGGGCGGCTTCGCCGGAACCGCATGCGGCGTCGACCAAGGACCGGATCGGTCCGACGAACGATCGTCCGGTGTTCGGTCGGCGCAGATGATTGCTTCGACGGCCGCGGACGCGCATTGTCTTCGCGCTGCCGCTTCCCACATCGATAGCGATGGCCCTCTTCGCGATCTTCATCCTCGGTATCGCCAACTTCGCGATGCACCGGGCCGTGATGAACAGCGGCCACCCGATGCTGGGACGCAGCCCGTGGTATGTTCACCGGCTGGGCGGCCGGATCACGCTGATCACGGAATTCCTCCTGCTCTTCGCGGCAATGCTGCTCGTCGCCGAAGGGTGGGCCTGGGCGGCGTGGCTCTATTTCGGCTATTCGGCGCTGAACGCTCTGGCCGCGTGGCTGATTCTGACCCGCCGCGTGTGATCGCGGGGAACCGGAAGCGCGCGGCTTCGCTTAGGCCGCATGGCAAGCAACCTAACCTGGCTCATCTACAACAGCGCGAGCGGCAGCCATGACGACGAATTGCTGCAAGGGATCGTCGATGCCCTGGGTGCAGCCGGACGACCGCCCGACCGCCTGATCGACTGCAAGGATGGAACGCCCGATGCAGAAGAGGCCGACCGGGCGGGGCTCGAGCTGATCGTCGTGCACGGCGGCGACGGAACGCTCAGCCGGACGATCGAGAAACTGGAAGGCTTCGGTGGCCAGGTGCTTGTCCTGCCGGGCGGCACGTTCAACCTCCTCAGCCGCGAAATCTTCGGTGAGCGGGACCCGATCGAGATCATCGATTTGCTCGGCAAGGGGCATCTCGGCGTCCGGCGCCGGACGTGCATCCGCGGCGAAGGCGTGCTTGCCCTGTGCGAACTGCTTGCCGGCCCGGGAGCCAAATGGGCCGACGTGCGCGAGGAGCTGCGCGACGGCGATGTCGGAGAGCTGCTTGCCAAGGGGTGGGACGCCGCGGCCACCAGCACGGTCGGACCGATGGTCGCCCTCGCCGCGCCCGCTGCCGGGAAAGAGGAAGGTTATGCGGGTATCCGCATGTGCCCGAAGGCGAACGGCATCGCGCTGCATGGCTATGCCGCCGAAGGTATCGGCGATTACATCCAGCAGGGCATCGCGATCCTCAAGCGCGATTTCCGCGAAGGCCCACACGACAACCTGGGCTCTGCCCCTTCTGTCGAGTGCCGTTCGCTCGACGGCGAGGCGATACCGTTGATGGTCGACGGCGAGCGCAGCGAGGGCGGCTCCACATTGCGCTTTTCCCTCGACAGGCTGGACGTCGATCTGCTTGGGATCGTGGATGGTCGATAGTACGCTGCTGTTTCACCTGTCCGACATCCACTTCGGGCTCGAACACAACCGCGCACTCGACTGGGTGGCCGCCGAGATCGTCTCGCGCAAGCCGGCAGCGGTCCTGATTACCGGCGACCTGACGATGCGCGCGCGCACCCGCGAATTCGCCGCGGCGCGCGATTGGATCCTGTCGCTCGAAGCCCCGGTGACGGTCGAGGTCGGCAACCACGACCTGCCCTACTTCAATCCCTACGAGCGCTTCTTCGATCCCTACCGCAAGTTCCGCGGCATGGAATCGGTGGTCGAGCGGGAAATCGATCTGCCGGGCATCTCGATCGTGCCATTAAAGACCGCCGCGCGGATGCAGCCGCGGCTCAACTGGTCGAAGGGGTGGATCAGCGATGCGGCGCTGGAGAAATGCCTCGCCGCGATCGACGCCCTGCCGCCGGGCACGAAGGTCCTCGTCACCGCGCACCATCCGCTTGTCGAGGTCGGCACCAGGGGCACCGCGCTCACCCACGGTGGGACCCGCGCGCTCGCCGAGCTGGCAAAGCGCAATGTAACCGCGGTTCTCTCGGGGCATGTGCACGATCCGTTCGACCTGACCCAGCAGACCGCCAACGGGCCCGTGCGGATGATCGGGGCGGGCACCCTGTCGCAGCGCATCCGCTCGACCCCGCAGAGCTTCAACGAACTCCACTTCGCGCCGGACGGCACGCTCACCGTCGAAGCGCGCAACCTCCAGGACGTCCCGACCGAGGCGATGAAGATCGACTCCGTGCCCGAGGACGCCACTCCGCCGCGCGAGCCGGGCGAACCGGTCGCACCGGTCAACGCCGTGCCCCGCGTCGATCCACCGGTTCACTAGGCAAACGAAAAGGGCGACCTCTTGCGAGGCCGCCCTTCCATTCCGCCGTCGCGGAAATCTGTTGCCGGATCAGCGCTTGCTGAACTGGAAGCTGCGGCGGGCCTTGGCGCGGCCGTACTTCTTGCGCTCGACCACGCGGCTGTCGCGGGTGAGGAAGCCGGCGGCCTTGACCGTCGCGCGGAGCGCGGGCTCGTACTTCGACAGCGCCTGGGCGATGCCGTGCTTGACCGCACCGGCCTGGCCCGAAAGCCCGCCGCCCTTGACGGTGGCGACCACGTCGTACTGGCCCTGCCGATCGGTGATCGTGAAGGGCTGGTCGATGACGAGGCGCAGCGTCGGACGCGCGAAGTAGACTTCCTGGTCGCGGCCGTTGACGGTCACCTTGCCGGTGCCGGGTTTCAGCCAGACGCGCGCGGTGGCGTCCTTGCGGCGGCCGGTGGCGTAGGCGCGGCCCTGCTTGTCGAGCTCCTGCTCGCGCAACGGGGCGTTGCTGACCTTGGCCGGGGCCTGGGTCTCTTCGGCGGTATCGGCTGCCGGGGCGTCGCCCGCCAGCGTCTTGAGGTCGGCGAGATCCGACACGGTGTTCTGTTCGTCGGCCATTACGCGGTGACCTTGTTCTTGCGGTTCATCGAAGCGACGTCGAGCGTCTCGGGCTGGTTGCCGGCGTGCGGATGCTCGGTGCCGGCATAGAGGTGCAGCGCCTTCATCTGCTGGCGGCCGAGCGGCCCACGGGGGACCATGCGCTCGACGGCCTTCTCCAGCACGCGCTCGGGGAAGCGGCCGCCGAGGACCTTGTCCGCGGTGATGGCCTTGATCCCGCCGGCATAGCCGGTGTGCTTGTAATAGGTCTTCTCACCCAGCTTCTTGCCGGTGAAACGCACCTTGTCGGCGTTGATCACGATCACGTGATCGCCGCAGTCGACGTGCGGGGTGTAGCTCGGCTTGTGCTTGCCGCGCAGGATGTTGGCGACGATCGAGGCGAGGCGGCCGACGACGAGCCCTTCGGCGTCGATCAGGTGCCACTTCTTCTCGACCTCGGCCGGCTTGATCGACCGGGTGGTCTTGCTGAGCGCCTTCATGGCTGGTCCTTGGTTTGCGAATTGAATGCACGGCAATGGCCGCGCGGAGCGGCGCCTCTGGCGAAACTGGCGCCGCAAGTCAAGCAAATCGGCGGGTTTGCGGAGAGGTAAAATAATACCGTGAGCTAATCGAGGCCGTATGCGAGGAACGCCAGCGTCGCCGGCGGCGCGCTGTCCGCTCGCCATCCGATCACCACCGGAACGTCGTAGACGTGCAGTTCCTCGACCATCGCCACCGCCGCATCGAGGGTACGCGCATCGAGCTTGATCAGCACCCCGTATTCCTCGGATCGCTGCATCGCGCCCTTCCAGACGAAATGCGATTCGATCGGCCCGATGACGTTGGCGCAGGCCGCAAGGCCCGAACCGACGATGGAAATCGCCAGGTTGCGCGCATTCTCCGCCGTGTCGACCGGGGTCCAGATCAGCGCCGGGGCGCCCAGGCTCATGCCGCGCGGCGCCCGGCGATGTGCATGCCCCACGCGGTCGCGGCGACCAGCAGCGCGCCGACGAACTGGTGGAGCACCGCAATCCACAGTGCGACGCCGGTCATCACCGTGGCGATGCCGAGCAGAATCTGCACCCCGAACGCCGAATGGATTGCAATCGATGCGCGCCGCTCGATCCCGCGCACCTTGCGCGCAAGGAGGATCAGAAACGCCACCGCGACCCATGCCCACCAGCGGTGGAGGAAATGGATCAGGAACGGGTCATGAAGCGCGGCCCACACGAAGCCGCGGCTCGCATCGTATTCGGGCACCAGCCGGCCCTGCATCAGCGGCCAGGTGTCCGAAGCGAGCCCTGCGTCGAGACCCGCGACCCAGGCACCGAGGAGCAGCTGGACGAAGAGCACTCCCCCGACCAGCGCCGCAAGCCCGGTGATCCGCGCAGGTCGTGCCGACTTGTCGCGGTCGAGTGCCAGGAGGTCGAGTGCGGTCCACACCAGCCCTGCGAGCGTGAACAGCGCGGTGAGCAGGTGGATCGAGAGCCAGAAATGGCTGACGTCGGTCGACGTCTCGTTGATGCCGGAGCGGACCATGAACCAGCCGAACGCACCCTGCATTCCGCCCAGCGCGAGCAGGGCGACGAGCCGCGGCTTGTACCCTGCGGGAATCGCCTTGCGGATCCAGAACCACGCCAGCGGCACGGCAAAGGCAAGGCCGATGATCCGCCCGAGCAGCCGGTGGAACCACTCCCAGAAATAGATGAACTTGTAGTCCGCCAGCGTCATTCCGGCCGGACCGGTCACTTGCCGGTATTCGCCGATCTGCTTGTATGCGTCGAACTCGGCCTGCCACTGCGCCTCGCTGAGCGGAGGGATCGCACCGGTCACGGGTTTCCATTCGGTGATCGACAGCCCCGATTCGGTCAGGCGGGTTATGCCGCCCACCGCCACCATCGCGACGACGAGCACGGCGACGGCAAACAGCCAGCGCGCGATCGCGCGCGGCCGGTTCGTGTCGGTCGAAATCGAAGGAGACACCATCGGGCGCGCAAATGGGCCGTCCGACCGCGAATCGCAAGCGTATCCGCGCCGGAAAGGCTTGCGTAACGATACAGCGTTACATACATCGGCGGCACGTCATGGCCAATGCGTTCATCTTCTCGATTCGGGGCAACCTCGACCGCGCTGGCATCACCCTGTCCGCGCTGTGCGTGGTGCATTGCCTGGCGACGCTGGTGCTGGTCTCGGCGCTTGGCCTCGGCGGAGAATTGCTGGCCGATCCGATCATCCACGAAGTCGGCCTTGTGCTGGCGATGATCGTCGCCGCGGTCGCAATCGGCTGGGGCGCCCTCAAGCACCGCCGCGCTGCGCCCTTCGTCACCGCGATGACCGGCCTCTCCTTCATGGGCGGCGCGCTCGCGGTCCCGCACGGCTTCGAAGAGGCGATCCTGACGATCATCGGCGTGGCGCTGGTGTCGCTCGGTCACATCCTCAACTTGCGCGCCTGCCACTGTTCGCTATCTGGCGAGCATGCCTGCACCGCTGACCCTGACCGTTAACGGCGAAAGCCGCCGCACTTCCGCCGCTACCGTCGCCGACCTCGTTCGCGAGCTTGGCCTTGCGCCCGAGAAGGTGGCGGTCGAGCGGAACGGCGAGATCGCCCCGCGATCGACCCTTTCCGATGTCCCGCTCGCCGATGGTGACGTGCTCGAGATCGTCCATTTTGTCGGGGGCGGCGACCACGAGGAGGATTCCTGGGAAGTCGCCGGACATCGCTTCAGTTCGCGGCTGATCGTCGGCACCGGCAAGTACAAGGATTTCGCGCAGAACGCCGCCGCGCTCGAGGCGAGCGGGGCGGAGATCGTCACTGTCGCGGTGCGACGCGTGAACGTCAGCGATCCGTCCGCGCCGATGCTGACCGATTTCATCGACCCGAAGAAGGTCACTTACCTTCCCAACACCGCCGGCTGCTTCACCGCCGACGACGCTATCCGCACGCTGCGCCTCGCGCGCGAGGCAGGGGGCTGGGACCTCGTGAAACTCGAAGTGCTTGGCGAGGCGCGCACGCTCTACCCCGATATGCGCGAGACGTTGAAGGCGTGCGAGATCCTTGCGAACGAGGGTTTCAAGCCGATGGTCTACTGCGTCGACGACCCGATCGCCGCGCAGCAGCTGGAGCAGGCCGGGGCGGTCGCGGTCATGCCGCTGGGCGCCCCGATCGGCTCCGGCCTCGGCATCCAGAACCGGGTGACCATCCGCCTGATCGTCGAGGGCGCGAAGGTGCCGGTGCTGGTCGATGCCGGCGTCGGCACGGCGAGTGACGCGGCGGTCGCGATGGAGCTCGGCTGCACCGGCGTCCTCATGAACACCGCGATCGCCGAGGCGAAGGATCCGATCCGCATGGCCCGCGCGATGAAGTTGGCGGTCGAGGCCGGCCGCAACGCCTATCTCGCGGGACGCATGGGCACGCGCAAGTATGCCGACCCATCGAGCCCGCTGGCAGGGTTGATCTGAACCCCCGCCAGCGTCTCCGGCGTGCGCGTCAGCTGCCGACGCGTGCGGAGCGCAGGATGCGGCCCGCCGTGTTGGTCACGACCTCGTAGATCGCGCCATCGCTCGCGCGCAGGCGGCGGACCGTCTCGCCTGCCGAATTGACCGTTTCGGACACTGTCGACAAACCGCTGCGCGCCAGGTCGAGCACCGCGCCCGAACGCAGGATGCCTTGGGTCAGGTTGCCGACCGTTCCGACCGTGTTGTTCACCACTCCGCCGGTCACGTTCACGGCATTGTCTACCGTGCCGGTGAGCTGGGTGATGATCTGCGGGTTGTTGTCGAGCGTCTGCAGCGTGCGCTCTATGATCGCGCGGACATTGTCGAGCCGCACAATCAGGGCTGCCTGCGCCTGTACGCCCTTGATGTCGAGCTTGACGGATTCCAGCTTCGCATCGGCGCCTGCGGTCAGGCTCAGCAGACTGGCGAGTTTGGCGTCGAGCGCGACATGCGCCTCGAGCCCCTGCACTTCGAGCGTGATCGATTCGACCGAAAGGTTGGGGATATCGAGCACGACGTCGGGCTGCTGGTCGGCCGGCGCGGCGTTGAGGATAGCGACTGCGGGGCTGTTGCCGCTCTGCACGCGATTGCGATCCTGCGCGTGGACCGGCGCGGCGAGCGTTGCTGCCGCAACGGCGGCGGCGATCGAAAGGCTAGCGTGGCGAAATAGTTTCATCGGATTTCCCCTGTTGCGGCCGGTCTTGCGGCGCGATCTTCGCAGTCCCGCGGAGCTTGATTTCCAGATTGCGATAGCGTGTGGCCCCGGCCGGCTCCGAACGCTCGACTTCGACCGGGGCTGTCTCTCCAGGATCGGCCCGCAGCATCAGCGACGCTTCGCCTTGCTGGCGTATCACGACCTCGCGCGCACGAACGTTAGCGCGAAGCTCGATATCGGGCAGCGGAGCGCTCGGCTGGGCCGCTGCAAGCTGGAGGATGGCGAGGGACCAGGCGGACATTTGGCGTGGAAACGTGGGACCTTAGCCTTCGTTCCGGGCGCCTCGGGTCGAGGCTAACGCGAAATTAACCATCCTGCGCGAAGCTCTTATCGAACAGGGGGGTATCCGGCCATGGCCGTCACCAATGCCGCGTCGATGACGATTTCCGAGATGCGCGAATTCGCGAGCTTCACGCCTGCCGAGCAGCGCTACATCCGCCGCAGCCTCGATATCGGGCTCGGGCGGCAGGACGCCTTCAAGCTGTGGGCGCGCACCGCGGACGAGAACGCCGCGATCCGCAGCCAGTACGTCGCCTACCAGGACCTCAAGGTGCTGCGCGCCTCGATCCCCGACGAGACGGGCTTCGAAGTGGTAGAAGGGTTCATCGGCAAGCTCACCCGCGTCGCCGCGTTCGACCTGGCGCAGGACCGGATCGAGAGTTTTTCCGCCTTCCGCTTCTTGTATGAACGCCTGATCGGCGCCGACGCCCGCCCGTGGCTGCCGAGCGCCTTCTGCGCCGCCAGCGCCCTACCGCAGATCAAGCCGAGCCGTCGCAAGGTGCTGCTGCAGTCGCTCAGCGAAGCCGCCGCGACCGCGCCCGGCTGGTCGGACCGCGCTCCGAGCTTCTATCCGGAATATATCGAGCGCGAGGCGGCCTAGCGGTGGAACATCTGCAACCGCCAGGGCCAACTGCGGCGGCAGAGCGGTGTCCGTATGAGTGGCTTGCACGGGTCCTCACGAACTTCGCAGTCGCTGAGCAAGCGCTGGGCAAGTTGTGCGCCGGACTTGATCTTCCCATCGCATCGGGGCCGCTCTCGAGCCTGAACGAAGCCCGCCGCAAGCTGGTCGCGGCGGGCGAGAAGCGCTTCACCCTGCTCGACAACCGCATCACACGATGGAGTTCCTATCGCGCAATGCGACACCTGCTCGCGCACGCAACACTGGTCGAACTGATTGATGGAGCTGGACGTCCGATGCTCATCACCCGGACGCTGCCCCGCGACAGGGACGACGTTACACCTGATAGACTCTGGACGCTGGACGAGCGGGAAGAATTGCTCCGTCAGGCGACCAATGACGGGCGCTCGATCGCAGACCAGGTTCGCAATATTTTGGCAGACCCAAGCAGTGTAGTCCGCCTCCGCTCGCTCTAACCCTTGTACAACCCGTCCATCCGCGCGCCGTAGCGTTCCCTGATCTTGTGCCGCCGGATTTTCAGGCTCGGGGTCATTTCCTCGTTGTCGGTGGTGAAGGGCTCGTCGGCGAAGGCGAACTGGCGGACCTTTTCGATCACCGAAAGGTCCTGGTTGGTCCGATCGACCGCGGCGCGGACCGCGCTGCGAAAGGCGGGAAGGTCCTGCAGTGCCTTGAGGTCGAACTTCTCGCCGTTGGCCTTGGCCCATTCCAGCGCCCATTCGGCGTCGGGCACGATCAGCCCGACGAGGTAGGGCCGCTTGTCGCCGCTGACCATCGCCTGCGCGATCTCGGGCTGCAGGGTGAGCATCCCTTCGACCTTCTGCGGGGCGACGTTGTCGCCCTTGTCGTTGACGATCATGTCCTTCTTGCGGTCGGTGATGACGATGCGGCCCTTCTCGTCGAGATGGCCGATGTCGCCGGTGTGCAGCCACCCGTCCTTGAGCGCCCGCTCGGTCTCGGCCTTGTTCTGCCAGTAGCCGTGCATGACGAGCTCGCCGCGGCAGAGAATCTCGCCATCCTCCGCAATCTTCACCTCGACGCCTTTCAGCGGCGGGCCGACCGTGTCCATCTTGATTCCCGCCTTGGGGCGGTTGCACGAGATCACCGGCCCGGCCTCGGTCTGGCCGTAGCCCTGGAGCATCGTCAGCCCCATGGCTTCGAAGAAGTTGCCGACTTCGGGATTGAGCGGCGCGCCGCCAGAAACCATCGCCTTGATCCGGCCGCCGAACTTGGCGCGGATCTTGGGGCGGAGCAGTTTCTCGATGACCAGGTCGGCGGGGCGATCGCGCAGCCGCTTCCTCGGCTGGGACGCGATCTGCAGCGCGCGGGTCATCAGGTAGTTGGGCACTTTGCCCTGCTTCTCGATCTGGTTCATGATCCGCGTGCGCAGGACCTCGAACAGGCGCGGGACCACGACCATGACCGTCGGGCGCGTGTCCTCGATGTTGCTGGCGAGCTTTTCCAGGCCCTCGGAGAAATAGATCTCCGCCCCGCAGGCGATCGGCAGGTACTGACCGCCGGTATGCTCGTAGGCGTGGGACAGCGGCAGGAACGACAGGAACCGCTCGTCGTCGCCCAGCCCGAAATCCTCGGCGAGCACCTCGGCCGCGCCGGCGACGTTGCAGAGGATGGCGCCGTGGTGCTGCATCACGCCGCGCGGACTGCCGCCGGTGCCGCTGGTGTAGATGATGCACGCGGTGTCGCTCCGCGCGATTCCGGCGATCCGCGCCTCGACCGCCTGGCGGGCCGCTGCGGCGTCGCCCTCGATCATCTTCGCCCACGGGTGGCAGGAAACCTGCCCGCCCTGGAAATGGCGGATGCCGTCGATCGGGATCAGGTGTTCGGCATGGCCCGAACGCATGATCGCCGGGATCAGCGGGACCGAAAGCTTCTCGGTCGAGACGATGACGGCGCGCGCGCCCGAATCGTCGAGGATGTGCTGGTGGTCGCGTTCGGTATTGGTGACATAGGCGGGCACCGTGATGCAGCCCGCAGCCATGATCGCGAGGTCGGCGATGCACCATTCGGGGCGGTTTTCCGACACCAGCATGACCCGGTCGCCGGGCTCGAGGCCCAGTCCGCGCAGGTTCTCCGCCAGCACGCAGACCTTGTCGGCAACCTCCCGCCAGCTCTGCGTCTTCCATTGCCCGCCGATCCGCGCGCCGAGGAACGGCCGGCTCCCGCGCGCGTCGGCGCGCTTCAGGAATAGTTCGACGAGGTTGCCCGCCGAATCGATATCGCTCAGCTGCAAGCCAATCTCCTGCTCCACCTGCATCGTGCCGCCTTTGGCGGTCGCACCCGCACTAGGCCGCACACGCGGCAGCGGCAAGACGGGTCAGGGCGCTTCTATCAGGCTGTCCATCCGCGGTTCGCGCGCGCGCTGCCATCCCGCAGGCGTGCGCAGCAGCGCATTGACCTTTATGGGTGCCTCGCGCGCCATGAACTTCGTGTGCCCGAGCGCCTCGAACTGCGGGATGGCGGCTTCGGCCCAGGTGCCCTTTTCGACCAGGATCGTCGGGCCGAACGCCATGACGAACGGAAGGCCGAGCGCCGTTTCGGCGTCGAGACCGAAGTCGATCATGCCGATGATCGCGCGGGTGGTGGACACGGGAATGGTACCTCCGCCTGCCGCGCCGACGACGAGGAACGGCTTGCCCGCCGGGTCCCACACCACCATCGGCGCCATCGAGCTGCGGGGTCGCTTGCCGCCCTCGACCCGGTTGGCCACCGGTACCCCGTTGACCTCGGGCGCGCGGCTGAAATCGGTCAGCTCGTTGTTGAGATAGAACCCGCCGGTCATCAGGCCCGAGCCGAAGGCGCTTTCGATGGTCGAGGTGTAGCTGACCATCGTCCCGCTCGCGTCGGTCGCGGCGAAGTGCGATGTGCCGTGCTCCTCCGGCTCGTCGCCATCTGCGAGCGCGGTCTTCGCGCCCTTCGGAGTGCCCGCCCGGGGATTCTCGATGGTCTTGGCCGGATCGATCATCGCCGAGCGCGCCGCGAGGTAGGCCGGATCGATCAGTCCCGCGACCGGGACCGCTACGAAATCGCTGTCCGCCGCGTAGAGCTCACGGTCGGCATAGGCGAGCCGCTGCGCCTCGAGGAACAGGTGCCAGGTCACCGGATTGTCCTTGCCCAGCGCCTTGAGGTCGAAGCGTTCGAGCATTTCGAGGATCTGCAGCACGGCGATGCCGCCCGAGCTCGGCGGGCCCATGCCGCAGAGGCGATATCCGCGGTAGTCGCCGCACACCGCCGGGCGCTGCTTGGCGTCGTAGGCCGCGAGGTCGGAAACGCTCATGGGTTGCGGTCGCGGGGTTGCCGCGGCGACGGTGCGGGCCAGCTCCTCCGCGCGCGGGCCGGAGTAGAATGCGGCCGGCCCTGCCTTGGCGATCGCCTCGAACGTCTTCGCCAGCTCCTCGTTCTTCACCAGCGTACCCGCGGGAAGCGGCTTTCCGTCCGCTCCGAAAAACAGCGCGCGGCCCCCGGCAGTCCAGCCGGCGCGATCGGCGGTGTTCGTAAGCGACTGGACGAGGCGCGGATTCATCCGGAATCCGTCGCGGGCCAGCGCGATCGCCGGTTCGAACAACTCGGGCCAGGGCAGCTTGCCGTGCTCGGCATGGGCCTTGGCCGCCATCGCGATATTGCCCGGCACGCCCACGCTGAGCCCGCTCTTTACAGAGGCATCGAACGACGGGACCTTGCCCGCTTCGTCGAGGAACCAGCCGGGAAAGGCGCCCGCGGGTGCCTTCTCGCGGCCGTCGTAGGAGGCCACCGTGCCGTCGGCCGTGCCGCGCACGAGGAATCCGCCGCCACCGATCCCGGAGCTTTGCGGCTCGACCACGGTCAGCGCGATCATCGTCGCGATCGCCGCGTCGGTGGCGTTGCCTCCCTGCCGCAGCATGGCGAGACCTGCTTCCTCGGCGCGCGGGTCGGCGGCGCTGACGTTGCCGGCTAACGGAACGACCGGCGAAGTGGCTTGGGAGGGGAGGGTGGCGCACGCCGCGAGAAGCGGCAGCGCGGCGAACGGGGCTAGAAAACGACGCAGCATTGGGCGCAGTGCTACTCGGTCCCGACCGCGTCGGCAATCGACACGAAGCCGTCGCGTTTCATCAGGCGCTCGAGCCCGCGCACGATCGTGCGCGCCAGCCCCGGTCCTTCGTAGACAAGCGCGCTATAGAGCTGGACCAGGCTCGCGCCGGCGCGGATGCGCGCCCAGGCATCCTCGGCCGAAGCGATGCCGCCGACACCGATCAGGGGCAGCTCGGATCCGGCGACCGAGCGGAACCGGCGCAGCTGGTCGAGCGCGAGGTCGCGCAAGGGAGCGCCCGACAGGCCGCCCGCCTCGCCAGCGTGGACCGATCGCAGGTGGGGGCGGGAAACGGTCGTGTTCGAGACGATCAGCCCTGCGATCCCGTTGTCGAGCGCGGCGCGAACGATCCGTTCGTGATCTCCCTCGGCAAGGTCGGGGGCGACCTTGAGGAAGACCGGCGGCGTTTCCGCCGTGCGCGCGCCCGCGATGGCGGACAGCAGGGCGGCGAGTTCGCCTTCGGACTGGAGGTCGCGCAGGCCCGGGGTGTTGGGAGAGGACACGTTGACCGTCAGGTAATCGGCCAGCGGCGCGAAGGTCGCGATCCCGTTCAGGTAGTCGGCGATGCGGTCGGCCGAATCCTTGTTCGCGCCCACGTTGATGCCCAGCACGCCCCGGCGCTCGCGCTTCGCTAGACGTGTCGCAGCGGCCTCCGCTCCGCCGTTGTTGAAGCCCATCCGGTTGATGACCGCGCGGTCGGCGGCAAGGCGGAACAGGCGCGGCTTGGGGTTGCCCGCCTGCGGTCGCGGGGTGATCGAGCCGACCTCCACGAATCCGAAACCGAGCCCCATCGCCGCGTCGGGCACCTCGGCGTCCTTGTCGAACCCCGCGGCGAGGCCGACGGGGTTGGCGAATGCGACCCCGGCGACGGTCGTCGCCAGCGGACCGGGGGCCGGAAGGGGCAGAACGGGCGCCAGCTTGAGGCCGGCGATCGTGAGCCGGTGCGCGCGCTCCGGATCGAGCGCGAAAAGGGCGGGGGCGGCGAGGCGATAGAGCATCGGTGCGGGCCTATGGCGCGGGGCCGACGCGATGTCGAGGCGACACGAATGTGCGCAAATTGTCCAAATCCTACAACGATTGTCATCGAAGCGACCCGGTTTCCGTCGCTTTCATACAATCACCCCCAAGCGAATCGGGCTAATCAGCCGCTGCGACCCGAAGGGCTCGAAGCTTTGAACGGCAACGAGTTCCTCCACTCAATGGCGGCCCCGGCTTCGGCAGGGGCCGCCTTTTTTTCGCGATATGAATGGCTCCACGGTCGGCGACAGATTGATCGAGGGCGTGGTTGCCTTTACCGGCACCGGCAGGGTTGCGGAGTGGAATTCGGGGAAGCGTGCAATGGATCGGGCGACCGGGGACGCCGCGTGGACCAACGCGGTTGATGGCGCTGAGGCCGGCCTGACGGCCGCCGAGAAGATGAGCCTGACCTATCTCCCGCCTGCCGCAGATCTGCAGCCGTTCGTCACCACCTATTTCCTGTTCCGCTGCGACGAGCACGTCATTCGCGATGTCCAGCCGGCCGCGGTCGGCCAGCTGCAGGTCTACCTGCGCGGGCACGGCCGCATGCTCTATCCCCACGGCCGGACCGACCGATCGTTTCCCGAGACCCTGCAGGGTCCGACGACCGTAGCCGCGCCTTTCGATGTCGAGGGCCCGTTCCATACGTTCGGCGCTGCCCTGTCCGCGCTTGGCTGGGCGGCGCTGACCGGGCTTGCGGCCGACAAGGCGGCGGACCGGCTTCACGATGCCAATGCGGTGCTTGGACCGGGTGCCGGAGAGCTCGGCGCAGCGGTTCGCGCCGCGTACGAGCGCGACCCCACGACCGATGGAAGCGCCCTCGCCGAGATGGCCGACGAGTTCGTGCGGGCCCGGCTGCGTCCCCTTCCCAAGGCGCACATGGAAGTGGTGGGACAAGTGACGGCATGGCTGGGGTCGAGCCTCCATCCGCCGGTGCAGGCGCTGTACGATTCGAGCAGCTATTCGCCGCGCCAGGTCCAGCGGATCGTGGCCCGGTATTTTGGATCGAGCCCGACCCACCTCGTCCGCGCCTACCGCGCGACCCGCGTGGTGGCCCTGCTCTCCGAACCGGGGGTCAGCGACGCTCGCGTCGCCGCGCTGACCGACGAGTTCTACGACCAGTCGCACATGATCCGCGAGATTCGCGAGTTCACCGGCCGGACCCCCTCCCGGTTGCTGGCGGACGACGATTCGATCGTCCGGACGCTGCTCGACGTGCGCAATTTCCGCGAGATCGAGCCCAACGTGGCCCCGCTCCCGCGACTTGAAAGCGACGACGATGACGCCTAGCTGCAATTCGGAACGAATCATTCCGAATTAGCCCGCAGCGCTGTCGCGCACAGGGCCCGGCAAGGAACCCATGCGTCTTTCGAATCTCGCCGATTACGCCGTCGTCACGATGAGCGCCGCGGCCCGCCATTGCGGCGGGGGGCGGACGAGTGCGGGCGAGCTGGCGGCGGAAACCGGCCTGCCCGGCCCGACGGTGGCGAAAGTGGTGAGCAAGCTGACCGCCGCCGGTCTCCTGCGCTCGGTGCGCGGGGCGCACGGCGGATTGCAGCTCGCCCGGCCCGCGGCGGCGATCACGCTGGCCGATATCGTCGAGGCGGTCGAGGGCCCGATCGCGCTCGCCGCGTGCATCGATGGCGAGTGTGCGGTCGATCACGACTGCCGCGTCCGGCCGCACTGGCCGCTGGTCAACGAAACGCTGAGGGGCGCGCTGGCCGGCGTCCCGCTGACGCGGCTGGCGCAGGATTATCGAGCGGAGACCGCGCAATGAGCGACGGCGCAGACATCCAGGACCGCGAAGCGCGCGAGGCCGCCGCGAAGGCCGCCGACTACGAACACGGCTGGTCGGCCGACATCGAGACCGAATTCGCCGAGAAGGGCCTCAGCGAAGACACCGTCCGCTTCATCAGCGCCAAGAAGGGCGAGCCCGAGTGGATGCTCGAGTGGCGCCTGAAGGCGTTCCGCCTGTGGCAGACGATGAAGGAGCCCGACTGGGCCAAGCTCGGCTACCCGCCGATCGACTACCAGGACGCGTACTACTACGCCGCGCCGAAGAAGAAGCCGACGCTCGCCTCGCTCGACGAGCTCGATCCCGAAATCAAGGCGGTCTACGACAAGCTGGGCATCCCGGTGGCCGAGCAGGAAGTGCTCGCCGGGGTCGAAGGTGCGCGCAAGGTCGCGGTCGACGCGGTGTTCGACAGCGTCAGCGTCGCAACCACCTTCCGCGCCGAGCTCGAACGCGCGGGTGTGATCTTCCGCTCGATCAGCGAGGCGATCAAGGAATACCCCGACCTCGTGAAGAAGTGGCTCGGCAAGGTGGTGCCGCAGCACGACAACTACTTCGCGACATTGAACTGCGCGGTCTTCTCCGACGGGACGTTCGTCTACATCCCCGAAGGCGTGCGCTGCCCGATGGAGCTCAGCACCTATTTCCGCATCAATGCGGAGAACACCGGCCAGTTCGAACGCACGCTGATCGTCGCCGAAAAGGGCAGCTACGTCAGCTATCTCGAAGGCTGCACCGCGCCGATGCGCGACGAGAACCAGCTCCACGCTGCGGTGGTCGAGCTGGTCGCGATGGAAGACGCCGAGATCAAGTACTCGACCGTGCAGAACTGGTACCCCGGCAACGCCGAGGGCAAGGGCGGGATCTACAACTTCGTCACCAAGCGCGGGCTGTGCCAGGGCGCGAGAGCCAAGATCAGTTGGACCCAGGTCGAAACCGGCAGCGCGGTGACGTGGAAGTACCCGAGCTGCGTGCTCAACGGGAAGGATTCGGTCGGAGAGTTCTACTCGGTCGCGGTGACCAACAACTTCCAGCAGGCCGACACCGGCACCAAGATGATCCACAACGGCAGCGGCAGCCGCTCGACGATCATCTCGAAGGGCATCTCGGCGGGCAAGAGCAACAACACCTACCGCGGCCTCGTCCGCGTCGCCGCCAATGCCGACGGGGTGCGCAACTTCACCCAGTGCGATTCGCTGCTGCTCGGCGACAAGTGCGGCGCGCACACCGTGCCCTACATCGAGGTCAAGAACCCCACCGCGCAGATCGAGCACGAGGCGACCACCAGCAAGATCAGCGACGACCAGCTGTTCTACG
The DNA here is from genome assembly GCF_001698205.1 of Tsuneonella dongtanensis. NCBI lineage: Bacteria > Pseudomonadati > Pseudomonadota > Alphaproteobacteria > Sphingomonadales > Erythrobacteraceae > Tsuneonella > Tsuneonella dongtanensis. Next base: position 542,558 of record NZ_CP016591.1, read on the forward strand.
CCATGCAGCGCGGGCTCGGGCAGGAGGAAGCCGTGGCGCTGATCGTCAACGGCTTCGCGAAAGAGGTGCTGAAAGAGCTGCCGATGGAATTCGCCGTCGAGGCGCAGAAGCTGCTGGCGATCTCCTTAGAAGGGAGTGTGGGGTGAGACACCTTTCGATCGGAATCCTGCTTGGCGTATGGCTCGCCATATCGGGCGCTGGTCTCCTGATCGGCTTTCTTATGCTCGGCTTTCCGTACTTGCCGCCGGTCAACCCGTTCACTGTTACAGTGGTTTATTTGCCGTGGGTAATCGTCGCCGGTCTGCTCGCGCTGGCACTCATCGCAAGAGCGAAAGCCAATGACTAACCGCAAAACCCTCCAGCTCCGCTCGCCCGACGAGACCGCCGATGCCGAACCGGCGATCAAGAAGAAGGGTCGCGGGTGGGAAATCTCGGAGAAGCGGCTCGATGCGCTGCACGACATGGCGCGCGAGAAGCGGCGGCATTCGAGCCCGGCACACAAGGCGCTCGCCGAGCGGTTCGCCAAGGCCGACCTCGGCAAGTGGAAATTCACCCGCCACGCGGTGATCGGCAGCGCGATCGTCGATTTCGGCAGCCCCACGCTCGGCATGGCGATCATGCTCGACGAGGAGGGCGAGGACCCGGTGATCGCCAAGCGCCGCGACAAGAGCCTGAACGCGGTCGGCATCAAGGTGATGCGGATCGCGGCGGCAGATGTGCTGAATGACATGGACGCAGTCCTCGCCCGCATCACCGCGGGCATGCGGATGCGCATCGCCGACAAGAAGACCCGCGCGCGCGAACACGCCGCGGCGAACCCCAGGCAGGACTACGAGCGGCCGAACCGCCGGCCACGGGAGAACCGCGAATGATCCGTCCCATCGCCCTTGCGGCGCTCGCCCTCGGCCTCGCCGCCCCTGCCCTCGCCGACGACGTGCCGCCCGACCTGGCCGAATCGCGCCTGCGCGGATGTCTGCTCGCGGGCGCGACCTCGCCCGGGCAGACCCAGCTTGCCGCCAAAGTGATCGAGGTGCGCGCGTTCTGCGGCGCGCAGATCAAGCGCGTGCGCGAACACCGCATGGCCGCCGCCGCCGGGCCTGACGCGAAGGCTGCGGTCGCGCGCAAGCTCGACGCCGAGATCGCCCATGCGGTCGCCAACTTTTCCGGATTCTCCTCATGACCCTGCTCAAGATCGACAACCTCCACACCATGGTCGGCGAGACCGAGATCCTGCGCGGCCTCAGCCTCGAGATCGGCGCGGGCGAGGTCCACGCGATCATGGGCCCGAACGGCGCGGGCAAGTCGACGCTCGCCTACACGCTCGGCGGACGGCCCGGTTACGAAGTGACCGCGGGGTCGGCCATGCTGGACGGCGAGGACCTGCTGGCGATGGACCCGCACGAGCGCGCCGCCGCTGGCCTGTTCCTCGGTTTCCAATACCCGGTCGAAATTCCCGGCGTGTCGAACGTCCAGTTCCTGCGCGAAGCGCTGAACGCCCAGCGCAAGGCGCGCGGTGAGGAGCCGCTGTCGGGCGGCGATTTCCTCAAGCTCGCGCGCGAGAAGGCGGGGCTGCTCCAGCTCGACATGGACATGCTCAAGCGGCAGGTGAACGTCGGCTTCTCGGGCGGCGAGAAGAAGCGCGCCGAGATGGTCCACATGGGCATCCTCGACCCGAAGCTGGCTGTGCTCGACGAGACCGACAGCGGCCTCGACATCGATGCGCTGCGCGTCGTCGGCGAAGGGATCAACACGATCATGCGCAAGCCCGACAAGGCGGTGCTGCTGATCACCCACTACCAGCGCCTGCTCGACATCGTGCAGCCCGACCGGGTGCACATCCTGTCGAAGGGCCGCATCGTGAAATCGGGCGGACCCGAACTCGCGCTCGAGCTCGAACGCGAGGGCTACGAGGCGGTCGCGGCATGAGCATGCTCGCGTCCGTCCTGTTCGTGCTTGCGCAAGCCGCCGCGCCTGCGGGGGTGGACACCTCCAAGGTCGACCCCAAGGTCGCCGCGCAGGTGCCGGTGATCACCGAGAAGCTGCGCCAATGGCGCGGGACCTGGGCCGCGGTCGACGGCAAGCTCGCCTGCCGCACGGTCAAGACTTCGGGCGACGAGGAGGTCGACAAGATCGGGTGCTTCGCCACGCTTACCTGCGTGAAACCCGCCTATCCCGAGCTGAAGGCGATCGCCGACGGCAAGGGGACCGAGGACGACAAGAAGCTGCGGATGCGCGCCAAGCTCGATTCGCTGCAGACATGCATGACCCGGCACCGCGGGCAGGGTATCGCCGAACTCGCGCTGAAGCGCGGGAAGGGCGCGTGATGCTCGAAGGGCGCCCCACCACGCATGACGAGGACTGGCGCTATGCCGACCCGGCGGCGCTGGAGGCGCTCGTCCCCGCCGACCTCGACGCGTGGCACGACACCGTGCTCGCTCCCGGCGAGACGCGGGCGAAGGACCTTGTGCTCGATGCCGGCCATCCCGGCGTCCACCGCGTGCGGATCGACGTGGGGGCGGGCGCGCGGGCCGAGCTCTTCGCGGTCCTCTCGGCGCCCGCCTACACCCGGCTCGAGGTCGAGGTGACGCTGCATGACGGCGCCCATTTCGAACTCGGCGGCGTCACCATCGGCGGCGGCGATGCCGTGCGCGAGATCGTCACGCGGGTGAACCACGCCGAGCCGAACGCGACCAGCAACCAGGTCGTGCGCAGCGTCCACTGGGGAGCTTCCGTGGGCAATTTCCTCGGCCGCCTCGCGGTCGCGCGCGATGCGCAGAAGACCGATGCGGCGCAGAGCTTCAAGGGCCTGCTGCTCGAACGCGGCGCCTCGGCCAACGCCAAGCCCGAGCTCGAGATATTCGCCGACGACGTGAAATGCGCCCACGGCGCCGCGGTCGGCCAGATGGACGAGGCGGCGCGGTTCTACATGGCCGCGCGCGGGCTTCCGCCCGAAGCCGCGCAGGCGCTGCTGGTGCGCGCGTTCGTCGCCGACGCCTTCGCGGCGCACGGCGAGCCGGACGCACTGCTCGAAGCGGCGCTGTCGGTGCTGGATTCGCGGACATGAACGTCATGACGGCCATGACCCGCAAGGACGAATTCCCCGGCCTCGCCGGCGGCTGGCACTACCTCGACACCGCTGCCACCGCGCAGAAACCGAGAGGCGTGATCGACGCGACGGTGCGGGCGATGGGCGCGGACTACGCGACGGTGCACCGCGGGGTCTATGCCCGCTCGGCCCAGATGACCCTCGGCTACGAAGCGGCGCGGCGGCGGGTCGCAGCCTTCGTCGGCGGGCGCGAGGAGGAACTGGTTTTCACCCGCGGCGCGACCGAGGCGATCAACCTCGTCGCCTACAGCTATCCACGCAAGGGCAGGGTGCTGCTGTCGGTTCTGGAGCACCACTCCAACATCGTGCCGTGGCAGCTTGCCGGGTGGCAGGTCGACGTCTGCCCACTCACCCCCGATGGGCGGATCGACCTCGACGCGGCGGAGGCGATGCTGACGCCGGAGCACACGATGGTCGCCTTTGCGCATGTCTCCAACGTGCTCGGCTCGGTGCTCGACGCGAAGCGCGCGGCCGAGCTGGCACACGCGGTGGGCGCGAAGCTGCTGCTCGACGGCTGCCAGGCCGTGCCGCGCATGCCTGTCGATGTCGCCGCGCTCGACTGCGACTTCTACGCCTTCAGCGCGCACAAGCTCTACGGTCCGACGGGGATCGGCGCGCTGTGGTCGAAGCACCTCGATGCGATGCCCCCGTGGCAGGGCGGGGGCTCGATGATCGACCGCGTGACGTTCGCGGAGACGACCTATGCCGCGCCGCCGCAGCGGTTCGAGGCCGGGACCCCCGCGATCATCGAGGCGATCGGCTTCGCGGCTGCCTGCGATTACGTGTCCGGCATCGGGCTCGAGGCGATTCACGCCCACGAGGCCGATCTGGTTCGTCACCTGCGCGATGCGCTGCGCCCGATGAACGACGTGACGCTGTTCGGGCCTGATGAAAGTGCAGGAATCGTCAGCTTCAGCGTGGATGAAATCCATCCGCACGACCTCGGCACGATCCTCGACGAGGAGAACGTGGCGATCCGCGCGGGCCACCATTGCGCCCAGCCGCTGATGGAGCATCTCGGCGTTCCCGCCACCGCGCGGGCGAGCTTCGGGCTCTACAGCGACCATACCGATATCGACGCGCTGATCCGCGGGATCGAGCGCGCCCGGAGGATTTTTTCATGAACGAGCAAACCCGGATCGAGACCGAGGAAGTCGAGAGCGTGGCCAAGCCCCCGCGTGCTTCGGTCGAAGATGTCGTTGAAACGGCAGCAGAAAAGCTCGAGCGCAAGCGCGACTATCTCGAAGGCTTCCTCGCGCAGAAGCCGCAGGTGGCCCACGCGGGTGAGCCCGGCGGCGACCTCTACGAGGCGATCGTCGATGCGCTCAAGGAGATCTACGATCCGGAAATCCCGGTGAACATCTACGATCTCGGCCTGATCTACGGCGTCGAGGTGACCGGGGACGGCGACGCCAAGGTCACCATGACGCTCACCACCCCGCATTGCCCGGTCGCCGAATCGATGCCGGGCGAGGTCGAACTGCGCGTCGGCAGCGTGCCGGGCGTCCGCGATGCAGAGGTGAATCTCGTCTGGGACCCGCCGTGGGGCCCCGACAAGATGACCGACGAGGCCCGGCTCGAACTGGGAATGCTTTAAGAAGTCCCCATATCGGAACCGACCATGACCCAGACCACCGCCCGCCAGCGCCCCGCCGCCGTGATCCTGACCCCCGCCGCCGAGGCGCGGGTGGCCGACCTCATGGCAAAGGCTCCCGAGGGCGCGATCGGCGTCAAGCTGTCGACCCCGCGGCGTGGCTGCTCGGGCCTCGCCTACTCGGTCGACTACGTGACGGAAGAAACGAAGTTCGACGAGAGGATCGAGACCCCGGGTGGCACGTTCTACATCGACGGGCCGAGCGTGCTCTACCTCGTCGGCAGCACGATGGACTGGGTTGAGGACGATTTCACTGCCGGCTTCGTGTTCGCCAATCCCAACGCCAAGGGCGCGTGTGGCTGCGGCGAGAGTTTCATGGTATGATGGCTATGTGAGCCGCACACCAACCCTCCTTCTGATGGCCCTCGGCCTTTTCGCCAAGGTACGGGCTTCGAACGCCGCAGACAGGGAGCGCCGCAAGCGCACCGACGCGATGATGGCGGATATCTTCCGCAACCGTCCGGGACGGCATCGGCGCCGTCCGCCTGAGGCAGGTATGCCAATCCCGGCAGTGCCGCCGCGCGGTCCGCGGCCCAAGCAGGGCGGTGCCGAAGCGCCGCTCGAGTTCGGCGACTAACCCTTTTTCAGCGCCCTGACGCAGCTTGCGCGGTCGACGTCGAGCCCGTCGCTCGCACGCCGCGCATCGACATAGGTCGCGAGCGGCTGTCCGCCCGGTGCAGGCGGGTACAGGTAAACGTCGAGCACGCAGGCTTCGCCAGAGAATTGCAGCTTCCTCGCGTCCCCTTCCCACACATCGAGCCGGGGCGTGCCGAACTGGCGCTGCAGCGCGCCGGTGTCCGCGCCGATCACGCCTTCCAGCCCCGGCAGGGTCATCACCCGCGCGGTGCGGAAACCAGCGGCAGGCGGCGCAGCGGGCCTTTGCGCGGGCACGGTGGTCACGCGCACGGGAATCGGCGCCGAGGCCGAGGCGACTTTCGTCCCCGTCGACGGTCCGCAGGCGGCAAGGGCGAGCGGGGCCAGGAGAAACAATCGGTTCACGGGCGACCTTTGCGCGAATGGACGAGGTGGGTTGCCGTCGCCGCCCCCAGCACGGGCGCCAGCAGGTTGATGAACGGCACGAGCAACATGCCCGCGACGATCCCGCCCAGCGCGAACCGTGTCAAGCCGGAGAGCGGCGGAGCGTCCTCTGGAGAGGTCCGGTGTCGCAACCAGACCATGTCCATCAGCTCGCGCCCCAGCAGCCAGGCGTTGACCGCCCAGAAGAGGATCGCGGTGCCGACCCCGGTGACCAGCAGAAGCAGCGCGACCGGCAGCGCCAGCGCATTCACCAGCACGGCGCGCCACAGGCCACCGAGCGCATTCCTCGCGTCCTCGGCGAAGGGCAGGTCGCGGGCGTTCGCGGCCTCGTCGGGATAGAACCGCACCTCGACCGCGCGCACGACCTCGTCGGCGAAGAACTGGAGCACCGCGAGCGCGACGATGCGGAACAGCAGCCAGCCCCCGATCACCGCGAGGAGGAGGGCGACCAGCCCGCCGACCTCGCCCCACCCGGCGGCATAGCGTTCGATCGCGAGGGCCGCGCCGCGCCATGCGGCAAAGCCGATCGCGGCAAAGATCGCCAGCGTTACCCCCATGCTCTTGGCAAGCACGCGCAGCACGCGGCCATCCCCGAGCTGGCCCAATGCGCGCGCGAACGATGAGAAGACTCCAGCCATCCGTCGTGTCCTACCGCTTGGCCTCGGCGGCGCAACCCGCTAGGCGCGCCGGGATTTTGTCTCCCCTTCCAAGGATATCCGAGTGACCGAACCCCGCTACGACGTCATCGCCATCGGCAACGCGATCGTCGACATCATGGCGCCGAGCGACGACGCGACGATCGAGCGGCTCTCGCTGAACAAGGGCGGGATGACTTTGGTCGACGCTGAGGGCGCGCGGCGGCTCTACGACGCGATGGGGCCGGCCAAGGAAATCTCGGGCGGTTCGGCGGCGAACACGCTGGCGGGTCTCGCCGCGCTGGGCGCGAAATGTGCCTTCATCGGCCAGGTCGCCGACGACCAGTTCGGCAAGGTCTTCGCGCACGACATCCGTGCCGGCGGTATCGACTTCGACACGCCGGTCCGGAGCGAAGCGGAGCCGCCGACCGCGCAGTGCCTGATCTTCGTCACCCCCGATGCGCAGCGGACGATGAACACCTTCCTCGGGGCGAGCCAGTACCTCCCCGCAGCCGCGCTCGACGAAGACGCCATCGCCGCGGCGAAGGTGCTCTATCTCGAAGGTTACCTGTGGGACCCGGAGGAACCGCGCGCGGCGATGCGCCGGGCGATCGGGGCTGCACGCGCCGCGGGCCGCGAGGTCGCCTTCACGCTGTCCGAGGTCTTCGTGATCGACCGCCACGGCGACGATTTCCGCCAGCTGATCGAAGAAGGCCTGATCGACGTCCTGTTCGCCAACCACACCGAGCTAGAGGCGCTGACCGGCACTTCGGACTTCGAGGCGGGAATCTCGGCGCTCCACGGCAAGGTCCCGACGCTTGTCGTCACCCGCAGTGCCGAGGGCGCGGTCGCGGTGCGCGGCGGCGAGCGGGCCGAGGTGCCCGCCGTGCCGACCACGGTGGTCGACACCACCGGCGCGGGCGACCTGTTCGCCGCGGGCTTCCTCTATGGCCACGTCCGCGGCGAAGCGCTCGAGACCTGCCTCAAGCGCGGTGCGATCTGCGCGGCGGAGATCATCAGTCACTACGGCGCACGGCCCGAAGCGGACCTCAAGGCGCTTATGGCGGAAAAGCTGGGCTAGGCAGCCGCCGGCATCTCGGGACGACGCGGACGCGATGGCGCGGCCTTCCAGCCGAACCAGCACGCGGCGAGGCCGAGCAGGGCCGCAACCGATAACGTGACGGCATCGGGAACCGCGGCATAGGCGCGGAAAATCTCGCGGACCGCCGCGCTCCCGGGGGTGACCCACATCACCACCGCCTGCGTCATCATGAAGGCCGAGGCGACCAGCCACGGCGCGCCGTTCTTGCGATCGCGGAAGTAGAGCGCGAGCGCGAAGATCGTGGCCAGCGTGTCGCTGATGGCGATGGTATCGAAGATGGCCTGCGGACCTTCGCTGCCGATCACGTTCATCCACGGCAGGTAATCACCCATGACCCGGCTGAACGGCGATTCGAACAGGATCAGCGGGGTCGCCAGCATGTAGCCGGCGTGCAGCTTCACGTTCCGCCGGTTCTTGAGCGCAAGGTAGAACAGGGTGAGGTAGGCAACGATGGCGATGACCATGCCGATCGCGAATGAGGGCCCGGCGTAGGCGATGAACTCGCCTTCGTTCGCCGCGAGTCGATCGGCGGAGAAGTTGATGATCATCGTCAGGCCCACGATCAGCAGAGGGAAGAGCGCGAAGCTCGCCAGACCGACCTGGCGATGCAGTGCGTTCATCCGGCGATGGATCGACACGTGCTGGACGATCAGGAAGCCCAGCCAGGTCATCGCGGTGACGGCATGGACATGGAACGCGAGCGGCACCGATCCGATCGGTGCGAAATAGCTCGCCCAGAAGCCGGTCAAAATGACCAGCAGGACGAACCCGACATAGTAATGCGCATGGCGATACGGCACGGCTATCCCTCCCCAGGTTGCCGCGACCCCTTATTCTGCCTTCTTATCAGGCACCCGCGCCAGCGTCCATCTCGCGCGCGATCTCCCGCCAGCCAATGTCGCGCCGGCAGAACAGGCTCGGCGCGTCGATCGCGTCGACAGCGGCATAGGCTTTCAGCGCCGCGTCGCGAACGGTTGCGCCCTTGGCGGTGACGCTCAGCACGCGCCCGCCGTTGGCAACGAGCTGGTCCGCAGCATGCGCCGTGCCGGCATGGAAGACCTTGGCGCCCAGCGCTTCCGCGTCGCCGAGGTCGATTGCGCCGCCCTTGGCAGGCGTGCCGGGGTAACCGTCGGCGGCCATGACGACCGTCAGCGCGATGTCCTTGCTCATCTTGACCGGCTGCACGCGGCTGAGGCGGTTCTCGGCGCAGGCGAGGAGGATTTCGCCCAGATCGTCCTCCAGCCGCATCATCAGCACCTGGCACTCCGGATCGCCAAAGCGGCAGTTGTACTCGATGAGCTTGGGCCCCTCCGAAGTCAGCATGAGCCCGGCGAAGAGCACGCCCGAATAGGGGGTGCCGTCGTCGGCCAGCGCGCGGACGGTCGGGGCGATGATCCGCTCGATCACTTCACCGCGCAGCAGAGGAGTGAGCACGCGGGCGGGGCTATAGGCGCCCATGCCGCCGGTGTTGGGTCCGGTATCGCCCTCGCCCACGCGCTTGTGATCCTGAGCGCTGCCGAAGGCGAGGACGCTGGCACCGTCGGTGAGTGCGAAGAAGCTCACTTCCTCGCCCTCCATGAACTCCTCGATCACCACCTCGGCGCCGGCATCGCCGAACTGGCCCCCGAACATCTCGGCGAGCGCGGCTTCGGCGTCCTCGCTGGTTTCGGCGATGACCACGCCTTTGCCCGCGGCGAGCCCATCGGCCTTGAGCACATAAGGCGGGGTGAAATCGGCGAGGGCGGCCTTTGCCTCGTCGAGCGAGGTCGTACGTACGTAGCCCGCGGTCGGGATCTCGGCGCGCTTGCACAGGTCCTTGGTGAAACCCTTGCTGCCCTCGAGCTGCGCGGCCGCTTGAGAGGGGCCGAAAACGCTCACCCCCTCAGCCCGCAGAGTATCGGCAAGCCCGTCGACCAGCGGCGCTTCGGGCCCGATCACCACGAGGCCGATGCGGTGCGTCTCGCAGAAATGGACCACCGCGGAATGGTCGGAGACGTCGAGGCTCGCCGCAAGCGCGTGCTCGGCGATCCCCGGGTTGCCCGGCGCGGCGTAGAGGGTATCGCTTGTCCCGGCGAGCAGGCGGGATTGCGCGAGCTTCCACGCGAGCGCATGTTCGCGCCCGCCGCTGCCCAGCAAAAGGATGTTCATGCCCGCTCCCGATGATCCGTATTCCGAAGAAGGGGCGCTGGTAGCGAAGGGACGGCCCGGCGACAACGCCGAGCCGCTCAGCGTTTCCGAGCTCTCGAACCTGCTCAAGCGGACCGTGGAGGATCGCTTCGGCCACGTCCGGCTGCGCGGCGAGCTGTCGGGCGTGAAGCGCGCGGCTTCGGGTCATCTCTATTGCGCGCTCAAGGACGACAAGGCGGTCATCGACGGGGTCATGTGGCGCGGCTCGGCCGAACGGCTCGCGTTCCTGCCGGAAGATGGCCTGGAAGTGGTCGCGAGCGGGAAGCTGACGACCTATCCCGGTCGCTCGAAGTACCAGATCGTGATCGACAGCCTCGAACTCGCGGGCGAGGGCGCGCTGCTGGCGTTGCTCGAGAAGACGCGCCAGCGGCTCGCGGCCGAAGGCCTGTTCGACCCCGCGCGCAAGCGGCCGCTGCCGTTCATCCCGACCACCATCGGCGTAGTGACCTCGCCCACCGGCGCAGTGATCCGCGACATCCTCCACCGCCTGGCCGATCGTTTCCCCAGCCGGGTCGTGGTCTGGCCGGTGCTCGTGCAGGGGCAGGGCGCGGCGGCGCAGGTCGCGCAGGCGGTGCGCGGGTTCTCCGCGCTTCCCGAGGGGCATGCGCTGCGCCCCGACCTTCTCATCGTCGCGCGGGGCGGCGGATCGATCGAGGATCTCTGGGCCTTCAACGAAGAGGTGGTCGTCCGGGCTATCGCCGACTCCACGATTCCGACGATCAGCGCCGTGGGCCACGAGACCGATACCACGCTGGCCGATTTCGCCGCGGATCGCCGCGCGCCGACGCCCACCGCGGCGGCCGAGATGGCGGTGCCGGTGCGCCGCGACCTCGTCGCAACGCTTGCCGACTTCGCCGTACGCAAGCAGCGATGCGCGCTGCGCCCGGTCGAGCTGGGACGCGAACGGCTCGAGGCGCGGGTCAGGCGGATGCCGCGGATCGACGCACTGCTGGCCCCGCAGGCGCAGCGGCTCGACGATCTTGCGGCGCGCTTGCGGCAGGGGCTGCGCGACCGCGCGGCGCAGGCACGCGAGGCGCTCCAGCACGACCGCGCAAGGCTGTCGCCGGCGCTGATTCGCCACCGCTTCGAACGCGCGCAGGACCGGCTGGCGGCCACCGCGCGGCTGATGGCGTCGCTCAACCCCGATACCCTGCTCGGCAGGGGATACGTCCGGGTGACCGGAACCGGCGGCCGCACGCTGGTCGAGGCGGCGGCGGCGAAGAAGGAGCCCGCGCTGACGCTGCATTTCCGCGACGGGCCGCTCGATGTCGCTCCGGTCGACGGCGTCCAGCGCAAGCCGCGCGCCCAGCCTTCATCCAAACGACCCGAGCCGCCCCGGCGACAGGACGATTTGTTCGGGTGAGGCATCGGTGATAGGACCCGTCCCATGCTGATGAAATCGGGCAGCAGCCCCGCGCAACTGATCTACGGTCCCAACGGGTTTCGCGTAATGCGCCCCGGCGATCACGTGCTCTGCGCGGTGAGCGGCGTCGCGGTACCGCTCGAGGAGCTGCGTTACTGGAGCGTCGATTTCCAGGAAGCCTATGCGAGTGCCGACCTCGCCACGCGGAGGCTGCTTCGCGAGTGAGAGGTACGGCGGTCGCAACAGTGACGATCCTGCTTGCCGCCTGCACAGCGGGCGACGGGGAGCCGCAGCCGACGAGCGTAGCGGTAGTCCAGCCGGTTCGCAGTCCCGCCCCGGCCCCCGGTCCGACACCTGCACCCGTGCCGACACCGGCGCCCGCTGTCACGGGTTCCCCCACCTTCGTCTTCGACGGCGAGCTTACACAGGGCGGCTGGATCGTGGGCGAGGCGCCGGGCGGAACGGTCAGCGCGACGCTGGAGCACAGGCCGCTGGTGCTCGATTCCGACGGACGCTTCTTTGCTGCGTTCGATCGCGATTCACCCGGCACCGTCACACTCGCCGCGCGCCTCGCCGATGGGCGGACGGTGCGCAGCCCGCTTTCCGTCTCGCCGAGGGCGTGGCGGATCGAGCGAATCAACGCCGCGCGCCGACCGGGCGGATCGACCGAGGCCTTCATGGCGCTGCGTCGCCCCGAGCTTGCGCGCATCGCCGCCGCGCGCAAGGTGGAAAGCGACGTGGGCGGCTGGCGGCAGGATTTCGTCTGGCCGGTGAAGGGGCGCATCTCGGGCCGGTTCGGCTCGCAGCGCATCTATCGCGGTGAGCCGGGATCCTACCACACCGGCCTCGACATCGCGCCGGGGGCGGGAACTCCCTATGTCGCTCCCGCCGACGGAGTTGTCGTGCTGGCGGCAACGAGCCCGTTCACGCTCGAAGGCCATCTGCTGATGATCGATCACGGCGGCGGGCTCAACAGCGCCTTCCTGCATTCGCAGCGGCTGGCGGTGACCGAAGGCCAGCGGGTCTCGCAGGGCCAGCTTCTCGGCTATGTCGGCGCCAGCGGCCGCACGACCGGCCCGCACCTCCACTGGTCGCTCGAATGGCAGGGCGCGCGCCTCGATCCGCTGCTGTTCCTGCCGCCGCAATAGACGCGAAAAGGGCGCCGCGGCCTGAACCGGGCGCCCCTTCAATCGCCTTCCGGGCGAGTTACGCGGCCTTGTCGGCCTTCTTCAGCTCGCGCTTCACCTTGAGCGCGCTGGCCGAGAGCTTCTCGTCGCTGGTCTTGAGCAGCCACGCGTCGAGCCCGCCGTTGTGCTCGACCGAGCGGAGGCCCTGGGTCGAGACGCGGAACTTGAAGCTGCGATCGAGCTTCTCGCTCATCAGCGTCACGTTCTGCAGGTTGGGCAGGAAGACCTTCTTGGTCTTGTTGTTGGCGTGGCTCACGTTGTGGCCGACCTGGCGGCCCTTGCCGGTGAGTTCGCAGATGCGGGACATGACTGATCTCTTCGGTAAACTGTTACGGCCGTGCCGGGAAAGGCGCGCGCTTAGCGAGAGGCTCGCGAATCGTCAAGCGGCTGCTAGAGCCGCTCGATGACTCGCTGGCCGATTCCCCTGCCCATGCAGCGCGCTCTCGCACTCGCCAGAGAGGCGGCCGAGGCGGGCGAAGTGCCCATCGGCGCGGTCGTGGTCAAGGACGGAACGGTGATCGGCGAAGGTCGCAATGCGCCGCGCGAGACCCACGATCCCACTGCGCACGCCGAGATCGCGGCGATTCGCGCCGCCGCGAAAGAACTCGGCAACGAACGGCTGACGGGGTGCGAGTTGTTCGTCACGCTCGAACCCTGCGCGATGTGCGCGGGGGCGATCGTCCATGCGCGGCTCGCCCGGGTCACATACGCCGCGCCCGATCCCAAGGGCGGGGCGGTCGCTCACGGCGCACGGGTGTTCGATCACCCGCAGGCGCTTCACAAGCCAGAGGTGGTGGCCGGAATCGGCGAGGGCGAGGCGGCAGCGCTCTTGCGCGATTTCTTCCGCGAGCGGCGCTAGAGCCCGCGCCAGATTTTCAGCGGTGCGCCGTCCTTTGCGCCGGTTCGCCGCTTGTCGCACGCTTCGGGCATGAACTTGCGATCGTAGCAGAGTCGCAGCTCTTGCAGCCATCCGCGCGGATTCAGCTTCACGCCGACCGCTTCGCGCGGCCAGGCGGGGTTGGCATAGGTCCACCTGTCGCGAAGCATGCCCACGGTGAGATTGTCCTCTTTCGACAGCCGGTCGAGGTCCGGCAGGCGCAGGCTGCTCCACAGGATGCGTGTCACCCGGAAGTAGGTCTCGGGGCGGCGCACCATGCACGCGCCGTGCTTGGCCCACTCGTTCGCCTGCATCCGCGCCGACGGCATCATGCAGAGGTTCCGGCGCACTTCGGCGGGCGCGAGCTTGCGGGCGGTCGGGCACCACTGCGGCCAGGTGCCGCGTCCTTCGGGCCACAACCCGTGCACGACCAGCCCGAACCGCCCGCTGCGCCCCGAGCACTGTACCGCGTCCGCTGGGCGGGTCTCGCGGCCTTTGCAGAACTCGGGCGCCCAGCTGAGGGCGAACGTGTAGGCGGTGATCGGCACACGCCGAGCAGGCCCGTCGGGCTGGACTCGCGGCACTTGCACTGATTGGGGCGCGCGGCACTGGTAAGCCTGAGCGTGGACCGCCGTCGGCAAGGCGCCGGCGAGCGCTGCCGCTGCGACTGACCGGAGGGAAGACCTATTCAAAGACGGATCCGACCCGCTGCCGCGCGGCCGCGAACCATCGGTTGGCCGAGGGAGTGAACAACAAGGCGGCGGCGACGACTCCGATCAATGATACCAACGCGCCCAGGGGGTCGAGATGTGCAGCGGGAGACTCGAAACTGTCCCGGGCCGAGATGACGGTGGCCCACACCTTCACTCCGCTGACTATCAAGATCAGCCATCGGGCGGCGTTGCTGGCGCGGAACCAGATGAACCCCAGGGGAATCAATGCGATGCTCAACCGCGCGCACGTCAGGCTGACAGCGCGGACGCGTTCGCCCTCGTCGGCCGGTACATGCCACGTGCCGTCTCCGTGCAGGAAGCCGAAATCGCTCAGGCTTTCGAGCAAGCCGAGCAACGCTGCCATGATGCACAGGATGGCGAAAGCGCGAACAGCCAGCGGTCGCGGACCCTTCACAAAGGTCACAGCGGCGTGAAATCCAGCCCGATGTCGGCTGCGGGCGCACTCTGGGTGAGGCGGCCGACCGAAACGTAGTTCACTCCGGTCGCGGCCTTCGCCTTGATCGTGTCGAGGTTGATACCCCCGCTCGCCTCTGTCGGGACGCGCCCCGCGACGAGCGCGACCGCTTCGCGCAAGGTGGCCGGGTCCATGTTGTCGAGCAGCAGGCGGGTGGCACCGGCGGCGAGCGCGGGTTCGATCTGGTCGATCCGGTCGACCTCGCAGATGATCTCCTGCACACCCGCAGCGACCGCGCGGCGCACCGCCTCGCCCACGGTGCCCGCCACCAGCACGTGGTTGTCCTTGATCATCGCCGCGTCCCACAGGCCCATCCGGTGGTTCGCCGCGCCGCCCATGCGGGTGGCGTACTTTTCGAGATGGCGGAGACCTGGGATCGTCTTGCGCGTGTCGAGCAGGGTGCAGGCCGGATTGTCCATCGCCCGCACATACTCGCGGGTCATCGTCGCGATTCCCGACAGATGCTGCACGGTGTTCAGTGCGCTGCGCTCGGCGGTGAGCATCGCGCGGGCATTGCCTTCGAGGCGCATCAGGTCCGCTCCCGGGGACACCTCCTCGCCTTCTTCGACCAGCAGTTCGATCGTCATGTCCGGATCGAGCGCGCGAAAGAACGCCTCGGCCACGGGAAGCCCCGCGACGACGATCGCGTCGCGGCTGTCCATCACTCCCGAAAACCGCGCGTCCGCCGGGATCACGCTTTCGCTCGTCACGTCCCGACCGCCGCCGGGCAATCCTTCGCCGAGGTCCTCCGCGAGGGTTTCGCGGACGAAGCGGGAGAGATCGAAGCCGGGAAGATCCAATGCCATCCCGGTGCCTTAGCGCAAAAAAGGGCTACGGACAGCAGAGCGCGCGGAGGCGCGCTCGAAAAGCATCAATGCACGAAGCGCGCGACCACGTCCCGGTAGCTCCGGCTCACCTTCACCTCTGCGCCGCTGTCGAGCACCAGGAAGCATTCGCCATTGGTGTGCGGGCGCACCTGGCGCACCTGGTTGAGGTTGACGATCGTCGAACGGTGGACGCGCTGGAAGATGCGCGGGTCGAGGCGGCGCTCGAGATCCTTCATCGTCTCACGCAGGACGAGGCTGTTGTTGCCGGTCGAGATGACCATGTAGTCGCCGGCGGCCTCGATATGCTCGATCGAATCGATCTCGACGCGGAAGATCTGGCCGCGGTCCTTGATGTTGATGAGCTTCTCGTAGCGGTCGGCGCTCTCGCTCGGCGCGGCGTCGTCGGCGGCAAATTCCTCGGCGGCGTCGGGCGCCACTTCGCTGAGCACGCTCTTGAGCTTTTCGGCCTCCTCGGCGCTGCGCTTCTCCGCGAGGCGCTGGCGTACGCGCTCGACCGTATCCGCCAGCTTGTCCTCGTCCACCGGCTTCATCAGGTAGTTGACGGCGTTCGCTTCGAATGCGCGGATCGCATGTTCCTCGAAAGCGGTGACGAAGACGAACAGCGGGGGCTCGATCTCCATCACGCCCTTCACAACGCTGAACCCGTCGAACCCGGGCATCTGGATGTCGAGGAAGACGAGATCGGGCTTTTCGGTCTTGATCGCGCGGATCGCCTCGCGCCCGTTGGCGCAGGTGCCGATGATTTCGACGTCATCGAATTTCGCGAGGCGCAGCTGGAGGCCCTGGATGGCGAGTTTTTCGTCGTCGACGAGCAGGGTGCGGATAGTCATGCGGCATTTCCAATCGATCGCGGCTCGGGCCGCGGGGCAATAACGACATCGGCGGCAGGCGGTTTCGCCTGCGCAGGCGGGGCTTGCCGTTCGGCGGCTTCGTGCGGGATCTCGATGATCACGGTAAAGCCGCCTTCGGGCGGGTTGCGGATTTCGAAGCGGTGGTCCTCACCGTAAGCTTGCTGGAGTCGGTCGCGGATGTTGGCGAGGCCGACGCCGGTCGACACCGTCCTGCCCACTCCCGCGAGTGCGCTGGGAACGCTGGCCCTCGCCGCATTGTCGCGCAAGCCCGGGCCGGTGTCGGATACGGCGATGCGCAGCCGCCGTCCGACGAGTTGCGCGGAAAGCGTGATGCATGCGCCCTCTTCCTGCGGGCTGACGGCATACTTGATCGCGTTCTCGACGAGCGGCTGGAGCAGCATCGAGGGCAGGCAGGCATTCGCCGCTTCGGGCTCCACATGAAACTCCGTTCGCAGCCTCTCCTCGAAGCGCATCCGTTCGATGCCGAGGTAGAGCTGCAGCGTTTCGACTTCTTGCGCGACGGTGACCTTGCTCCCCGGCTCGCTGACCAATGTGTGGCGCAGGAAGGCGGACAGCCGAGTGAGCATCGCGTTCGCGGGCTCGGTCTGCTTGAGCAGGACAAGCGTGCTGATCGAATTGAGCGTATTGAACAGGAAGTGCGGGTTGAGCTGGTAGCGCAGCATCGCGAGCTGCGCGCTGGTCGCCTGTGCCTCCAGCCGTTCCAGCCGGTCGGCCTGTTCCTCGACCTGGAGAAAGAAGTTGATGGCGTAGTAGAGCGCCGACCAGGCGCCGAGCAGCGTGCCGTCGAGATACGCGAGCGCCAGCATCCGTTGCACGAATGTCGTCTCGCGGATGCCCGAGTAGTAGATGCCCTGCAGCCAGGCGTCGATCGCGGCGTAGACCGCCACCGCGGTGGCCAGCACGAGCGCCGTCGTGCTCCAGGTCACGAAAGCACTCTTCTTGATGAGCTGGCCGTAGATCACGCTGAGCACGAGGCTGATCGCGAAGCCGGTGATGATCTGGACCAGCACCACCAGCAGCAGGTCCCACGGCTGCTGGTTGGCGATCGCGGAAGTCGAGCGCAGCACGAACACACCGCCCCAGCCCGCGAACTGCAGGTTCCAGAAGGCGGCGTTCTTGTTGTCGAAGAACGGCGCGGGACGGAAGGGCAGCATGGCCATGATCCGCCTCTAACCTAGTTTCTCGGGCCAGTCAGACAAGTTTTGGCATAGTCGCGCTTGATGCGGTATGACCTGCGGCAAGGAGAGACGAAATGGACGTGACCGACGACACCCTGCACGGCATCCAGGAGCGTGCGAAGTTTCGCGAGATGAAGGAAGGCACCCAGGAAGACTGGGCGATCATCGGTTCCGAATACATGGCTTTCGCGCAAGGATTGCCCGATCGCGTGCTGACACATCTCAGGCTTCTCGACGGCGATTTCGGCGGCTTCCCGGTCGACCGGCTCGAGCATTCGCTGCAGACCGCCACCCGCGCGCACCGCGACGGACGCGACGACCAGTACGTCGTCATGGCGCTCCTCCACGACATCGGCGACACGCTCGGTACCTACAACCATCCCGAGGTCGCCGCTTCGATCATCAAGCCGTTCGTGTCGGAGGAAGTGCACTGGATCTGCCAGAACCACGGGCATTTCCAGGGCTACTACTACTTCCACTACCTCGGCATGGATCGCGAATCGCGCGAACAGTTTCGCGGATCGCCCTATTTCGATGCCTGCGCCGAGTTCTGCGAGAAGTACGACCAGGCCGCCTTCGATCCCGACTATGCGAGCGAACCGCTCGAGTTCTTCGAGCCGATCGTGCGCCGGGTGATGGCGCGGCCCATCAACTCGCTCTACGCGAAAGCGCAGGCGCAGGCGGCCTAGGAGCCCGTTTCCCGGCGGAAATGGCGGCGCCAGTCGGCCTGCCCGCCGGGCTGCACCAGCGATTGCATGCCCTCGATCTCGGCGGCGACACCCTCCGCGCGTTCGTCCCATCCGTCGTGGGTGCGGGCGCGGAAGATCCACCCGTCGTTGCCGGGGCCCCAACGCTCGAAGAAGCGGACGGCCGCCTGCGGATCGTAGCCCGCGTTGGCGAGCAGCCACGGCATCATGCGGTCCGCTTCGCGCTCGGACGTACGGATGTTCTTCTGCTTCCGGCCCACCTTCCGCAGCCAGAGCTTGTGGGAGAGCAGGTTGTGCGCGAACTCGTGCGCGATCGCGGCGGCGATCTCGTCCTCGCCGTATTCGAACCCGGCGAACTTGCGCCCGATCAGCACCCGCTTGCCGTCGGCGACGGCCCTGCCGCCGCTGTCGAGCAGCTCAAAGCGCGACGGGCACGCGGGTACGCCGGCAATGGTTTCTTCGCGCAATCGTCCCTCGGCACCCCGCCACGCGATGCGCACCTTGCCATTGGCGGCCAAGGCCGCATCGATGCCGTCGTGAAGTGCGGTCAGGCGCTGCCAGTCACCTGCCTTGACCGGTGGCAGATCGGCCATCGACCGACCGTCGATCGCGAGAATCTCCGCATTCGCGTCAAGGCCCGCGCGTGCGGCCGGGCTTCCGGGGACCACTACCTGCACCGCGATGTCGCCCGCGATGCCGGCCGCGGCGCGCATCCGTGCAGGCTCGGTGTAGTTGGCCATGTCCTGTAGCAGCAATCCGATCGCCGGGCGTGCATCGCAATACGCCGCATTGCCGGTGGCGAGCCGCCAGCCGATCGACTGGAGTCGCAGGTCTTCGGCCTGAAGCCTCACGAGACCCGCCCGATCGGCCTGGGGACTTGCGACCGCCGGAGCCGACGCGAGAGCCAAGGCTGCGATTGCCCCGGCCATCGACCTCGCAGCCACGCGCGCCATCAGGCGCCCTTGCGCGCGGCCTCAACCGCCTCGGCCAGCCGCTCGCGCCCGACGGCGCCCGCGAAGACCTTGTCGCCCGCGACCCAGCTGGGCGTGCCGTCAAAGCCGAGCCGGCGGGCCAGCGCGATGTTGTTCTGCAGTTCGAAAGTCGCCGCTTCGGATTGGGCAAAAGCACGTGCGGCATCCATGTCCAGTCCGGCAGCTTCGGCGGCGATGGCGATCGTCGCGTCGGTGGGCGTGCCGTGAGCGAACAACGCGTCGTGGAACACGGCGTACTTGCCCTGGCGTGCCGCGGCGAGCGCCATCCGCGCGGGCATCTCGCTGCCTTCGAAAATCGGCCATTCGCGCATGACCACGCGCAAGTCGGGATTGGCCGCGACCAGCGCCTTCACGTCGGCGACCGACTGGCGGCAGAAGCTGCAGCCGTAGTCGGTGAATTCGACCAGTGTGACCGACCCTTGGGGGTTGCCGAGGACAGCGCCGGGAAACGGGCGGGTCACTTCGTCGGCAACATCGGCCAGGCGGTCCTTCGCCTCGTTGGCCTGGTAGGCTTCGGCCATCTCGGGCAGGATCTCGGGATGCGCGAGCAGCCAGGCGCGGGTCGCTTCGCCACCCAGCCCGGACAGCGCGAACGCCCACGCACCCAGGAAACCGAAGACGAGCGCGACGAGCGCGGTGGGGAGGAAGGAGAGCAGCCGGTTCATGTGCAAGCGCTATCGACGCTTGCTCTGGCGTTCAAGCTCGGCGCGCGCCTGCAGTTCGATATCCTGCGCGCGAAGCCAGTCGGGGGAGCCCTTGGGCAGGCCGGCCACAGCCGCCTGCGCGCTGCGAAGGGCTTCGCCGTAGCGCCGGCTCATCGCCTGCTGCTCGGCGCTGGCGAGGCGCGCGCGCGGCATGTCGCCCTGCGCGGCATAGATCACGCCGAGCTGGTACCATGCGAAGGGATTGAAGCGATCACGCGCGACCGCCGCCCTCAGCACGGTCTCGGCCTCGGCATGGTTCGCCGTGTCCTCGGTCGCGATCAGCGCATGGCCGAACACGGCGGCGATCAGCGGGGCATTGCCCGTGAGCGCGGTCGCCTTGCGCAAGGGCGCCAGCGCCTCTGCGGGGCGACCCGATTCGAGGAGCACCTGCCCCTCGAGCTCGAGGAAATAGGGATTGTCCGGCTCCGCCGCGATCAGCGCCCGGGTTTCGGCAAGCGACTTGTCGACCAGCGCGTCCTTGTGAAACGCATAGGCCCGGGCATAGCGCGCCGCGATGCCCGTATCGCTTTCCGGATAGTCGCGCAGGGTCTTCGCCGGTTCCTGGATGTAGCCGGCCAGCTTCGCCTTCGCGAGCTGGAAACGCTTTTCCAGCGCGGCATCCGGCGGCCGGGTCCATGCGGGATCGACCTGGTAGGTTTCGGTCAGCCGGGCAAGCCGGTCGCCCGACAACGGGTGGGTCGAAACGAACGCGTCGTCGTCACTCGGGTTGTAGCCGTAACGGAACTCGAGGTTCTGCAGCTTCTTGAAGAAGGCGAGCGAGCCGCGTCCGGAGATTCCCGCCTTCGACAGGTACTCGGCGCCGGCCGCGTCGGCCGCGCTTTCCTGCATGCGGCTGAAGGACAGGTACTTGCCCAGAGCGGCGCGCTGGCCTGCCATGAGCACGCCCATGGCGGCGTCGCCCGATCCGGCTGCTGCGGCGGCCGCGGCCAGCACGAGCGACAACAGCGAGATACCGGTCGCCTCGCTTGCTCCCGCCGAATTGATCACGTGCCCGCCGGTGATGTGCCCCAGTTCGTGCGCGATCACGCCCTGCACTTCTTCGGCGCTGTCGGCAGCGTCGATCAGGCCGGTGTGGATATAGATCGCCTGCCCGCCCGCGACGAACGCGTTGAGGCTCTGGTCGCCGACGAGGACGATCTCGACATTGCCCGGCTCAAGCCCGGCGGCGCTGATCAGCGGCGCGGCCATGTCGTCGAGCAGTGCCTCGGTCTCGGCATCGCGCAGGATGGACTGGGCCGCGGCCGGCTGCGCTACGAGCGACAGCGCCGCGAAAACGGCGAGGATACGGGTGAGCAGGCGCATGCGGCCCTGCGTCTAGCGGGTTTCGCGCTGAACCGGAACTGAAGGCGACTCTGCCGGTGACGCGGGCGCGGTCACCCGGCGGGCGAAGTCGATCAGCGGCTCGCGCACGATCCCGCCCTGCGCGAAGGGCTTGGACAGTGCCATGATGATTCCCGCATGGCCCATTCCCTCGTACTCGCGCTCCTCTACGCGACCGCCCCTGGCCTCGACCGCAGCGGCAAGGCGGCGGGCATTGCGCACCCGCACGACGGTGTCTGCCGTCCCGTGCATGAGCAGGAGTGGCGGCGCGTCACCGCGCGCGAAGGTGATGGGCTGGGTCGTCGCGGGGTCGTCGACATGGCCCAGGGCGTTGCGCGCCGAATCGCTGGTGAAGGGATAGAAGTCGGCTGGCCCGGCGAGGCTGATGGTCCCTCCGATCGCGCTTTCCGGCACGCCCGCAGCCGCCAGCCACCGCGGATCGAGCGTCATCATCAGCACGTTGTAGGCGCCGGCCGAATGGCCCGCGAGGACGATCCGGTCGGTGGCCACGCCGTTGCCTGCTGCTGCCTTGCGGGCCCAGGCTATGGCCGCCGCAGTATCCTGCAGCATGGCGGGATAGCGCCCGTCGGGCACGAGCCGGTAGCCGACGAGTGCGGTTGCGAAGCCCGCCTCGCCCAGCGTGCGCGCGACGAAGCGATAGTCTTCGGGCGCGCCCGAGTGCCAACCGCCTCCGTGGACGAAAACAACCAGCGGCTTGGCCTGGTCGGTGGATTCGCCCGCCGGCACCCAGAGTTCCGCTCGCTGGGCCGGGTCGGTCCCGTACTGCGCGCGCGCGGCCAGCGAGACTGCGGTCGAGCGCGGAAACCGCGCGTCGACCCATTCGAGCGTCGCTGCAGAGCCCTGCGCTTCCGCCCAGCGCCAGAGGCCGAAGGCCGCCAGCGCCAGCAACCCGAATGCGAATGCGACTCCCATGATCCACCTCTTCGCCCGCCGCCGGTTCATTCTGCTTTCCCCTCCTGGACGGTCTTGACGATCTGCGCGGTCTCGCCGCCGGTGGAGATGCCGATCGCGCGCAGGAACTCGCTACCGGTGGCGAAGTCGTTGCCCAGCCACAGCGGCACGCCGGCATCCTCGATCGCGGCCTTTCCGGCGTTCTCTTCGGGCGAGAAGGGGCCGACCGCGGTGCGGATGAAGACCGCGGCGATCCGGCCCGGCCAGGCCTCTACCGTCGCGGCATAGGCCGGCAGGTCGCCCTGCGTATCGTCGCCGATGAGGGCGAAGTGCATGTCCGGATAGAATGCCAGCAACCGGTCGAGCGCGGCGCGCTTGTGTGCGCCGTGGCTCGACGAGCCGAAGGTCGCGCGATTGAGACCCCAATCGCGGAGCAGCAGCGGCCCCAGTGGCAGGTTGCGGCTCTGCTGGAACGCGACGAGGTAGGAAAAGAGGTTCCACGGCGAGGATGAAATGTAGAAGAACGGGCGATGGGTCGCCGCATAATGAGTGCCCGCGCCCCCCGGCTCGGCCAGGACCGCGCCGCCGCCGAGCGCGCCATAGAATACGTCGGCGCCGGGCACCGCGATACGCTCGTCGGGCAGTTCGGCGAGCACCCGCCGCCAGTTCTTCGCCACCGATCGCACCCCGCCGGTGATCCCCGTCTCGACGATCGTGTCGTCGATGTCCGAGATGACCGCCAGCCGGGTCGCATCACCGGGGGCGAGAACATAGGCGTCGATGCATTGCGGGCCCTCGGGCGTCAGCCAGTGCAGGCAGGCGACCTCCCATTCCGGCGCGCTCGCGAATGGCCAGGCGGGATAGAGCGCGACGTCGAAATGGACGTAGCCTTCCTTGTCCGTCGTGGCGTGATGGTCGCGGGCGGCACCGTCAGGGTCCCTCAGTTCGAGCCGGACCGCGAGGCCTGCGACCTCGTGCGAGGCGAACTGGGAGAGCATCGTGCGCATCACGCGCGCGCGGCTGCCGGGGGCGAACCTGGTCTCGCTCGCGCGCAAAGCCCGTGCCGACAGCGTCAGGCGGGTCTCGCTACGATAGCCGAAGAACGGCTGGATGCGGATCGGCGCGCGGGCGAAGATGGCCATCGCGCCTGCGCTAGCGAGCGCAAGCGCGCGGCGAAACCCTTAAGTGCTAACGGCTTGGCTCAGGCGACGAGCTTCTTCGCCGCCTTCTCGATGAGGGCGGTGTCGCAAACTTCGCCCAGCACCACGACCTCGCCACCGGAGCGGCGGATCATGACCAGCGAGAATTCCTCGCCCTCGGCAGCGATGTCTTCGAAGCCGAGCGGAGCGATGGCGCGCAGCTTGCGGGCGAGCGCTTCGCGCGGAGTTTCGCGCACCGCGGGTTCGCCATCGTCCGCCTTGCGGCAGGCGCGTTCGGCCTGGACCACACCTTTCAGGCCGCCTTCCGCGGCCTGGAGGTATCCGGCGAGCGCCCCGCGCTCGATACCCACGCGATGTGCGTGGGTCAGGACCGATGCGTATTCGGCGATGCGCGTCTTGTCGTAATCGGCCCCGAAGACGAGCTTCACCACCGGGGTCATCGGCGCGCGGTCCTGAACGGTCAGGCCGCTGTCGGCGATCAGTTCGGCGAATTCCTCGGGCTCCGCCTGGGCGGCCAGGCTGAAGTCGTAGGCGCGCCCGACCGCCGCATAGAGCGCACTGCGGCTGCGGTCCTCGGAAGCGCGTGCGGCCATCGCCAGTTCGCGGGCCGAGGCGAGGCAGTCGTAGAGGCCTTGCGTATCTTCCGCGCCGCCGAAATCGCCAGCGACGAAATCTTCGGAATCGTCGGCATCGTTGGCGACGACCATCGCGGCAACCGCGGCGAGCGGCGCAGGCTCGAAAGCGGCGTCGGGTTCGACCGCGTCGACCAGGTCGAGCGGTTCCTCTTCTGCGCCGTCGTCCGCATGCGCATACTCTGCATCGTCAACCGAGGTGAGCGGCGCGAAGCTGTAGGGTTCGGGCGCTTCCTCGACCGGAGCGTCCAGCTCGAGCGGCGCGTTCGCGTCGTCCTGCGGTGCAAAGCATTCTTCGGGCAGTTCATCGAGCGGAGTCGGGCGCTTCAGCCACTTGGCTACCGGGTCCTCGTCCTCGTCGTCCTCGCCGTAATCGTCCTCGTCGTCGAAGTCGTCTCCGCCCGCGCGGCCACCGCCCAGCGTCAAGAGCGAAGCGAAGCGACTGGGACCCTCGGGCTCGTCGTCGACTGCCTCGATGGCTTCGTAAAGGCCGGATTCTTCTTCGTCCTCGGCCTCGTCCTCTTCGGCATAGCCGTAAGGCGCGTCCGCAGCGACATCTTCGGCGTCGTCGCTCCCGAACGCGGGCAGGGGGAACGGGTCGTCACCGACGGTGTCCGCCGCCGGGGCCCGCATCGGCTCCGCCTCGGCGCCACCCGGGCCGTCGGCCCAGTCGGTCACCGGGTCGGTCGCCCGCGGGCGCGCATCTTCGGCTTCGAGTGCCTGGTCGATTTCGAGAAGGAGCTCGTCGCTGGTCAGCTGGTCGGCCATCTCCTTCCAGTTGATCACGCCGTAGATGAAATCGATCGTATCGTCGTCGCTCGAGAACGGCAGCAGGATCCCGCGATAGAGAATCGCGGTTCCGCGCTGGTTGACGAATTCGGCCTCGAAACCGATCGGCGCCTGGTTGGCGAGGATCTGCATGTAGTGATCGGTGATCCGCGTCAGCAGAGAGCGGGGCGGCACCTGGCCCAGGCTTCCCACGGTCGGGGACACTTCGCATTCCTCGGCAAGCGAGGCGCCAAGGAATCGGATCGAGGGATCGTCGATCCCGTTGGTGAAGTCGAGCAGTACCGAATAGGGCCCGAAGTCGGGCAGGGCATCGGGATCGAGATCCTCGATCGAGGGGAAGTTGCGGTCCGCCAGCAGGCTCGCCCAGTGGTTGTAGGCGCGCACCTGCATGCGCCGCTCGTCCTGCCCGACCGGGCTGGGCGGCGGTTCGCTGCCGACCTCGTCGTCCCCGAGCCCGAAATCGTGCTCGCTCGACCCGTAGTCGACGGCCCCGAGATATCCCCGCAGGTTATCCATCGCGTTTCGCTACCCCCGTTGCGGCGTGCAGGCGCACACCCGATGCGATCGGAGGGGTTGTGCCGCTACGTGGTAAACATACCGTTAACTCGCTTCGCGACTTTTTGCCGTCGCGGCGCCGGCGACGTCACAGCATGTAGCGCATCTTGATCGTCAGGCTGACGTCACCGTCCCCGACCGGGAAGACCGCGTCGGCGTATTTGGGCGGAGCCATGCGGACGGGCGCGTCGCGCGAGAAACCGAAGCCTTCCTTGGGCATCATGCCCAGCGCGCGGTCGGCCTTGCCGTTGTTGTTCTCGTCGTGGAGCAGGGCGATGGCGTATCGCCCCGGCGTCACGTTCTTGAAGGTGAGCTTGAGGGTCGTCGCGGCTGGGACCACGAGGCGGTACGAAGCCGCATCGCCCGCGCACTTGGGAAAGCGCGCCTCGTTCGACGTCATGCAGGCGCGCACCACGCCCTTGGCCGAGCGCATACCGGTGACCGACACGGTCACCTCGCGCGTGGGCGCCGCGCCGCCGACCACCAGCGCGGCAGCGGCGATCGCCACGGCCTTCGCGGACCAGCTCATGGCCGGGCGAGCCCGCGGTCGGTGCCGCACAGCTTGTCCCAGACGCGGAAATAGAGGCCGTAGTTGCATTTGTAGAGATCGTGGTGCCGTTGATGATGGCTGGCGGTTATCAGCCACTCCCCCAACCGGGAGTGAACGAGCCAGCGAGGAAACATCTCCCACCCCATGTGGTTGGTGACGCCCATCACGGTCATGATCGTGAGCACGAGGCCGAGCATCGCGACGTGGATCGGGACCACGAACACGAGGGCGGGGATGACCACGGCCCCGGTCACGGCTTCCCAGGGATGGAAGCTCATCGCCGCCCAGGCGGTCGGCGGGCGGCTGGCGTGGTGGACCGCATGGGCGATGCGAAACGGTTTCGGTCGATGCATCAAGCGGTGGGTCCAGTAGAACCAGGTGTCGTGCGCGGCGAGGTAGGCGAGGACGCTCAGCGGCAGGTACCACAGGGGGAACGCGCTCCAGTCGGTGTAGATGCGGGTCCAGCCGTGCTCCTGCCAGCCCCAGGCAACGACACCGGCCGGTATGCCGTAGATCGCCGCCGAGGCGAGCGACCAGCCGATCTCCTTGCGTATCTGCGGCTCGAGCCCGCGATAGAGCCCCGGTCGCACGCGCGATGTCGCCCAGGCGAACCCTCCGCTCGACAGCACGTACCGTACTGCGACGATCGCGGTCATTGCGGCGGCAGAAATGAGGATACCGGCGAGCATCGTGGCATCGCTCTACGCGCGGCGGGCTATGCTGGCTAGATCGCCCGGGACTAGATCGATTGGCCCCAGGGGGCGCAATGCGGATCGGCGGCGACGATGCCGCGGCGCAGGGCCGTGCGGGCAAGGCGCTCCACCTCGACCTTGCGACGCGCCGGAGCGAGCGGATGGCTCGGCGCCGGACGGACGATCTCGGCATCGTAGCCGTCGGCCACTATCACACCGCAGCAATCGGGCCTGAAGTCGAGCCCGTCGAGGATCGCGCGATCGATTCCGGGCGGCACGCCCCAGTAGAACCGGTCGCAGAAGTCGAGATAGTCGGGCCACTTGCCGTCCCCGACCAGGTCCGCGCGGCTGACCTTGACCTCGACGATCACGATGCGCCCCTTCGGATCGACTCCCATGAGGTCGGCGCGCCGCCCGTTCCGGAGCGGCATTTCGGCAAGGCACCAGATATCGTTACGGGCGAACAGCCGGTTGATCCCGCGACAGACGGCAATCGCGTCATGACGGTCGGCCGCCAGCGTCAGCGCAGGTGAATCAGGCATTCCGGCTTCGTGGAACAGAAGCGGAACGAGGTCAAGCCTTGCGAAGGGGCCCCATCGAACCCTGCTCGGGCACCAGGGCCAGCAGCGCGGCGCGGGCCGCGTGGTATTCGCGCCAGAGGGTCAGAGCGGCCGGGGTCGGGTCCTGGCCCCGCGCCGACACGGCGAGCAGCGCCTTGACCCCCGGGGTCATCATCGCGGCAAGGTCGGCCACTCCGTTCGTGGCAAGCTCGAGCCGCCAGCCGCCGACGTCGCGGATCAGCGCTGGGAAGTTGCGCACCTGCACGGTCGGCTTCTCGGAAGCGAGCCCGGCCAGCGCAGCAACCGCGCTGGCGGCGTCCTGCAGCGCGGCCCACTGCACGCTCATCGCGCTGGGCCCGCGCAGGGCGGCGCCTTCCGGGCGTGATGCAGTGAAGTCGGTGGGCAGGACGCTCATCAGGACTCGCTCGTTAACCCGATTCGCTTGCCAAATCGCTAATGCGCGCGTCCCCGCCACAAGACGCTGGCGCCCCCCGGATCGCTTTGCTAAGCGCCCGCCTCCCGGATGCACCCGTAGCTCAGCTGGATAGAGCGCTGCCCTCCGAAGGCAGAGGTCACAGGTTCGAATCCTGTCGGGTGCGCCACCTCCTTCGCACGACCGTCTGCCATTTGCGCTGGATCAATGCTGTCCCGCCTCACCCGGTCATAGTGTCGCAAGTCTAGAGCGAGGGAGGGTGGGCGAAGTGACCAGTGAAGCGACGGCGAGAGTGCAGCTTGAGGACCGCCTGGCGGAGCTGAAAGGCCGTCTAGCGCACCTTGATGCGGACCTGTCCGAACCGCTGAATCCGGACTCGTCGGAGCGCGCGGTCGAGATGGAGGACGATGTGCCGCTCGAAGCGCAGGCCGAGCTCGTCACGCGCGAGATCGAATCGGTCAGCCGCGCCCTCGACCGGCTGGACAAGGGCACCTACGGCATATGCGTTCGCTGCGGGGTCGCGGTGGCACCCGCGCGCCTCGAAGCACGCCCTGAAGCGGCCTTGTGCATCGAGTGCGCGCAGTGATCCTGGCGCGGCGTTCGGGAATATCCTGGTGCGGTCGAGAAGACTCGAACTTCCACGGGCTTTCGCCCACAACGACCTCAACGTTGCGCGTCTACCAATTCCGCCACGACCGCACATCGGATGAAACGGGCCGGCAGATCGCCGGGCCCCGGTAGGCGCGCGCCTCTAGCAACGCCTTTGCCGCCCCGCAAGCGCGCTTTTCAAAGGAACGGGGCCGCGACTTCGGCCGGCACCCGCACGAGGCGACCGCTCGCCTTGTCGAGCATCGCCCAGGTGCTCCGCGCGGCGACGATCCGCTTCCCCGATGAATCGCGGAATTCGACGCACCGGTCGAACTGCGCCCCGCGCGGACCTTCGGGAATGAAGGTCTCGGCGGTGACGCTCTCGCCTTCTGATATATTGCCCCGATAGTCGATCTCGTGCCGGGTCACGACCCAGACGTACTTGTCCACGTGTTCGGGCGCGGCGACCGCCGACCAGTGCGCAGTGGCGATCTCCTGAATCCAATTCACCCACACCGCGTTGTTGACGTGACCCAGCTCGTCGATGTGCTCGGGTCGGGCGGTGAAACGGAGCGCGAAGCGGTTGGTCAGCGTCGAAAACCTTTCCGGTGCCGCGCCAGTTCGTCGAGCAGCGCGTCGACCCGTTCGGTAATCGAAGCCATCGCTGCTGGATAGCTGGCGTTGACCGATGGCGTGTCGGTCCAGTCGCGAAGGGTATGCGCGGCACCCGGTTCCGGGAGAGGATTGAACGCGACCACCACGTCGGCCCAGGCCAGATCGGCAGGGGAAAGCTTGCGCAGCGGCTGGCGCGATACGTCGATACCGTCGTGCCGCAACGCCGACTTGGTCGCTTCGATTGCGCTGTCGCCCGGTTCGAGAGCGCGGGACTGCACCGCGACACTCATGCCGCGCTCCTTCGCCCGGCTGCGAAGGATCTCTCGGGCGATCGGGCTTTTCACCGTACCCTTCTCGCAGACGAAAAGCACGCGCGGCGTCCGACCGGGCGGAGCATTGGCGACAAGTACCGTGCAAACGGCGGACAACAGGGCCGTGCGGCGGGTCAGGCGAGCGGAATGGTCGATACGCATGGGCGCCTCCGAGGGTTCAGCGCGCAGCGTTGGGCCGGGTGGCCTGTCACCGGGAGCTGCCTGGCCCGGCGATGTCCATGATATGCTTGCGGTCGTGACGGGGCAAGCCCGTCACAAACCCATCTGCCACAGGATGAAGCCATATTCCTCGGCGGTTTCGTGCAGGCTTTCGAACCGGCCCGACTTGCCGCCGTGGCCCGCGCCCATGTTGGTCTTGAGCAACAGCACATTGTCGTCGGTCTTCAGCTCGCGCAGGCGGGCGACCCACTTGGCGGGCTCCCAGTAGGTGACGCGCGGATCGTTGAGCCCGGCGGTCACCAGCATCGGCGGGTAATCCTGCGCGCGGACGTTGTCGTAGGGACTGTAGCTTCGGATCAGCTCGAACGCGGTCTCGTCCTCGATCGGGTTGCCCCATTCGGGCCATTCGCCCGGGGTCAGCGGAAGCGATGCGTCGAGCATCGTCGCGAGCACGTCGACGAAGGGGACGTGCGCCACCACCGCGCCCCACAGGTGGGGATCGGAGTTGACCACCGCGCCCATCAGCTCGCCGCCGGCCGAGCCGCCCGAAATCGAGATACGGCCCGCCTCCGTGTAACCGCGCTCGACTAGCCCGTTCGCCACGTCGACGAAGTCGTTGAAGGTGTTGGTGCGGCGTTCGAGCTTGCCGCCCTTGTACCACGCGCGGCCAAGGTCGTCCCCGCCGCGGATGTGCGCGATGGCATAGGCGAAGCCGCGGTCGACGAGGCTGAGGCGCGTGGTGGAGAAGCCCGGCGGTATGGCGATGCCGTAAGCGCCGTAACCGTAAAGGTGGAGCGGGCCTGGGGCCGAAACGATCGACGCGCGGTCCTTGCGATACATGACCGAGACCGGGATGTCGGTCCCGTCGCGTGCGGTAATGTGCAGGCGCTCGGTCGTGTAGAGGGACGCGTCGTAGCCCGAGGGCACTTCCTGCACCTTCAGGACTTCGAGCCGCCGCTCGGCGACGTGATAGTCGTAGACGGTCGAAGGGCTGACCATCGACTGGTAGCTCACCCGCAAGCGCTCCATCGCCCATTCGGGATTGTCGCCGAGGCCCGCGGAGTAGCTCTCTTCCGGGAACGCGATCGGCTCGACCCGTTCGGGATCGTCGTAATAGCGCACCTCGATCGTATCGAGCCCGCCCTGCCGGCCTTCGACGACGTAGAAGTCGCGGAACAGGTCGAACCCGGTGAGGTAGAATGCGTCCGACCCCTCGATCAGGGTGGTCCAATCGCCAGGTTGAACCAATTGTGCGGTGGCCAGCCGGAAGTTCTCGTGCGGGTCGTTGGCGAGCACGAAGAGCGTGCCGTTGCGCTCATCCACCTCGTATTCGACGCCTTTCTGCCGCGCCTTCACCAGCAACGGTTCGGCAAGCGGATCGGCGGCGGGGATCAGGCGGACCTCGCTCGTCTCGTGATCGCTGGTGGAAACGATCAGCCACTTCTCGTTGGCCGACAGCGTCGTGCCGACACGGAAGCCTTCGTCGTCTTCGTGAAAGAGCTCGACGTCGTCCGCAACCGGAGTACCCAGGCGGTGCAGCCGGGCGTTGTCGGTACGCCACTGCTCGTTGGCGAGGCTGTAGACGATACAGGTGTCGTTCGCCGCCCAGACGAGCGAGGAGAGCGTGCCGGGGATCTCGTCGGGCAGGTGCTCGCCGGTCGCGATGTCCTTGATCCGTGCGGTGAAGCGCTCCGATCCGTTGTCGTCGATCGAATAGGCCAGGCGCTTGCCGTCGTTCGATACGCTGATCGCGCCGAGGCGGAAGTATTCTTTGCCTTCGGCCAGCGCGACTTCGTCGAGGATCAGTTCGTCGGCGCTCTTATCGTCCTTATCGCCGACCGGCCGACGCCACCATTTCTTGTATTCCGCGCCTTCCTCGAACTCGATCCAGTAGAGGAAATCGCCGTCCTTCTGCGGGACCGAGGTGTCCGCCTCCTTTATCCGCGCGCGCATTTCGCGGAACAGCGCGTCGATGCGGTCCTTCTGATCGGCCATCGCGGCCTCGAACCAGGCGTTTTCGGCCTGGAGATGGGCAAGGATCTCGGGATCGTCGACCGTCGGGTACCTGGGGTCGCGGAGCCAGGCGTAATCGTCGGCCACGGTGATACCGTGATGGGTGATCGCGGAGGGCTTTTTCGCCGCACGCGGTGGGGCGTTGGTCGGCTTGACGGTGGCATCGTTCATGGCGCGGCCCTATGTGGGATGCGAAAGGACCGCAACAATGCTCATGCAGACCCACGAAGCCCGCCTCTCCGCCCTGCGCGAGGAACTGAAAAAGCGCGGGCTCGACGGATTCGTCGTCCCCATCTCCGACGAGCACATGAGCGAATACATCGGCGCCTATGCCCAGCGGCTGCACTGGCTGACCGGGTTCGGCGGGTCGGCGGGAACCGTGGCGGTCTTGCAGGACAAGGCCGCGATCTTCGTCGACGGGCGCTATACCGTGCAGGTGCGCGAGCAGGTCGACGGCAAGCTGTTCGAATACGTCGGCGTGCCCGCCTCCAGCCCCGCCAAGTGGCTCGCCGCGAACGCGGCCGAGGGGGCGAAGATCGGCTACGACGCCTGGCTGCATTCGAAGGGGTGGGCCGAAGGCGTCGCCAAGGCGCTCGAGAAGAAAAACGCCGAACTCGTGCCCGTCGACGGCAACCCGATCGACGCGGTCTGGGCCGACCGGCCCGAACCCTCGGCGGCACCCGCGCTGGTCCACGACGAGACGCGCGCAGGCCGTTCGAGCGCCGACAAGCGCGCCGAAGTCGCCGACTGGCTCAAGGAGGAAGGCTACGACGCCGCGGTCGTCAGCGCGCTCGATTCGGTCGCCTGGCTGCTCAACGTGCGCGGCACCGACGTCGAGCGCACACCGGTGGCGCTCGCCTATGTCATCGCGCATGCCGGTGGGACGGCGGAACTGTTCATCGGCGAGGAAAAGGTCACCCCGGAGCTGGCCCAGCATCTCGGCAACGCGGTGACGATCCGCCCGCGCGCGGCGTTCGAAGATGCGCTCGGCGGACTTGCGGGCAAGACCGTCGCGGTCGATCCGAACTACGGTGTCGCGGCGATCTTCCACGCGCTCGAGGGTGCGGGGGCGAAGCCGGTCGCAGTACGCGATCCCACGATCCTGCCGCGCGCCATCAAGAACCCGGTCGAGCAGCAGGGGCATCGCGATGCACAGGCGCGCGACGGGGCGGCGATCGCCAAGTACCTCCACTGGCTCAGCGTCGAGGGGCCCAAGGGCGGTCTCGACGAGCTGTCCGCTGCCGCAAAGCTGCGCGAATTCCGCGACGAGGCGAGCGACACGCTGCGGGATCTGTCGTTCGACACGATCAGCGCTGCAGGGCCCCACGCCGCGTTGCCGCACTACCGGGTGGACGAGGACAGCAATATCCCCATCGCCCCGTCGAGCATCTATCTGTGTGATTCGGGCGGCCAGTACCTCGACGGCACGACCGACATCACCCGCACCCTCTGGATTGGTCCCGGCGAACCCTCGGCCGAGCAGAAGGATCGCAACACCCGCGTCCTCAAGGGGCATATCGCGATCGCCCGCGCCGTCTTCCCGCAGGGGACCGTCGGCGGGCAGCTCGACGCCTTCGCGCGGCAGTTCCTGTGGTCGGCGGGCGTCGACTACGCGCATGGCACCGGACACGGGGTGGGCAGCTTCCTCTCGGTCCACGAAGGGCCGCAGCGGATCGCCAAGTTCACCGGCGCGCAGCCGGGCGGCGACCAGGAACTCATGCCGGGTATGATCCTGTCGAACGAGCCGGGCTACTACAAGGAAGGCGCCTACGGCATCCGCATCGAGAACCTCGTGTTGGTCGAGAGGCGCGAGATTGCCGGGGCGGAGGGCGACTACCTCGGCTTCGAGACACTGACCTTCGCGCCCATCGACCGGGCGCTGGTGGACGTCTCGCTGCTTACCGCTGAGGAACGCGCCTGGTGGAACGACTATCACGCCGAGGTGAGCCGCATCCTCGCGCCGCAGCTTTCCGGCGAGGTCCTGGCCTGGCTAGAACAGGCGTGCCAGCCCTTGTGACGACAATCATGTTCGCGTAATGTTCTCCTCGGGTCGAGTCGCGGCACAGGAGCATTCACGATGATCGGTTACGTTACTCTCGGTACCAACGACCTCCAGAAAAGCGCGCCGTTCTACGATGCGCTCGCGGCCGAACTCGGCACCAAGCGGATGATGGAGTTCGATACCTTCATCGCGTGGGGCGATCCCGGCGGTGCGGCGGGCATCGGGCTGACCAAGCCCTTCGACGGTAACGCCGCAAGCGTCGGCAACGGCGTGATGGTCGCACTGCAGGCCAAGGATGAAGCGCAAGTGCAGCGGCTCTACGACATCGCGCTCGCCAATGGCGGGACCGACGAAGGCGCGCCGGGCGACCGCGGGGGCGGCTTCTACGCCGGCTACTTCCGCGATCCCGATGGCAACAAGCTCAACGCCTTCGTGATGGCCACGCCCGAAAGCTAGGGCTTTGCGCGCGGATGAATGCCGCGCCCTGCGCGCGACAATCCGCGACAAATCTCCGTGGATCGGCGATAACCCTGCGACAACGCGGGTCTAGAACGGCGAATGTGAGTTGCGGCGACGCGGGACCGGATTTCTCCCTCCCCCTTCCTATCCGGCGCGTCGCAACTCTTCGCATTCCACAGGAGAGATACCCCATGCGTAAGCTGACCTTTTCGATTGCTGCCGCCGCGCTTGCGACGGCGACCGCTTCGCTCGCCGCCGGCCATGGTCCAGGCGGCCATATGGGCCCGCAAGGCGACGTGACCCGTGCCGAGGCGCAGACCAAGGCGTCCGAGCACTTCGCAAAGATGGACGCCAACGGCGACGGCGTGCTCAACCAGGCCGACCGCGAGGCGCGCCGCGCCAAGATGATCGCGAAGCTCGACACCGACAAGGACGGCACCGTCAGCGCGGAAGAACGCGCTGCGGCCAAGGCGGCCCGCGCGGGCAAGCGGGCCGGTGGCGGCGAACACGCGGGTCATGCCGGAATGGCGGGCAAGCATGGCGGCAAGCGCGCGGGCGGCCCCGGCGGCCATCGCGGCATGGCGATGATGAAGATGGCCGACACCAACGGTGACGGCGCGATCAGCCAGGCCGAATTCACTGCCGCCGCGCTCAAGCGCTTCGACCGCGCCGATGCCGACAAGAACGGAACCGTGACCCAGGCCGAACGCAAGGCCGCGCATGAAGCCATGCGTGCGCAGATGCAGGCGCGCAAGGCCGCCCAGCCGGCCAACTGACCATCCGCTACCCCGAGGGCGGGGCGCGCTTGACCGGCGCGCCCCCCACCGGGCACGGGGGCAACCGATGACGAACGAACCCGCGCTCGTGAAGCTGCTTCTCGTCGACGACGAGGCGACGCTGCGTGAACCCCTGGCGACCTATCTCGTCCGCCAGGGGTTCGTCGTGCGCGAGGCCGAGAGCGCCGCCGCGGCGCGCAGCGCTCTCCTCGAAGAAACGCCTGACCTCGTCCTGCTCGACGTGATGATGCCGGGCGAGGATGGACTGTCGCTCTGTCGCCACCTCGTGGAAAGCAAGGCGCTGCCCACGATCCTGCTTACCGCGAAGGGGGAGCCGACCGACCGTATCGTCGGGCTGGAGATCGGCGCCGATGATTACGTCGTGAAACCGTTCGAACCGCGCGAACTCGTCGCGCGCATCCGCAGTGTGCTGCGGCGGGCGGCTCGTCCGGCAGGGCCTCCCGAAGACGACGCGCTGTACGAATTCGAAGGCTGGCGGCTCGATCCCCTCAAGCGGCGACTGACCGACCCCGAAGGCACGACGGTGCCGATCTCCACAGCCGAGTTCCGCCTCCTCACCGCATTTCTCGACCGGCCCAAGCAGGTGATCGACCGTGATCGCCTTCTCGACCTGGTCCAGGGCCGCGAGGCGCACCTGTTCGACCGTGCGGTCGACAACCAGGTCAGCCGCTTGCGGCGCAAGATCGAGACCGACAGCCGCAATCCGCACTTCATCCAGACAGTGCGCGGCGGCGGATACCGCTTTGCTGCCGACGTGCGCCGCATGGCGAATGGCGGCGCGGCATGACGCTGTGGCCCCGCAGCCTCCTGGGCCAGGTCCTGCTCGCGGTGGCAGGCGCGCTGCTCGTCGCGCAGGCCATATCGGCGGCGCTGCTGTACCGCGCTTCAGAAGAGCGGCGTGCGCAGCACGTCGTCGGCACGCTCGCGGTGCAGATCACCGCGGCCTCGACCGGGGCTCCTGCCGAACGCGTGGTGCGGCGGTGGCGCGAACGGGGCGGCCTCGGCAACGGCGGCGCGCGCCGTATGCGGGTCGAGCGCGGGGCGACGCCTCCCGCGCTGCCCTCCGATCGGCAGGAAACTGCGATCGCCGCGGCATTGCGCGAGGTGCTCGCGGACCAAGGCGTGCAGGGCGCCGATCGCCTGCGTGTGGCAAGCCGGGAAGCGCTGACCGATCCGCGTGTGCTCCGCCGGCTTGAGGAAGGGCGACCGGTCGGCGGGGGGATGGACCTCGGGCGGGCGCGGGTCGTGCTCGCCAGCCTGCCGCTGCGGGACGGCGAGTGGCTTACCGCGCGCACGCTCGCGCCCGAGCGCGACAGGCGCGCGCTGCAGGGACTGGCCCTGCAAACTCTCGTGCTCTTTGCCGTGCTCATGCTCGCGATCTGGCTGCTCCTGCGCCGCATCACGCGCCCGCTTGCGGCACTCACCGGCCGGGTCGAACAATTCGCCCGCACGCAGGATCCCGCAGAGCCCCTCGCGCCGCAGGGCCCGGACGACATCCGGCTGCTGATCGAGGCGCACGGGCGGATGGAAGCGCGCATCGCCGCGATGCTCGACGAGAAGGACGTGATGCTCGGAGCCATCGGGCACGACCTCAAGACCCCGCTGGCCGCGCTGAGGGTCCGGATCGAGAGTGTCGAGGACGAGAACGAGCGCGCGCGCATGGCGGCGGGGATCGAGGACATCGTGCGCACGCTCGACGACATCCTGAGCCTCGCCCGCGTGGGCCGCGCCAGCGAGCCGCCCGAACGCACCGACCTTGCCGCACTGGCGGCCTCGGTCGTCGAGGAATTCGAGGACATGGGCGAAGCCGCGACGCTCGCCGAAGGCGCACGCGTGGTCGCCCCGGTGCAGGTCACCTGGGCCAAGCGGGCGCTGCGCAACCTCGTGTCCAACGCGGTCCGCTATGGCGGCAGCGCCGACGTCGCGGTGCTGACCGAGGGCGGGGAGGCGGTGCTGCGGGTAACCGACAGCGGACCAGGCATTCCGGAAAACCGGCTCGCGACCATCACCGAACCCTTCGTTCGCGGCGAGGCGAGCCGCAACCGCGAAACCGGTGGTGCGGGTCTGGGGCTCACCCTCGCCCGCGCGATCGCCGAAGCGCATGGCGGACGTCTGGTGCTGGCAAACCGGCCCCAGGGCGGCCTGATCGCGGAGCTGCGCTTCCCGGCCTAGCCGGGCCTCAGCGCTCCTTGGTCGCCGAGAACGTCAGGTCGGGGTTCTTCTCGACCTGGTAGTTCACGTCCCAGCCGCTCTTGGCGAGGAACACCGGATCGCCATCGCGATCGGTGGCAAGGTTGGCGCGGTTGAAATCGGTGAACTGCTTCAATGCCGCCTCGCTGCCCTTGATCCAGCGCGCGGTCGCGAAGGGCGCGGGCTCGAGCATGGCGCCGACCTTGTATTCGGCCTCGAGCCGCGAGACGAGCACGTCGAGCTGGAGCTGCCCGACCACACCGACGATCCATTGCGCCCCGAACTCGGGGTAGAAGACCTGGATCACGCCTTCTTCGCTGAGGTCGTCGAGCGCCTTCCTCAGTTGCTTGGTCTTGGTCGGGTCCTTCAGCGCGATGCGACGCAGGATCTCGGGCGCGAAGTTGGGCAGGCCGGTGAAGCGGACCTTGTTGCTCTCCGACAGCGTGTCGCCCACCCGCAGCGTGCCGTGGTTGGGAATGCCGATGATGTCGCCCGCTTCGGCGGTATCTGCGATCTCGCGGTCCTGCGCGAAGAACAGGATCGGCGAGTGCACCGCGATCGGCTTGCCGAGCCCGCTCGGCGTCAGCTTCATGCCGCGTTTGAAGGTGCCCGAGACCTGCCGCATGAACGCGATCCGGTCGCGGTGGTTGGGGTCCATGTTGGCCTGGACCTTGAAGATGAACCCGGTGACCTCGTCGCGCTCAGGGCTGACCGGGCCGTCGTCCGACGGCTGCGGGCGCGGCGGCGGGGCCCAGCGGTCGATCGCCGCGATCAGTTCCTCGACGCCGAAGTTCTTGAGCGCGCTACCGAAGAACACCGGGGTCAGGTCGCCGCTGCGATAGGCTTCTAGGTCGAACGCGGGATAGCCCTCGCGGACGAGTTCTATCTCCTCGGCCATGTCGCCCGGCAGTTCGCCGAGAGGTTCGCGGCTGCCGAGATATTCCTTCGATCCGCCCTCGGGCTTCGCGACCGTGTCGCTTGCGAAATCGAGCACGCCGGTGAACAGCCCGCCCATCCCGAGCGGGGCGCTCTGCGGGCTGACGTCGAGCGCCAGCGCATCGGCCACCTCGTCGAGGATTTCGAACAGCGAGCGGCCCTCGCGGTCGACCTTGTTGACGAAGGTGATGATCGGCACCGAGCGCAGCCGGCACACTTCGAACAGCTTGCGGGTCTGCGGCTCGATGCCCTTGGCGGCGTCGATCACCATCACCGCGGAATCCACCGCCGTCAGCGTGCGGTAGGTATCCTCCGAGAAATCCTCGTGCCCCGGGGTGTCGAGGAGGTTGAACACCGTGCCGTCCTTCTCGAACGTCATGACCGACGATGTGACCGAGATGCCGCGTTGCTGCTCGATCTTCATCCAGTCGCTGCGTGCGCGCCGTGCCTGCCCCCGCGCCTTGACCTCGCCGGCAAGGTGGATCGCGCCGCCGGTCAGCAGCAGCTTTTCGGTCAGCGTGGTCTTGCCCGCGTCGGGGTGCGAGATGATCGCGAAGGTGCGGCGGTTACTGGTCATGGCGGCGGGCGCTTAGCCGCAGGGGAGCGCCGGGTCCAGCTTAGTCGCGGGCAACCCGGAAGCCTGCGAAGTCCTGGTTCACCGGCATCAGCTCGATCCGGTTGACGTTGAGATGCGGGGGCAGTTCGGCGATCCAGCGGATCGTGTCGGCGATGTCCTCGGCGGTCATCGGGTTGACCCCGGCGTAGAGCTTGTCCGACGCCTCCTGGCTGCCGGTGCGCACGAGAGTAAACTCGGTCTCGACCATCCCCGGCTCGATGCTCGTCACCCGCACGCCGGTGCCGTGGAGGTCGGCACGCAGCGCCAGCGTGAAGTGGTTGGCGAAGGCCTTTGACCCGGCATAGACGTTGCCGCCTGGGTAGATGTAGTTACCCGCGACCGAGCCGATCGTCACGATCGCGCCCTTGCGCTCGATCAGTCCCGCCAGCAGCTTGCGGGTCAGCGTGACCATCGCGGTCACGTTGGTGTCGATCATGGTCTGCCAGTTGGACAGCTCGGCGTCCTGCGCATTCGCGAGACCCGCGGCGAGACCGGCGTTGTTCACCAGCAGGTCGATCGCGCGGAATTCCTGCGGAAGTGCGTCCAGCGCGGCGTCCATCGCTGCCGTGTCGCGCACGTCGAACACCGCCGCGTGCACCCTGTCGGCGCCAAGTTCGGCGACGAGTGCGTCGAGTCGCTCGGCCCGCCGCCCAGTGGCGACGCAGCGCCATCCTGCACCCACAAGCGCGCGAACCGTGGCTTCGCCGATACCCGACGTCGCTCCTGATACGAACGCGGTTTTCATCGGGAGTCCTCCGGCGGGCTGAGCGTTATGGCGAGGGTGAACCGGGCGTCCGCTCCCGGAGCCAGTTCGACCACGCCGGGCTTGTCGCGAAAATCGCAGGCGAAGTCGATCGGATCGGCGATGCCCTGCCACGGTTCGATGCACAGGAACGGGGCACCGGGTTTCTGCCAGATGCCGAGCATGGGGCAGTTGTCCCATTCAAGCGCCAGCGATGCGCCGTCCGCCGTCCCGAACGAACAGGCGCGGGAGCGCATGTTGTCCCAGACCAGCGCGTCCGCCTCGAACAGCGCCGCGTCCGGCGCGAGCGTGTCGCCCTCGACGGGAGAAGGGAAGGTCTCGGGCAAGAGCTGGCCCTGCGCGGACAGCCGCCGGATCGGTTGCGGTTCGGCGTGCTCGAACACCACCCGGTGGTCCTCTTTCGCAGCCCCGCCCGGAAGCGGCCATGCGAAGGCGGGATGAAACCCGAAGCTGAACGGCATCGCACGGGTGTCGCGGTTGGTGACGGTCGCGGTCGTGGTCAGCGTCCCGCCCCATACGCGGTGAAAGATCTCCAGCCTGAACGCGAAGGGATAGGCCGCGCGGGTTGCCGCATCGTCGCTCAAGGCAAAGCGCACCCATTCGTAGGGTTCATGCTCCTCGCAAACGAACGCGCTCTTTCGCGCGAAGCCGTGCTTGGCCAACGGGTATTCCTGTCCGTCGAGCCGGTAGCGATCGTTTCGGAGCGCGCCGACGATCGGGAACAGCACCGGTGCCCGCCCCGTCCACCAGCGGGGATCGCCGTTGCTCATGTACTCGCGGCCCGCGGCATCGGTCAGCGACACCAGTTCCGCACCAAGCGGGTCGATTTGCGCGGTTATCTCGCCCGACGATATCGCGAAGGGCTGGCTCACCCTCGCAAGGTCGCGCCGAGGTTGGCGGCGGCGGCGACGACCGCGTCCGAAATCGCCTTGAGATCGGCGTCGGTGTAGGTCTTTTCGCCCGGCTGGAGCGTAACTTCGATCGCGAGCGACTTCTTGCCTTCGGGAACACCAGCCCCGCGGAAGTCGTCGAACACGCGGGCCGACACGATATTGGCCTTGTCCGCAGCCCTGACCGTGCGCACGAGATCGCCCGCCGGCAGGGCGGCATCGACGAGGAACGCGAAGTCGCGGCTCACGGCCTGCAGCGCGGGCGGGGCGTAGGCGGTGCGGGCGAACTGGGCGTTCTTGCGCGCGGGGATCGCGTCGAGGAACACTTCGACCGCCATGACCGGACCATCGACGTCGAACGCCTTGAGCGTCGCCGGGTGCAGCGCGCCGAAGCGGGCGAGCACCGTCTTGGGCCCCAGCCGGAGGGTGGCCGACTGTCCGGGATGGAATTGCGTTCCGGCTTCACCCATCACTTGGAGGTTGTCGACCGGCGCGCCCGCCGCCTCGAGCAGGGCGATCGCCTCGGCCTTCGCGTCGTAGGCGTCGAACGCGGTCGCCTTTCCTGCGGCCCAGCCCCGCGCGGTCTTTTCCCCGGCGAGCAGGACGCCCACGGTGGCGCGCTCGTCGCTCGCGCCGCCTTCACCGCGCAGGTAGCGGCGCCCGACCTCGAACAACCGCACGCTCTGCGCGCCGCGATCGGCGTTGCGCCTCGCCGCGGCGAGCAGTCCGGGGATGAGCGAAGGCCGCATGGCCTTCATGTCCTCGCTGATCGGGTTGTCGAGCGTCCACAGCCCGCCGTTTCCGTCGGCGAAGTGGTCGGCATCGGCCGGCGGCAGGAAGGACCAGGTCACGGCTTCGTTGAGCCCGCGCGCCGCTGCGGTGCGGCGCACCTTGCGTTCGCGGACCTGTTCGGGGGTCGCGGTCGGACGGGCGACACCGTCCGCGCGCGGCAGCGGGGTCGAGGGCACGCTGTCGAGCCCGTGGATGCGCACCACCTCCTCGACCAGGTCGGCAGGCCCCTCGACATCGTGACGACGCAGCGGGACGGTGACTTGCCAGTCGTCCGAAACCGCGAAATCGAGCTTTTCCAGCGTCGCGCGCTGCTCGCCCTCGGGGATCGCGACCCCGCCGAGCTTACCGGCAAGCGCGGGATCGTAGGATACGACCTTCGCCTCGCTGGGCGGCGACCCGGCATGCACGACCTCGCTCGCTTCGCCGCCGCAGGTGCGCAGGATCAGGTCGGTCAGCACGTCGAGCCCGGCATCGAGGAAGGCGGGATCGACGCCCCGCTCGAAGCGTGAGCGCGCATCGCTGGCGATGCCGAGCTTGCGCCCTGTCGCGCCGATCCGCGCGGGATCGAAATAGGCGATCTCGAGCAGGACGTCGGTCGTCTCCGCGGTCACGCCCGAATGCTCGCCGCCCATGATGCCGCCGATGTCGTGCACGCCTGCGGCGTCGGCAATCACGGTCATGCTTTCGTCGAGCGTGTAGGTCTTCTCGTTCAGCGCCTCGACCGTCTCGCCGTTCACCGCGCGGCGGGCGACGACCGGGCCGCTGAGCTTGGCCAGGTCGTAGACGTGCGCCGGGCGGCCGAAGCCCAATGACAGGTAGTTGGTGAAATCGACCAGTGCGCTGATCGGGCGCTGGCCCGCGGCGATCAGGCGTGCCTGCATCCACGCCGGACTCGCGCCGTTCGTCACGCCGCGGATCACGCGGCCGTAGAATGCCGGGCAGCCTTCGGGGTCGTCGGTGCGGATCTCGACCGGGCAGGCGAAGCTGCCCGCGACGGTTTCCGCGCGCCACGGCTTGAAGGTCCCCAAGCCCGCTGCCGCGAGGTCGCGGGCGATGCCCTCCACGCCCATGCAGTCGGGCCGATTGGGGGTGATCGCGACATCGAAGACCGGGCTCGCGCCGTGGTATTCGGCGAATGGCGTGCCCACCGGCGCATCGGCGGGCAGCTCGATGATCCCGTCGTGCTCGTCGCCCAGCTCGAGTTCGCGCACCGAGCACATCATGCCGTTCGATTCGACGCCGCGGATGGTGCTCTTGCGCAGCTCCATCCCGTTTGCCGGGACGACCGCTCCGGGCAGCCCGAGCACGCCCTTCATTCCCGCGCGCGCGTTGGGCGCGCCGCAGACGACCTGGAGCGGCGCTTCGTCACCGGTGTTCACCGTAAGCACCCGCAGCTTGTCGGCATCGGGATGCGGCACGGCGGTGAGCACTTCGGCAACGCGGAAACCGGACAGGCGCTCGGCCGGGTCCTCGAGACCTTCGACCTCGTGGCCGATACGGTTCAATGCGGCGGCGATTTCGGCGGCGCTCGCCTCGGTGTCGAGAAACGCCTTGAGCCATTCGAGCGAGAACTTCATGCCTTCGCTCCTACGCCAGCCGACAGCGTCGGAACGTCGAGCGGGTCGAACCCGTAATGCGCCAGCCAGCGCCCGTCGCCGTCGAAGAACGCGCGCAGGTCGTCCATCCCGTATTTCAGCATCGCGAGCCGGTCGACGCCGACGCCGAACGCGAAGCCCTGCCACTTGTCGGGGTCGAGCCCCGCGAATTCGAGCACGCGGCGGTTGACCATGCCGCTGCCGAGCAGCTCCATCCACCCGTGGCCCGGCGCGTCTCCGTCGCCGCCCAGCACCCGGCGCCCGTTCACGTCCTGCCAGCCCACGTCGACCTCGACACTGGGCTCGGTGAAGGGGAAATAGCTCGGGCGAAGGCGCAGGACGATGTCCTCGCGCTCGAAGAACGCCTTGAGGAAGGTCTCGAGGGTCCACTTGAGGTGGCCGAGATGGATTCCCTCGTCGATCACGAGGCCCTCGACCTGGTGGAACATCGGCGTGTGGGTCGCGTCGCTATCGGAGCGGTAGACGCGGCCCGGCGCGATCACGCGCAGCGGCGCGCCTTGCTGGGTCATCGCGCGGATCTGGACCGGCGAGGTGTGGGTGCGCAGGACCATCCGCGTCGGCGCACCGGCGACCTCGGGGCCTTCGTCGGGGAAATAAAACGTGTCGTGCATCGCCCGCGCGGGGTGGCTTTCGGGCATATTGAGCGACGTGAAGTTGTGCCAGTCGTCCTCGATCTCGGGCCCGCTGGCGACCGAGAATCCCATGTCCGCGAAGATCTCGGCCAGCTCGTCCATGACCTGGCTGACCGGGTGAATCGACCCCTTGGGCGCGGCGGGCGCGGGCAGGGTCAGATCGATCACTTCGCGCGCGAGCTGCGCGTCGAGCGCGGCTGCCTCCAGCGCGGCCTTCTTCGCGTCGATCGCATCGGACACCGCGGCCCGCAGGCCCTGGATGCGGGGGCCCTCGACCTGGCGCTCCTCGGGGGTCATCCCACCCAGGGTCTTGAGCAGGGCGCTGACCCAGCCTGACTTGCCGAGCGCGGCCACGCGCTGCGCTTCGAGCGCGTCGATCGTCTGGGCCACATCGATGGCGGCAAGGGCCTCGGAAAGGCGGATGTCGTCGGAACCAGTCATTGCGGACCCGCCCCTAGGGGCGCGTGCGTTCTATCGCAATGCCCTGTCCCGCTGCGACCGGGTGCTGGAGCACCTGCATCGCCGTGCCCGCGGCTGCCGAACGCGCATGGGCGGCTGCCCAGAGCACCGGGTGCGACCGCGAAGCGTAGGAGCCGGGGGTCTCGTCCATGAATCGCCGGAAGTCGCGAATGAAGTGCGCCTGGTCGACATACTGGCTATCGAGCGTGTCGACCCACGCGAGCGACGGGTCGAGCATGAACTTGGCAAGGCTGCGCAGGAAACGCTGTCGGCGCAGCAGGAGCTTGGGCGTGAAGCCGAAGGCGCTGTTGGCCAGGCGCTCGAGCTGCCT
Source organism: Tsuneonella dongtanensis (assembly GCF_001698205.1). Classification (NCBI taxonomy): domain Bacteria; kingdom Pseudomonadati; phylum Pseudomonadota; class Alphaproteobacteria; order Sphingomonadales; family Erythrobacteraceae; genus Tsuneonella; species Tsuneonella dongtanensis. The sequence goes on from NZ_CP016591.1 coordinate 586,010, forward strand.
GACGCTGAGGCCGGCCTGGTCGGCGAACGCGTTCACCGACGGCACTTCTGGATCGAGCAGGACGGAGTGTGCTCGCACGATCGCCGCCTCGTCGACCTTGCGGGCGCCGAACAGCGAAACAAGGCATGCATCGAACCGCGCCACCGCCTCCTTCGGGTCGTCGGTCGCCGCGAGCTCGAGAAGGGGGGCGAACCTGGCGAATGCACTGCTCTCGCCGATCACTTCCCACCGATCGGCAAAGGCACGTGCCGGGACCTGCATCAGACGGGCCCAGCCGAGCGGAAGCAGGCTGATGGTCCAGTAGCGCCCCGGCGAGAGTTCGAAGTGGGTCGCGCGGCTTGTCGGTCCGATCCCGCAGATCGGACCACACGCCTGCAGGGGGCCGGGTCCGGTGCAGGCCGCCATCGCGCCGTCGCTTGTCAGCCGGATGTTCGCCCATTCGGGATAGACCTGGTCGCGCACCGGTTGCGCGCCTGGAGCCACCTCGGTCAGCGAGTAAGTCGAAACATACGCGCGCAGCGGCTCGGCGGGCAGCGCGTAGCTGACCGCGATGACGCCTGCGGGGCTTGACCTATCGAGTTCGACGACGCGACCCTTCCGTACGGTACAAGCGGGCGGATGTTATGGCGTTTTTATACAAGAAGTCCGCCGTGCGACGCAATAAGCCCGCGATGCCGCAGAGCATGATGCTAGCGCGGCATCGGGAATTTGTGCGCGGCGGTGCGCGGCTTCGGGGAGAGTCGTCCGCTGGCGGTTGAGGGGAGCATTATGATGACGAGCGTTCGGAAGACCATTGCATTCATCGCGGCGACGGCAACCATCGCCTGCGGTACATCGGCGCACGCCGCCGAGAAGGCCACCGCGCCGACCTTGATGAAGTGCGAGCAGAGCCTTGGCACCATCGCGCTGGTCGACGGCGACCTTGCGGGCTGGACCGAGTACGGACTTGGCAGTCCGCGGGCGCTGATCAACGCCCTCGCCACCGAATCGGGCTGCTTCACGCCGCATGTCTCGACCAGCGCGCCGGCCCGGTTCCTGGTGACTGCCGTCGCCGGCAACCAGGAGGAAGTCGACAAGAGCGTCGAAGTGGGCAAGGCGGCGGCGACCGAGGCTCTGGTTCGCTCGGGCGCTGCCGGCAAGGTCCTCGGGGGACTCGGTGGCTTCGGCGGCACCGCGCTGGGCATGTTCGGCGGTCTCGGCGGCAAGAAAAAGACCTATGCCGCCGGCTTGCGCGTCGTCAGCCCTGCCACGGGACAGGCGCTCGCCTCGGGCAGCGGCTCGGTCAAGAAATCGAGCATCACGTTCGGCAACTCCGGCGGCTGGGGCTGGGCCAACAACGCCGCGAGCGCGTCCGGTTACCAGGGCAGCAAGGACGGCCAGGCCCTGACCGAGGCGTTCATCCTCGCCTTCAACCAGCTGATCGCGCAGAAGACCCTGCTTGAAGGAGCGCCGGCAGCGGGCGCAGCCGCGGTCGGCCCCGTCTCTGCGGCAGCGAGCGTTGCGGTCGATGCGAAGCTCTATGCCGGCGCCTCGAAGACGTCGGCGGTGGTCCGCAGCATCCGCGCCGGCACCGAACTGACCCCGACCGGCAAGCGCGAAGGCCTGTTCGTCGAGGTGACCGACAATTACGGCACGAAGGGCTGGGTATCGGTCGAGGACCTCAAGTAGCGGTCGCGGCGGGCCGATCCAGCGTCTGTGCGGGCGAGCCCCAGGTCCTCGCCCGCTGGGCCATGAAAGCCGACAGGATCGGGTGCGGCAGCGCCGCGTACTCGCTCGGGCTCATGCCCATGAATTCGTGGAACTCGTGGTTGAAGTGGGCCTGGTCGACATAGAGCTCGTCGATCGCCGCGGTCCACCGGCCCATGCCGCCGAGCATCCACGCGGCAAGGCTGCGCATGAACCGCTGGCGCCGCAGCAGAAGCTTCGGCGGGAAGCCGAAATGGCGCCGACATGTCCGCTCGAGCGCGCGTATCGACAGATCCGCCCGGGCAGCGAAATCGGCGACCTTCGCCAGCCCCAGTTCCACCATCGTGCGATGAACCTCGACGATCCGCTCCTCGTCGGTCACCGGCCGCGCGCTGCCGCGCAGGATCGCGACGATGCGCTCCAGCTCCTTGTCGTCGTCGGGCGTGTCCTCGAACACGTGAGGCAGCGCGGCGAATCGCGCGAAGTCCGGATGACGCTCCGCATCGGCCAGCATGTTGGCATAGCGCGCCGCGGGCCGCCCGACGAAGCGCGCCCATCCCAGCGGGAGCAGGCCGACGCCCCACATGCGTGTGGTGCCGATCTCGAACCTGGCAGCGCGCGAGCTCGGGCCGGTCACGGTGAACCGTGCCTTGTCCACGACCGCACCGCCGACGACCTGCGCCCATGGGCGCGCCCCGGAAAATACCCTGAGGTTCGCCCATTCGGGCTGGAGCCAGTCGACCACGGTCGCTTCGCCGGGAACGGTCAGATCGAGGCGGTAGATGCTGGTGACGCAGCCATCGAGTTCGGGCGGCGGAGGAAAGAACCGCGCGTCGACCGTGCAGCCCTGGGGAACCGGGATTTCGGTCTGGCCAGGCATGGGCGCGATCCGTTTTCCTTTTCCTCCGAGCGGCCCATCCTTCAGGCGCGCATCACTTGTAGGAATGCGACACTATAGCGCGTTACGTGCAGCGGCAAGGATTCAGCGAAACGAGGCGGATCGTCAGCGGAAGCGCGCGATCGTCGGCACGTCGAGCGGTTCGGCAGCCCCCTGGTCGGCCATCCGCTGGCGCATGATCGGCTGGATGATCGGATGCGGCATCCTGGCGTATTCGGTCGGCAAAAGGCCCATGAATTCGCGGAACTCGCGCACAAACTGGGCCTGGTCGTGATACTGGCCATCGAGCGCGTCGATCCAGCTCAGCGACGGATCGAGCATGAACTGCGCGAGGCTTCGCACGAAGCGCTGGCGGCGCAGCAGCAGCTTGGGCGTGAAGCCGAAATACCGGCGGCAGAACCGCTCGAGCGACTTCACCGTCATGCCGAGGCGGTCCTGCAGCGCGGCGACATCGCCGATGGCCGGATCGCGCAAGGCGTCCTGGCAGGCGAATATCTCGGCTTCGCGCGGGACCGGCCGGTGAACCTGCAGCATCAGGTGGGCATCGATCAGGTTCGCCTTGGCATCGTCGCCTTCGGTGCATGCGAGGATCTGGGGCAGGATGCCGGCAAAAGCCGCAAACGCGGGGTGGGTCGACCCGTCGACCGTGCGGTTGGCGAGCGCGGCCGCCTCGCCATTGGCGAACTTGGCCCAGCCCGCGGGCTGCATGCCCAGGCCCCAGATACGCGAGGTGGTGACGGCAAAGTGGGTCGCGAGGCTCGTCGGTCCGCCGGCCACGAACGGCCACTGGGGCACCATCTCGCCCGGCCCGATCGAGGCGATCGGGGGCGGTCCTTCGGTAAACCGCATCGCCGCCCACTCGGGGTGGAGGTAATCCTCGACCAGTCCGTCCCCGGCTTCGGTCGTGGTCAGGTAGAGCGCGGTGAAGTACGGCTGGAGGGGTTCCGACAGGCGGAAGAAGCGCACGGAAATTCGCGGAGAATCCGTCATGGTAGATGCGCTATCCTGTCGGGGGGGTGTTGCGACCCGATGGACCAGGCTTTGTATTTTCTGGACAGTAACGGCTCGCGCCCATGCGTCAAGGGCGCCGCGAGCCGTAGCCCGCGACGCCCTCGAGATCGGCCATTCGGCCGGGATCAGTTCAGCGCGGCTTTCGCCTGCGAAATGATCGCGGTGAAGGCAGCGCCTTCGTTCATCGCCAGATCGGCCATGACCTTGCGGTCGAGTTCGATGCCGGCGAGTTTGGCGCCGTGCATGAACTGCGAATAGGTCAGGCCTTCAGCGCGGACCGCGGCGTTGATGCGCTGGATCCACAGGGCGCGGAAGCTGCGCTTCTTAACCTTGCGGTCGCGGTACGCGTACTGGCCGGCCTTTTCGACCGCCTGCCGCGCGACGCGGATGGTGTTCTTGCGGCGACCGCGATAGCCCTTGGCTTGGTCGAGAAGCCGCTTGTGCTTGGCGCGGGTGGTAACACCCCGTTTGATGCGTGCCATGTCCTAGTACCTCCTCAATCGAGCCCGTAGGGCGCCCACTTCTTGATCGTGCGCGCGTCGGCGTCGGCGATCACTGTGGTCCCGCGGTTCTGGCGGATGTACTTGGCATTGTGGCTGATCAGGCGGTGGCGCTTGCCGGCGACCCCGTGCTTGACCTTGCCCGTGGCGGTGAGCTTGAAGCGCTTCTTCACGCCGCTCTTGGTCTTCATCTTGGGCATTTTCGTCTCCTTTCGGGGACACGCATCAGTCAGCCCTGGCAGCCCTAGATAGCCAGGCCGACTGTGAATCACGTGTCGGTGAAGGGCGCGCCACTAGGCGGCCCGAGGGAAAAAGGCAAGCCCGCTAGTGCCCGATCGGCGGCCGGCCGCTGGCGGAAAGCCAGCGGGCGAAATCGCCGTCGGGAATCGGTTCGAGCCCGTCGGTCGGGGCAATCCAGAGATAGGCCTGCGCCTCGATCCGTTCGCCGCCGCACTGCGCTACGACCGGGGTGCGCGCATAATCCTCGCCTTCGAAGGCATCGAGCGCGGCCAGATCGACCGAGCCCGCCGCGTACAGCATGCCCTTCACCGTGCCGCCTCCGGCGACCAGCGCAGGGTGCGCGCCTGCCGGATCGTCCACCGCGTAGAGCGTCCCGGTCACGGTGGCGGGTCGTCCCGGGCCGATTCCCGCCAGAAGGCGCTGGACCGGCGGCGGAGCGATGTCGCCGATCAGCACGCCGTAGAAGAACAGGAAGCGGCTCACGCGTCGTAGATCATCTTCACGGTCATCCCTCCATCTACGACGATCCGCTGTCCGGTGACAAACCCCGCGCTAGCCAGCCATTCGATGGCCTGCGCGATATCGTCCGCCCGTCCGACCCGGCCTGCGGGATGTTGCGCGCGCGCCTTCTTCGAATGGTGCGGATCGCTGCGCTTCGATTCCTTCTGCCAAGGGCCGGTCTCGATCCACCCGGGCAGAACGGCATTGGCCCGTACCTGCGGACCGAGGGTGACTGCGAGGGCATGGGTGAATGCATCGAGCCCGCCCTTGGCGGCGGCGTAGGCGAAGGTCTCCGGCTCGCTCATCAGCGCACGGGTGCTGGATACGTTGACGATCGACGCACCGCTCGACCGGCGAAGCAAGGGCAGCGCGGCGCGGCTGCACAGAAACGCGGCGGTCAGGCTCGCGTCGATCCAGCGCTGCCAGTCGGCCAGCGCCAGGTCCTCGAGCGGGCCGCAGTACGGATCGGCGATCCCGGCATTGTTGACCAGGCAGTCGAGCGGATCGTCGCCGAGCCACGCTTCGATGCGCGCAAAGGCGCGCCTGACCTGCGCTTCCTTGCCGACGTCGCTTCGGACGGTCAGGCAGCGCTTCTTCGGCAGCAGTTCGGCCAGTTCCTTCAGCGCTTCGGCATCGGTGTCGAGCACGGCGACGCGCCAGCCGAGGCCGTGAAAATGCAGCGCCGCCGCGCGGCCGATGCCCGCGCCGCCGCCGGTGATCGCGATGGTCTTGTCCATGCCGCCCCAACGCGGGGACTGCGGCCTAGTGCCCGATAGCTTGTCCCCGCTGGTGCTCGCGCCAGCGTTCGGAGCCCCAACGGGCAACCAGGGCATCGACCCGCGCCTTGTCCGCGGCAGCGAGCACGGCATAGGGCGTGCACGTCCCCTGTTCGCGGAAGCACGCTTCGCCGGTGTCGAGGCGCAGGCTGGTGAGCGCGCCGTCCGGTCCGGCCAATCCGATCGCGGTAGGCGTGTCGAGCGGGCCGATGTGGAGGAAGGGGGCTGCGACGGTGCGCGGCGGCGCCTCTGCGCGAATCGCGGCCGAAAGGATCGCGCGGTAGTCGGACAAACCGATCGGTCCTTGAGGCACGACGCCGGGGCGGCTGGCCACGAGGAGCGTGCCGAACTGCTCTCGGTTGATCACGTGGCCGTGGCCGAGGAAGCCGCCCTCGAACAGCTCCTCACCGTGATCGCCGGTGACGATTAGGATCGTCTCGTCCCACACGCCCTTGGCCTTGAGGCGTGCGACGAGTTCGCCGAGCCAGCGGTCGGCGTGGGCGACGGCGTTCCAGTACGTCTCGCGCACGCGCTCGGCGTTCGCGGCGGAGATATCCTTCCGCGCGACGGGATCGGCGGTCACTCGCCGCGCGACGCCGGGGTGGTCGTAGGGAAAATGGGCGGACTGGAAATTGAAATAGGCGGCGCGCGGCTGGCCCGACCAGTCCTCGCCCCACAGCGTGCGATCGAATGCGGAAAGCAGGTGCGCCTCGTCGACCAGCAGCGATCCTTGCGCGGCGAAGTCGAACGCACGCTTGTCGCGCAGGGTCTCGGCATCGACGTGCACGTCGGCGCTCGATCTCATCGCGACTGTTTCCGAGATATCGCCGAAGTCCTCCGGCTGGCCCGAGAACACCCCGATCCGGTACCCGCTCGCCTCGAGGTCGGTGAAGAGCGAGGGGTCGCCCCTGCGCGGGGCGAGCGCGCCGGAGAACAGGGACTTGAGGCTCTCGGTGGTGAAGCCGACGTGGCTGTAGGCCGGACGCGCCACGCTGCCCGCGGCTGCCAGCGCCTCGAGATTGGGGGCGACCGCCCGCCCATTCACGCGTTTGCCGAGCACGTCGCCGCGGACCGATTCGAGGACGACCACGACCACGTGGGGCCGTGCGCCGGTGAAGACCTGCGGTCCGGGCGGCGTCGCCAGCGGGACGAGCCTGAGGTCGCCGCCATAGCCGTCCTCGTCGATCCCGTTGCCGGGCACGTCGAGCGCCAGCGGGTGTCGGGTGCCGTCGAACGGAGCGTCATCGCGCTGCGTTCCTAACAGGCCGTAGCCGTCGCGGTCCGAGTCGCTTGCCAGGTCGAGTGCGGAAACGAGCGTGCCCCAGCCGAGCGTCCGCTCGAGCGCGTAAGCCGCATCGCTGCCTGAGCGCGGGATCGCGAAGGCGAGCGCGAGGAAGGCAGCGCATGCGGCGGCGGCCGCCTTACCGCCCGGCGCGCCCGGTCGGGAGAGGGTATCGGGCATGATTCGGGCGAGCAGGCGCGCGACGCCCCACGCCGCGGCAGCCATCCCGCCGATCGCGAGGAGCGCCACCCCGATCTCGCTCATCCCGAACAGGATCGCATCGACGAGGCTGCCTCCGCCGAGTTGCCTGAGCAATGCGAAGCCGACCGCGTCGCTGAAATACGAAGCGAGCTGGTATCGTGCCGCGAGCACTGCGGCGAACAGCGCCCCGTTGAGCAGCGCGAAGACGAAAACGGGGGTCCACCCGGCACGGCCGCGCGTCAGGCGCAGCGCGAGCATCCAACCCGCGAGCCCGATGAGGGCCATCGCCGACGCGTAGCCGGCCGCGAATGCCGCCCGCTCGGGCAGGGTATCGACCGCCCGGCTCATGCCGAAGCCGCCGGTGAACAGGCCGAACTTGCGGTCGGCGAGAGCAAGCTCGACCAGCGAGGCGGCAAGGACGACCGCGAACGGGGCGAGCGCCAGCACGCGCGCCCACGCGTGGCGGGACGCGCCGACGCGCGGCGGCTGGAGGGCGCTGGTGGCCATGCGCGCGTCCTAGCGCGGGCGGTTTAGGATATGGCTAACGCCTCAATGATTGCAGGCGAGCGCCTCGACGACGTCCTCGAGCCGCGCCGGATCGCCCAGCGCGATGACGTGCCCCTCGGAATCGATGTGGAGCGGCTCGCCGTGCCAGTCGGCCATCGTCCCGCCCGCGCCCTCGACCACCGGGACCAGCGCGGCGAAGTCGTGCAGCTTGAGCGAGTCCTCGCAGACGATGTCGACGTGGCCGCTCGCGACGAGGCCGTAGTTGTAGCAGTCGCCGCCCCAGACCATACGCCGGTGGGCGCACTTCGCGGCAAGCGCCATAAAGTGCTCGGCCGCATGGTCGGAAAACGCGCCCGGGCTGGTCGTGCCGAGGATCGCGTCGGACAGTTCGCGGCAGGGCCGGGTGCGGACTTCCCGGCCGTTGAACGTCGTCGGCTGGCCCATCGCGCCGACCCAGCGCTCGCCGAGGATGGGCTGGTCGATCACGCCGAGCACCGGGAAGCCGCCCTCGAGCAGCGCGATCAGCGTGCCGAAGATCGGCCGGCCCGCGACGAAGCTGGTGGTCCCGTCGATCGGGTCGAGCACCCACTGGCGGCTGGCGCCCTCGCGCTCGGTGCCGAATTCCTCGCCGATGATCCCGTCGCGCGACGCTTCGGCGGTCAGGATGCGCCGCATCGCCTCCTCCGCTGCGCGATCGGCGAGCGTGACGGGCGAGGCGTCGCCCTTCGTCTCGAGGCCGATCTCGCCGCGGAAATAGGGACGGATCGCTGCCCCCGCCGCCTCGGCCAGCCGGTGCGCGAGCGCGATGTCGTCGGCAAGGCTCATTCGGGCGCCGCCTCGCGCAAGGGGCGTCCCGGCAGCAGCAGCCAGCTCGATATCGCGCGAAGCCCCTGTGGCCCGGCCGTGCCCCAATGCGCGGAATCCGGCGCGATGCGCACGCCGTCTCCCGCTGCGAGCACCAGATCGGCCTCGCCGGCGCGCGACAATGTCGCCGAGCCGCCGATCACGTAGAGAAACTCCTCGCCTGCGTGGCGGTGGCGCGGGATCGCGGCGCCGGGCGCAAGGTTGATGTCGCCCACGACCAGCGCGTGGCCGGGCGCAGCCGCGATGGGGCCTTCCAGGACCGGGTTGATCCCCACCGGCGGCACATGAACCGCGACCGGCCGGGTCGGCGATACGCCCGACGCGCAGCCGGCCAGAAGCACGGTCGCGGCCAGCGCGGCGCGCATCAGTCGAACAGACTCGATACCGAGCTTTCGTCGGCGATGCGGCGCATGGCCTCGCCGATCAACGGGGCGATGGTGAGGTAGCGGATGCGCGGCGAATCGGCCGCCGCGTCGGTCGCGCGGATCGAATCGGTGATGACCAGCTCCTCGAGCGCCGAATCGTTCACCCGCGCCACCGCGCCCCCCGAGAGCACCCCGTGGGTGATGTAGGCGGTGACGCTCGATGCCCCGCCGTCGAGCAGCGCCTGCGCCGCGTTGCACAGCGTGCCGCCCGAATCGATGATGTCGTCGATCATGATGCAGTGCCGGCCCGATACGTCGCCGATGATGTTCATCACTTCCGACGATCCGGGCTTGTCGCGGCGCTTGTCGACGATTGCCAGCGGCACGTTGTCGAGCCGCTTGGCGAGCGCGCGGGCGCGGACCACGCCGCCGACGTCGGGGGATACGACCATCAGGTCGCGCGTGCCGTAGCGCGCCTGGATGTCCGCCGCCATCACGGGCGCGGCGAACAGGTTGTCGGTCGGGATGTCGAAGAAGCCCTGGATCTGGCCGGCGTGCAGGTCGACCGCGAGCACCCGGTCGGCCCCGGCGGTGGTGATCAGGTTGGCGACCAGCTTGGCCGAAATCGGCGTGCGCGGGCCGGGTTTCCGGTCCTGCCGCGCATAGCCGAAATAGGGCACGACCGCGGTGATCCGCTTGGCCGAGGCGCGCTTCAGCGCGTCGACGCAGATCAGCAGCTCCATCAGGTTGTCGTTCGCCGGAAAGCCGGTCGACTGGACGACGAACATGTCCTGCCCGCGCACGTTCTCGTGAATCTCGACGAAGATCTCCTCGTCAGCGAAGCGGCGCACGCTGGCATCGACCAGCGGCAGCTCGAGATACCCCGCGATCGAACGGGCGAGCGGCAGGTTGGCGTTGCCGGACATGATCTTCATCGGGCGCTGGGTCCTTCGCGGCGGGGAAACGAACGGGCGGATTCGGATGGAGGCGGCTTAGCGGAGGAGAGAGGGATTGCAACGGGCAGGGGCGAAGGATGCCACATGTTTGGACACCGCGCGCTCACAGGGAACACCGACCGCAACCTGTCCGTTTCGCCCCGAAAGCGAACAGGAGAAGCGTGATGCCAAAGGCAACCAAGGAAGCGGTCGTCAAAGCAATGAAGCAGCTGGACATTTGCTTCATGGTGACAAAGGACGGAGAAGGTTTCTGCAGCCGTCCGATGTCCAACAATGCGCAAGTCGATTGGGACGGCGACAACTGGTTCTTCAGCAACGGCGACACGCGCAAGATCACCCAGATCGAAAAGAACCCGACCGTCATGCTGGATTTCAGCGGCGAGAAGGACTGGGTTTCGCTGCGGGGAGCGGCGCAGTTGCACCGGGACGACAAGGAATTGTTCGAAGAGCATTGGACCTCGGATATCGAGCGATGGTTTCCGGAAGGCACCGACACCCCGGGTCTCGTTCTGATCCAGGTAACTGCAGAGGAAGCCGAACTGTTCGGCGCCAGTGGGGAAGGCATCGTCTCCCTGGGATAGGCACTCTCATCGAGCCGAAGCCGGGATACGGATCGCGGCTGTACCGTAATCCCTTTCCTACACACCCCCTTTCGTGCCCTAAGCTCCCCGATGAGGAAGCCGCACACCCACACGCTCCGCCGCCGCCCGTCTTGGTTCCGGCCCGTCGCCGTTCGCGCGCGGAACGACGGGTGGAGCGAGGTGCGGCAGTGCGCGTTCCTAGCCCAGCTCTATTTCACCGGGTCGGTGTCGGCGGCGGCGAAGGCGGTGGGGATGAGCCGGGCGAGCGCCTATCGCCTGCGCGCGCGGCCGGGCGCCGAGGGCTTCGCCTTCGCGTGGGACCGGGTGCTCACGCTGCCGGGCGCGGGCCATCCGGGCGCCGCGCGCGAGGACGGGCGGAAGGTGACAATGGCGACACTGCACGCGCGGCTCGAAACCGACCTGGTCCGGCCGGTGATCCATTCGGGCCGGATGACCGCGGTCGACCGAAAGCCCGATAATTCCACGCTTTTTCGCTTGCTACGCCTGACGAAGGACTGGCCGGAACCGCCCGACGATTCGGACTTCTGGAGAGCGAGCGGCGTTATCGAAAAACAGCCCCGGTCGTTGTGACAGCGGCCCCGCCCTCACCCGGTCCGGTGTTCGCCCCGGATCCACCGCACGGTGCCGGACGACGCGCGCATGACCACGCTTTCGGTGGTCATCTTGCCGCCGCGCAGGCGCTTAACGCCGTCGAGCAGCGAGCCGCTGGTGACGCCGGTCGCGGCGAAGATGCAGTCGCCCTTGGCCAGTTCCTCGAGCGTGTAGATGCGGCCGAAGTCCTTGTCGGGGATGCCCCACTTGCGGGCGCGGGCCTTCTCGTCGTCGTTCCGGAAGACGAGGCGGCCGTTGAACTGCCCGCCGACGCAGCGCAGCGCCGCGGCCGCGAGCACGCCCTCGGGCGCGCCGCCAGTGCCCATGTACATGTCGATCGTGGTGTCCGGATCGGTCACCGCGATCACCCCCGCGACGTCGCCGTCGCCGATCAGCACGACCCCGCAGCCCAGCCCGCGCAGTTCGGCGATCAGCGCCGCATGGCGCGGCCGGTCAAGCACGCAGACGATGATCTCGTTGGGCTGGACGCCCTTGGCTTCGGCCACCGCCATCACGTTCTCGGTCGGCGTCTTCGCCAGATCGATGATCCCGTCGGGATAGCCGGGGCCGACCGCGAGCTTTTCCATGTAGGTGTCGGGCGCGTTGAGCAGGCAGCCAGCTTCCGCCGCGGCCAGAACAGCGAGCGAGTTGGGCCCGGCCTTGGCGGTGATCGTGGTGCCTTCGAGCGGATCGAGGGCGATGTCGATCTTGGGCCCCTTGCCGATCGCGCCGCCGACCTTTTCGCCGATGTAGAGCATCGGCGCCTCGTCGCGCTCGCCTTCTCCGATGACGACGGTGCCGTCGATCTCGAGCCCGTCGAACGCCTTGCGCATCGCCTCGACCGCGGCGGCGTCGGCGGCCTTTTCGTCGCCCCGCCCGACCAGCTTCGACGCAGCGATCGCCGCCGCCTCGGTCACCCGGACGAGTTCGAGCACGAGGACCCGGTCGAGCACGCTCGAGCGTTTGGGCGAAGCTGGCTTGTTCATCGACGATTCACTCCCGGGACGGCTCTGTGCGGCGCGCTTAGACGAGGGGGTGTTGCATTGTCGATACTGGCGGTCGGCAAGGTCCCCGCAATCGCGGCCATCCTTGTGTTCCCCTTGCCGCTCGCCGCGCGGGAGCAGGAGCCGTCCCCGCGCACCGTCACCGCGGAAGAGGCGATGGAAGCCGCCCGCGAGGCCTATGCCGACCCTGCCGCAAGGGAAGCTGAGCGCAAGCGGCGGGCGCGCCTCGCCTGTCGCGCCGAATTGTCCGAAGAGGGTATCGTCGTCTGCGCTCCGGCACCCGACGATGCCGAATCCGCCGGGTACGACAAGGAACGGGCCGAGCAGCGCTATGCCGAAGCGACGACGAACAAGGGCCGCCCGGTGGCGCCCGATCTTGGCCCGCCGGAGTGCGTTCCGAGCCTGCTGAGCATTTGCGCTGTCGGCGGGGCGCCGCCTCGACCCGTCCTCATCGATCTGGCTGCGATCCCCGAGCCGCCCGAGGGGTCGGACGCGGACCTGATCGCGCGCGGGGAGAAAGTCCCATGAGGGCGTACTTCATTGTTCTGCTCGCGATCCTGGCGGCGCCGGTTGCCGCACAGGAGGCGCCGCCCGGAACGCCGGTTACGGCCGAAGAAGCCATCGCCAACGCCAAAGAGGTCTACGGCCCGCCCGATATCCGCGAGCGCCGGCGCCTGTGTCCGCCGCAAAAGGCCGGCGGCGAGATCGTCGTCTGTGCGCAGAACGAGGATCCCGAGCGCCTGCGGGTCGAGGGCAGCGAAAGCGACGGCACCGAAGGCGATCCGCGCGCGCCCAATCTGGAAACGCAGTACCCCGGTGCAGGCTTCGGCGCGGGCGTCGTGTTCAAGGGCTGCTTCATCCCGCCGTGCCCGCCGCCGATGCCGCCGCTGATCGACCTCAAGGCGATCCCCGAAGCGCCGCCGGGATCGGACGCCGACCGCGTCGCGCGCGGACTGGCCCCGAGAGGCCGCGACGACCTGCCCATCGAGGCGGTCGAGACCGAAGCGGTCACGCCGCCAGAATAGGCATCACCAGCGGGGGTGCGGTCAGGCTCGGCGAACCGTCGAGCAGGCGCAGCGCCTCGGTGACGCAGCGCTCGGGGCCTTCGTGGGTGACCATCGCGACGAGCACCTCGCCGCTTTCCTCGGCCTGACCGGTCTGGATCAGGCTTTCGATCGACACTTCCGCATCGCGCATCGCCGCCGTGATCTCGGCCAGGACGCCCGGCCGGTCGGCGACGGTGAAGCGGATGTAGGTGTGCCCGCGCCGGTCGCCGGGCTCGGCCGGGGCCATCGGCTCGAGCTGCGCGACGGGGACCGAGAACGGGCTGCCGCGTTCGCCGCGGGCGATGTCGATGAGGTCGGCGACCACCGCGCTCGCGGTCGGCCCGTCGCCCGCGCCGGCGCCCTGGAACAGCAGGCGGCCGGAGAAATTGCCCTCGGCCACGACGGCATTGGTCGGCCCATCGACATGCGCGAGCGGATGGTTGTCGGGAACGAGGCAGGGCCGCACGCGCTGCAGCAGGCGCGATGCCGAACCGTCCGGTTCGACGTCCGCCTCGCCGATCAGCCGGATGACGAACCCGAGATCGCGGGCCCGGGCGATATCCGCCGCGCGGACCCGCGCGATTCCCTCGCACGACACATGGTCCAGGTCGAGCCGCGACCCGAATGCGATGGCGGCGAGGATGGCGAGCTTGTGGCCCGCGTCGATTCCCTCGATGTCGAGCGTCGGATCGGCCTCGGCGAACCCTTTGGCCTGCGCTTCGGCGAGAACATCCGCGAAATCGCGCCCCGTGTCCTCCATCGTCGACAGGATGAAATTGCAGGTCCCGTTGAGGATGCCCTGGACCTTGTCGATCAGGTTCGCCGCCGCACCTTCGCGCAAGCCCTTGATCACCGGGATGCCGCCCGCGACCGCGGCTTCGAACTTGAGCGGGACGCCCGCCGCCTCGGCCGCTTCGGCAAGCGCGAGCCCGTGGTGCGCGATCATCGCCTTGTTCGCGGTCACCAGCGCCTTGCCGCTGCGGATCGTGTTGCGCGCAAGGGTCAGCGCGGGGCCATCCGCCCCGCCGACCAGTTCGACGACCGCGTCGACGTCGTCCCGCGCTGCCATCTCGGTCATGTCGTCGCACCAGTCGAACCGCGAGAGGTCGACCCCGCGGTGCTTGCCGCGGTCGCGTGCGCTTACCGCGACCACGCGGATCGGGCGCCCCGCGCGCGCCTGGAGGAGGGCGGCGTTCTCGGACAGCAGGCGGATGACGCCCGCTCCCACCGTGCCCACTCCGGCTAGCGCGATGCGCAGCGCTTCGGCCATGTCTGCATTCCCTCCTGGCTACGGGGCGCTCCTACCGAACGGTTCGCGCGGCGGCCAACAAAGAGAAACTATCGGGCGGCGAGGGTCTCTGCAGCCAGGTTGCGCGGACAGGGCCCGAGCTGCTGCATGACGAAACGGTAGTCCTCGGCTGCCCGGCTGCGCGACGCACTGTCCTGCGCGAGATTGGCGCCGGCGGGCAACTGGCCGGGCAGGAAGCAGGCCAGGCGATACCAGGCCAGCGTCTCGCGCTCGGGAGGGCGCGCGGCCTGGTCGACGATCTCGCCGAACGACACGCCCCAGGTCGGCGCCATGCCCGGCCGGCGGATCACGGTCAGCGAAACCGGATCGCCGCTGCGGGTGCCGAGGAACACCTGCGTCTCCGATTCGCCGGCCAAGGTGCCAGCGACCGACAGCGCGTCGCGTATGCCGGTGATGGCGGGGGCGGCATCGCGCAGCGCAAGGTCGGCAAGGATCGGCTTGACCCGCGCATCAAGCGCGGGGTTCCAGTCGAGCTGCGCGTTCGGCCCGACGAGCTGGAGCTCCCCCGGGCGCCCGGCAACGGCCCGGGCGAACAGGAGGACTTCCCGCTTCTTGAGCTTGGGAATCTTGCCCTTGGCATCGAGCGGAACGTCGACGAGGTACCTGATCGATTCGCCCAGCGGCGCGCTGCCCGCGATCAGGCCGAGCGTTTCGGCTTCGATGTAAACCCTGGCGCGGCCAGGCGCTACGTTGGCGGCGCGCTCGGCCGGGACGGCAATCGCCTTGGCGATCTTCGCATGTACCACCAGGTCGGCGGCATCGGACAGGTCGGCGAGATCGGCATACGTCGGCGCCGGAGCCGACGTCGCCGTCGGTGGAGCCGCCGCCACGCAGACCGCAAGGGCCATGGCGGCCACCACCGCTCTGCAGGAGAATCGAATTTCGTGCATGGGCGATCCGCCTAGGCCGGTGGGCGGGAGATGGAAACCATTACGCATCTTCCCCGTTCAGCGTGACAGGCGTGAATCCGGGCTTAACCGGAAAAGCGTTTGCACGCAGGTTTCTTCGCGGTTAAGCGTCCGGCGATCCGGGGAGTAAACATACAATAACCTCCGGACGCGGCCCTCAGCCGGGTCATCGGGGACTCGGCGGGCCGTTCGGTCGCCGAAAACCGGTGGGCCGACAGGGTGGACATCAGGGATTGCGTCGGGGCGCGACGATTCGGAATCGCGCGTGTCCGATGTGTGCATTCGCCGGGCGCGCAGGCCCGGCATGGACGATGGAGTGATGCGACTGAATGGCTTACGCTGACCAACAGATGAGCGGTAATCGCATTATCGCGATCATCATCGTTGCGCTGGTTCATATCGTCGTCGGCTATGCTCTCGTGACCGGCCTCGCCTATTCGGCGATCAAGAAGGCGGTCGAGCGCGTGACGACGGTGGACATTGAAGAGCCGCCGCCGCCCGAGGAGGAGCCGCCGCCGCCGCCCGAGCAGCAGGAAGTTGCGCCGCCGCCGCCGGTCGCGCCGCCCCCGCCGATCAATATCGCGCCGGCCCCGCCGCCGATCCAGACCCAGCCGACGATTCCGCCGCCCGCGCCGCCCGCGCT